>JAZOLM010000088.1:0-19626 GCA_045652985.1 Alistipes sp. | reverse complement strand
TATCTCGCATCTTGGGGGTATCTGCCCTTGCCAAAGTCCCAATCAGAGAATTGCTTACAGAAACGACTCAATCAACAACCGAAAACCAAAATGTCAAAGAACAAAAGTTATTTTAATAAAATTTATCGCACCAGTAGTAATTGCTAATTACTAATTACTCACTACCCTGTGACACCTCAAAATAGTTCCAGCTGCTCGGGGGAGGCGTTGAAGCTTAGGCGGTGGTAGGGCGTCATGCCATGCTCGCGGATGGCGAGGCGGTGCTCACGCGTGGGATAGCCCTTATTCTTCGCCCAGCCATACATGGGATACTCCTCGGCAAGGCGCATCATATACTCGTCGCGGTGGGTCTTGGCAAGCACCGATGCCGCAGCTATATTGGCATACTTACCATCACCCTTAACGATAGTCCTCCACGGCGTTGCGAGGTCTGTATGAAAGCGATTACCATCGACGATGATATACTCGGGTTTGATGCTTAATGCCTTGATGGCGAGGTTCATACCCTCGATTGAGGCGTTCAGGATATTTATCTTGTCTATACGCTCGGCTGTCACCTCCTGTACCGACCACGCCAATGCCTCGCGCTCGATGATTGCGCGTAGCTGCTCACGACGACGCTCGGTCATCTGCTTCGAGTCGTTGAGCAATGGATGGTAGAAGTCGGGCGGCAGGATCACCGCAGCAGCAAATACCGACCCTGCGAGGCATCCACGTCCCGCCTCGTCGCAGCCCGCCTCAACGAGCTTCGTTTGATAGCAATTCTCCAACATTACTTCACCTCTTGATAGATGTTATTATCGGGTGTGTAGCCCTCCGAGCTATACTCGCGAGCAAGGCGCAGCATAGCCTCACGAACGGTCACGCCAAGCTTCGTTAGCTGCTGCTCAACGAGCCTCTTATCGATGTAGTTCTCAGCGATATAGTTACACATAGCCACGCGATAGGTGCGACCCTCCTCGAGCGTTGGGAAGAGGACATCTACGGCATCGGGCAGACCCGAGGGAGTGTCGAGATTATCTCTATCGAGAATTATCTCATAGGGCACCGTCGAGCGGAAGTAGGCGTAGTGCGACTCCTTGTCGGGATGCTCCTTGCTACCCGAATTATACTTGTCGATGATGAAGCGACGCATCTGCTCGGGTGTCATCTCACCAACATATATCGTCGAGACGAATGGGTCGTTATTGAGGAGCGTAACACGCTTGACATCGCCCTCGGCAATCTCGGCAAGGCGCACGCCACCGAAGTGGTAGAAGCATACCTCGGGGACAAAGCCGTCGGCATAGGGGTATGTTGCAAGAGCCTCGTTGGTGAAGTTGGCAACGCCATCCTGTGTGGCACGCGCCACAAAGCGAGTCTCGATGGTATTAAGCTCGGGATCGCGCGCCTTTAGGGCCTCAACCGTAGCCTCCATGGCAGCATCCTTGGCGTAGCTCTTAAGCTCCACCTGAGTGTAGGTAACCGACTCAACATCACCGCGATAGATATAGAGGTCGGCGATGGTCACATATCGCAGATCCTTGCGGTTTTGGCTGATATGCGTATCGTCATACTCGGCGCCCACAACATCATGGCTATGGCCACCAGCCACCCAGTCACACTCGGCATCCATCGCCACAAGACGCTGGTCCACATCGTAGCCCATATGCGAGAGAAGCACCACAAAGTCGCACCTATCATCGACCCTCTCGCACTGAGCGTAGGCACTCTTGTAGTCGGGGGTGAATGCGAAGTCGACATACGCCGCCTCGCTACCCGCAGGACGACCTCCCATGTCGGTGGTCACAACGCCCACGAAGCCTATTTTGGCGCCCTTGTACTTAACTATCTTATAGGGCTTTAGCTGCTTCATGCCACGCAACACACGGACATTCGAGCATACCCAGTCGAAGTTAGACCTCGCGACCATATTACTAAGCACCTCGCGACCCTTGTCGAACTCGTGGTTGCCCAGAGTCACAATATCGTAGCCGAGGGTGTTCATTAGCTCAATCATGGGCACACCAGGCTCCACGGCATCGTCGACATAGGCGTTGCCCGTAACCCTATCGCCACTATCCACCAGCAACACCTCACCCCGAGCCTCATACTCCTTGACGAGCGTTGCAAGAGAGGGTATCGCATCGATATTGGCGTGCATGTCGTTTGTCGAGATTATGTAGAGGTGAGCGCCCTGAGGCTGTCGCTCTGCGCCATATAATGGCGTGAGCAAGAGCATACATATGATAAGTGATAAAATTTTTCTCATAACTAAATTGATTTATTTGCTTCAAAGTTACAAAAAATTACTATCTTTACACAAACTTTTAATAAAAAGTAACAACCATGCAGATAGTAGAGCTTAGATGTGTGAATAACAACAGCCGCCACAAGGTGGTTGTAGGCTCGTCGTTGCTCGATGTTTTGCCACATATGGGCTTCGAGCATCAGCTGCCAATATTGGTGGCGAGGGTCAACAACCGATACAAGGATCTCAGCTATAAGGTCTATAAACCCGTCACCGTTGAGTTCCTCGACATGAGCCATTATGAGGGCTATCGCGTCTATCAGCGCACCCTCTCCTTCGTGCTGCAGATGGCATCTACGGAGCTGCTGCGCGAGCATAAGCTACGCATACGCCACTCACTGGGCGACGGCTTCTATGCCGAGTTCGACGATGGCTATCAGCTAAGCGACACGGATATCCTACGCCTCAAGGAGCGCATGGCGGAGATTGTCGAGTTGGCACTCCCCATACGTCGCGAGAAGCGCTTAGCCGAAGAGGTGGCTGCCGAGTATCATAAGTATGGCTTCGACGACCGCATAGAGCTCCTCGACACACGTCCACACCTCTACCGCACAATCAACTACTTAGGCGATATGCCAGGCTACTTCTACGGAGCATTGGCACCATCGTCGGCATATGTCGCTAAGTTCGACATCGTGCGCTACTACAACGGCATATATGTTGCCCTACCATCGCGCACCGCGCCCGACAGGGTGAATACCGAGATCCACCTCGACAAGATGTTCGACATCTTCCACGGGTATCAGCAGTGGATAGATATCATGGGTGTGTCCACCGTTGGTGAGCTCAACCGCAGGGTTATGGAGGGTGATAGCTCGGAGCTTATAAAGATTGCTGAGGCGTTCCACGAGAATAAGATTGCGGGCATTGCACGTAGCATTGCCGAGGCAAACAGCCAGCGCGGCGTGCGCATGGCGCTAATCTCGGGACCCTCGTCGAGTGGCAAGACAACATTCTCGAAGCGCTTAGGCATCCAGCTACGCGTCCTCGGCTTAGACCCTGTGCTCATAGCTCTCGACGACTACTTTGTGGATAGGGACAAGACACCGCTGGGCGAGGATGGCAAGCCCGACTTCGAGGCATTGGAGGCTATAGACCTCGCAACACTCAACGACCACCTCAAGCGTCTTGCTGCGGGTGAGAGTGTCGAGATACCACGCTACGACTTTATCTCGGGCAAGCGTCAGTGGCACGAGAAGCCCCTCCAGCTTACCGAGCGCTCGGTGCTCATCTTGGAGGGTATCCACGCCCTCAACCCACGCCTCACGCCAGGCATCGCCGAGGATCAGAAGTTTAAGATATACATATCGTGCTTCACGTCGGTGGCCATGGACAACTACTCGCGAATACCGACTACGGACAACCGTCTGCTACGCCGCACAATACGCGACAACGCCACACGCGGCAACAACGCCCTGCGCACACTCGGCATGTGGTCGTCGGTACGCCGTGGCGAGGAGAGGCACATCTTCCCCTACCAGGAGAATGCCGATGTGATGTTCAACTCGTCGCTCTTCTACGAGATATCGGTATTGCGTGCCATTGCCGAGCCTATACTTCGCGAGGTGCCCGACACAGCAGCAGAGCATGCCGAGGCGAAGCGCATGCTTAAGTTCTTGGACAACTTCGTGCCTATAGACCCTCAGGAGATACCACCAACATCGCTACTTAGGGAGTTTATCGGTGGCAGCTCATTCAGATACTAACAGATACTAAAACCTCCCCACGAGGAGTTAGCATATAACCAAGTAAAACGTAACAAACCAAAAACTAATAATTAACACAATGAAAACCTTTGATAGCTTTGTAGACCGTCACACAGGTCTAAACTCTAAGGATGACCTACAGCAGATGCTTGCAACAATCGGCGTTGCCTCAGTTGAGGAGCTCTTGCAGCAGGTGATACCACAGAATATCCGCCTTAAGAAGGATCTTGACCTTCCAGAGGCTATGAGCGAGTATGAGTATGCAGCGCACATCGCAGCTCTTGCTGCTAAGAACCGCACCTTCCGCTCATTCATCGGCATGGGCTACTACCCTAACGTGGTGCCTGCCGTAGTGTCACGCAACGTCTTCGAGAACCCTGCATGGTACACATCATATACCCCATATCAGGCTGAGATCTCGCAGGGTCGTCTTGAGGCTCTGCTCAACTATCAGACCGCCATCCTCTCGCTCACAGGCATGGAGGTGGCAAACTGCTCTCTGCTCGACGAGGCTACAGCAACAGCTGAGGCTATGCTCATGATGTATGCTCTACGCTCACGCGAGGCGGTGAAGCAGGGTCGCAACCAGCTCTTTGTCGATGAGAACATCTTCCCACAGACTCTCGACGTGCTTCTCACACGCTCGGAGCCCTTCGGCATTGAGATTATCCGCGACGACTTCTCGACATATGAGTTCTCGGGCAAGGAGTTCGGTGCTGTGTTGCAGTTCCCAGCAGCCAATGGCGAGGTATGCGACTATGCAGCCTTCGCAGCTAAGGCACATGAGGCAGGTGCTACAGTCACTGCCGTTGCCGACCTTCTATCGCTCGCCCTCATGAAGTCACCAGCAGAGTGGGGCGCAGATATCGCCGTGGGTACTACACAGCGTCTTGGCTGCCCTATGGGCTTTGGTGGTCCTTCGGCAGGCTACATGGCTACACGCGACGCCTACAAGCGTCAGATGCCTGGTCGTATCATCGGCGTATCGGTAGACCGTCTTGGCAACAAGGCATTGCGTATGTCGTTGCAGATGCGCGAGCAGCACATCAAGCGCGAGAAGGCTACATCGAACATCTGTACTGCACAGGCATTGATGGCATCGATGGTGGGCTTCTACTGTATATATAATGGTAAGGAGGGTCTTCAGCGTGCCGCGTTGAATGCTCACACCGCAGCCCTCACCGTGAAGGATGCGTTGGAGGCTATGGGCTATGTGGTACGCACCAAGGCGGTGTTCGACACCATCGAGGTGGAGGCTGAGGCATCTGTAATCCAGGATATCGCCCTTGCACGCGAGATAAATATGTTCTACCCTGCTGACGACTGTGTGCGTATCGCCTTCGACGAGGTGACCACAGATGCTGAGTTGCAGAGCGTTGTCGAGATCTTCGCTGAGGCACGCGGCAAGAAGGCTAAGAGCGTTAAGCGCATCGAGAAGGCAGCCATCGCTGCTGACGTGGAGCGCAAGAGCGACTTCTTCACCGAGGCTATCTTCAACTCATACCGCACCGAGACCGAGATGATGCGCTACATCAAGAAGCTTGAGCTTCGCGACATCTCGCTCATGAACTCTATGATCTCGCTCGGTTCATGTACCATGAAGCTCAACGCAGCGCAGCTCATGCAGCCACTATCGCTCGGCGGCTTCCAGAATGTTCACCCATTTGCCCCTGCCGACCAGACTGAGGGCTACCGCGAGCTTATCACCAACCTCGAGGGCTACCTTGCGACAATCACCGGCTTTGCAGGATGTACGCTTCAGCCTAACTCAGGCGCTGCAGGTGAGTACGCAGGTCTTATGATGATTCGCGCCTACCACCAGAGCCGTGGCCAGGGCTATCGTAACATCACCCTCATCCCATCATCGGCACACGGCACGAACCCTGCATCAGCAGCTATGGCAGGCATGAAGATTGTCATCGTGGCGTGCGACCAGAATGGTAACATCGATGTTGAGGACCTCAAGAAGAAGGCTGAGGAGCACGCTTCAGAGCTCTGCGGCTTGATGGTAACATATCCTTCAACTCACGGTGTCTTCGAGAGCCGCATCCGCGATATCGTAGACGCAGTACACGATGCTGGCGGTCAGGTATATATGGATGGCGCTAACATGAACGCACAGGTGGGTCTCACCAACCCAGGATATATCGGTGCCGACGTATGCCACCTCAACCTACATAAGACCTTCGCCATGCCTCACGGCGGTGGTGGTCCTGGTGTGGGTCCTGTATGCGTTGCCGAGCACCTCGTTAAGTTCTTGCCTACACACTCACTCATGGAGACTGGTGGCGAGGAGGGTATCACCGCCGTGTCGTCATCACCATGGGGCTCAGCAATGTTGTTGCCTATCACCTATGGCTATATCCGCATGCTCGGCTTCGAGGGCTTGCGCCGCTCAACAGAGATGGCTATCGTCAATGCTAACTATATGTCATCGGCACTCAAGGATGAGTATCGCACCTACTACTCGGGCGAGACTGGTCGCGTAGGTCACGAGATGATCCTCGACCTCACACGCTTCAAGCACGACTATAACATCGACTGCGGCGACATCGCTCACCGCCTCATGGACTACGGCTTCCACGCCCCTACCCTCTCGTTCCCTGTGCACGAGACATTGATGGTGGAGCCTACAGAGTCGGAGTCTAAGGCAGAGATGGACCGCTTCATCGAGTCGCTCATCAAGATTAAGCGCGAGTGCGAGGCAGCTGCAGCATCGGGCAATGCCGACAATGTCGTTGTCAACGCGCCACACACCGCCAAGGAGCTCGCTGGCGAGTGGTCGCACCCATACTCACGCGAAGAGGCGGTATTCCCACTCGAGTGGATTGCCGAGAATAAGTTCTTCCCCTATGTAACGAAGATTGACAACGGTTATGGTGACCGCAATCTAATCTGCCGCTGCATGGAGTAAGCGAAAACAACAGAGAGCGCCTTTCGGGGCGCTCTTGTTGTTAATGAGTAATGAGTAATTAGTAATTAGTAATGGTGTTGCTCCATCGGAGCAAATGGGATTAAAGAATTTAGGGAAATTAGTGAAATTAGTGATTTTGCTTTAAACTCCTTAATTTCCCTATTTCTTATCGCTCCGCAGGAGCGAAGTATTACTAATTACTAATTACTCTTTACTAATTTTTTCTTATCGCTCCGCAGGAGCAAGTGAGAAGGGGGGTGTAGGGGGGAGGGGTGTGGGTGGTTTAGGGTGGTTTATCGTTCTTGTTTTTTTTTTTTTGATAGCGACTTGATAGCCAGCCCCTCGTACCCCTTTTACCCTTATTACCCCTATTACCCTTTGTACCCCTTTTTACCCCCTCACTCTATCGCTCCGCAGGAGCGAAGTATTACTAATTACTCTTTACTCACTACTAATTAAAAAAGAGGTCTCCAACCTCTCGATTGAAGACCTCCGCTACTCAGCTTTGTCGGGATGACAGGATTTGAACCTGCGACCACACGCCCCCCAGACGCGTACTCTAACCGGGCTGAGCTACATCCCGAAGCAAAATGCGTTGCAAAGATAGTAATAAATTTTGCAAGTCGGCAACGAAAAGCCAAAAAAAATGTAACTTTGCACTATGAAACGAGCCTTAGCCACAATATTCACCATCGTAACACTCTTGCTATGTGTCGGTTGCACGGAGCGCACAAACAACTCCTTAGCCGACATATTGGAGCGTTCGCACACCCAATATAGCCCCAAGCACGCCTCGGGTTTCGACATCCTTGTGGACGATAGTGGCGTGACTACAATACGCGTATCGCAACCCTGGCAGGGTGCCACCGAGGGCGACGAGCAATACCTCGTCATCTTCCCCGACGAGCAGAGCGCCGAGGGCTACGAGGGGCAATATATCGTGGGGGCTGCCCAGCGTGTGGTATGTATGTCGTCAAGCTACATCGCCATGCTCGACGCCTTGGGCGAGACATCGAACATCGTGGGTGTCTCGGGCAAGCAGTATATCTTAAACCCCGCGATAGCCGACAACGCCAGCGTCAAGGATGTGGGCTACGACACCAACCTCGACTACGAGACCCTCTCGCTGCTCAACCCCGACATAGTGCTCATGTATGGCATCTCGGCAGACAACAGCGCCGTCACATCGAAGCTTCGCGAGTTGGGCATCCCCTATCTCTACCTCGGCGACTATGTCGAGGAGTCGCCCTTAGGCAAGGCTGAGTGGTTAGTATGCGTCGCGGAGATTATGGGATGCGCGGAGCGTGGCATACGACTATTCGAGGATATCGAGGAGCGCTATAACGCGGTGCGAAACAGCGTTGTCAGCAGCGACAACCCACCAACGGTGATGTTCAACCTACCCTATCAGGATGTATGGTATATGCCCTCGGACGATAGCTACATGGTACGCCTGGTGGAGGATGCTGGTGGCGAGTATATATATAAAGGTATCAACCCCACGGGAGGCTCCAAGGGCATTAGCCTCGAGGAGGCATACGGCTTAGTGTCGCGTGCCGACATATGGCTCAACGTCGGGCAGTGCAAGAGTATGGAGGAGGTAGTTGCCGCCGTGCCCTCCTTCGTGGAGTGCAGCGTAGTGCAGCGTGGTGCCGTATATAACAACAACCTTCGTCTCAGCGAGGCTGGAGGTAGCGACTTCTGGGAGTCGGCAATCGTACACCCCGACATAGTGCTCTCAGACCTTGTGAGCATCATCGGTGGCGAGCCCCGCGAGCTCTACTACTTCCGCAGCCTGGGTGGCGATGTTGCAAGCGCAACACTCACACACAACGACATATCCGACAGCGACGACATGCAGCCCTCGACTCGCGCCACATCGCACAGCTCACTATGGGGCATCGTCCTGATTGTCATCCTCGCGCTATGCTCAGCCTACGCCCTACGCAACTACTTCGAGCGTGGTGCCACACGCCATGCCCTACTATTCACACTCCTTGCCATAGCAACCATAGCACTCGCCATTGGCGACTTGCTTATAGGCAGCAGCTCGATACCCATGTCGGACGTATGGGCAGCACTCACGGGTGGCGACACCTCGGCAGAGTATGCCGTAATCATCAACAAGCTACGCCTGCCGAAGGTCATCGTCGCCATCATAGCAGGCATGGCTCTTGCCGCCAGCGGACTACAGATGCAGACCCTCTTCCGCAACCCCTTGGCAGGTCCCTATGTCCTCGGCATTAATGCCGGTGCGAGCCTCGGCGTGGCACTCTTCACCCTCGCGCTACCTATGCTCGGTGGCGTGGCAGGTGGCATCTTTGCACGCATGGGCATCACGGCAATGGCGTGGTTGGGTGCCGCAGCAATACTCCTTATCATGATGGTCGTATCGCGTAGGATAGGCAACATAAACGTCATCCTCATCCTCGGCATGATGCTCGGCTCGGCAATATCTGCTGCCGTGGGCATCCTCCAATATATCGGCACTGAGGAGTCGCTGAAGAGCTTCGTGGTGTGGACCATGGGCTCGCTCTCCACCGTCACCATCGACGACCTATGCATCCTTGTTCCCGTCGTTACGGTCGGCTTGGGGCTCTCGATGGTAGCCATCAAGTCGCTCAATATGCTACTCTTAGGCGAGGGATATGCCCGCACCGTGGGTCTTAACGTACGCTTCTCGCGCGGCGTTATCTTCCTTGCGACAACCCTCCTTGCCGCCACCGTCACCGCCTACTGCGGACCTATCGGATTCATCGGTCTTGCCATGCCCCACCTTGCACGCATGACCTTCCGCACGGCAGACCATAGGGTGCTCATGCCCGCCTCGATGCTCTGGGGCGCTGTGTCGATGCTCCTATGCTGTATGCTCTGCGACATCGTGGCACACAGCGGCGTCATGCTACCCATCAACACCATAACCTCGCTGCTCGGCATACCAATCATCATTGTTGTCATCTTCCGTAATCGTAAAGGTCTATGATAGAGCTACGTAACATAACACTCGGCTACTCGCAACGCACCCTCATCAAGGATGCCACAACGCGTTTTGAGCGCGGAACGATGGTCGCCCTCCTCGGGCGTAACGGCACGGGCAAGAGCACCCTACTACGCACCATAGCTCGACTCATGGATGCCCAGCAGGGAGAGATAGCCATCAACGGCACACCACTCGCGGATATGTCGCAGGTGGAGCTTGCGCGCCTTGTTGCCTTTGTCACCACCGAGCGCATAGATGTCGAGGCACTCACCGCCTACGACCTTGTTGCCATCGGTCGCTCACCATATACCGGGTGGATGGGTCGCCTCACGGATGCGGATAGAGCAGCTATCGAGCGTGCCATGGATATTGCCGGCGTGCGACATATGGCAGAGCGCAGGGTATCGACGATGTCGGATGGCGAGTGCCAGAGGGTGATGATAGCCAGAGCCTTAGCGCAGGATACCCCCATAATACTCCTCGACGAGCCAACAGCCTTCCTCGACCTCCCCAATCGCTACGAGCTATGCACGCTGCTCAGCCGCTTAGCACACGAGGAAGAGAGGTGCGTCATCTTCTCGACACACGAGCTCGACATCGCCCTATCGCTTGCCGATAGCATCGCCCTTGTGGATAGTCCACGACTGGTGCATCTGCCTACTGCAGAGATGATTACATCGGGTAACATAGAGCGCCTGTTCGATAGCAAATATGTGTCGTTCGACGCTGAAAATCAGTCTATTCGCCTACGACGATAGCCCACCGACGGACGTTAATAGCATTTACAGGCAGAAAATTTCAATAAAGATTTTGCCAAATAGAAAATTTTACGTACCTTTGCCCCGCTAAATTGCTCACCCAAAAGTGGGCATTAGTGGTAAGGTCCGTTCGTCTATCGGTTAGGACACAAGATTTTCATTCTTGAAAGACGAGTTCGACTCTCGTACGGACTACACTTGGGGCGTTACCCTACATGGGGTAGTGCTTGCGGTTTAAGAGAATTTTAGGAGCGGGCATCAGCCTATCCGACAGCGACCACGGTCGTAGAGAGTGCCACCGCAGGCCAAGCTCGCAAAGGCGAGTAGCGGGGGGGAGAGAAGAGAGAGTGAGAGTGAGTGAGAGTGAGAAATAGAGAGAAATAAACTAAAAAGTAAAAAAATAAAGATTTAAAGCTATGGCAAACCACAAGTCATCAAAGAAGAGAATTCGTCAGACCGTAACTAAGCGTGCACACAACCGTCTTTACCACAAGACTACTCGTAACGCTGTTAAGGCATTGCGTAACACTACAGAGCGCAGCGCAGCTGAGGCACTTTTGCCAAAGGTAAGCTCAATGTTGGATAAGCTTGCTAAGCACAACATCATCCACAAGAACAAGGCTGGTAACCTTAAGAGCTCACTTGCATTGCACGTTAACGCATTGTAATTCCTGACGCTACCGTCACGACGTAGGGACTATCCGAGAGGGTGGTCCCTAATTTTTTAATTAGTAATGGGTTAATGAGTAATTAGTAATGGTGTTGCTCCTTTGGAGCAAAGGGGATGGGGTCTGAGGGGTCTGAGGGGCGTTTTCAATTAGCGAGAGCCATACACCTCACGCGCAAGCCCCCTAATACCCCTTGTACCCTTTTTACCCCCTCACTCTATCGCTCCCTCGGAGCGAAACATTACTAATTACTAATTACTCTCTACTAATTACTAACCTCTTACTCTCTACTAATTACTAACCTCTCAACCTCAACCTAAAAAAAATCCAACCTTGAGGTACACTTTCTCAAAAAAAATGCGATATTTGTAGTGTTAAACACCGTTTAACCATTAGGTGCCTTAATAGCTCAGTCGGTAGAGCACTTCATTCGTAATGAAGGGGTCGCGGGTTCGAGTCCCGCTCAAGGCTCATTTTTCGTGCCGTGCTCCTCAATAGAGCGAGCACACCCAAACGACATCAGATACCAGTATGACTACCTTCCTTATCTGCCTTGCCGCACTCATCGCCGCATACTTCCTCTACGGCAAGCTCCTCAGCCGCGTGGTCGCCCTTGATGACAACAACGCCATGCCCTCGAAGACACACTACGACGGCGTCGACTATATGCCACTACCCCGCTGGCGCATATTCCTCATCCAGCTGCTCAACATCGCGGGCACAGGTCCCATCTTCGGTGCCATCCTCGGCGCATGCTACGGTCCTGTAGCCTTCCTATGGATCACGCTCGGCGGCATCTTCATGGGCGCCATGCACGACTTCATGGCAGGCGTCATCTCCATGCGCAATGGCGGCAAGAGCCTCCCCGAGACCATCGGCAAGTACTTAGGCGGCAGGATGCGTAAGTTTACGCTTGTGGTGATACCACTTCTCATGATACTCGTGGGCGGCGTCTTTATCGTCACCCCCTCGCAGATACTCACCAGCAATACCGACATCCCCTATATGACGTGGGTAGTGATAATCATCATCTACTACTTCATCGCCACCGTCATGCCCGTAGATAAGATTATCGGCAAGGTATACCCCATCTTCGGTGCGGCGCTGATATTCATGGCGTTGGGACTCCTGTGCGTGCTCCTCATCGGCGAGTATAAGATACCCGAGCTCACGAGCCTCAGCAACGAGCACTTCAATGCCGAGAACCTGCCTATCATACCTACGCTCTTCATCAGCATCGCCTGTGGCGCTATCTCAGGCTTCCATGCCACGCAGTCGCCACTCATGGCACGCTGCATGACATCGGAGAGTCAGGCACGCCCCGTATTCTTCGGTGCTATGATTGCCGAGTCCATCATCGCCCTTATATGGGCAGCCATCGCCATGGCATTCTTCGGCGGCGTAGAGGGTCTCAACGGCTATATGGCAGCTAATGGCAGCAACGCCGGTCTTGCCGTCTCAACAATCAGCAACACCACACTCGGCACCGTAGGCGCCATCCTCGCCATCATGGGCGTTGTCGTGGCACCTATCACCTCGGGCGACACAGCCTTCCGCTCGGCACGCCTCATCATCGCCGATATGCTTGGATACGACCAGAAGCCTATGTATAAGCGACTTATCGTCAGCGCACCGCTCTTCGCCCTGGGCATCGGCATCGCCTTTATCGACTTCGACATCATCTGGCGCTACTTCGCATGGTCCAACCAGGCACTCTCGGTAATCACCCTTTGGATGATCGTTGCCTGGCTGCAGCGTCGCGGTAGTCGCTACACCTTCGTAGCCCTTATTCCAGCAATCATAATGACATATATATGCTCGTCGTTCATCTTCGTGTCGGCGCAGTTCTTGGGCATGGGCAGCTGCACTGCCGCCTACGCGTACGGAGGTGCCGTAACAGCCATACTATCAGGATTATTAATGCTAAACATACGTCGCGATGTCAAGAGAGGTGCCGATATTTAACCCCATAGGCGACCAGACCTTCGAGCTCGAGGGCAAGGGTCGCTACAACTTCAGCCGTGCGGCAGAGCAGATAGATAAGCTCGCCACAGATGGGCGATATAACGAGGCGTGCGAGGCACGCTATGCCGCCTTCATACTCCTTGCCGAGATACTCCCCGAGGATGAGGCGATGGCACTCAGCTGGGAACACGCCAATAGCCGCGCTGCTATGAGCATCATCTACGGCTCGGCGATGGACCACTTCCGCATTGGTGATTTGGAGATGGCCATGGCACAGCTCGAGATGCTCATCGACTGCGATCCCGAGGACCACTTCGAGGCTGTCAACATGTTGGCACTCTGCTACATCGCCATGGAGGAGTGGGACAGCTACGACGACATAACCATCGACCTGAGCGACAAGTCGGCCGAGGCTGTCATCGCCCGACTATGGGCATCGGAGCGCCGTGATAAGATGGACGCAAAGCTACTCTCGCTGCTCAAGTCACGCTATAAGAGTTACTACGATGAGCTCACACGCGACAATCACCCCGACGATGAGGCATTCCGCAAGGATATCGCCTCGGAGCGCCCCTCGCCCGCAGCTGTTGCCCGCGAGTGGTGGCTGATGACCGAGCCACTGTGGGCCGAGTACCACGACTTTGTGGAGGCACTGCGATAGATAGAACACACATAAACAAATAGAGGCTGACCACTGGTCAGCCTCTACTTGTCTATATATCTATGATCTTACTTCTTGATTGTAAGTTCATCGATGAGCCACTTAGCATTGCCGTACTTCTCGATGACGAACAACACGTAGCGGATATCTACGGCGATGGTGCGCTGAAGCTCTGGCTCAAAGGCAACATCACCCGACATAGCCTCCCAGTTACCATCGAATGCCAAGCCGATAAGCTGGCCCTTAGCATTCATCACAGGAGAGCCTGAGTTACCACCAGTGATATCGCAGTTCACGAGGAATGCCACTGGGAGCTCGCCATTCTTATCAGCATAGCGACCATAGTCCTTATTCTTATAAAGCTCCTTGAGACGCTCAGGCACGGTGAACTCAACAGGGTTTGATGGGTCCTCCTTAGCCATGACACCCTCAAGTGTTGTATAGTGCTTGTAGACGATACCGTCGGCAGGGCTGTAAGGCAATACGTTACCATAGGTTAGGCGGATTGTGAAGTTAGCATCCGATGCCCACGCCTTCTCGGGGTTCTTCTTCATAAGACCATCGATATACTTGCGGTGACCCTCTTCAAACTTTATATTGGCAGCAGCAACGTCAACAACAAGCTCACGATAGAGTGTCACGATAGAGTTAGCGAGCTCCAAGGCTGGGTCGTTCATGTAGAGCTCCTGGCCATTCTCAACCTCGCCCAAAATAGCCATCCTCTCCAACGATGTGAAGTATGTGTTGTTGTAGAGCCAATCTACATAGGCGTCGCTATTGCCACCAAACTCAGCGTCAATCTTCTCGTAGATAGATGGAAGGAGGGTATTGTTCTCGCGGTAGATCTGGAACATACGCTTCGCCACAGCGCGGTCTACGTCGGCATTGAAGTCCTTGTAGAACTGCTCATATTCGTTGGTCATCACGAGTGGCTGAAGAAGCTCCATGCCCTGCAAGAAGGTCTCGAAGAGGTACTGCAACGCAGCATTCTCAGCCTTAGCCTCCACCTGCGACTCAGCGATAAGGTTCAACGCACCGATATAACCCTCCTCGGGGAGTGTGTTGGCATCTGCCCATGCCTGGAACTCAGCCTCCTGAGCAGCCTTCTTAGCACGCACGCCAAGCTTCTCGATGCCGCGTGACATACCGATAGAGTTCTTCCAGTAGTTCGACGACTGAGCATACTTAGCGTCATACTGGATACGGATCGCCTGGTCGGAGTCCATCCACTCGCGCAATATCTTCTGGCGCTCGCCACGGATGTAGATACGCTGTGGGTTGTCCACCTCCATCATATAGTCAATCTCGTAGGATGTCTTGTAGCGCTCGGTAGAGCCTGGGAAGCCCATGATCATGCCGAAGTCGCCCTCCTCGATACCCTTGAGCGATACGTCGAGCCACTTCTCAGCCTTGTAAGGCACGTTCTCCTCAGAGTACTCCGCTGGGCGGTTGTCCTTGCCAGCATATACGCGGAATACCGAGAAGTCACCAGTGTGGCGTGGCCACATCCAGTTGTCGGTATCGCCACCGAATTTACCGATAGAGGATGGAGGAGTACCTACCAAACGTACGTCGGTGTATGTCTCATATACAAATGCGAAGAACTGATTACCACCAAAGAACGATGGGATTACGACCTCCATACCTGGATACTCAGCCTCAAGCTTTGCGATAAGTGCCTCCTTGTTAGCACCTGCGATAGCCTCATACTCCTCCTGACCAGCTGTCGATGGAACAGTGCCCATGATGTCGGCAGTAACGTCAAATATATGGCGCACGAAACGCACCTCGAGACCCTCTGCTGGGAGCTCCTCCGCGTAGTTCATCGCCCAGAAGCCATCCTTGAGGTAGTCGTGCTCGACGCTCGAGAGCTTCTGAATAGCGTCGTAGCCACAGTGGTGGTTGGTAAAGAGAAGACCATTAGGCGATACGATCTCACCTGTGCAGCCGCCACCGAAGATTACGATAGCATCCTTGAGCGACGACTTCTCAGCCGAGTAGATATCCTCAGCCTTGAGCTTGCACCCGTGCTCCTTCATGTCACTCTGGTTCATCTTCTTGATATATGGCAACAGCCACATACCCTCGTCGGCAATAGCGCTAAATGTAACGCCAAGAAGTGCCAACAGCGATAACATTTTCTTCATCATACTCACTCTGTTTTAGTTGTTTGCTTTGACCACAAATATACGATAATTTTTTCTTTTTTTACCTATACTATTTATAAAATAACGTAAAGAGGGCAACAAAGGCAACGCAACGATAAATTTTATGGATTGTTGCAAGAAAAAATAATGAATAAAAAACTCTGTTTTATGAGTGAAGAAATGCAATAAATACGCTATACAGGGGCGATATTGCCCTTTTGGGAGCATGATATTAGGTGCAATTTAGGCCAAGTAAGAGGGTGATGATAAGTACATATGCCATTGCATTTTACAAAATATATCATTATATTTGCGCGTTAAGATTGAACATTATTTAGACCAAAAGAATAATGTAATAAATTATATAACCAAATTATTATTTTATGAAAAACTTTTCACACTATCTTTTTGCGGTTGTCGCACTCGTTGCAGGCTTCGCAATTAGTGCTTGTACGCCTGACACTCCAGAGCCAGGTCCAAGCGCTAAGACATTGGTAGAGGTTCTCGTTGGTGAGCCTTCACCTGCATCGGTTGAGATTACCGTAAGAACTCAGGGTATCAAGGAGTTCGCCTACGTCCTCGACAAGGATCGCGATGCTACAACCATCCTTGCTGGTGGTACCATGGTACAGATTGAGGATGCTACAGTAGCATCTGAGAACAAGGTCCTCATCCAGGGTCTTGATGCAAACACCTCACACAAGGTGTACTTCGCCTTCCGTCAGGCCGATGGCAAGATCTACAACGAGGTTAAGGTTGCCGAGTTCACAACTACAAGCTATGGCGAGGTATTGACAATTGTTGAGCGCAAGCACGACGGCTTTGCTGTTCACGTACAGGTCCCTGAGGATGTTAAGGAGCGCGGCAACGCCTTGCGTTACTCTACATCGTCACTTCCAATGTACAACTACATGAAGCAGCAGGGCTCTATGGAGATCGACATGTTGCTCTACAACGCACAGCAGTTCATAACTGAGGATAAGACCATCCGCTACGACGAGTACTACAGCTACGAGCGTGATGAGAATGGCGATGTTGTCGCTGACGGTGCATCATACGCAGATCCTAAGGTTCCAGGTGAGCCAGGCGTCTTCCTCATTGGTGAGTATGCATATATGGATGACCCTAACGAGCGTATATGCTATGTTGACGAGGATGGCGACGGCGTCTACGAGCTTAAGTCATACTACGACGAGTTGACATACCTCGACCGCACAATCTGGGCATTCCCTGCAGGTTGGAGCAATGGTTACTACAACCCATTGTACGACTTCCTACGCTGGATTGACGAGGTAAACACCGACGCTTACGACTCTGAGAAGTACTGGACAGGCTTCTACAAGCGTCTGCAGATCGACACCCTTGAGCCTGAGACAACCGAGGGTAACGTAGCTATCGAGGTTACAGACTTGACTCCTATCGATGCTACTATTACCTTCCGCGCTGACGAGGATATCTTGCTCTACAACATCCTCATCTGCACCGAGTCTGAGTACGAGACACAGATCCTCCCACTTATCGACAACAATGAGGATTACTTGCGTTGGTTCGTAGGCTCATACTTCGCTATGCAGTCATTCGGTACTCACTCAACAATGGATCCTGTGACTGAGCTTCACCTCAACGCTGAGGAGTGGGGTTCAAACGGCTGGTTCGTTGACACTAAGGGTATGGCTGGTCAGACTATCCGCGTTATGGTTGCTGGAATCGGCGATCAGGATGGTATGTCACAGTGCTTCAACTCAACAACCTTCGTATTGCCTGAGGTTACCCTTCCAAAGCCTGAGGTTATCGTAACTCCTGTTGAGTCTACCGACCCATACACCGCTACATTCAACATCAAGAACCCTAACTACGGCACTAACAACATTACACAGCTCTACTTCGCTTGTAACTATGTTCGTGAGTTCGACAACATCCTTAAGGAGTACTCATACACCGACCTTCTTAAGAGTATGGGTAACGCTCTTCACAACGACCTCACTGCTATCGAGCAGATCAACTCTGAGGCTGGCTTCAACTTCACAGTATCGAGCCGCGAGAACGCCACAACACGTCTTGCAGTGCTTGCATACAACTGGGAGGGCTCGTCTAACAACCCTGACGCAGCAGACACTAAGGCTGTTGCCGAGGTTAAGACACCTAACGCTAACTTCCCTACACGCGTAGAGTCTGAGCTCTTCACCACCCTCTGCGGCGAGTGGGAGGCTACAGCACCTATGCAGACATACGTAGCAGCTACCGAGACTGAGGAGGCTTACTGGCAGCCTGTGGGTAACTACTCATCATACGTGAAGATCGCTTCAGGCATCGAGTACCCAGAGTCACTCGACGAGAGCGTATACGACCTCTACGCTGAGTGGGGCATCAGCCGCGACAAGACCGACGAGTTGTTCGAGGAGTTCTTGCAGATGGCTAAGCAGTACAATCAGCGTACACGTGGTTTCAACCGCTTGTTGTGCCTCGGTTACAACCTCACAGACCCTGCTTACAACCTCGCTACAATCCAGACTCCATACGACTTGTTCATCTCATCGGAGTTCTCTGTAGCAACTGTTGCTGATATGTTCTACGACTTCGGTCCAAAGTGGAACTTCGAGATTGACGCTGATGGTAACGTATGGTTGCCAATCAACATCGAGCGTGAGTTCCCAATGTCGGCATTCTACTACGGTATCGACTATACATTCTATATGTTGGCTGTGGGCGACAAGTCATACCTCGGTTTTCCAGCTTACGACGACTCAGGCAACCTTCTCGTGGATTCACGCTTCCCTGTTGAGGTATCTGAGGATGGCAACACCCTTACTATCAAGCCTATCGTCTACAACTACACCGACCAGTATGGCAACGCTGCTACTGAGACCTACTACCCATGTGTAGCACAGTTGCAGTATGGTCAGGCTACACCACTTAACCCACGCGTATGTGGCGATGTAGTCCTCAAGCGTAAGGGCGCTTCAGCACAGGCTGCTAAGGCTAATGTTGCTGTTGAGTCATCAGCATCAGCACCTGTTAAGGCGTTGGGCAAGGCTCCTGAGGCTAAGCAGCGCACCTACTCAGTGACACCTCTTACAATCGACGAGTCAAAGGTTATCAAGCCTATCGTTCGCAAGGAGGCATACGACAACTCTGAGGAGGCATACCACGCACGCGTTCAGGCGTTGTTCGAGGAGATCTACGGCGTAGAGTTCACTGCGAAGTAAGCCACGCGCCAACGACGCACGACAAAGCCCTGGATGGTTCGACCATCCAGGGCTTACTTTTTCGATGATAAAGTGAAAAGTGAGAGGTGAAAGGTATGGTGCGCTTCGCGCGAGGTTTATAAACCTCGTCATCCTGAGGAGGCGCAAATCAATTAGTAAAGAGTAGTGAGAAATTAGTAATAGTTGAGCGCCATCAGCGCTCATAAATTTTGTTACTAATTACTAATTAACAAATTACTAATTTTAGATAAGTCTACCATTGTTTTATAGCGTTGAGAATAGAGAGGGAAACGGTATCAGCGAGGTTGTTACACAAAGGTAGATCGCCACA
>JAZOLM010000087.1:0-6329 GCA_045652985.1 Alistipes sp. | reverse complement strand
AAAAATCCGCCCCCTCCATAATGTGGGTATTAAAAATAATACCCGCGGTTTTTAGAGCCGAGGCCAAGAGAGGAGCCCCCATCCTAATTCATTCCCCCATAGCGCGGGTATTAATTTTAATACCTGCGATTTTGAGACAGGGACCTACGGTCTCGTGGTCTCAAGGTCGCTCGGTCTTGAGGTCTCATGGTCCCCAAGAAGGGGTACGAGGGGTATTACGGATAGATGGGGACGATAGGATAGGAGTATTTCGCTCAAACTGAGTAATAGCAAGAGGGAGCTGCGTAACCTGCGCAGCTCCCTATCTATATTCTAATCGCCACAATGAGCGATACAAGTACTATTTGCCAATTACTCTCGACTAATAAATCTTAGTCGCCCCATGGAATCACGGTCTCGCCCTCGAAGCCAGGATCGATACCGAAACCACCAGTACCGAAGTTAGTGGTAAGCATACGACCCTCGACAATAGTCTCCATATTACGCTTCAGAGGCACTACAATACCTGTCCAGTGGCTAATCTCCTCACCCGTAACGACGCCATCGGCACCCACGCTGATATCGCCGCGGTAGAAGTTAAAGTTAATCTTAACGTTTGTCTGCTTACCGTTAACGAAGACGTAGTCGTAGCACAACTCCAGCTCTCCGTCGTCGTTCATCTTAGCGTTGGTGATAAAAGTACGCGTAGGCTCGAAGTAGTTAGGCTTCTGATCCTCGACATTATAACCCGCAGAGACATACTGTGTATAGGTAACCACAGCTGTGATATCGTTGATATCCGAGCCGTTCTTGACGTAGTCATCTACATCGGTGGTGATAACCTTAAACCTACCCTTAGGACGCTGGAGGTCTACATCCTCGACGATCTCGAACTTACCATCGAGGTAGTAGTAATCCGTAAGGTCGACGTCAATCATATTGGTAAAGACATCCTTATCGTTGTTATCCTTGACAGGCTCGTCAGAGTAGGTAATCTTGCGCAGGTCATCGGTATTATAGTACCACGCCTCGCGTACGTCGTCCTGCACATAGTCGCACCACACGAGTACCTTATACTTCGAGGCATCGACGTCGAACGTTGCTATAGCCTGAGGATTTGGGTCCTCGACATCCGCGAAGATCACCTTACGCTCGACAAACGTAGAGTGTGACGCTGAAACGCGATATAGGTCAATGACATAACGCAAGCACACAGGCTCGCTAAAGCGAGTACCCAGAGGCTCTACGCTCTGAGCGCGAACGACATAGTTAGTACCTGTCTCGGGGTCGCACTCCACAGTGGTGAAGTACTCGGGAGGCGTGAGGTCCACAGAGCATCGCACGGTGAGCGTTAGGTGCTGCTCACCGGGGTATTCATGGATGGTCTTGTCGCAACCTACAAGCGTAAGTAGCGCCATGAGCATCATCACGATATGTCGAAGTCTGCGTAACATCAAATCACTAACATTAATTAAAACGCCTCTCTCCTCTACTTTTTATCCTCTCTCCACTCGTCCCTTACTCGCCGAGACTCTTCTGCTTATCCTTCTTCTTAGTGTAGTCGATACGATATGAGAAGTCGATACCAAGACGCGTAGGACCGAAGTAGTTGTAGGTCTCGGTGCGTAGGTACTTACCATTATGCACACCCTCATATATATCGTAAACGACATTCATATAACCTACACCAATGGTGAACTCCACGCCCCACTTCTGCTTCTTGCCAAGAGGCATGGCATAACCGTAGCTCACGCCGACACCCCACACCGCACGGTTAGGATCCTGATAGCGGAACTTATTGTCGAGCTGCACGTTGAAGCCGATAACCGGAACATGCAAGCCTATGAAGTGACCCTTCACCAAAGACTCACCAAACCAGTAGCGCACCTCGGGCTGGATGGCGAAGACGCGGATCTTGCGTGCCTCGTTGAAGTAGTCGTATGGCGAGTAGTGACCCATAACATCCAACGATAGGTATGGGGTCAAGCGCCACTCGAAACCGAAGTTGGTAATCAGCGCTGCCGCCTCCACTGCGTTAATCTTGATATTCATCAGCGGCGTAGGCTTCACTGGCTCTGGCTGTGGCTCGGGCTCTGGTTCTGGTTCTGGCTCAGGCTGTGGCTCGGGTTTTGGCTCAGGCTGTGGTTCTGGCTCAGGCTCGGGCAACTTCTTACGCACCGTAACGAGGATAAACCACGCATTACGCATGTTCACAAAGTAGCGCTGGTTGAGCTGCTGCCATACAACGCCGTTGTTCAACTTCTTGAGCTGAGGGATGCGGCCATCGACGATGGCGTCGTTCCAATCCCTTGCATCAGGATACTCAGTATTCAATATCTCGAGCACCTTGTCGCGATATTCGAGTGTCGAGTCGGCCGTTACCTGCTCGATAAGGTGATCCCATGCGATGTAGTGGTCATTGTGCACAACGATATCCTTAGGCAGGTCGAGACGCTCGCGGACCATATCCTCCAATGCCGTCATTCGGGCGTGGCTGAGACGACGGTTCACAGCAGACGGACCCTCAGGCGATGCCGAGCCGCAGAACTCCACAGAGACAATCTCCACAAGCGTGTCGTGCGAGATTACGTTGAAGAGCGAGTCGATACGATCCAACACCGTGGCGTTGTCCATGTAGGATGGGTCGATCTTCGTTGAGTTGACACGGAAGTCAACACAGATACCATGACGGTCGTTGGTCTGCCAGGTCTCGCGCAAACGAGCATCCTGAGCAATACCCTCGACAGGCATCAAAATGGCGCATAAGAGAATTACCGCCAACGATAGTATGTATCTTCGTATTGACATCAACTTCATACAATAAATTTCTGATGCTTGCATTTCAAGCGACAATCTTGCACTGTAAAACTGCTTCGCACATTTATTTATAGGCAAATGGTAAATACTTGACAATCAAATGGTTATACCAATGGCTGAAAAGTATATCCATACACCAATACAAAGGTATGAAAATTTCGACAAACTACAAACTATTTCACACTCTTTTTTCAACAATTGAGCCAAAATTATCATTGAAAAAGGTGGTAATATTCAAGGAAATATAACCACAAAATAACCACAATTGACCACAAATATATAGCAAAAAAGAGCGGCGCATATTTTCGAAAATATGCGCCGCCAAGGGTCAATTTAAGGGGTCTTCTTACGCATCTACATCCTCCTTATACTTGTTAATATCGGCAAGAAAAGTGTCTAAAAATAGCAGTTCATTATCCCCTTGTACCACATCATTAAGGAGCAAATCCTCCTCGCTAAAAAGTTTTATTATTCGATCGTCAATATCTCCCATAGGCACCCGATTTAGTTGATTTTCCACAATTAAAACGGGGTACTGTGTCGATTATTGTGCAAGATGAAAACTTTTTTTACTGGGGGGGCAACAATTTTTGTTAACTCCCCTCCTTTGTTTAGAAGTCGTATAACAAGAGTTAGTTTTAGGCGCACGAAGTCTGAGAAAACGCAGTTTACTCGGCGTAAATGAGCATTTCGAAGAGAAGTGCAACGAGGAAATAACCTTGTTAGACGGCTTTCTAACTGAGCACTATGTTTCGCTCCTTAATCATTCGACGAAGATTGATGAGCGCATAACGCATACGCCCCAAGGCTGTGTTGATACTTACCTCGGTATGCTCGGCAATCTCCTGGAACGATAGCTTCGAGTAGTAGCGCAGACGCACCACCTCACGCTGCTCCTCGGGTAGCTCTGCAATAAGCTCACGCACAGCACGTTCCACCTCGCCATGGACAATCTCATCCTCGGTTGTTGGCTCAGATATGCGCAGCGTTCCGAGCATATCGTAGCCGGCCTCCGACTCGTTGATCTGACGGCTCGCCTTCTCGCGACGGAAGTAGTCCAACACGCGGTTATGAGCTATGCGCAACACCCACGATAGGAACTTGCCCGTGTCGACATAACGTCCCTCGTCGATGACCCTCACCGCCTTGATAAATGTCTCCTGGAAGATATCATCGGCGATGGCCTCATCCCTGACCATCATGGCTATGTAGCTACGCACTCGCTTTGAGTGGCGCTCTATAAGTTCGGATATAGCACTCCTATCACCTGCAAGATAGTTATTAAGCAGCACGCGGTCGCTTAATACATTAACGTTCATACTCTCTTATTTTAAGTTAGTTCAGAGTAGAATTCCTTCGATAGGCAGTACATTTTTTAGAGTTAAACTTTTGTTTTCGATTGCAAGGTATAAAAATTATTTCATTCAGCAAAATCTGATATCCGTGCTCCATGCTCCGCCCATTTCTCGATATTCCACGAATTTATCTTGCAAACAGCATGCCAATCAGCGATTTACAAAAAATGCCACGAAGCATAAACGTCAATGCTCCCTGGGGGTGAAACGACCAAAAGGGGCGGTCAAATGATTGGTATACATATATAAAATAGAAGGGTGTCCGACAAAATTTTGCGGACACCCCCGTTACTACAACGTCGAGATAGACTCAGCCTTCACCTCTGCACTTACCTTCGACACAAGACCCTTGAGCACGTTGCCTGGACCTACCTCTGTGAACTCCGTTACGCCATCCTCGAGCATCTTCTCGACGATCTGCGTCCAGCGCACAGGGGCTGTGAGCTGCGCTATAAGGTTCTTCTTGATAGCCTCCGCGTCGGTGTATGGAAGGGCGTCAACATTCTGATATACAGGGCATGTAGGAGTCATGAACTGAGCCTCGGCGATGGCTGCCTCGAGCTCCTGACGTGCTGGCTCCATAAGTGGCGAGTGGAACGCGCCACCCACAGGGAGACGCAAGGCGCGACGTGCACCTGCCTCCTTGAGCTTTGCGCAAGCCTCATCCACCGCGGCATCAGCGCCTGAGATAACGAGCTGACCTGGGCAGTTGTAGTTGGCGCCAATCACCACGCCGTCTACCGATGCACATACATCCTCCACAGTTTTGTCGTCGAGGCCGAGGACCGCTGCCATGCCTCCTGGCTGCTGCTCGCAGCACTTCTGCATCGCCATGGCGCGCTTAGAGACGAGCTTAAGACCATCCTCGAACGATAGAGCACCCGCCACCACAAGGGCTGAGAACTCGCCGAGCGAGTGACCTGCAACGGCATCGGGCTTCACGCCGAGAGCCTTTGCGAGGATTACCGAGTGTAGGAATACCGCGGGCTGCGTTACCTTTGTCTGCTTTAGCTCCTCAGGGGTGCCAGCGAACATAATATCTGTGATGCGGAAGCCGAGAATTTCGTTTGCCTTCTCAAAAAGTTCTTTAGCCTCGGGTACATTGTCGTAGATATCCTTACCCATACCTACTGCCTGTGAGCCCTGGCCGGGGAATACATAAGCGTGCTTCATATAAGTACGTTGTATAAATTAGTAAATAAATCTCTGACACAACGCCCACGCTTGCAGACGTTTGGTCTAAAAGTCGAGGCAAAGGTAAGAAAAAAAGTTGAAAGCAGAAAACTGCGATGCAAAAAGTGAACGCGCGTGTATATTTATATAGGTGATGATGGGGGGCGACCATGAGGCATCATGGGTAATGCTGCTTTGCTCTGAGGAGTTCCGCTGCGCTCTGGGGAAAATACCTACTCTACCCATAGTGCGCTCTGCGCACGGCTTTACCCAGAGCTTGCGTAGCAAGCGGCTCCACCCATAGCGCAGCGGAACTACCCACCCCTTCACTTTATAATTGGAGCTGTGTCTTGTACCCCAATCACCCCTTAAACCCCATCTACCCCTCCTCAACCGCGGGTATCTTTTTTAATACCCGCATCATGGGGGAGGATGCTGTGGTAGGTGGGGGAATATGATAGTGTCTTAGCTTGCTCCCTCGGTCTTAGGGTCTCTGCCTTAGAGTCGCGGGTATTAATTTTAATACCCGCGTTATGTGGGTGGTGAGGCGGTGGGTGAGGGGGAGCTGAACGATGTAGGGTCTATGGGGTCTGAGGGGGATATGGGGCAGATTAGTGAAAGTGAAGTTTATCAGCGACGTTGATAGCCAGCCCCTCGTACCCCTATCACCCCTTAAACCCCATCTAACCCTCCTCAACCGCGGGTATCTTTTTTAATACCCACATCATGGGGGAGGATGCTGTGGTAGGTGGGGGGATATGATAGTGTCTTCGCTTGCTCCTTCGGTCTTAGGGTCTCTGCCTTAGAGTCGCAGGTATTAATTTTAATACCCGCATCATGGGGTGCTGCTGTGGTTGGTGGGGGGATATGATAGTGTCTTCGCTTGGTCTCTCGGTCTCTCGGTCTCTCGGTCCCATGGTCTCTGCTTTAGAGTCGTGGGTATTAATTTTAATACCCGCATCATGGAGAGGGCGGATTTTTTGCGGGGGGGATGAATTAGGAGGG
>JAZOLM010000086.1:0-20391 GCA_045652985.1 Alistipes sp. | reverse complement strand
AATGCATAATTTTAGGGTTTATCCCACAAAAATACAATCAACAATTTCAAATCAAAAAATCAAAGAACGCTTATAACTAACTTATATTTAATCAATTAACTACTGCTTTGCGAAATTTATCGCACCAGTAGTAATTAGTAAAGAGTAATTAGTAATTATATCAATAGTAACGCCCAGGATGGTACTTCGGTGTACTACCCTGGGCGCTCTATATTAGGAATAACCCTTGCTGCTCTCTGTTAGTAGCTCTTGGCGAACAACACGCGGAACTTCGATGGCTTGCCCGAGAATACGCAGGTGCCCTCCTCCTCCTTAACATCCATAGGGATGCAGCGGATGGTTGCCTTGGTAGCCTCCTTGATGGCCTGCTCGGTCTCAGGTGTACCATCCCAGTGTGCCGAGATGAAGCCGCCCTTCTCGTTCAATACCTGCTGGAACTTCTCCCATGAGTTAACCTCCGTAATCATTGAGTTGCGGTAGTCGAGAGCCTTCTGGAAGATGTTGGCCTGGATATCGTCGAGAAGCGTCACGATGCGCTCGGTGAGACCCTCCATAGATACAACCTCCTTGGTGAGAGTGTCGCGGCGTGCAAGCTCGATAGTGCCATTCTGCAAGTCGCGTGGACCGAGTGCCAAGCGCACAGGAACACCCTTGAGCTCATACTCGGCGAACTTGAAGCCTGAGCGTACGTTGTCGCGAGCATCGACCTTAACAGATACGCCCTTGGCGCGAAGCTCCTTGGCCATCTGCTCGAGGCGTGCAACAACCTCCTGGCGCTGCTCCTCGCCCTTGTAGATAGGCACCATGACAACCTGTATAGGTGCCAACTTTGGAGGCAACACAAGACCGTTATTGTCGGAGTGAGCCATGATCAAGGCTCCCATCAAGCGGGTAGATACCCCCCATGATGTTGCCCATACGTACTCCTGCTTACCCTCCTTTGAGGTGTACTGCTCGTCGAATGCCTTGGCGAAGTTCTGACCGAGGAAGTGCGATGTACCGCTTTGCAATGCCTTGCCATCCTGCATCAATGCCTCGATGGTGAGGGTGTCGACGGCACCTGCGAAGCGCTCGTTAGGTGACTTGTGACCCACGATAACAGGCACGCCCATCCACTCCTCGGCGAAGGTCTTGTAGACGTTAATCATGCGCTCTGTCTCCTCGATAGCCTCCTCGGCTGTGGCGTGTGCGGTGTGACCCTCCTGCCACAAGAACTCGGCAGTACGCAAGAAGAGGCGTGTGCGCATCTCCCAACGCACCACGTTAGCCCACTGGTTGCAGAGGATAGGTAGGTCGCGGTATGAGGTGATCCAGTTCTTGTATGTGTTCCAGATGATTGTCTCCGACGTTGGGCGCACGATAAGCTCCTCCTCGAGGCGTGCTGCAGGGTCCACAACAACACCCTTGCCCTCCTCGTCGTTCTTAAGACGATAGTGTGTCACCACGGCGCACTCCTTAGCGAAGCCCTCCACGTGGCTTGCCTCGCGCGAGAAGAATGACTTGGGGATGAAGAGTGGGAAGTAGGCATTCTCATGACCTGTCTCCTTGAACATCTTGTCCAACACATCGTGCATCTTCTCCCATATAGCATAGCCATAGGGCTTAATTACCATACATCCGCGCACAGCAGAGTTCTCTGCCAAGCCAGCCTTAATAACCAAGTCGTTGTACCACTGCGAATAGTTCTCATCGCTCTTGGTAAGATCTTTTAATTCAACTGCCATTGTATATTATCTTTTGTTACTATTTTCGATTTTGTGTGTGATATGGCTATATCGTGACAAAGGTACAAAAAAATTAGTAATTAGTAAAGAGTAATTAGTAATATTTCGCTCCGGAAGAGCGATTGAGAAGGGGTCTGAGGGGTCTGAGGGATCTAAGGGGTGTTTTTTTGATAGCGACTTGATAGTCAGCCCCTAGTACCCCTATCACCCCTAATACCCCTTGTACCCTAACCAAATTGCTCCGCAGGAGCAACACCATTACTAACTACTCTTTACTCACTACTCATTAAAAAGTAAGCCCCAAAAGTTCAAACTTTTGGAGCTTATCTTTTATAGGTCGTTGTTGAGCTGTGGAATATCGGTCGATGTCTGACACTCGCCCAAGAGGTGCTCGGCAAAGTAGTCCGCCATGCGCCAGAAGAAGTACTCGTTCATGTCGCCAAAGCCGTGGCGCTGACCAGGCAAGAGCAACATATCGAAGCGCTTGTTTGCACGGATGAGAGCATCAACAACGCGGAGTGTGCAACCAGGATGCACGTTCTCATCGATGTCGCCATGCACAAGCAGAAGCTTACCCTTAAGGCGTGATGCTATCTCGTGGTTAGCCGAGATCTGATACTCGAAGATAATCTCACCATCCTTCTCTCGCTCCATGATGCCGTGGTGCTTCTCGCTCCACCAGCGGTTGTAGATATTGTTGTCGTGGTTACCAGCACATGACACCGCCACGTCGAAGAAGTCGGGGTACATAAGGATGGCTGCGGTAGACATGAAGCCACCACCAGAGTGACCATGGATACCTACACGCTCGATGTCGATGAAGCTGTGGCGTGCTGCGAGCTGCTGCGCTGCAACAACCTTATCCTTCAAGCCGTAGTCGCGCAAGTTGCCGTAGCCGTAGTTGTGATACCACTTCGAGCGGTCGGGGTGACCACCGCGGTTACCAACGGTGATTACGATGAAGCCCATCTGTGCAAGGCGGTCGGTACGCACCAAAGGCTGATACCATGACTGCTCCACAGCCTCGGTCTGAGGACCTGGGTAGACGTACTCGATGATAGGATACTTCTTGTTAGGGTCGAAGTCGTAAGGCTTATACATCACGCCATGGAGGTCGGTGATACCATCGGCAGCCTTCACAACGAAGGTCTCAGGATACTGGTAGCCAATAGCGAACAATGGCTCGAGGTCCACGCTCTCAAGCTCCATGACGCGCTTGCCATCGGTGGTGTAAAGCTCCGACTTAGGTGCAGCATCCACGCGTGAGTAGTTAGTAACGAAGTAACGCTTGTCGTCCGAGAGCGAGAAGGTGCCATTGAAGCCCTTAGGGTCGAGCTGCTTGAGGCCCGTACCGTCGTAGTTCACGCGGAAGAGGTGCAAGTAGTATGGGTTCTCATCCTTGTTGTAGCCCGTAGCGGTGAAGTAGATAACGCGCTTAGCATCATCCACGCCCAGCACCTCAGATACGTGCCACTCGCCCTTAGTAATCTGATTTACAAGCTTGCCATCGACGCTATAGCGGTAGAGGTGTGCCCAGCCTGTGCGCTCTGACCACTGTATGCACTCCTTATCGCCGCTGATGAGGTGAGGCATCTGCCACTCGATAGAGGTGTTCATCTGCTCCACGACAACATCCTTGGCCGTAGCCGTAGCCACATCCACCACGCAGAGGTCGGCACGCTTAATGTCGCGGCTCTGACGGATGACGTAGAACTTGGTGTTGTCGCCCTGCCATACTGAGCGCATAGGACGCTTGTAGCGGTCGGCGTGTGTGGCTGGCTTAGGTGCGATGAAGAGCATCTGCTCCTTATACTTCGACATATCGACCTCGCGGCGCTCGAACTTCTCGGTGTCGAAGATCTCCAACCAGAACTTAGGGCTCTCCTCGCCAGGCATCTGGTACTTATATGTAAATAGCTCAGGGCGCTCCTTGAGGATGTTGATTACCCAGAAGTCCTTGAGTGCCGACACATCGCTACGCACTGTGGCGAAGTGCTTAGAGTCGGGCGACCACTGCAAGTATACGCGGTAGCGCTCATCGGGCTTAATCTGCTCGATGCAGTCCTCAAACCAGTGGTAGGCGGTGTTCTCCTCGGCATCGGTAGTAATCTGATACTCGGTGATAGTCTCATCCTTAGGATCCTTCGCCAACTTCTCCACATCCTCCATCGACATATACCAAAGGTTGTTGTTCTTCTGGTATACGGCAATGCGACCGTCGGGCGATACGTTAGCCCACTCGGGGATACGCTTCTCCCTCTCCTCGATCTTCTCGAGTGACTGCTTAGCGATGTCCCACTTGAAGTGGAAAACCAATGCCTTGCCCTCGTCATCCTTAGGTGCATAGACATTGTTCTCGACCATCACCTTGTGAGGTGCGATGTCGAAGAGCACATACTTGTCCTCCTCGAGCTTAATGTTCTCGATGGGTAGGTGCTGAGCATCGAAGGGGTAGTTGGTGGCCATGGTCACCTTCTCTGCAAGGTCGCTCATAGCCCACATCTCGCTCTTCTTGCCCGATGCTGGGTCTACGATGTAGTAGTGGATGTCGTTCACTGTCTGCCACTTATACCAGAACTTATTGCTCGACTCAAACCAGTTAGCCTGGAGCATTGTCTGTGGCACAAGGCGACGCATACGTGCAGGCGAGAACTGCTCTGCAAGGTTGTAGTTTGGCTCTATGGCCTCGGGCTCCGAGGCGCTAACGCCGCTCACCGCCAACACCATGAATGTTGCAGCGAGAATAGTTTTTAGGGTTCGTATCATAATAAATCAATTATATATGCGCGGTTAGAAAGATACGCCAGCCTTAATGAGGGCATAGTGGCGGTTGGTAGTAGGGTTGTAGGTGTAGCCCACATTCACGGGGAACGTAGCGCAGCCCACCTCGAACTCACGGCTGAGGGTGAGGCTTAGGTTGGTGACGTTGAAGCCCGTAACGGGAGGGTTCTTATCGTCGTAGTTGAGGAAGTACTCGCCATCCTCGAATATCTGAGGACCTGCAGTCCAGAATGGACCTGTCCAGGGCGAAGCACCTGCAACAACCTCGATGTCGAAGAGATCCTTCACAGGCTGCTTGTATGCCACCTCGAAGTATGAAGAGAAGGCACGGCGCAGACGCTCGCCATTCTCGTCGTAGAGCCAGTCGGCAGAGTGGATGAAGGTTGTACCCCAGTGCAGACGCAAGCGGTCGAAGAATGTATAGTCGATAGTCGCCGTAAGGTTGTGGTTCGCGCCATCCAAGAAGTCGTTCTTCCAGAAGTCGGAGCCCACGCCACACCACACATCGTAGATGGTGATAGAGAGGTTCTTGTAGTCGAAGCCGAGGGTCATATCGAACTCCTGGTACTGGCTTATGGGCGACACGTTGAGCCACAAATCGAGGTAGAAAGCTCCCAAGCCTAGTGTCACGCTGGGCTGTATCGAGGGGTCGAACATCTTACCCGAGTATGACTGGTCGTAACCACGCCATAGGTAGTTGGATGCGATGTTAGCACCCGCCTCCCACCAAAAGAGACCCTCCTCATCGTCGCTCTCCTCCCCGCTATCCGTTGGAAGAGACGTTGTGGGTGTAGGTGTTAGGGTTGTGTCAGTATCAATGGTTGTTGCCTGCGCCGATACTGCAAGCGCAATGGTGGCAAGGAGAAGAAAAATCCTTCTTGTCATCGTTCTTATGTGTTATTAGTTAGTACTCTATTTATTCGCTTTCTCGCTGTGCTTACGGCGCTTTCGCATCTTGTTGAGCTTGCGACGTTTCGCAATCTTGCGCCATATACCCCATATGAGGAGTGCTGAGAAGAAGATGATAATGCCATATAGCATCGTTGGCGAGAGGTTATCACCCTTGACGCGCGACCACATCTCAAGCATCTTATCGGTCTGCTCGCCGCTATCATGCATCATCGCGCAACGGTCGATGACCGACTGATCGGGATACATGATTGGGTCGACAAGTGCGCTGTCGGCACTTATAGTGTAGCCACACGCATACTCAATTCTTAATGGATTACCCTCAGCGTCCTTGAAAAAGTAGCTTAGGTCGACAGGGTCGTTCTCCGCGATGGTAGCCTCCAACTCACCCTTCAACTTATCGAAGCGTGCCTGAAGCTCACCTTTTTGTGCCTCGTCGCTACACTCGTCAATCTCAGCCAGTAGCTCATCCATCTCGACGAGTATAGGACCGCGATAGTCCATAGCCTCGAGGGTCTCGGCAGTGCCGATGACGCTCACATAGCCCGTAGCATCCATATTGCGCACAGCATTCTCGGGCTTACACATGAAGTTGATGAAGTAGCGTGCCGCGCGTGTGTTCTTAGCATACTTAGGTATCACCCAGCCATCGAACCATACGACGCTACCCTCCTTAGGTACGGCATAGTCGAGACTTACGCCTACCTCGGCAGCCTCCTCGATAGCCCATACGGCATCGCCGCTCCACATGAGGTTTATCCACGCCTTCTCCTGGGTCATCATCTCCTTGCCGAAGTCGGCCTCCCAGCCCGCCACAAGCCTCTTCATCTGCTTGAGGTAGCCCTCAACAAGGGCGATAGACTCATCCGACGAGTCGAACATCAACTCCTCGATGGTTGGCACCAATAGCTCACCCCTCTCATTGAAGAGCTTCTCGCGACCCTCGGCTGCCTCTCGGTTGAGTGGCAGTGTCTCATCGCTATCGAGGATACCAGCCTTGCGCGCCTCCAGCGTCTTGGCATAGACGAGCATGGGCGAGTATACATCGCGGAAGGCATCCTTGACTAAGATCTTATCCTTCAGCCTCTCGTTGAACATCAAATCCCACGACTCAGCCTCCTCAGCCTTGACATACTCGGTATTATAGAGGATACCCGTAGTACCCCACATATAACCCACGGAGTAGTCGTTAGGGTTGTGACCCTCGGGTGCAGTGATATGGCTGAACTGATTGATGATATATGGCGACACGCAGCCTAAGTAGTTCTCCGTGCCTGTAGCCTCGATATCCTTAAGCCACTCCTCGGTGACGATAGGCTGCAGCAGGTCGTTGCGCATCATGCGCTCGATGATATACTCCGAGGGGCATACCACGTCGAAGTCCGCCTCGCCCTTCTCAATCTTGGCGAGCATCACCTCATTAATATCGAAGGTCTGGTAGACAACCTTCACAGGTGTTCCTGTCTGCTGCTCATACCACTCCTCGAACTCAGCAATAAGCTCCTCGTCGATGTAGTCACCCCAGTTATAGACCTTGAGGATCTCCTCGCGAGGTGGCTCGTTACACGATGTGGTGAAGAGCCCAAACGTAGCGACAAGCAGTAGGCTACGTACTATGTATGAAGTAAGTTCTCTCATCGGCGTGAATAGTTTTTAATCTGTTTAGCCTGCTCCTCGGCACGCTTAGCCTGGCGTGTGGCGCGATAGTTCACCACGATAAGGAGTATCAGCACCACAACAAGGATGATTGTCGAGAGGGCGCGTAGCTCAGGCGTAAGACCACCCTTGCGAGCATCGGCATAGATGAACGTCGATAGCGTCTCCAAACCATCGGTACCATTCGTAAAGATGGTCACCGCAAAGTCATCGATAGAGAGCGTGAAGGCGAGGATGAAGCCCGAAATCATGCCCGGACGAATCTCGGGGATGATGACGTGACGCATCGCCTGCATAGGCGTAGCACCCAAGTCCAACGCCGCCTCGTAGATATTGGGGTTCATCTGCACAAGGCGTGGCATAACGCTCAGTACCACATAGGGGGTACAGAAGGCGATATGTGCAAGGATCACTGTCGCATAGCCCTGTGTTACGCCCAACGATACGAAGAGCAGGAAGAGTGAGATACCTGTGATAATATCGGGGTTGAGGATTGGGATATTATTCACGAAGTTGATGGCACGACGCTTGCGATAGCGCAGGTCGTTGATGCCTATGGCAGCGATAGTACCAAGCACGGTCGATACTACAGCCGCCGTAAGAGCGATGATAAAGGTGTTCTCGATGGCCACGATAAGTCTATCGCTAACACCGCCCGAGAAGAGCGATGAGTATAGCTCGGTCGAGAAGCCTGTCCAGTTGCCCAATACCTTAGACTCGGTGAACGAGAAGATGGCGATGATGATGATCGGCGCATAGAGCATCACTAACAACAGTAGTAGATAGCCTCTTGAAAAGATACGTTTCATAGTTATAGCAAGCCTCCATCGTTAGCGCTATTCTCATCCGACGAGTCGGTGAAGAGCGTGGTTAGACCAATGATTACAAGCATGATGAACGACAATGCTGCGCCATAGTGCCACATACCATTATTGATATTCTCCTGGATGGTGGTACCGAAGAGCTTGATGTTGTTCATCGTGAGCAGCTCGGCAATGGCGAAGGTCGAGATTGTTGGCATGAATACCATCATCACACCACTCACAATGCCGGGCATAGATAGTGGGAAGATAACCTTGGTGAATACCTGGCGTGGCGTAGCGCCAAGGTCCTCGGCAGCCTCAATGAGCGAGCGATCCATCTTCTGTAGGACGTTGTAGATAGGGTAGATCATGAATGGCAGGAAGTTATATACCATGCCAAAGATGAGTGCCCCCTCGCCAAGAGGTAGAGTCAAAAAGTCGAAGAGTGCCACTGTCGCAAGCGTACGCACAAGCACATTTATCCACATCGGGAGGATAAAGAGCATGACAACAACACGGGCTGTTGAGGCGTGCATTCGCGATAGTATGTATGCCGCAGGGTAGCCTAAAAGGATACATATGAGCGTGGTTATCAGTGCTATGCCTATCGAGTAGATGAAGGTGTTCATCGCCTCGCGCTGGTGTATGAACTTTTCGAAGTTCATCAGCGAGAAGCCACCCTCCTCCGACTGAAAGGCGTAGATCATGATAAGCACCAAAGGTGCCACTACGAATACTGCCAAGAAGAGTACGTAGGGCAGACTCCAGGTGCGGCGTCGTGAAAAGAATTTTATAATTTTACCCATTCTTAATCTTCAAGCCTTTAGATTACTTCTTAGTAATGCGTAGTGCTGAAGGCGCAATGTTGATACCTACCTCATCCAGATCCTCCCACACGTCGTGTGTGTCGACATAGATATCCTCGCCCTCGTCAGTGCGTATGGTGAGGTGGTAGCGGTCGCCCTTATAGAGGATGAAGCGTATTGTACCCCACGACATACCATCGTCGGGATCATCGGTAAGCTCCACGGCCGAGAAGTCGAAGGCTACATCGACGCTATCGCCAGCGTTGATGCCATCAACAGCCTCGCACTCGAAGGTCTCGCCAAGGATCTCAACGTGTGTGGCATCCACCATAACACCCTCAACATGGTTCTCGGTGCGCTCCTTGCGCATGACGTGTATGTCGGCAGGCTTAATCATCATGCCCACCTCGGTGCCGGGCTCGAAGCAGTTGTAGTCCTGAATTTGTATCTCATAGCCATCAGGCGTGTCAACGAACATCTCGTAGTGTACGCCCTTGAAGATGCACGAGCGCACAGTGCCATGGAACATCGCAGCCTCGGCATTGCGGATGATATATACATCCTCGGGGCGGATGACAACATCCACAGGGGTATTCTCGCCGAAGCCCTCGTCGATACACTCGAACTCCTTATCCATGAAGCGCACAAGGCGATCCTTGACCATCGTGGCGTTGAGGATGTTGCTCTCACCGATGAAGTCGGCAACAAAGGCGTTGCATGGCTCGTTGTAGATGTCGGTAGGAGTGCCAATCTGCTGGATGACACCCTCGTTCATCACCACGATAGTATCCGATAGCGTTAGCGCCTCCTCCTGGTCGTGGGTGACGTATACGAAGGTGATGCCAAGGTTCTTGTGCATCTCTTTTAGCTCCATCTGCATATCCTTACGCATTTTTAGATCGAGAGCCGCCAATGGCTCATCGAGGAGCAATACCTGAGGACGGTTGACGATGGCGCGAGCGATAGCCACACGCTGCTGCTGACCACCCGATAGCGACTGCACATCGCGGTGTTCGTAGTCGGTCATACCCACCATCTTAAGAGCTCGTTTTACGCGCTGTTCGATCTCCTTCTTATCGACCTTCTGAAGCTTCAGACCGAAGGCGATATTGTCGTAGACATTGTAATTTGGGAATAGGGCGTAGCGCTGGAATACCGTATTCACGGGGCGCTTGTGGGGAGGCACGTTGGTCATAGCCTCACCAGCGATGTTGATTTCGCCCTTAGTAGCGGTGTTGAAGCCCGCCAAAAGACGCAGTAATGTTGTCTTGCCACAACCCGAGGGTCCAAGAATAGTCAAAAACTCGCCCCTCTTTACTGACAAACTGACATCGTCGAGAACAACCTTATCGGGGAACGTCTTAGTGATGTTTTTAATCTCGATGATGTAATTTGAATTCACCATTAAGCAATAAAGTATTAGTAGTTAATAAACCCCATGTGGCACACAAATCTTAGGCTAAAAAACCCTTTATAATAGTCTCCCAGCGTCAATTCGCACACCACACAAAAAATCTACAAACTATATACTTACGTATATATTGTCCGCAAATATACTAAAAAATTACAAATTAAATATGCCCGACTATAAAAAATATAAAAATAGATATTTTTCACCCCTCGCTTGAATATTTTTTCGCCACTACCACTATCTACTTTCACAATTATTTCCTATCTTTGCATTTTAGAAATAACTAATACCAAATAAACATGAAAGCGATTGTAAAGAACAACTTCTCGTTTGAGGGTCAGAAGGGTCACTATGTGGGCAAGGTGCGCGATGTATATAACATCAACGACGACTACCTTGTAATGGTCGTATCTGACCGTATCTCAGCCTTCGACGTGGTGCTCCCAAAGGGCGTTCCATTTAAGGGTCAGGTACTTAACCAGATTGCTGCCAAGTTCCTCGATGCAACAACCGACATCCTCCCTAACTGGAAGATAGCTGTGCCCGATCCAATGGTCACCGTAGGTCACCGCTGCGAGCCATATAAGGTGGAGATGGTCATCCGCGGCTACCTCTCAGGTCATGCGTGGCGTGAGTATAAGGCGGGCAAGCGCACCATCTGTGGTGTGGAGATGCCAGAGGGCATGGTCGAGAACCAGAAGTTCCCAGAGCCTATCATCACCCCAACAACAAAGGCTGACGAGGGTCACGATGAGGATATCTCAAAGGAGGAGATCATCGCTCAGGGTCTCGTATCTCGCGAGGAGTATGAGCAGCTCGAGGCATACACACGCGCCATCTTCCAGCGCGGTACCGAGATTGCCGAGAAGATGGGTCTTATCCTCGTTGATACCAAGTATGAGTTCGGCAAGAAGAGTGGCGTGATCTACCTTATGGATGAGATTCACACCCCAGACTCATCGCGCTACTTCTATAAGGAGGGCTACGAGGAGCGTCTTGCTAAGGGCGAGAAGCAGAAGCAGCTCTCTAAGGAGTTTGTTCGCGAGTGGCTCATGGAGAATGGCTTCCAGGGTCAGGAGGGTCAGCAGGTGCCCGAGATGACCGAGGAGGTTGTTGCCGGCATCACCGAGCGTTACATCGAGCTTTACGAGGCTGTAACAGGTGAGAAGTTCGTGCGCGCTGAGTCTGACGACGTAGAGGCACGCATCGAGAAGAATGTATCATCATTCCTCCGCACTTTGTAGAGATAAGGCAGACATCTACTGCTGCTAACAAAAAGTCCCGACAATGAGCAGTACGTCAGTACAGCCCATCGTCGGGATTTTTGCCGAGCGTTGTATCTGCAGCCTTCTATCTACAAAGTATGTTCCGCTAATTGGGGTGATATTTCTTGCAGCTTCAAAATAGCCACAGCATATGCCTTTGCATAGGACATAAATATAGGGTCGTTCAACCTAACGACCCTATATTTTTTTGCCGAGCGTTGTATCTTCAGACTTATTAGAAGACTTTTTTCCTTCCAACTGTAAAAGTTTATTACTCCTTAGCACCCTCTAGGGCCTCTTTGTACATCTGTTTTGTGAACACAAATGTTCTAATCATTGAGTTCTCGTCAACCTGCTCTACGCGCCACAAATTTTCATCTAACAGTCCAGTTGCTTCATCTTCGGTAATAGCCTCTGGTTCTTTACCTGGTTCTTTGTTGTAGTATACTTCAAAATTATACATTTTCTCATTGATGGTAAAGAAGTTAGTCCAAGACGATATCCTGTACACGGCATCAAAGTAAGGGTCAATCCAAAGCCACTCTCCGCTATCAAATCCCCTTTCAAAAAATATCATGTAAATAGGAACCCCAGTTTCATTAACAAAACGAAAATAGGTATAGAATGCATCATCATTCTCGTTTGACATATCTATATCGGTGAGTTGAGTCTCGGGCTCTACAGATGGTTCTGGAGCAGGCTTTTCACATGATGTAATAATCATCGCACTGAATATCAGTGTGTAAATAAGTCGTATCATAATATAGTGTTTTTAATTGTTGTTTGTACTGCTATTTATTTGCGCCTCAACGCGTTCGTATATATCAAATAGGTAATTTACATCTTCTGTTGGTATATCAAGATCATGCTTTCTTCGTCGCAAGTTAATAAGTAATACGCAGTAATGCAAATATATAGAAGACTTTATTTGTCGATGGTTGATGTTAGAGTGGTCTATTAATGCAATTTTCGCGATAACAGTGTATCGCAACCTCTTTGCGGTAATAATAAGGAAACTGTATAATAATGAAGTGACCTCAAAAGTTTTTTGTTCAAACTTTTGAGGTCACTTCAAAAATCACTAACTTCCTTAAAACCTCATTAAATACCCAGCCATAGTCGCTCCATCGGAGCGAAATATTACTAATTCCTCTCTACTCTTTACTAATTAGTCTATCGGGTAGGCAGCTACGAAGCAATCCTTAACGCGCAACTCCTCCTGGTGCGCCTTGAGGTTGGCAAGGGTTACATCGCCCACGATATAGTTGAACTCATCGGAGCTATACTGCTCGCGTATCTTGAGGAAGTTGAGCAAGTTACGCTGCTCGGCACTCTTATAGCGGAAGTAGACGCGGAAGGTGTGGTCGGTGGTATACTTTGGAAGCACCGAGTCGTTACGCTTCTTATACTCGTAGCGATAGTTATAGGCGCAAGCGGTGATATCGCTCAACACTGCCGAGCCTGTGGGGTGACCACCAGCACCGCGACCGAACATAAACTGCTTATCGTAGAACAAGCCCTTGATAACCACGCCATTGAACTCGTCCTCGACGCCATAGATATACTTATTGCGTGAGATAAGTTGTGGCAATACGCACATGATAAGTCGATCGTCGACCTTCTCGACATGAGCGACAAGCTTTATACGACGATCCTTCTCGTGAGCAAAGCGAATATCGGCATCGTTCATCGTAGAGATACCATATGTCAAGATCTCCTCTGGTGCAACATAGACACCGAAGGCGTGCATAGTGATGATAATCAGCTTATAGAGCGAGTCCCAGCCATCGATGTCGAGCGTTGGGTTGCTCTCGGCGAAGCCCAAGTCCTGCGCAAGCTTGAGGGCATCGTTGTACGACATATGCTCGTTGAAGATCTTCGAGAGGATGAAGTTGGAGGAGCCGTTGAGGATACCCTTCACCGAGCAAAGGAGGTCGTTGTCGTAGTACTCCTCGAGGTTGCGGATAACAGGGATCGAGCCACACGCCGATGCGTCGTAGAGGAGAGCTGTGTTGTACTGCTCCTGAAGGTCGATAAGCTCGATGATATGGTGGCCGAGCATCTTCTTATTGCCCGATACCACAGGGATGCGGCTCTTAAGGGCGCGCTTAACGATATCGTATGCTGCCTCGGCATCGTCAATAACCTCGACAATGAGGTTGATATCCTTATCCTCGAAGATGTCGTCGGGGTTGTTGGTGAACTGGGCATTTACGCCACGCTCCTTGTTGATGTCACGCACGCAAACGCGCTTGATATGCACATTGTTGGAGTTGATGCGGTTAAGCACGTCGTAGAGACCACGACCAACATTACCAAAGCCAAAAAGACCTATATTCAAATTTTTCATATCTATCTTATATTTATAAAGTTATCAATTATTGTATTTAGTTTCTCATGCTCCACGAGGAAACCATCGTGGCCAAACTCCGACTCTATAAGGTGGTAGCTATTGCGGGCGATATGGCGACGCAAGGGCTCGTGTGCCTCGGGCGGAAAGAGTATGTCCGACGAAATGGCGACGATGAGCGTGTGTGCCTCGATTTGCTGCAACGCCTGCTCGATGCCGCCTCTACCACGCGCTATGTTGTGCGAGTCGACAGCCTCGCTTAGGCGGTAGTAGGAGAGAGCGTTAAACCTGCGTCGAAGCTTCTCTCCCTGATACTGCTGGTAGCTATGCACCCTGCGCTCGAACGATGCCTCCTCGGGGGCGGTAAGCTCCTGTTGTGTAGCGTTATAGGCAGCACCACCGCGATAGCTGATGAGGGCTATGGAGCGTGCCACAGCCATGCCGTCGAGTCCTGCGTCGTCGCGACGCTCGCCCCACGTGGGGTCGAGGCGTATAGCCATGCGCTGCGACTCGTTGAAGGCTGCCGCCCAGGGCTCGCTGCAGGTGGTGGTGGCTATGAGGGCGAGGTTCTCCATAAAGCCTGGCTCCATGATAGCCCACTCCATGCACTGAAAGCCTCCGATGGAGCTGCCAATTAGAAGCTTAACGCGCTCGATGCCGAGGTGCTTGGCAAGGCGCTGATGGCAGTGCACCATGTCGCGAACGGTGATGCGCGGAAAGTCGTAGTAGTACTTCTCGCCCGTTAGAGGGTTGATGCTCAGGGGCGATGTTGTGCCGTAGTGCGAGCCGAGGAAGTTGGCGCAGATGATAAAGTAGCGCTCGGGGTCGAGAAACTTGCCTCTCTCCACCGTGTGTGGCCACCAGTCGGCAACATCGGAGTTGGCGGTCAGAGCGTGGCATACCCAGATGACATTGTCCTTAGCCTTGTTAAGTGTGCCAAAGGTGTCGTAGACAATGTCAACGGATGGAAGCACCTCTCCCGACTCCAGCTCCAGCGGTGTATTACTATTATATATATAGCTCATTATACTCTCTCCAATGCTTGTTCGTAGTCGGCAATGATATCCTCGACGTTCTCCAATCCGAGCGATATGCGCAGAAGTGTTGGGGTCACGCCAGCGGCACGCTTAGCCTCATCCGAGAGCTGCTTATGCGTTGTTGAGGCTGGGTGCGTGACGACAGATATAGAGTCTCCAATCATGGTCATCTTGCCCGATAGCTTGAGGCTCTCGACAAACTTAACCGTAGAGTCAAGGTCGCCCTTTAGCTCGATTGTGAGCACTGCCGAAGCTCCATGACGGAAGTATTTTTTCGCCAATTCGTGACTTGGGTGCGTGTCAAAGCCCACGAAGCTTACGCGCTCCACCTTGGAGTGCTGACGGCAGTACTCCGCAAGGCGATATGCCGACTCAACCTCGTGCTTAACACGGAGCGATAGGGTCTCCAAACCGAGTAGCATGAGATAGGCGTCGAAGGGCGAAGGGCAACAGCCGAAGTCGCGCATACCATCAACGCGACACTTTACGATAAATGCCTGATTGCCAAATGCATCTACAAGATTTAGACCGTGGTAGCCCTCCGATGGACCGTCGATGCCTGGGAACTTGCCCGACTTGCGCCAGTCGAAATTGCCGCTATCCACGATGATGCCACCCATAGCTGTGCCGTGACCATTTATCCACTTTGTTGCCGAGTCGGTGATGATGTCTGCGCCCCACTCAAATGGGTTACATAGGTACCCTCCGGCGCCGAAGGTGTTATCCACAATCAGAGGAATATTGTTTTTATGTGCCACCTTGGCAAGTGCCTCGATATCGGCAACGCGGCAGGTTGGATTACCCATAGACTCAACGAATATGGCGCGTGTTTGATCATCGATAAGCGCTGCGATATCCTCCGCCTCATCGCTCTTCGCTAAGCGACACTCGATGCCGAGGTTGCGTAGCGAGATTACGAACTGGTTGTGCGTACCACCATAGAGATATGGCGAGGTGACGATATTCTCACCAGCCTTGGCAAGAGCCGTCACGGTAAGTAGTATCGCCGACATACCCGATGCCGTTGCGAGGGCACCAACACCACCATAGAGGGCTGCTATACGCTCCTCGTAGGCAGCTGTCGTGGGGTTGTGTAGGCGTGTGTAGATATATCCTGGCTCGCTGAGCGTAAATAGGTTAGCCGCGTAGTCGCACGTTGGAAAGTGGTAGGCAGCAGTGGGGTGGATGGCGATACCTCGCGCTTGCGAAGCATCGACATGATAGCCGCCGTGTATCTGTATAGTCTCGAAGTGTAGTTTATTGTTGCTCATATTTCAAAGTATATTGCATTTCAAACACAGTTATACAGTCGTAGGACTGCATAAATATTAATTATATGTTCGGTTGGAAAGGTTGCAGCGCGTAGCTGCAATAGAGTAAAGTAGTGCCTAACGGCACATTCGCATAGACATGACCATCAGCATCATCGTCGATGCCGTAAACATAGGTTGTATGTTGGTTTGTCTATTCATATTCGTTAGTCGTTAATGCAAAGGTAAATAAAAGATTTTAATTATGCAAATATCCTTGTAAAAGAGTCTTATTGCCGCATCTTCGATATAATTTGTTAGTTACTCTTCACTAATTGCTATTTTTTTTATATCTTTGTCCCGATTATACTTATAGTATAAAGTGTGTAGGTAAAATTGATTGCGAATATGACTTTTTTGAAAATAGTATTTTACGGTTTGCTTGCTTTCATTGAGCGTCACCCATTCTTCTGTATTATCATGGTCTTGTTGGCGATTTTCGCCCCCATCGTATTTGAGGTAATCGGTTGGATAATATTGGGTATTATCGCCCTATTACTCATCGTCTTTGGTCTCTTGGCATGGAAGGTACACAAGATGAAACGCGATATGAAGAAGCGCTTTGAGCAGGCTGGCGCTAACTTCAACGGCAACTTCGGTGGTGCGAGCTTCGGCGGCTTCTCGACTGGAGGTATGACCCTCGAGGAGCTTGTGCGTCAGATGCAGGCACAGGCGGAGGCACAGCAGCGCGCACAGCGAGGTGATAGCGGCAAATCTTCGACATCGACATCGGGTAGCGCGCAGAAGCGTGTCAACGATAAGGTGGGCGACTACGTGGACTTCGAGGAGGTTGAGTAGACAATTAGTAATTAGTAGGGAGTAATTAGTAATTAGTAATATTAGTTGGGGTGGTGCTAAGAGAGGTGTGGCGTGATAGGCTACCTGCCTCCATAAAATCACCAACGTCAAATAACTAACGCAATGATAAAACTTTTTGAGCACATAGGTCGTTACTGTATGCTTCTTGGTAAGGTCTTCTCACGACCCGAAAAGGCACGCATATATAGACGACGTATATGGTTTGAGATCGATGCCCTCGGCTTCGACTCAATATCGCTAACAACAATCATCTCGACATTTATCGGCGCTGTTGTAGCACTCCAGATGGCCATCACCCTTGAGTCGCCATTCATCCCTAAGTTTATGATTGGCTACGCAACGCGTGAGGTTATGATCCTCGAGTTCTCATCTACGGTTGTGGCGCTTATCCTCGCAGGTAAGGTGGGCTCGAATATTGCCTCGGAGATTGGTACCATGCGTATCACCGAGCAGATTGATGCGCTCGAGATTATGGGTGTGAACTCCGCTTCGTACCTCATCCTCCCCAAGATTGTGGCTACGGTAATCTTCTTCCCAGTGTTGACGCTCTTCAGCATCATCGTGGGTATCTTGGGTGGTTATGCCATAGCCTTCTTCACGGGTATAGTGTTGCCGGGTGACTATATCGAGGGTCTCTTCTACTATTGGGAGCCATTCTCGATAACATATGCACTGGTTAAGGGCGCTGTATTTGCATTCATCATCACCTCTATCTCTGCCTATTGTGGCTACTATGCCAAGGGCAACTCTTTGGAGGTGGGCCGTGCCTCGACACGCGCCGTGGTGGCAAGCTCCATCGCTATCATGATATTTAACCTTATTCTAACACAAATTATGCGCGCATGATACGAGCAGATCATATATCTAAGAGCTTCGAGGGTCGTGCCATCCTCAAGGATGTATCGGTACAGTTTGATACAGGCAAGACAAATCTTATTATCGGTCGAAGTGGCTCGGGTAAGACCGTGTTGCTAAAGTCGTTGGTGGGCTTGCATGATGTCGATAGTGGTAAGATTTTTTACGACGACGTATGCTATAGCGACCTCGGTTTCAAGCAGAAGAAGGATGTACGCAAGGATATCGGTATGATCTTCCAGGGCGGTGCGCTGCTCGACTCGTCGACCGTGCGCGAGAATGTGCGTCTGCCTCTCGACCTCTTTACGGAGATGAGCGAGGGCGAGAAGCGCGACCGTGTGACCTTCTGCCTTGAGCGTGTGCGCCTCACAGGTGCCGACCACCTCTATCCATCGGAGCTTAGTGGTGGTATGGTTAAGCGAGCTGCCATTGCTCGCGCCATAGTGCTCAACCCACGCTATCTCTTCTGCGATGAGCCTAACTCGGGTCTCGACCCTCAGACATCGGTGGTTATCGACAACCTCATCCATGACATCACCAAGGAGTTTAACATCACAACGATAATTAATACCCATGATATGAACTCGGTGATGGAGATTGGCGAGAAAATTGTTTATATCCACGAGGGTAATAAGTGGTGGGAAGGTACGAAGGATGATATCCTCCTCTCGGATAACCCCGAGCTCAACGACTTTGTCTTCGCCTCGGCAATGGCAAAGCGTGCCAAGAGCGTAGCGGGTAGATAATAGGTGGCTACTCGAGGGTAGTTACTAATGATATTTAATATTTATTTGCTAAATAGCCCAAAAGTTTATACTTTTGTGAGATAAAAGTGGGGAGAGAGAACGCAATGTTTGCCCATAAGATCGAACAATTCATTAATTAATATATAAACAGATTAACTATGTCACAGATTAAGATTGGTATCAACGGCTTCGGTCGTATTGGCCGTATGGTATTCCGTGCTGCATGTGCACAGCCAGAGAAGTTCCAGGTAGTAGGTATTAACGACCTTTGCCCAGTAGATTACTTGGCATATATGCTCAAGTATGACACTATGCACGGCAAGTTCGACGGTACTGTTGACTACTGCGAGGAGAAGAACCTCCTTATCGTTAACGGTGTCGCAATCCGCGTAACTGCTGAGAAGGATCCTGCACAGTTGAAGTGGAACGAGGTTGAGGCTGAGTATGTTGTTGAGTCAACAGGTTTGTTCCTCACAGCTGAGAAGGCTCAGGCTCACATCGAGGCTGGTGCTAAGTATGTAGTAATGTCAGCTCCTTCAAAGGACGACACCCCAATGTTCGTGTGCGGTGTTAACACATCTGAGTATGCTGGTCAGAAGATTGTTTCTAACGCTTCATGTACTACTAACTGCTTGGCTCCTATCGCTAAGGTTCTTAACGACAACTTCGGTCTTGTAAATGGTCTTATGACAACTGTTCACTCAGTGACTGCTACTCAGAAGACTGTTGACGGTCCATCACTCAAGGACTGGCGTGGTGGTCGCGCTGCTTGCGGCAACATCATCCCATCATCTACAGGTGCTGCTAAGGCTGTAGGTGTAGTTCTTCCAGAGCTCAACGGCAAGCTTACCGGTATGGCATTCCGTGTTCCAACTTTGGACGTTTCGGTTGTTGACCTCACTGTAAACTTGGCTAAGCCTGCAACATACGCAGAGATCTGCGCTGCAATGAAGGCTGCTTCTGAGGGTGAGTTGGCAGGCGTTCTCGGTTACACCGATGAGGACGTTGTATCGTCTGACTTCCTCGGCGACGCTCGCACTTCTATCTTCGACGCTAAGGCTGGTATCGCTTTGACTGACACATTCGTTAAGGTTGTATCTTGGTACGTCAACGAGTGGGGTTACTCGAACAAGGTTCTCGACCTTATCTCGGTTATGAAGGCATATAACAAATAATATTTACCTTTTGTTTGGGAGCGGACATCGTAAGATTGTCCGCTCTTTTTTTTGTTGGTAGTTGTGAATGTCTGAATTATTAACTATCTTTGTTAAAACAAAATTAACAGTTATGAAACATATCTTGAAATTTGCAGTTGTTGCGCTTCTCTTCTCGGCATGTTCGGCGAAGCGTGCAGGAAATCCAATCTTCGAGGGTTGGTATGCCGATCCCGAGGGTGTAATCTTTGGTGATACATACTGGGTATATCCAACCTGGTCACAAAAGTTCAAAGATCAGCTCCACTTCGATTGCTTCTCGTCGAAGGATCTCATCACCTGGACAAAGCACGAGCGTATCCTCGACACCACACGCGTGAAGTGGATCAATCAGGCGTTGTGGGCGCCGTCAATCATCGAGAAGGAGGGTAAGTACTACCTCTTCTTCGGTGCAAACGACATTCACGAGGGAGAGTATGGCGGTATCGGTATCGCCGTGGCAGACAACCCCGCAGGCCCATTCGAGGACTACCTCGGTAAGCCACTCATCGGTGAAATTATCAACGGTGCACAGCCTATCGACCAATTTGTATTCAAAGATGTGGACGGTACCTATTATATATATTATGGTGGTTGGAAGCACTGCAATATGGCGAAGTTGAACGACGACTTTACGGGCTTCGTACCTTTCGAGGACGGTACAATCTTCCGCGAGGTAACACCTACCGACTATGTTGAGGGTCCGTTTATGTTTATCAAGGATGG
>JAZOLM010000085.1:0-3140 GCA_045652985.1 Alistipes sp. | reverse complement strand
ATCTTCAACGTGGCCCTCGTGACCCGTGCGTTCATCTTCTTCGCTTACCCCAGCGTGATCTCTGGTGATGCTGTATGGGTAGCTACCGATTCTATCTTCGGTCTTGGTGCCGACATCGACGGCTACACCGCTGCTACCGCTCTTGGTCAGGCTGCTGTGGCTGAGGCTCCCGCTTTCGACATGAACATGGTATGGGGCTTCATCCCCGGCTCTATCGGTGAGACCAGCGTCGTAGCTATCGCCCTCGGTGCCCTCATCCTCTTGGGCTCAGGCGTTGCCTCTTGGAAGACCATGCTCAGCGTGTTCGTTGGTGGTGGCTTGATGGCTTGGGTGTTCAATCAGATTGGTAACCCCGAGAATGCCGTAGCTATGATGCCTTGGTATCAGCACCTCGCCCTCGGTGGTTTCTGCTTCGGTGCCGTGTTCATGGCTACCGACCCTGTGACCTCATGCCGCACCGAGTGTGGTAAGTACATCTATGGTTTCCTCATCGGTGTCGTTGCCATCCTCATCCTAGAACTCAACCCCGGTTACCCCCAAGGTATGGTGCTCGCCAACCTGTTGATGAACCTCTTCGCTCCGCTCATCGACTACTACGTATATCAGTCAAACGTATCTAAGCGTGCCAAGCGTGCCGCTAACAGCAAGTAATAACCAGAATAATCGAATACAGTTATGAATACGAATAAGAATTCCTACATATTTATATATGCTTCGGTTATGGTTATTATCGTAGCATTCCTTTTGGCTTTCGTCTCTTCTGCTCTCAAGCCCATGCAGCAGAAGAACATCGAGCTCGACAAGAAGAAGCAGGTACTCGCTGCCCTCAATATCTTTGAGAAGGATGCCGAGGCTGCTTACAACACTTATGTGAAGGCCGACCAGCTCCTCAATGCCGATGGCACTGTAGCTGCTGAGAACGGTGGTTTTGCCGTGGAGAACGCAGCCGTTAGCGAGGCTCAGCTCCCCCTCTACGTATGTGAGGTCAATGGTGAGACCAAGTATGTGCTCCCCCTCTACGGCGCAGGTCTGTGGGGTCCCATCTGGGGTTATGTAGCCCTCGATGCCGACAAGGAGACTATCTACGGTGTATACTTCTCACATGCCAGCGAGACTCCCGGTCTCGGTGCTGAGATCACCAACTACGAGAAGTTCCAGAAGCCCTTCATCGGCAAGAAAGCCCTCAACGCCGCTGGCGACGTAGTCATCAGCGTGGTGAAGAACGGCAAGGTGGCCGACACTACTTGCGAGGTAGACTGTATCTCTGGTGGTACCATCACATCAATCGGTGTCGACGCTATGCTCAAGAACAGCATCGGTCTCTACAAGGCCTTCCTTGCTGAGGGTGCTTGCGAGAAAGCATGCTGCGCTGCCGCTTGCGACAGCACTGCATGTGCTGCAGAGGTTCCCGCCGAAGTCATTGAAGTTGTTAACCAATAATCATAGGAGGAAACAGTTATGTCATTATTTTCAAAGCAGAATATGGAGGCGCTGAAGACTCCTCTGGGCATGAACAACCCCGTTACCGTACAGGTGTTGGGTATCTGTTCTGCATTGGCTGTAACAGCTCAGCTCAAGCCTGCTATCGTGATGGGTCTCTCAGTGACCATCATCGTGGCTATGGCCAACGTGATCATCTCACTCTTGCGCAACACCATCCCCAACCGTATCCGTATCATCGTGCAGTTGGTAGTGGTCGCTGCCCTCGTAACCATCGTAAGCGAAATCCTCAAGGCTTTTGCCTATGATGTGAGTGTAGAGTTGTCAGTGTACATCGGTCTTATCATCACCAACTGTATCCTCATGGGTCGTCTTGAGGCATTTGCCATGGGTAATGGCCCCTGGCCCTCATTCCTCGACGGTATCGGTAACGGTCTCGGCTATGCCAAGATCCTCGTTATCGTAGCCTTCATCCGTGAGCTCTTCGGTAGCGGTTGCCTCTTCGGCATCCAGGTGATTCCCGCATGGTGCTACGAGCATGGTTATATCAACAACGGCCTCATGCTGATGCCCCCCGCAGCCCTCATCATCGTAGGTTGCATCATCTGGTACCAGCGTGCACGCCATACAGAGTTGCAGGAAGAACAAAACTAAGTTGAATGAAGAGTGAAAAGTGAAGAATGAAGAGCGATAGCCTTCTTGGCAGGTACTCTAAACTCTAAACATTAAACTCTAAACATTAAAAGATTTATGGAACATTTTATTAGTCTTTTGGTCCGCTCGATATTCGTGGACAATATGATTTTCGCATTCTTCTTGGGTATGTGTTCTTACCTTGCCGTATCAAAGAATGTGAAGACCGCTCTCGGCCTCGGTGTGGCAGTGACCTTCGTGTTGCTCATCACCCTGCCCGTGAACTATCTGTTGCAAACTAAGGTGCTCGGCCCCAATTGTATCGTTGAGGGTATCGACCTCAGTTTCTTGGCCTTTATCCTCTTCATCGCCGTCATTGCCGGTATCGTGCAGTTGGTAGAGATGGTAGTGGAGCGCTTCAGCCCCTCGCTGTACGCTTCGCTCGGTATCTTCTTGCCCCTTATCGCTGTGAACTGTGCCATCATGGGTGCTTCGCTCTTCATGCAGCAGCGCATCACCATGGACGCAGGCAACACACAGGCTATCCTCAACGTATGGGATTCTGTAGCCTATGCCATCGGTTCAGGTATCGGTTGGTTGCTTGCCATCGTAGGCTTGGCAGCTATCCGCGAGAAGATGCAGTACTCTGACGTGCCCAAGCCCCTTCGTGGTCTCGGTATCACCTTCATCACCGTAGGTCTCATGGCTATGGCATTCATGTGTTTCTCTGGTCTTAACATCTAATAATAGGAGGAATAAATAATATGGATATGAAATTGATTATAGCAAGTATCGCAGTATTCCTCGTGATTATACTTGCCTTGGTAGCCATCCTTTTGGTAGCCAAGAATTACCTCGTAGCTTCAGGTGCAGTGAAGCTCACCATCAACGGTGACAATGAGCTCGAGGTAGAGAGCGGATCTACGCTGCTCAACACACTCTCATCAAACGGTATCTTCCTCTCTTCTGCCTGCGGTGGTAAGGGCTCATGCGGCCAGTGCAAGTGCCAGGTAGTAGAAGGTGGTGGCGAGATCCTCCCCTCTGAGAAGGGTCACTTCAGCCGCAAG
>JAZOLM010000084.1:0-24232 GCA_045652985.1 Alistipes sp. | reverse complement strand
GCCGAAATGCATAATTTTAGGGTTTATCCCACAAAAATACAATCAACAATTTCAAATCAAAAAATCAAAGAACGCTTATAACTAACTTATATTTAATCAATTAACTACTGCTTTGCGAAATTTATCGCACCAGTAGTAATTTCACATTATTCACACTACCCCCACCCCCTGTGAAAGGTGTGAAATTGTGAATTTGAGAGACGCCCATGCCCACAGTCGGAAGCCTTCTATCAAATATAGAAAAAATATTTGTTAAAATACTTGACAAGCGCATTAAAATGTTGTATATGTATGAGGAGTATAACATCGTGGTGTGCGCCTGCTGAAGTTAAATTGTTGACTGACACCACACAATATGTTATGCATGTAGTAATATGCTGATACATATATAGATGTTGATATGTAATGATGGAGGTTGTGTATGCTTTGGTGAGCATGTGAGCTATAGTATATTATTGATGTATATAGGGTTATATATGGCTGCGGTCGTAGTTAAATATATTAACATTTTAGCAAGAGTAGTGAAGGGTGGTTTAGAGTAGTAAGAGCAGTGAAGGGAATGAGTCACGGTGGGGTAGTTAGAAGTTAGTAATTAGTAAAGAGTAATTAGTAATGCTTTGCTCTTTTGGAGCAAGGTGAGAAAGAGTATAAGGGGTTTATGGGGTCTAAAGGGTCTAGGGGGTTCTTTAATCAGCAAGAACCGCCACATTAACGCGCAAGCCCCCTAATGCCCCTATTACCCTTTATACCCTTTTTACCGCTTCTCCATCGCTCCAGCGGAGCGACACTACTCCCTTGCCCCCATCAAAAAATTTTATAAATTTTTACTCCCTCCCCATTGCTTTTTTAGTGGCAATTGTGTACTTTTGTAGGATGAAATTGCGACTTTATGCACTGGGTCTAACGTGCTTGAACGCAATCAGTTGATACACAAACAATTATAACCGCATGAAGCGAATAATCTTGTCGGGCGGAGGTACCGGCGGACACATATATCCGGCAGTGGCTGTTGCCGAGGCGCTGAAGCGCAAGTGGGGCAATGACGTAGAGCTCCTCTTCGTGGGTGCCGAGGGTCGTATGGAGATGGAGAAGGTGCCAGCTCTGGGCTACAACATCAAGGGTCTGCGTGTGGCAGGTCTACAGCGTCGCTTGGCGCTCAGCAACTTTGCCCTACCATTCAAGGTCATGGCGAGCATACGCCGTGCCAAGGGCATCATCCGCGACTTTAATGCCGATGTTGTCGTGGGCTTTGGTGGCTACGCCTCAGCCCCCGTGCTACGTGCTGCGCAGAGCCTCGGTGTGCCAACACTCATCCAGGAGCAGAACTCCTATGCAGGCCTTACGAACAAGCTCCTCTCGAAACGTGCCAAGCGCATATGCGTGGCCTACGACGGCATGGAGCGTTTCTTCCCCAAGGAGCGCATTGTGATGACGGGCAACCCCCTACGTGGTCGCTTCTCGGCCGAGGGTGTCGACAAAATGGAGGCGCTCAACTACTACGGCTTCAACGCCACAATGCCCACAATCCTTGTCGTTGGTGGCTCACTCGGAACACGAACGCTCAATGAGATGATGAAGGCGTGGATATTGACCCTTGGTGGCGAGGCCCCCGTGCAAGTGATATGGCAGACGGGCAAATATTACGAGAAGGAGATGCAGCAGTTCCTCAAGGAGCACCCCACGAAGAACATATGGCAGGGCGCCTTTATCGACCGCATGGACTACGCCTATGCTGCTGCCGACGTTGTGCTCTCGCGTAGCGGTGCCTGCACCGTGTCGGAGCTATGCCTTGTTGCCAAGCCAACGATATTTGTTCCCTCGCCCAATGTAGCTGAGGACCACCAGACAAAGAATGCCATGGCGCTCGTGGAGAAGGGTGCGGCGGAGATAGTCCGCGATGCGGAGGCCGTAGCGCGTGGTATGCAGGAGGCTGTAGCCCTGGCAGGTGATGCGGAGCGTCTTGCGAGCCTGAAGACGAACATCGCAAAACTCGCCATCTACGACTCTGCAGAGAGAGTGGTGGCGGAGATTGAGAAACTTATAAAGTGAGAGGGTAGGGGTTAGGTGCTTAGCGCAGAGTTTCCTGGGTAGAGTTGGGTAAAGCCGCAAGCAGAGCTTGCTCTGAGTATAGCTGGGTAGAGTGGGTAATTACCCAGAGCGCAGCGGAACTACCCAACCCAATTGCTCCAAAGGAGCAAAATATTACTAATTACTAATTACTCTTTACTAATTATTTCGCTCCCTTAAACCGAAGGTTATGAACAGAGAGTTCCGAAACATATACTTCCTCGGCATTGGCGGCATCGGCATGAGCGCCATTGCCCGCTACTACCTCCATGAGGGCTACCGCGTTGCGGGCTACGACCGCACGGCAACACCTCTCACCCGTCAGCTCGAGAGTGAGGGTGCCGAGGTGCACTACGACGACGACCCAGCACTCATCCCCGAGGCTATGCGCTCAGCGGAGGATACCCTCGTTGTGCTGACGCCCGCCATCCCTGGTGACCACCGCGAGTGGGCATGGCTCAGGGAGCAGGGCTACACCATCGAGAAGCGCTCGCAGATGCTCGGACATCTGTCGGAGGGCAAGCTCGTCATGGCCGTGGCAGGAACACATGGCAAGACCACCACATCGACACTCGCTGCATGGCTCAACCATGCTGCCGCCGCTGAGGGTAGCGCCTTCCTTGGTGGCATCTCGCGTAACTTCGCCTCCAACCTCGTGTTGGGCGAGGGACGTCGATTGGTTGTTGAGGCCGATGAGTACGATCGTTCGTTCCTGCGCCTACACCCCGACGTTGCTGTCATCACCGCTACGGATGCCGACCACCTCGATATCTACGGTACGCCCGAGGCTATGGTTGAGGCGTTTGGTCAGTTTGCCGAGCAGATAAAGCGTGGTGGCGCACTCATCTTGAAACAGGGCGTGGCTCTCGACTTCGACACTGCGGAGCGTAGCCTCTATCGCTACTCGTGCGACGCTGGTGGCGACTTCTGCGCTACAAACATACGCCTCAAGGAGGGTGGCAAATACCTCTACGACATAATCCTCCCCGATGGACGCATCGAGGATTGCGAGCTCGGCATCTTGGGTAGGGTACATATCGAGAATTCGGTTGCTGCCGTAGCCATGCTGTGGTGTGCCGCAAAGATTGAGAATAAGAGCTTCGACCACTCGGCTGTGCGTCGCGCACTGAGGGAGTTTGGTGGTGTCAAGCGCCGCATGGAGGTCTATATAAACACCCCCAAGCAGGTATATATCGACGACTATGCCCACCACCCCGAGGAGCTACGCGCTACCATCGAGTCGTTGCGTGGCATCTTCCCTGGACGTCGCCTTACTGCGGTCTTCCAGCCCCACCTCTATACGCGTACCCGTGACTTCGCAAGGGAGTTCGCCGAGGTGCTGTCGCTTGCCGATGAGGTTGTCATGGTGCCTATATACCCTGCTCGCGAGGAGCCCATCGAGGGCATCTGCTCGGAGCTTATAGGCGGCATGCTCACCACGAAGTGGTGCCTGGCAGAGAGAGAGGAGCTTGCTGGACTCTTGGCAGAGCGTGAGACCGATGTTGTTGTCACGTTTGGCGCTGGTAATATCGACGTTGTGTGCGAGGAAGTTGCCCAGCAACTTAAACTAAAAGCTTAGTAATCAGAGATATGGCTGTTGATAGAAAGAAGATAGTTGGTTATGGCGTGTTGTGGGCCCTTATTATCGTTGTGGTGATATGGGCGAACAATGTTGCCATGGAGCATCGCTCGAAGCAGCCTATCACGAAGTTCGAAATCATTGTTGATGGTGGCGCTGAGAGCCTCATCGATGCGGAGTTGATAGATGGCTGGTTGGTGCTCAACGAGATGCACCCCGAGGGCAAGATGGTGGCAGATGTCGACCTTGCCAAGCTTGAGAGTATCATTGCGGAGCATAGTGCCGTGAAGAGTGCCAATGCCTATGTCACCTATGATGGACACCTCGTGGTCAACGTGTCGCAGCGTAGGGCTGTTGCCCGCCTGCGTGTTGGCGACTATGATATGTATCTCTGCGAGGATGGCTATGTCCTCCCCGTTACGGACTGCCATACACTCTTGCTTCCAGTCATCACGGGCGACTATGTACCGCTCTTCGAGAAGGGCTTTGTGGGTCTGCATGAGGATAGCGCAAATGAGCCTCTTAGGGCTATCGACGAGAGGATACGAGGCATAGAGCAGCGCCGTGTCGACCTGCTGAAAGAGCGTGAGGCGATAAATGGAGAGCTGCGCAAGGTGGAGAAGCGTGGTGTCAAGCGCGAGGTCTTCATGAGCGATAATGAGTATCGCGGACGCGTTGAGCACCTCAAGGAGGAGAAGGTCGAGGCACGCCGTATCCATGCCGAGAAGGATAGAGATATAGAGCTGGCGCTGCGCGAGTTGGATGCCGAGCGCCTTAACGAGTCGTTGGAGGCGGAGCGCATCAGGGCGTGTGTTGCGGACTTCGGTCGACTTATAGAGTTCGCGCAGTATCTCTGTGATGACCCATTCTGGCGCGCTGAGATAGTGCAGATAGAGCTTACAGGAGGTGGCGACGACCCTATGCAGATAGCCGTCGTTCCCCGTTCGGGCGACTTTGTTGTCGACTTAGGCTTTACGGACGACCTTGTCGATAAGCTCGGCACCCTGCGCTACTTCTACGATGAGGCGCTCAGCAACATCGGATGGGACGAGTATGAGCATATAAGCCTCAGGTATGACGACCAGGTGGTGTGTAAGTAGGTGTGATAGATAAGAAAAAAATAGATAAAAATATATAGCGATGAAAGGTAAACAGATTGTAGCCATTGATGTTGGCTCATCAAACGTGGTGATTGCCGTCGGCTCACTTTTGGAGGATGGCATTGTAGATGTTATGGGCGTTGTTTCAGAGCCCGTAGGCGGTATTACGGCTGGACGTGTCGATAATAGCGAGATGGTTGCTCGCGCCATAGCAACGGCAAAGAGCAAGATAGAGGCACAGCTGAATATGCATATCACCGAGGCCTATGCAGGTATCTCGGGCGATTTTATTCGCTGCGTGCAGGTTACAGATAGAGTATTCCCCCGCGAGGAGAGCATCACGCGCCACGATATCGAGGAGCTCGACCGCCGTATGCAGGCAGTGAAGCTTCCCGACGATAGGGAGTTCATACTCTCCTTTGAGCCTTTGCGCTATATGATTGATGATAAGGAGGTTGACGAGCCATGTGGCGCCTTTGCTAATGTGCTCTCGGCAACCTATAACTTCATCCTCTGCGACAAGAAGCTCCGCGACCGCCTTGCAGTATGCTTGAAGAGCCAGAGCATCACAATCAAGGAGTTTGTCCCTAATGCCGCAATCTCGCACCTCTGCGTGACCAATAGCGAGGAGATTGTCGACGGCGTTGTGGTTATCGATTTGGGTGCCCACATCACCGATGTGTCGGTGTTGCTTAAGGGCAAGCTGCGCCATATGGGCTCTATACCTATGGGTGCTAACGACATCAACAACGACATCAGCTCGCTGGGCATCAACAAGTATGTTGAGGACCTTAAGATAGGCTATGGCTCGGCGCTGTCGGATCGTTGCGATGACGACCTCATCGTCTTCCCACAGAAGTACCATATCATAGCAAAGAACCTCTTGCGTCGTAATCTTGTCATCGCCATCGAGGCACGTTTAGCGGAGATTGCCGAGTGGGTTAAGGGCGAGATTAAGGAGGCTAAGTGCGGCTCTCGCTTCCGCCCAGCGGTGATACTCACGGGTGGTGGCTCGCAGATGAGGGATATCGAGGAGCTCTTCAAGCGCGAGCTTGGCTATGATGATGTGCGCGTTGTCTATCCAGAGTATGGCGTAACCCCTGAGTCGCAGATGGCACACCTCTCAACACCAGCATACGCTACGGCAGTCTCTTTGTTGCTGTATGGTGCTAAGCGTGGTGTCTGCTCAGTATCGATGATCCCTTCATCGCCACGTGTTGTGCCCCCTGTGCAACCGCCTAAGCCAGCTAATATGGGTGGAAATACCATCCCTCCAGTCAAGGTGGAGCCTACGAAGACCCCAAAGGCTGAGGAGCCAAAGCAGGAGGGTAATGATAGTGAGCCACCAGTGCAGCCAGTGGCGCCAGTGGCCCCTGAGCAGCCCGGGAAGATTACTTCGGCTGGCGGTGATGTAGAGGATAAGAAACCAAGCAGGTGGAAAAAGTTTTTCGGTAATGTTGCGGAGAAGATAAGCAACTCAATGTCATCGGAGGGTGGTGATAACGATTTTTAGAGTGTTGCATAGCATAACAAGAGAGTATTATGGTTAAGAAAGATAGTATTAAGGATGAGGTGTTTGATGCTTTAGTTGGAGATAACCCATCGGAGCTCATGTTCGACTCTGAGTCGATAATCATGGTTATTGGTGTTGGTGGTGCTGGTGGTAACGCCGTTAGCCACATGCAGTCGATTGGTATCACTGGCGTAAACTTCGTCGTTTGTAATACCGATAAGCGAGCGCTCGATAATAGCAATGTGGCCAACAAGGTGCAGTTGGGTCCCCTGGGTATTGGTGCTGGTAACGACCCTAAGAAGGGTCGTGAGCTCGCGTTGGAGAGTGAGGATCGTCTGCGTAGCCTTCTTGAGACCTCGGGCGCTCAGATGCTCTTCATTGCGGCAGGTATGGGTGGTGGTACAGGTACTGGTGCTTCGCCAGTCATCGCTCGCTTGGCGCATGAGTTGGGTATTCTCACCGTGGCGGTTGTCACCATGCCCTTTATCATTGAGGGAGCGTTGCGCTATGAGCAGGCAGCCCAGGGTGTTGAGGAGTTGAATAAGTATGTCGACTCGTTGCTCATCATCGACAATGAGAAGCTACGCCTTATGTATGGTAAGATGCCACTTAGGGAGGCCTTCGGTAAGGCTGATGATATCCTCGGCATGGCTACCAAGGGTATCGCCGAGCTTATCACCGTAGACCTCGCCTATGTGCGTGTCGACTTTGCCGATGTGAAGAAGGTGATGAAGGGGAGTGGTCGCTCCCATATGTCTGTTGTCAAGGAGTCGGGTGAGAATAGAGCATATAGGGTTGCCGAGGCATCGCTATCTTCGCCATTGCTCGACGATAACATGATTTCGGGTGCCAAGAATATCCTTCTTAGCTTCTCGGTGTCTAACCTCGATAACATTATGCTCGAGGATGTTACCGAGGCTGCGGAGTATATCCAGAAGCATGCAAGCTATGTCGATGAGGATGGCAATACCCACTCGGCAGATATCATCTGGGGTGCCAGCCAGAAGTCAACGTTGGCCGATGATGAGTTGGAGTTGGTTGTCGTAGCCACAGGCTTTGCTGATGGCACTGAGCCTAAGATCGAGAGCACCTATGCCGAGGCAAAGTTGAAGAATCCTTTTGAGGATGATAAGCCGGTAACGGTCGCTGATGGAGATACAGCAGAGCGCAAGCAGATTAAAAAGGATCCTGGTAGCTTGCCACCAATTACGGATATCACCCCATACTCTAATAAGTATGCGAGCATCGTCGCGCTTAGAAAGATGCCAGCATATACACGTAGAAAGATAGAGCAGGTAGGTGGATATGAGCCACAGAACAAGGCGACGTTCCACCCTATACTCCGTGAGGAGTCCTCTCTGCAGACTGTCACCGCAGGCTCACTATTTTAGTGGGGCTGGTGCCTAAAAGTGTTTAGGAATGGATGATATAATACTCCTGCAATCGGATATTAACCTCGGAAGGGTTATCTTCCTGGGCGTGGTGTCACTACTGTTGCTTACTATGTCGGCAATGGCATCGGGCTCGGAGGTCGCCTTCTTCTCGCTTACGCGTAGCGATATCGACGATATCGAGAGGCGTAATAGTGCCTCGTCGCGTCGTGTCTTAGAGCTGCTGGAGAACCCCGACAGATTGTTGGCGACAATCTTGGTGGCTAATAACATGGTCAACATCTGCCTTGTTATTATGTCCACGGCGCTTATCGACCATCTCTTTATCTTCGCGGGTGTCTGGGAGTTTGTCTTCAAGACCATCGTTGTCACCTTCTTGCTGCTGCTCTTTGGTGAGATTATGCCTAAGGTGATGTCGCAGGCAAACCCCGTGAGCATGTCTATATTTCTGTCGCTGCCGCTCAAGTTCTTGCGATGGTTGCTCTACCCATTAGCCTTTGTGCTCATACGCACCAGCAGCCGTGTCAGCCGCTTGGCATCCAAGAGCAATGAGATTTCGATCGAGGATCTCGCCGATGCGGTGGATATTGCCGAGACAGGCTCTGAGGGGGAGCAGAAGATGCTATCGGGCATTGTCAGCTTTGGACAGACCGAGGTGGTGGAGATTATGCATTCGCGCGTCGATATCACGGGCTTGGAGTACGACGCCGACTATGACGAGGTGCGTCGCGTGATTGTCGATATGGGTTATTCGCGTATCCCGGTCTATGGTGAGGACTTGGACGATGTGCGCGGTCTGCTCTATGTCAAGGATCTGTTACCACATATCGCCGAGAGTGTCGATTTCGAGTGGCAGAAGCTGCTCCGCAAGCCCTACTTCGTCCCCGAGCATATGATGATTGATGATCTGCTCAAGGAGTTCCAGAAGAATAAGGTACATATCGCCATTGTCGTTGATGAGTATGGCGCTACGCAGGGCTTGGTGTCGTTGGAGGATATCCTCGAGGAGGTCGTGGGAGAGATTACCGACGAGAGTGATGATGAGGAGGATAGGCTCTACGAGAAGATTGGAGAGAATACCTATATCTTTGATGCTAAGATACATATAGGCGAGTTTGTGCGTGCCATAGGCTTCGATGACGATGCCTTTGCCGATGTCGAGGGTCATGCCGAGACCCTTGCAGGACTTATGATGGAGCTTAAGCGTGACCTCCCACGTCGTGGTGACGAGCTGCAGGCGCATGGCGTCAAGTTCTTCATAGCCACGATGGATGGTCGTCGTGTCGATAAAATTAAGGTTGAGGTTAATGGTTAAACTCTTTGTTGAGTCCATATCGCCAATCTTCGCTTGTTGCGATAGGCTGATCGTGGCTGAGGATGTCGCCTCGGCTTCGCGTTTTCAGCGTGAGGCGCGTCGTGTGGAGCACCTCGCGTGGCGACGTATCGTGCGTAGGGATCTTGGCAGTGAGGTGACCATCAGCTATAATGATGTTGGGGCTCCGATTGTTGATCGCCCTAATATATATATAAGTGTAGCCCATGCCAAGGAGCGTATGGTCGCTGTGGCCATTGCCGATAGTGCTGTGGGTGTCGATATCGAATATATAGACCGCGACTTCGAACGTGTCGCTCCGCGCTATATGTCCGCAGAGGAGGTTCAATTAAGCGAAAGCGGCGTTTGGTATGCTATGGTATGGTCTGCCAAGGAGGCTATGTATAAGCTCTATGGTCGCCGTGGTGTCGACCTGCTTAGCGACTTGCGTGTTGTTGGCTATGATGCGTCGGAGGGTCGAATATCGGGTATTGTAGGCGATGGTAGTAGGGTAGCCGTAGATATAGATATAGTAGATGAAAGTTATGTTGTTGCTGTTGCAACCTATGAATAATGAGTTCTCAAGTTCAAAATAATACAGTTTCGCTCGGCTCAGACTCCGTGGGAAAGCTCCTTATGCGATATGCCATCCCGGCGATTATCGCCATGGCGTCGTCGTCGCTCTACCATATTATAGACAGTATCTTTATTGGTCATGGTGTGGGTGATGCCGCCATCTCTGGCATGGCTGTCACACTCCCTATTATGAATATCGCCGCAGCCTTTGGCGCGATGGTTGGTGTTGGTGCTGCTGCCCGTATCTCGATACGTCTGGGTGAGGGTAATAAGCGTGCCGCGGAGCGTATTTTGTGCAATGCGGTGATGCTCAATATAGTCCTCGGTATCACCATCATGCTCGCCTTCCTACTCTTCCTCGACCCGATACTTATATTCTTTTCGGGCGGTGAGGCGAGTCCCGATACGCTGCGTTATGCGCGCGAATTCATGGAGGTTATCATGTTCGGTAACATCATAACCCACCTATATCTTGGTCTTAATGAGCAGCTTAGAGCATCGGGCTATCCTCGCAAGGCAATGTACATCATGCTTCTTGCCATGGCTCTATGTACGGCGCTCAATCCGTTGTTTATATTCGTTTTCGAGTGGGGTGTTCGAGGCTCGGCGTTGGCTACCGTGACGGCTCAGTTTGTAGCTCTGCTCATACAAATGCACCACTACACCTCGCCCAAGAGCTTCTTGCGTTTCAAACGCTATAACTTCCACTTCGATAGACGCATCATATGGAACATCATCTCCATTGGCATGGCGCCCTTCTTGCTTAATCTGTGCGCCTCGTTAGTAACGCGCTTCATGAATACGGTGTTGTTGCGCTATGGTGGCTCGGGGGAGGATGATGTGATCTCGAGTGCCGTTTTTGGCGATGGCGTGGGTGATGTTTATGTCGGTGCCTACGGTATTATGAATAGAGTGTTGCTACTCTTTATTATGGTTGCTCAAGGCTTTAACCAGGGTATGCAGCCCATTATCGGATATAACTATGGCGCAAAGCAGTACGATCGTGTCATCAAGGCGCTGAAGTATGCCATCATGTGCGCTACGGTGGTCACCACGTTTGCCTTCCTCATAGGAGTCTTCTTCCCCTATCAGGTTGCGGCGTTGTTCGTCAATACGAGTGAGGGAGCCTCGGCACAGGCAATGGCAGATATTGTCGCCCAGGGTCTGCGTGTGGCGATGTTGGTCTTCCCGCTTGTCGGCTTCCAGATTATTGCCGGCGGCTTCTTCCAATATATCGGTCGCGCACCGTTGGCGATGTTTATGTCTACAACGCGTCAGCTGCTCTTCCTATTGCCACTGTTGCTCCTGCTCACTCCGGAGTATGGCGCTATGGGTGCATGGATGGCTATGCCTATTGCCGATAGCCTCTCCGTTATTATCGCCACCATCCTTCTAACCATCCAGATTAGGAAGTTTAGACGCATGGAGCACGATGTGCGCTTTTCTCGATAACAAAAGTAGATGCCACTATGACCATTGAAGATTTGGCTTTAATCTTTGTTCGTGGCGTGGGTGCTCGCACTATCACCCACCTCGTCGATCTCTATGGCTCTGCCGAGCAGATCTTTGCAGCCTCTAAGGCGGATCTAATCGAGCGCGGAGGGCTTCGACAGGAGATTGCTGAACGCATAGTGCGTCGCGATGGGTTTACGGAGGCTTATCGCGAGGTGGACTATTGTAGAAAGCATAGGATAGGTCTCTTGGCTGCCACAGATAGGGAGTACCCCGAACTGCTTCGCGAGGTGTGCGATCGCCCTCATGTTCTCTTTGTGCGTGGTAATGTGGGGGCTTTGTCACAACGCACGCTCTCTATGGTCGGCACGCGCGATATGTCACCCGCAGGACAGGATGTCTGCAATAGGCTTATACAGCAGCTTGGCGAGAGGGTCGATGACCTCTGCATTGTCAGCGGCTTAGCCTATGGCGTGGATGCCGCCTGCCACCGTGCAGCATTAGCCTATGGTGTTAATACTGTGGCGGTAATAGCCTCGGCGCTTCCCTCGGTCACTCCTTCGGTGCATAGCGCCTTGGCAAACGATATCGTTGAGCATGGTGGCGCTATTGTCACGGAGCTACACTCACAGTCGCCCCAGAATGGAACCCACTTCTTGGCACGTAATAGAATTATAGCCGCCCTCAGTGCTGGCACTCTCGTTGTCGAGTCTCCGGCGTCGGGAGGCTCGTTGGCCACGGCAGATATGGCTGATGGATACCACCGTGTAGTTATGGCTATCCCAGGTCGCATTACCGATGGTGCCTCTTTTGGCACGAATAATCTGATACGCTCGGGCAAGGCTCGCCTTGTGCTCACGGCGTCGGATATCATTGATGACATAGGCTGGCAGATAGAAGATCGTGACGTGGCGAAGATGACGAGTGGCGCTGATGTGCTCGAGTCGCTTCAGCCTGCCGAGCGTTTGGCATACTCGGTTATTGAGAAGCGGGTGACGGTGTCCCTGGTTGAGATATTGGAGGAGACGGGGCTCTCGATGGGTGATCTCTCCATGGCGATTATGACCCTGGAGCTGCAGGGCTTGATTAGAAAGTTGCCTGCGCAACGCTACGAATTGACACAACGTAATTAGGATTATGATAGATACACATTCACATATATATGCCGAGGAGTTCGATGCGGATAGGGAGGAGGCGCTTGTGCGTGCCCGCGAGGCGGGTGTCGAGATGCTTCTATTGCCCGATATAGACTCTTCGAGCCGCAATAGGATGTTCGATTTGGCAGCTGCGCATGGCGACTATTGTCGTGCCATGGCGGGCTTCCACCCCACCTCGGTCAACGATAATCCCAGGTGGCGCGATGAGGTCGATATGGTGGAGTCGCTATTGAAGAGTGCGCCGGTGTCGCTCTGTGGCGTGGGTGAGATAGGTCTCGACCTCTATTGGAGTGGCGATTTCTTTCGTGAGCAGCGCGAGGCGCTACACGCTCAGTTGGAGCTCGCCTTGCAGTACGACCTGCCAGTGGTAATCCACACTCGCTCAGCCTATAAGGAGATGGAGGATGCCGTGTCTACGTATCGTGGTCGTGGACTTAGAGGTGTCTTTCATGCCTATGCCGATGGTGTTGACATGGCTCGTCGCCTCAGTAGGATGGGTGACTTCCTATTTGGCATAGGTGGTGTTGTGACATTCAAGAATAGCGGCTTGGATAGGGTTGTGGCGGAGCTCCCTACCGAGCTCTTGCTCCTCGAGACCGATTGCCCATACCTCACGCCCGTGCCTTATCGCGGCAAGCGCAATGAGTCGGCGTATGTGGAGTATGTGTGCCGTAAGATTGCCGAGCTGCACAATAAGAGCTTCGAGCAGGTGGATGAGATAACCTCCGTTTCGGCACGTCGTATGTTCGCTTTGTAGCTCTCCAACCCCTATTTTCTGCTCCTTACTGCAAAAAAATGGTGCAAATGTGCTCATAATCATAAATTATTCCTATCTTTGTACTGATATATTGGCACTAAAGCCATGATAACTTCAGTATGAAGAGATCATCCATACTCATAATATATACCGGTGGTACTATCGGTATGAAGACTGACGAGGCCACAGGAGCCCTCGTCCCTTTCGATTTCAGTGGGATATACGAGGAGTTCCCATCACTCAAGCGTCTAAATGTAGATATAGAGGTATTCACCATCACGCCACCCATCGATTCGTCAAATGTGGCTGTCGAGAACTGGGTGCATATGGCGCGTATTATTCGTGATAACTATGCTCAGTACGATGGCTTCGTAATCCTTCATGGCACGGATACCATGTCATATTCGGCTGCTGCTCTGAGCTTTATGCTCGAGAACCTTGCTAAGCCGGTGATCTTCACAGGTAGTCAAATCCCTATTGGCATCTTGCGTACCGATGGTCGTGAGAATCTCATCACTGCCATAGAGATTGCTGGTGCCAAGAATGAGGACGGCAATCCGTTAGTGCCAGAGGTGGCGCTCTATTTCCAGAACAGACTATTTAGGGGTAACCGCACGACGAAGCATAGTGCCGAGGCGCTTAATGCCTTTGCCTCGTTCAACTACCAGCCGCTGGCCGATGTCGGTGTTAACATCCAGTATAACAGCGCTGTTATAGCCCCATACGCTCCCGATTTCTCGGACGAGTTCCGCATTAGTGAGTCTATGTCCAACGAGGTTGTCGTGGTGAAGCTCTTCCCAGGCATCCGTCCTGCGACGTTGCGTGCTATGCTTCTTGATAGTGGTGCGCGTGGTGTCGTTTTGGAGACCTATGGAGCAGGTAATGCCCCCACCTCGCAGTGGTTTGTAGACCTCGTTAAGGAGGCTATAGATCGCGGTGTTGTGGTTGTCAATGTGTCGCAGTGTAAGGATGGCGCCGTGCAGATGCACCTCTATGAGACCGGATTGGCTCTTCAAGAGGCAGGTGTGGTGTCGGGTCACGACATGACGGTTGAGGCTGCGGTGGCTAAACTCATGTACGTTTTAGGCAAGAATTTGCCATTATCGGAAACACTTGATTTGATGCGACGTCCGCTACGTGGAGAATTTACTATGTAAACGCGTTGCATTTGTCGTTTTTTGTTTGTATATTTCGCACTGATAATGCCTTAGAAGCGTGTCTCTCGATAGAGTCGAGGGGCGTTTCTTGGGGCTAACGTGTTGATTAATATGTGGTTTGATTAAGTTTCGCTTGTGGTGATGCCCCTATTTATAGGGCGTTGCAAATTGAGACAGAGCAGAGATACAGTTGAGAAATTAACTAAAAAAAAGATATCAACTAAAAAAAATTACAAATTTTAACAAAAATTACTATGAAAAAATTATTTATGCTTTTGGCAGTTGCCACACTCTCTTTGGGCGCTGCTTATGCACAGGATGGTGCTGACAAGAAGGCACAGTCTGAGGCTATTGCTAATGCAGATGAGGCTACTCCAGCTGATGACGCTGTAAATGAGACCGCAACTGAGGGTGAGACCGCAACTGAGGGTGCTCAGTCTGAGGAGAATAAGGAGGAGGCTGCAGAGAAGACTTTGACCGTTCCAGAGGGTCAGCCTATGCACTTCGCTTTGATGAAGAAGTTCCTCGAGGGTGGTTGGGAATGGATGCTCCCAGTGCTTGTCTGCTTGATTCTTGGTTTGGCAATCGCTATCGAGCGTATCCTCTACATGACTTTCGCACAGATCAACACTAAGAAGTTTGTTGCTAACGTAGAGCGTATCCTCAACGAGGAGGGCGTAGAGGCTGCTAAGGAGTACTGCCGCAACACTCGCGGTCCTATCGCTTCAATCTACTATCAGGGTCTTATGCGTTACGACCAGGGTATCGAGGCTGTTGAGAAGGCTGTTGTATCTTACGGTTCAGTTCAGCAGGGTCAGATGGAGTCAGGTCTTTCTTGGATCTCATTGTTCATCGCTTTGTCTCCATCACTCGGTTTCATGGGTACCGTTGTTGGTATGATTCAGGCATTTGATGATATCGAGTCTTCTGCAACCATGTCTCCTACAGTCGTAGCAGGTGGTATCAAGGTGGCTCTTTTGACAACTATCATGGGTCTTATTGCTGCTGTTATTCTTCAGATTTTCTTCAACTACATTCTCTCTAAGATTGAGTCTCAGGTTGTAAGAATGGAGGATACTTCTATCACATTGGTTGATATGCTCGTAGCATACAACAAGCGATAGTCTGCGATAAGTAACATTTAGAGATACAAATATTATGACAAAATATATTAGCAAAATAGCATTCCTTGCTATAGTCGCTGTCTCAGTAGGACTTATGGCGTGGGCTGTTGTTGTTGGTGCGTCAGCTCCAGAGTCTGATAAGATCGCCAAGACAATGTCTCTCGTAGGTCAGACCGATGAGAACTTCGACCCAGTAAGGGATTCGCTTGGTAAGATTTATGAGGTCTCTACCGTCGAGGATGGTATCGAGGCCATGAGCAAGGCTGTTATCCACCAGATGCGTCATGCTGAGGAGTTGGGTTATACAGGTATCCTTGAGTTGGTCAAGGGTAGCGATGATGCTCTTCGTTCTAACCTTGAGAATGGCGCTGAGAATCGCAAGTGGAATTATTATGATGCCATTGTTAAGGATTCAATCAGACAGGCATATTTTGAGGAGATTGAGGCTGCAAACGCTGGTCTTTCAGAGAAGAATGCTGCTGTAGCTGAGGCAATCAAGAATATCGCTCCATTCGAGAACCAGCTTGGTAAGATTGATGCTCGTATCAACGAGATTAATACACGTACCGAGGAGATTGATAACGCAATTAAGGAGAATGAGGAGAACCTAAAGAGGACTGATGCTGCTCTTAAGGCAATCCCATCTCGTGAGAAGGATATCGATAAGAAGGTAGCTGCTTTTGAGAAGGAGATCGCTGGTATCAATAAGAAGATTGCAGCAATTGATGAGAAGCTTAAGTCAGTAGACGTAGATGCGAAGATCGAGGATGCTTTGCAGCAACCAGATTTGAATGAGGCTGAGATGGCAAGGCTTCAGGCAGAGCGCAAGAAGCTTAGAGCTGATAAGACTGAGCTTGAGACCGAGATGATGAAGACGGAGTCTGAGGTTAATAAGCTTGTGGCTGAGAAGAATACTCTACCTACTGAGAAGGAGAGGCTCACTGCTGAGAAGGAGAAGCTTACTGCTGAGAAGGCTAAGAATAAGGAGAAGTTCGACGTAGAGAAGAAGGAGCTTGCAGCCGAGAAGAAGGGTCTTGAGAAGGATCGTAAGAGTATTGTAGCTGAGCGTAAGCCATTTGCAAAGGGGCGTAAGGATGCTGTTGATGCACGTGCGAAGTTTGTAAAGGATAACGAGAAATATCTTCGTGCAAACTACCTCTACAACCTTTACAACTCAGGTGTTGCTTTGTATGACTTGAATGTAAAGCGTGCTGAGCGTGATAGCGTATGGATGCAGCAGATCGATGGTGTTACTGGCTCTCAGTTCGAGGATGAGTCTAAGATTGTTGTTGACTTCCTTAACGATCAGGTTAGCGTTGACAATGAGGAGCTTGAGATCCTTGAGGCGCACTATGCAGCTAACAAGGAGTACTTTGAGGCTCAGGCAAAGATCTTCACAGAGTGTTGTGCTGCTATCGGCATCGAGAAGAAGATGAAGCCATCTAATCCAGAGGACGAGAAGTCTGCTCCTATCGAGGATTTCAAGGCAATGGTCGATGCTTATAAGCAGGAGATGGAGATCCGTACCGACTCTAAGAATAAGAAGATGACAGCTGAGGATAAGGAGCTTAACGCTATGCTCGATGCTACATGTACTGCTCATGTACTTGAGGATGTATTGTTCTTCGATGCACTTCAGACAGGTCTTGCAACAATCAATCTCAACATTGATCAGAATACAACAAATGCAGGCCAGATTGCTAAGGCTACTACAGCTGCTCAGGAGGAGGGTAGTCATCTTGTTGAGTTGGCTAAGGTTGTCAACATCAACCTCTACTGGTTGTACTTCTTGATGGTCTTTGCAGTTGTATTTGTATTCGTTGGCTTCGTGCTTAACCTCATCCAGAATCCTAACTGGGTTAAGATGGGTCTTACAGTAGTTGTTGTTGCTGCTGTTTGTGGCTTGGCATACTTTATCGGTATGGGTCACGGCTGGTTCGATGGCAATGTACTTACAGTACTTGATGCTAATGGTAACTCTACTAACATCGCCTTCGGTCTTGGCTCTTTGGATAGTGCTGATCGTCTTGTCTTCGAGGCTAAGGACTATATGTTGGCCGATGTATCTATTTGGATTACTTACCTTGCATTTGCACTCGCTGCATTCTCTGCAGTATTCTCTTGGATTTGGGGCATTTTTAAATCGTAGTTTATGGCAAAGATGAAGAAAAAGGCTGGTGAAATCAATTCCAGTTCAATGGCGGATATTGCATTCTTGCTGTTGATCTTCTTCCTTGTGACCACTACTATGGATGTCGATATGGGTATGAGGCGCGTCCTTCCTCCTGCTGGAAACGAAGAGCAGAAGCAGGATGATATTGAGATTAAGGAGCGTAATATCCTGATTGTGAATATCTCTAAGAGCGGTATGATCATGGTTGGCAAAAACGAGTATAGCCGAAACGATCTTGAGCGCAATGGTGAGCATTCACGTCTCTCTAAGGAGACATTCGACTTCCTTGTTGATGTAAACCGTTCAGAGAAGAAGTCAGTAGAAATCGAGGCTGGTAAGTCTTTCAACCTCAGTGAGGGACTCGTTTCATTGATGGCTGATAATGAGACCACCTACGATGTCTATTTGCAGGTGCAGGATGAGCTGACTCATGCATTCAACCTCTACCGTGAGTATGTATCTTTTGAGGTATATGGCAAGGCTATCGAGGATCTTGATGAGGAGCAGCAGAAGAATTTAAGATCAAAAGTTCCTCCCAGAATTTCGGAGGCTAAACCATTTAAAGCAGACAATTAGTTATGGCAGTAATGGCGAAAAAGGGCAAGAAAGAGGTGCCCGCAATGTCAACGTCGTCTCTTCCTGACATTGTCTTCATGCTTCTGTTCTTCTTTATGGCTGCTACAACTATGCGTGATAACGATCCGCAGGTTGTTGTGACCACGCCTAAGGCGCATGAGATTACAGAGCTTGACAAGTCAAAAACGACTAATGTTTGGGTTGGTCAGCTTCAGGGAGCAGATGCAGCAGGTGCTGCGTTGAGCATTCAGTTCAATGATGACATCATTAACTTGAATCAGGTTGGTGACAAGATTACAGAGCGTGTAGCTGAGAGAGGCTATTCAAACCCTTCAGAGATGCTTGTAAACCTTCGTGTTCACGAGACAGCTACTGTAGGTAAGCTTACCGAGCTTAAGGATAAGCTTCGTGAGGCTGAGGCGTTGAATATCTCATACGCAGCTCAGAAGTACGCAGAGTAATCTGTATATACATCTCTCAAAGGAGTGTTTGGCATATGCTGAACACTCCTTTTTACTTTATACATTATCTTCATTCCGAACTGAGTGTGGAATCCCCTACGCGACGATACACTGACAATGTAAACTATCGAGCCGACCTTCGACAGGCTCAGGGTGACATGCTAAAATTAGTAATGGGTTCATGAGTATTTAGTAATATTTTGCTCCGATGGAGCAATTAAGGAGTAATAGGAGCAATGGGATTGCTTGCGCGTGAAAGGGATGGCTCTCGCTCACTATCGCTCCTATCAAGCGAAGCGCTCCTATTAATCCTATCACTCCTATCAATTAAACCTGCGTCGCAGACACCATCCTTTTCACTTTTTACCCTCCGCTGGGCTTTATAACGCAGAGAAAAAGGGCTGCCAACAATCTGTTGGACAGCCCTCTATCTTAGAATCTCTCAGGGGAGGTTATATAAATTAGGATCCCTTAAGGCTATTTGAATAGCTCTACATCCGATGTCTCAGACTCGTTGATGTATGTAGCAGCCTCTGTGATCTTCTTTACGGCGTACTTCACGAATACCTTTGTTGGGTTGAGGTACTCAGCCTCCATCTCCCCCGCCTGACGGAGCATGACGTGTGACATGATGATGTAGCCAGCGATCTCAACAAGACGGCGTGCGTGGAAATCCTTGTAGCCCGAGCACTCCTTATCGAGGCTCTCAACGCGCTCAACAGCCTGCTCGTAAACCTTGCGTAGCTCAACGAGCTTGTCGAACATCGCCTTTGTTGCCTCGCTTGGTGTAGCCTCCTCGTAGCGCATGATCTGCTCGAGGTATGTGCCTTTGGTTACGTGGTTGATAGCCGCAACGACCTGAAGCTGTGTCGTACCCTCGTAGATGTTCATGATACGAGCATCGCGGTATAGGCGCTCACAGGCGTAGTCCTTCATGTAGCCCGAGCCACCATGGATCTGGATTGAGTCGTAGGCAACCTCGTTAGCATACTCCGATGCGAACATCTTTGCGAGTGGCGTAAAGCCATCAGCAAGGCGGTTGTAGAACTTCATCTCCTGGCGCTCCTCAGCCTCCAACGAACGGTCGTGTGAGATATGTGTCAGCTGCTTGTAGATATCCACAAAACGTGCTGTCTCGTAGAGCAATGCGCGTGATGCGAGGGTCTTAGCCTCCATATTCTTGAGCATCTCCGATACGGCAGCGAACTGGATGATAGGCTTGCCAAACTGCTCACGCTCCTGGGCATACTTCAATGCCTCGCGATAGGCTGCCTCGCACAAGCCTGTAGACTGTGCCGAGATACCCAATCGTGCAGCGTTCATCAACGACATGACATACTTGATAAGACCCATCTTACGGTCGCCAACAAGCACTGCAGGTGCGTTGTTGAAGACAAGCTCACATGTAGGCGAGCCCTTGATACCGAGCTTATTCTCGATACGACGTACCTTCACGCCACCATCGCGCTTGTCGTAGATGAGCATCGAGAGACCACGAGCATCCTTGGTGCCCTCCTCCGTACGAGCGAGGACGAGAGATATGTCGCCATCGCCGTTGGTGATGAAGCGCTTACAGCCGTTGAGACGCCATACGCCAGCCTCCTCATCCCACGATGCCTTGAGCATCACGGCGCCGAGGTCTGAGCCTGCATCGGGCTCTGTGAGGTCCATGGCGCAAGTTTCACCTGCCGATACGCGAGGCAAGAAGCGCTCTTTGATCTCCTCAGATGCGAACTCGTTGATGGTCTCAGCGCAATCCTGCAAGCCCCAGATATTCTCGAAGCCAGCATCGGCGCGTGCCACCATCTCGTTAGCCATGGCGAAGCATGTTACAGGCATGTTAAGACCGTTGTACTTGCGTGGTAGTGTCATACCGCCAAGACCTGCCTCGTTCAATGCCTCGATGTTGCGCACTGTGCCTGAGGCATACTCCACATGGTCGTTCACCACGCGAGGACCCTCATGGTCAACGCTCTCGGCATTTGCAGCGATCACCTCACCACATACATCACCCACGATCTCCAATACGCGGCGGTATGAGTCGAGAGCATCCTCCACATCCTGTGGTGCGTAGTCATAGACGCCGGCATCAGCAAAGTTACGCTCCTTAAGCTCGATAATCCTCTTCATCAATGGATGTGAGAGGTGGTATTGTAGATCCTTATTATCTAAATAGAAATTTGCCATAACTCTGCTATTTTGAATTCTGTTTGTAATACTTAATCATCTTGGGGATAACCTCCTCGACGCTACCTGTGATTGCGTAGTCGGCAATCTTGTTGATCGGTGCGTTAGGGTCGGTGTTGATAGATACGATCATTGCCGAGCCATCCATACCCGCTGTGTGCTGAATCTGACCAGAGATACCGCAGGCGATGTATAGCTTAGGGCGTACCGTAACACCTGTCTGACCAATCTGACGCTCGTGCTCCGTAAAGCCAGCATCTACCGCAGCACGTGAGGCACCCACCTCTCCGCCGAGTACGTTTGCCAACTCGTGAACAAGGTTGAAACCCTCCTTAGAGCCTACGCCGTAGCCACCAGCCACGATGATTGATGCACCCTTGATGTTTATCTTGCGCTCCTCGATGTGGCGCTCTACGATGCGCACTGCGAGGTCTGTATCCTTAACCATTGGCTGCCACTCGATCTCGCGGATCTCGCCTGCTGCTGGTGTTGCCAACGCCTCCTTGCGCATTACACCCTCGCGCACTGTAGCCATCTGTGGGCGGCACTCAGGGTTTACAATAGTAGCGATGATGTTACCACCGAAGGCAGGACGGATCTGGTAGAGTAGTGAGTCGTACTCCTTGCCGCTCTTAGGATCCTTGTGCTCGCCGATGACAAGCTCCGTACAGTCGGCAGTAAGACCGCTGTGTAGGGCCGATGATACGCGTGGTGCGAAGTCACGACCTACAGGCGTTGCGCCGAAGAGGGCGATCTGAGGCCTCTCCTGTTTGATAAGACCCACCATCACGGCTGTGTGTGGTAGTGTGCGGAATGGTGCGAATATCTCGTCATCGGCACACCATACAGTGTCGGCGCCATACTTAGCCAACTCCGCAGCGTGCTGCTTGACATCCTTGCCTATAGCTACTGCCTCGAGCTTCACGCCGAGGGTGTTTGCCAACTCACGACCCTTGGTGAGGAGCTCCAACGATACGTCGGCAATCTGCTGCTCCTCTATCTCGATATATACAAATACGTTATTCATAACACTTTCTTGTTTGATTAACCGAGCGTGTGGCTCGCAATAAGCTCCTGCATTAGAGCCTCGATATCCTTGTCGTCAGCAGTGAGTGCCTTAGCCTCCTTAGCCTGGAAGACAACGTTCTCAATCTTCTTCACCTTTGTTGGTGAGCCCGAGAGCCCGAGCTGCTCTGGGTCGGGGTTAACGTCTGCTGCTGCGAACTCCACGATGTGCAGATATGGACGCTCCTCGATGAATGCCTTAGTCTTATCCTCGGCTGTTGCCATCTCGGATGTGGCAAGCGCATACTTGAACTTCATCACGCGTTTAGCGTTGCGTGGACGGCACTCCTTAGCCGATGAGTTTACGGTGATTACGGCTGGCAGTGGTGCTACGACCACCTCTGTGCCACGCTCCAAGCGACGCTTGATAGTCACCTCACCCTCCTTGATGTCGATAAGCTCCTCGGCATATGTAACCTGTGGGAGGTCGAGCTTCTCAGCCACCTGTGGACCAACCTGTGCGGTATCACCATCGATTGCCTGACGACCAGCCACGATGATGTCGGGATTTATCTTGCGTAGTGCGCACGATAGAGCATACGATGTTGCGAGAGTATCTGAGCCTGCGAACTCACGACCTGATAGTAGGTAGCCGCCGTCAGCACCGCGGAACATAGCCTCGCGGATGACGTCAGCTGCGCGCTGAGGACCCATTGTGAGTACGTGTACAGTTGCATTTGCTATACGATCCTTCATCTGAAGAGCCATCTCGAGGGCGTTGAGGTCCTCGGGATTGAAGATGGCAGCGAGGGCTGCACGGTTTACCGTTCCCTCCGGAGTCATAGCATCCTTGCCCACATTGCGTGTGTCGGGCACCTGCTTGGCCATGACAACGATTCTTGTTACTTTTTCCATCACTTTATAGTATATGTTTTGTTTTCTTCTCTCTCTATTAAGGGCGAAATCCTCTTCGCATACGGCTGCAAAGATACCTATTTTTGTCTAAAATTCGTACGACTTTATACTTATTTTGTCTTTCCAGGTCGTAAGACATTGATTATTAGGCGTGTGCGCTTTTGTCCTATTTTACCCTTTTACCACCACTTATTACCCCTTTATCTCTATGCCCACGCGGTTGTAGCACTTCATAATGTTGTAGGCGATGACCTCGGGACGGAAGCGCTGGGCATACTCCTTGCCCTTTGCTGCCATTCGCTCGCGCAGCTCTCGATCCACGGCGACCCTCTTTATTGCATCGAGTAGTGCGTCGCTATCCTCCTCCGATACATATATCGCATCTGGTCCTGCCGCCTCTTCGTGGCTTGTTCCCGTTGTTGCAATTACCGCCTTACCCATGTTTAGCGCCTCGACGATGTGGTAGTTGAAGCCCACGTAGCGCGATGTGCTTAGGTATGCTATCGAGTTGCTGTATATTGCTGGCATATCATCCGCAGCCACGCCGTGGAGGATGTGGGTGCGCGATGTTAGGTTGTACTGTGCGGTGAGCTTCTTGAGCTTCTCTATATGGTCTGTCGCTCTGCCGGCGATTACAAGGTCTATAGGTAGGGTGCACTTCGATAGAGCCTCGATTATAAGCTCAATGTTGCTATTCTCCGTAACCGTACCCACGCTTAGGATGTAGTTGTCCGGCAGGTTGTATTTCTTGCGTATCATGTCGCAATGCTCTTGCGATACGCTCTCGGTAAATCGCTTGTGGCAACCCATGTATATCACATCGATCTTCTCGGGGTCGATGTTGAGGTGCTCCACAATCTCGTGCTTGGCGAACTCGCTGATGGTGATTATTCGGTCGGCACGTCGGCATGTTGAGCGGTATGCAATCTTGTAGTAGAGCGTCTTGAGCGGATTTTGTTGCTCGGCGTTGCGCATGAAGCGAAGGTCGTGAATGGTGACTATGCTTCGTATGTTGTAGTGCTCCAGACCATATGGCAGGGTGTTGGCGAGTCCGTGGTATAGCTCGACGCGCCCCTTGTTGGCGTCGCGCGATACACCTATGAGTCGCCATAGTGGTGCCAACCACCTCCATACGCTGCCATCTGGCTCCATCGATTCCACGTTTGGGCGTAACTCTAATTTGTCGTACTCCGCGTTTGGCATACGCTTGGGGGTGTACATTCTTACATAGCCCCTCTTTGGGCATGCGGCTGCCACGGCGTCGATTATAAATCTGCCGTAGTGTCCCTTGCCCTCGGGTGTTGAATTGGCGAGCTTGGCGTCAAATCCTATGGTGTGATTTTGCTTCATGCCTACTACATATTATATGTGTGTGCGGGTGCGCGCGCTTGCGCGATCAACTGCAAAAGTAGTAATTATTCCATCAAATCACAACTATATATATCTACTTATGACCAAATAATTTGCACCCAACGATATAATCCTCTGATTATCAGTAGTATGGTAATATCACAGAGGGCATAATTAAAATTTAACAATAAAATAATGAAAAAATTTAATAAATTATTTGGAAATTTGAAAAATACCCTTTACCTTTGCAGCGAAGTTTTAAGGTTCATTTAGGTTAGTAGTTTTAGGTTGGAGAGGCCAATCGATGGGTATGACACAGGTCGCACTCTTGAAAACCAAGAGTTTACAAGATGCGGGCTATGTCATAAGAACCCTTCGGT
>JAZOLM010000083.1:0-2346 GCA_045652985.1 Alistipes sp. | reverse complement strand
CTCCACGTCGGGCATAATGCGAAATCCGCCCGGTGGAGCCACCGAACGGATATAATCGACAAAGCCTGCATAGCCCAGCGAGGCATCGTACCACCCCTCATCCACCAACACCCTATACACCGCCTGCCAGTGCACCTTGCGCGTGACGAGATAGCGCCCGTCGGGAGTGCGATAGTCCAGTAATAACAGAAGACCCCTCCTAACCTCCCCTCTATGGGAGGAACTTGGTTCCGCGGCTCTGCACTCTCCTAAGAGAGTTCTTTTTGAATAGCTTGTCCGCGATGCCAGAGTCCTCCCCATAGAGGGGGAGTTAGAGGGGGTCCCCCTTCTTTCAATTTTTTTCCACTCTCCTCTCCAGCGCCTCGATGCGCTCGATCAATTCAATTGGTACATTTTGGTACATAACGTTTAAGTTTATGAGTTATAAGTTATTAAGTTTACATACTCGTTTTACTTCTTCTTAGGCTCACGGTTCAGGCGGTATATCACGCTCTGTACGGGAATGCTGAGCTTCGGGCTATCGCTTCATGCCCTTCAGCAGTCCATTTATCTTGCTCTTGAAGCGCTCCAGGCTGTCTTTGCCCCAACCGGCGACATCCATGACCACATTTCCTTTTTCGTCGAGCAGGAAGTAACGCGGTATGCCGTTGATGGAGGGTATGGTGTTCCAGTCGTCATTGGACAGGCGGTAATGGTAGCCCGAAATGTTCTTGATCATATCGCTCCATGTCTCATAGGGACTGCTGCCATTGGTGAGATAGACAAAGGCTACAGGCTCATCCTTGAGCTCATTCTTATACTCTTTTATCTGCTCTATGCCTGTCTTGCACGGTCCGCACCATGTTGCCCAGCAATCGACAAGCACTATCTTACCTTTGTACTCGGAGGCTATATAGTCGAGTATGGTGCCTTCATACTTCACTGGTGCACTGCACACCTTCACATCGGTAGTCAACTCCTTCTCCAAACAGGCTGTCTCGGCACGCATGTAGTCATTGTAGCGGTGCACCTCATCTTCAAAGGGAGGCATCGGGTTACCCCACTCGGGGGCATCAGGTGCCAGAGGCTTCATGTTGATGGCGCGGCACACCTCTTGAGCACGCTCGAAGCTTTGCATCCAATGGGTTGCAGGGTTGTCCGTCAATCCATTGGCCAAGGCATAGGGTAATACCGATGCATCGCGTATAACCCATAGGCCAACGTTGGATGTGCGGTCAAACAGGGCAATCTCTCCGGCATGACTGTCCTCAAGCGTGTAATCCGCCATCTTGATGGCATATACAGAGTCTACATTGCTCACCTTGGCCCTTCGCAACGAGTTCTTGAGCCACGAGGGATAGCTGATGATGTTTCTTATATATTCCTTTTGGATAAAGAGCGAGGCAAGCTGCTTTTGTCGCTTGTTGTACTCTGCGCTGTGCTCGATGTTATTCAGTCGGGCCTGCAAAGTGTCCCAATGTATGGTATGGTATTCCTTGTAAGTAATCTCAGCTGCGGCATCGTGCTTTATGACCGTCTGCCAGTCTATGTGTGTGAGGTCCCACAACACTTGGGAGATGTCACCTGTTTGCCCACCGAAGGTAACGCCTTTGCCTGCGTTCTCATGCCCCGTCAGTTCATACTTCTTGGCCATGATGGCGGGAAGGTCGATGGTTACCGTGGTGCGATAGCCGGGGAAGAACCAGAAATCACCCGTAGCATCGCCAGGGAAGATGCAATACACGGCATGGTTGTGGAGACCGTATTTCTGGACCAGAAAGTCGCCAGTGATGCTGTCGCTGTAGCGCACCACTTCGTTGCGGCCTGTCACGAGGTCCTGTGTGGCAAGGAAGTAGTATGCCACGGCATCGGGGACAAAACCTATGATACGACCCTCTATATAGGCCGTGTCGCCTGTAATGCAATACTCGGGCAGAGGTTCATCTGTCGGATATTCGCTGGCCTTCGCCTTTTGGGAGGCATACCCTTTGCCATCCGTACGTATGCCATACCACCCTTTGTCGTAGCCCACGAGGCTAAATGTCTTGGCCGAACGTGGCAAAGCCTTGAAATAAAGCGTTACGCTGTCTTGACCGCTCGTCACGTCAGCACCCTCATAAGCGATAGTGTCGCCTTTGTCTGTAAGCAAACAGATGGCCAGCGAGTCCAGAGCGGGCAATTCGCCAGGAGTGTTTACAGAGAAATGAAGTTTTGTATTTACCTTGCTCAGAACAATCTTTTCCAGCGTCAGCCTGCGCGATTCGGTAAGGGCGAATGCAGGGCGCACGACCTCTGTCCCATGATTACCATAGAAGGTGAAATACACTTTCGTGGCAGCAGCAATGGCCGCCAATGTTAGAATGATTG
>JAZOLM010000082.1:0-1208 GCA_045652985.1 Alistipes sp. | reverse complement strand
CACCGGGGATCTGGCCCTTGTAGGCCAGCTCACGGAAGCAGATACGGCAAACGCCGTAGTTGCGCACGTAAGCATGGGGTCTGCCGCACATCTTGCAGCGGTGGTAAGCGCGGGTAGAGAACTTAGCCTCAGCCTGCTGCTTCAGGATCATAGACTTCTTAGCCATGAATCATTTCCTCCTAAATCAAACGTGGAAGGGAGCGCCCAGCTGGGTCAGCAGCTCCTTGGCTTCCTCGTCGGTGGTAGCGGTGGTGCAGATGCAGATATCCATACCACGGATCTTGTCTACCTTATCGTACTCGATCTCAGGGAAGATCAGCTGCTCCTTCAGACCGAAGGCGTAGTTGCCACGGCCGTCAAAGGAGTTGGGGTTGATGCCACGGAAGTCACGGACGCGGGGCAGCGCAACGCTGAACAGGCGGTCCAGGAACTCGTACATCTTGTCGCCACGCAGGGTGACCTTAACACCAACAGTTTCGCCCTCACGAAGCTTGAAGTTCGCAACAGACTTGCGAGCCTTACAAGTTACGGGCTTCTGACCGGTGATGGTGGCGATATCCTTGCAGATAGCCTCGATCTCCTTGGCGTTGTTCTTGCTCTCGCCGCAAGCTACGTTGACAATAACCTTGTCCAGCTTGGGGATCTGCATAACGCTCTTATAGCCGAACTTCTTGTTCAGGGCAGGAGCGATCTCATTGACATATTTTACTTTCAGTGTAGCAGCCATTGTGATAACTCCTTTCCTTAGATTTCGGCGCCGCACTTGCGGCAGATACGGGTCTTCTTGCCGTCCTCGATCTTGTGACCGACGCGGACGCCCTTACCGCACTTGTCGCAGTACAGAGCAACCTTGCAAGCGCGGATGGGGGTCTCCTTCTTTACGATGCCACCCTGCTCGCCCTGACGGCGGGGCTTGGTGTGGCAGGTAGCGACGTTGACCTTCTCCACGATGACCTTGTTCTCAGTGGGCATGGCAACCAGGACCTTGCCCTTGACGCCCTTGTCCTTACCGGACAGGACGATAACAGTATCGTTCTTCTTAATGTTCATACCTTGGTTCCCCCTTAGATAACTTCGGGTGCCAGAGAAAGGATCTTCATAAAGTCCTTCTCACGCAGCTCACGAGCAACGGGTCCAAAGATACGGGTGCCACGGGGATTGTGGTCTTCCTTGATGATAACAGCAGCGTTCTCGTCAAAACGAACATA
>JAZOLM010000081.1:0-88628 GCA_045652985.1 Alistipes sp. | reverse complement strand
TGTCTGAATATTGTCAAGGTCAATAGTCTTACCACCGTTACCAGTGAAGAACTTCAAGTCGTCAATACGCAATACTGAAGCAACCTTTGCAACAAACTTAATGTATAGCTTATCTGTAGCAGCAGCAAGAGTAAAGTCGGCGGTTGCAACGTTATACTTACCCTCTACCAAATCGGCGATTGCATACTCAACAGGAGCCCAGTTCTCACCATCCTTAGAGATGTAAAGAAGGAAATCTGTGTTCTTGAATGAGCTGTCGCCGTCGTTACCAGCATACTTCTGCACACCGAAAGTGATTTTATAGTTCTTCTCATCTGCGCTCAATGGAGCGATGTTGTTAACTACGAAATAGCCACCGTCACCGAAGAATATATTGTTAGAACCTGAGCCAGCGTAGTTAGAGTAGGTTGACTGATTAGATGGCTGGTTAGCACGTACTGACACCTTAGAACCTGTGTAGGTTACGTTAGCAGCTGCATCACCCTCAGGGTTTGCGAACTCTGGGAACTGGTCGATGTATGGCCAAGAGCTATTGCTGTTACCATACTCATTGGTAGCCTCCTTACCGTCGAAGTTATCGCTATAGAGCAATACCTCATCTACGGTAACATTTGAGTTACCAGACTGAGACACCTTAATCTTCTTTGTCTCCCAGTTACCATAATCCTTGTGAAGAGCGATAACCTTGATATCGGCCTCACGCACATCACCAGTGTCGTTCATAGATACTGCAACGGTGATAGTAGCATTACCATTGCCATGCTCAGGAGTTACGGTCACCCAGTCAGCATCGTTCTCAACCTTCCAACTTGCGTTAGAGGTGATGTCAACTGTCAGGCTACCCTCCTCCATAGTGAAATTGAGACTCTTGACAGATACCTCTACCGTAGGATCGCCAACAACCTCATCCTCTGGCGTCTCGCAAGCTACAAAGCCAAGGGTAGCACCTAAGACCATTGCAACAGCAAAGAACGACTTAAAAAGTTTGTTTGCCATAATTTAAATTATTAAGTTGATAAAAAAATAAAAAGTTTTCCATATCACTACTTCCGCCCATATATCTCTATAGAGATTATATGGGGAAGACAAAGGTAAAGCGTTTTTTCGAAATAATAAAATTTTTCAATAAAAAACTCTCCATAATGCCAACCACCCCACTATGCAGTAACTATATCTTCGATTTGTGTTTGTATTTTTCAAGACAAAATCGTATATTTGCGTGATATAAACACTGAGACCAATTATGGCAGTAGACAGAAATATGCGAAACATTGAGAGCGACAAGGAGTTTGAGAGTCGTATTCGCCCCCAACAGCTACAAAACTTTGCGGGTCAAGATAAGATTGTCGCCAACCTCAAGATATTTATCAAGGCAGCGCTCATGCGTGGCGATTCGCTCGACCATGTGCTGCTTCACGGTCCTCCGGGACTTGGTAAGACGACCTTGGCGAATATCATCGCCAACGAGATGGGTGCACAGCTAAAGGTCACATCGGGCCCCGTATTAGACAAGCCGGGTGACTTGGCAGGTCTGCTCACAAACCTAAACCCTGGCGATGTGCTCTTCATCGACGAGATACATCGCCTAAGCCCCATTGTCGAGGAGTATCTATACTCTGCGATGGAGGATTACAAAATAGACATCGTCTTGGACAAGGGTCCTGCAGCGCGCTCCATACAGATCGAGCTTGCTCCATTCACTCTTGTGGGCGCAACAACACGAAGTGGACTTCTCACCTCGCCATTGCGTGCTCGCTTTGGCATTCAGTGCCACTTGGAGTATTACGACGCACCCGTATTGTCGGGCATTGTAAAGCGCTCGGCATCAATTCTCGACATCTCGATAGATGACGACGCAGCACTCGAGATAGCACTACGCTCGCGAGGCACACCTCGTATCGCCAATGCCCTACTACGCCGCGTGCGCGACTTTGCGATGGTCGAGGGCGAGGGACATATCGATGTGGATATTACGCGCATAGCCCTTGCTGCGCTCAACATCGACTCGCGAGGTCTTGATCAGATGGATAACAAGATTTTGGCGACCATCATCGAGAAGTTTAACGGCGGTCCTGTGGGTCTGAACACCGTAGCTACGGCCGTGAGCGAGGAGGCGGGCACCGTGGAGGAGGTCTACGAGCCATTCCTCATAAAGGAGGGTTTCCTCAAGCGTACACCACGCGGCAGAGAGGCGACAGAGCTTGCATATCGCCACCTCGGATATACCTACGGTAACACCGAGGAACAATCTCTATTCTAAGCAGTTACCTCACACATTATAACGATAAAAGACCGAGCCTTACGACTCGGTCTTTTATCGTGATTACTCACCAATCAATTACTCACCAGCTTGGAGGTTATTAAAATCCTCATCACCAGTCTCAGGAGCAGTCTCTGCCTCAGGAGCAGCCTCTGCCTCAGCTACAGCGATTGTAGACTTAGCATAGTTTGCGTTGAGCTCCTTCTGTGCCTCAAGACCCTCTGGGCTGATAACTGAAGAGATAAGGAAGGTAGCAGCAACACCCAAGATAGCGTAAAGCTCAGGGAACGCAGCAAGGATAAGCGTCTTACCCATAACGTCGTTACCGTTACCAATAGCAGCAATACCATTAGCACAAACCTTAGCCTGGAACAATGCTGAAGCCAAACATACGATAGCCATCAACAAACCAGCACCGAAGATACCAACTGCAGTGATCATAGGCATACCCTCGCAGATGTAACCGCTAACCATGAAGTAACCTACGAAACCGTAGAGACCCTGTGAACCAGGAAGCGCTGAAAGGATCATGTAGCTACCGAAAGCGCCGCTATTCTTCTTCAAAGCGCCTACTGCTGCCATACCGCAACGTGCTGTACCAACGGCTGAAGCCAAACCTGAAACACCGACCATAAGGACTACGCCGATATAGGCCAAAATCAATGATGTACTCATAATAGTTTAAATGTTTTAATTTGTTAATTATTATTTGTTTACTTCTTATTTATCCATTTTACGCAAAGGGTTGAATGCGCGCTGGCCCATCTCAAATCCTGCGTTCTTATAAAACTCGACAAAGGTCAAACGCATTGGGTGTACGAATGATGAAATTGCCGACATAAAGAGGTTGATACCGTGACCGATAAGCAAGATTATCGATGCCACAATAACAGGGATGATATATGCTGTCCATGGCGAGCCAGCAGGAATCTCACTTGTGCCAGAGAGACCCATTGCCAACGAGTTAAACACCTGGGCCAACACACCACCTGACAAGCCGATAGCGAAGAGTCGGATATAACTCAACACATCACTCAACAAGCCGGTAATATTATTATAAGCATCCCACAAGCCTGCACCAATATTGATAAACGGATTACGCTTAACATTATTAAGCACAAGCATCAACAGAGCACCGATACCCATCAATACCATGACCACTGGTGAGCCCATAGTAAAGCCCGGTATCTCCATGCCAAACATTGGCAAGCCCATAGCTATCGAGCCGGTCAATAGGATGATAAACCATCCAAGAAGACCGAACGTCGACGTAAAGCCAAAGAGCTTAGTCTGCATCCACAGATTGATAGCCATACCGACCAAAATCTGGAACACACCGATTGCCAACGCTATAGAGAAGAACTGTCCCTGGAAGTCAAGGAACTTGATCACTGGGGCATAGTCCGAAATAGCTACACCAAAGAACGAATTGGCATAGAAACCAAACGCCACAGTGGCCGACGCGCAGACAATCGAGAGACCCGCTGCCTGACGCATCTTCTTACCTCCCTTGAAGTAGAGAGCCAAGCCCAACAATAGAAGCACCAAGCCATAACCTGCATCACACAAGCAGATGGCAAAGAACAACATATAGAATGGGCCGAAGATAGGCGTAAGGTCCAATGTACCATACTTAGGAAGTGAGTACATGGCACCAATAAGCTCGAACAGGCGTGCGAACTTACCATTCTTAAGCTTCACAGGTGCATCGTCATCGATAGTTGCATCGCGACGCATATATACCAAGTTAGGATATGCCTCAAGCATCTTATCAACGCGACGAGCAGTATCAGCCTCAGCCCAGCCCTCCAAGATAACGAGCTCACCATCAGCCTCGCGCTGCGCCGTAGCGCTAACCTTGAAGCCATCGAGCTGCTCCTTGAGCTTACCGCACTCTGCATCGATAAGCGAGAGTGAGTTTGCAGCTCGAGAGAAGAGCTCATCCAAAGCCTTATCCTCAGCCTTCAGCGCCTCAGCCTGCTTAAGGAGTGTCTTGCTATCGCTCTCAGGAAGACGTACCTCCTGACCATCAACAGCCACCGCGCTATCATCAGTGGTGATGACAACGAAGTAGACATTGGCTGACGTAGCACCAATCTTGGATAGAGTCACGCCCTCGCCGCACTCGCTCTTAAACTTATTGTAGGCAGCTGTAGATGCCATGAAGTAACGCATAGAGATACCTCGCTTAGCAAGGTTCGAAATCATCTCATATGAGTAACTACCCCATGGTTCGATCTCCGAGGCGAGCTTCTCGAGACGAGCGACCTCCTGCTGCAACTGCTGACGACGCTCGCGCGCATCAACATATGCATCATAAGCCTCTGCGCCTGAAGCATACACCTCAGCCTTCTTGTTGAACGCCTCAGACTTCTGGAACGCCTCCAAGAACTCACGCGCCTTTACACGCGCCTCGATATCCAACAACAATGCACGGTCAGCCTCTGATGGTTCCCAGCCCGTAGTCGTAATATCCACGAGACCCAACTCACGAAGTTCGTCGACAAATCGCTCCTGCTCACCAGCAAAGAGAACGATGTCGTAGCGTATCATCTTACTAATCATGCGTTAGACCCCTCCATGGCCTCGGCTTGCGCCTGACGTGTTTTCACAATCTTCTGAGCCGACTTACTGAGGTTCTCCTCGTCCTCCATAAATCGCTTAATCTTACGTATGGCATCCTCATAACCGGGAATTTGTACCTTCTCGTAGAGGTTTACCTTCTGAGTAGTCTTGCGTCGCGCATAGTCCAAAAGCTCCATCTTGCGGTTGTAGACCTCGAACTCGATGCCGAGGCGCGACAACTGCTTAAGGACCTTGATACCCTCAGCATACCACACTGGGGATGAGAAGAGGTCGTAGGCCTTCTCCTCATAGACTATATTATCTAATATAGGGATGCGCACGCCCGCAATCTTCTGCGTTGATAGTTCAACATCAGTGATGCGGATAAGGTCACAATCAAACTCTCCCCATAGCTGCACCATGTAGTCGTACTGAGCACGTAGCTCGTCGAGCTCACGGCGATATGCCAATGCGGAGTCCTTCGCACGCTTAACCTCCGAACGCAACGCACTCTCCTTACTCTTGATGGTAGGCAAGGCGTTCTTTCGGATTTTGAGCTGCTTATTCAGCTCACCGAGCGAGGTCTTGTTATATTGAAATTTGATTGCCATAGGCTTTTATTATGCTTTCCAATATTTTTCAGAGAGCTCCTGCTTGATGCTTACCTCACCCTTAGAGAAGTACTTAGCAAAGAGTGTCCATGCTGTATCAAGCATCTGCTCAATCTCGATGTTTACGTCAATAGAGAGCAACTTCTCTGAGTAGTCGTGAGCAAACTTCAATGCACGCTCATCATAGTCTGAAAGGTCGAAACCGTTCTCCAACTTAGTCTTCGCGTTAGCAGCATCAGCATACAAACGCACGCAGGCATTCATAACCTGTGGGTGATCCTCACGGGTCTTCTTACCGATAACGAGCTGCTTAAGACGTGACAACGAACGGAATGGGTCTACGATAACCTTACCGGTATCGGTATCGTTACGCAAGAACAACTGACCCTCAGTGATATAACCTGTATTATCAGGAATAGCGTGTGTAATATCACCACCCGAAAGTGTCGTAACGGCGATGATGGTGATAGAACCACCGTTAGGCAACTGAACCGCCTTCTCGTAGATCTTCGCCAAATCTGAATACAATGAACCAGGCATTGAGTCCTTAGATGGAATCTGATCCATACGGTTAGACACGATAGCCAATGCATCGGCATAAAGGGTCATATCGGTCAACAATACCAACACCTTCTCACCCTTATCTACTGCGAAGTACTCAGCAGCTGTAAGCGCCATATCTGGCACGAGGAGTCGCTCTACTGGAGGGTTATCTGTTGTGTTTACGAACGATACAATACGGTCCAAAGCACCTGCGTTCTCGAATACCTGCTTGAAGTACAAGAAGTCATCGTTCGTAAGACCCATACCACCAAGGATAATCTTATCGGCCTTAGCACGCAAAGCCACGTTAGCCATCACGGCGTTATATGGCTGGTCAGGATCGGCAAAGAATGGAATCTTCTGACCTGATACGATGGTGTTGTTAAGGTCGATACCCGCGATACCTGTTGCGATAAGCTCCGATGGCTGGATACGACGGAATGGGTTTACTGTAGGACCGCCAATCTCGCGTGCCTCACCCTCAATCTGCTCACCACCCTCAAGTGGCTCACCATAGGCGTTGAAGAAGCGACCTGCAAGGGCGTCTGATACGCGCAATACTGGTGGCTCACCGTGGAATACAACCTCTGAATCGGTTGCAAGACCCTCAGTACCAGCGAAGACCTGAAGTGTCACCTTCTCGCCCATAATCTTTACCACCTGAGCCAAACGACCGCCTACGGTGGCAAGCTCGTCGTTACCTACGCCTGTAGCACGAAGCGTGATGGTAGCCTTGGTGATATTATCAATCTTTGTATATACTTTCTGAAATGCTCGTGTTGTCATAACTTGTCCTCCTTGAAATTATGCAAGTTTCTCATTTACCAAAGCCTCAATCTTCTGTCGGAACTCGTCAAACTGTGCTGACTTCCACTCCGAGTAGTTCATCTGACGGAACAAGTAGATAAGCTCCTTGAAGAACTTTGAGCACTCGTCGAAATCTGCCAAAGCGAATGACTTGCGGCAAATATCCAATACCATATTATACATCACCTGCTGACGCTCGATTGGGCAGTTAGCATCGATGTTATCGAAGGCATCCTGCTGCAAGATTACAGAGTCCAACAACTCGCTCTTCCAGAAACGCTCGTGGTACTCAACAGGTACACCATCATCACCAAGGATGTTGATCTGGTCGTTAGCCTCCTTACCACGCTGAACGATAGTCTTACCCTCATATACGGCATCTACCCAGTTCTTCTCGATATGCTCATCGAGGTATGAACGAATCTCTGGATACTCCAAATACTTAGAGTATGAGTCGAGTGGATCAATCGCAGGATAACGCTTAGAGTCGGCACGGCTCTGCGACAAAGCGTAGAAGCAGCGTGCTGCCTTCTTTGTAGACTCAGTTACAGGCTCCTTAAGGTTACCACCCGCAGGTGATACAGTACCAAGGAATGTTACCGAACCTGTTGCGCCATTATTCAACTTAACAAGACCTGCTCGAGAGTAGAAGTTTGAGATGATAGCTGACAAGTCCATAGGGAAAGCATCCTGACCTGGAAGCTCCTCCAAACGGTTAGACATCTCACGCAATGCCTGAGCCCAACGTGATGTAGAGTCCGCCATTACCAACACCTTCAAACCCATTGAACGGTAGTACTCACCGATGGTCATACCTGTATATACAGATGCCTCACGCGCAGCCACAGGCATGTTTGATGTGTTACAGATGATGATTGTACGCTCCATGAGCTTGTGACCAGTACGTGGGTCAACCAACTCTGGGAACTCAGCGAAGATCTCCACAACCTCGTTTGCACGCTCACCACAAGCTACGATGATGATAACATCGGCATCAGCCTGCTTAGAGATAGCGTGCTGAAGCACTGTCTTACCAGCACCGAAAGGACCAGGGATAAAACCGGTACCACCCTCAGCAAGTGGATTGAAGGTATCGATAGCACGAACACCTGTCTCCATAACGCGTGATGGACGTGGCTTCTCAGTAAAGCAACGGATAGCCTGCTTCACTGGCCACTTCTGAATCATATTGATGTTATACTCATTGCCATCAGCATCAACAACAACAGCAATAGTATCTGTAACCTTATACTCACCAGCAGCAGCGATAATCTTCACAGTATATGTGCCCTGCATAACGAAAGGCAACATAATCTTATGCATAACCCACTGCTCCTTAACCTCACCAAGCCAAGCACCAGCCGACACCTTTTCGCCCATCTTTGCAATAGGTGAGAACTCCCACTTCTTCTCGAAGTCGATAGGGTCGGTGATAGAACCACGATTGATGAACAAGCCATCCATCTTCTCCAAGTCGTTCTGAAGACCATCGTAGTTACGCGACAAAAGACCTGGAGCCAAAGTAGCCTCGAGCATATGACCCTCGAACTCCACCTTATCACCAATCTTTAGACCGCGTGTACTATCGTAGACCTGTACATAGGCCTCATCGCCTATGACCTTGATAACCTCCGCCATCATGCGGGTGTCACCACAATACACGTAGCATATCTCATTCTGACCTACCGCACCATCAACCTTTGCGATAACGATGTTTGAGATAATACCGTTTATACGTCCTAATGTTTTCATTCGTTTATCTTATGTTTTATTGTTTATTCACAAGCTCCTTGGCATCCAATTCGCGCATCAACTTATCGAGCATCTCACGACCAACCTCTGGCGAGAGCATCATCCAACGCGCAACGATGTTTACCTTGACTAAGTAAGAGAGAATATAGTTGATATTGAAGTAGTCGAATACGGCAATCTCCTCAGCCTCTGACCAACGGATAGCATCGATCTTACGCTCCTTCTCAACAATATTACGTTCATCGCTTACCGCAGCGATTACAGCATCTATATATGGCAATTCACCCCTTAGACCGAAGTCTGCAGCAGAGGAGCGCTTGAGCTGTTCGATAATCTCACCACCACCAACGACAACATCGGCAATTGATCGACCAGCCTCACGAGCTGCAACGCTTGCCGCGATGTTGCGTAGATTGCGATCGAACTCACCCCAACCCTTAAGGAAGCGACACTTTGAGTGCGCCAACTCCTCATAGTAGGCCTCGTATAGCGCATGCTCAAAGCTATCATCAAGAACCACATCCTCATCACGGTCGTCATCGTCAACCTCGAGGTAGTTCTTAACAACAGTTGCCACACGCTTAGGGAGCATCGAGTAGTTACGCTCAACCATCACCTTCTCGACATCCTCCTCAGTAAGGTTACCGAGCGGATTATGACGGTTGCGCCTCTTATAGTAAGCAATGATGTTCTCGCAATCGTAGTAGGCATAGAGCATACGCACAGCCTCGCGATCGCGCTTCGTGAGCTGCTCGACAATATCGTCGACAATCTCACGAGCATCGAAGCCCTTGGTATCAGAGTCTAACGTCCACTCACGCAGACCCGCAACCAAATAGTAATACTCCGTAGCAAACATCGTTTTTACTTATATAGCATGTTAGAAACCTTCTCGCGCAAGTACTCTCTGAACAAAGCGTCAAAGCTCTCGTCAGTAAATGAGATATAGTAACCACCACTCTTCTCACCCACCTTGAAGCCACTCTTAACATCCTTAGAGTAACCAACCTCTACGCCAGCCTTCAACAACTCAGCAGCAGACTTCTGCATTGCTGCGTCGAGCTCAGCACGCTTATCCTCAGGAAGCAAAGCCTTCAAAGAGACATCTGATGTTGATGCATTCCAGTTATTAGCCACTGCAAGCAACATATCCTTAACGAATGCTGCATCAAGCGAAGCAGCCTTTACAGACTCACCTGTAGTCTTTAGGATGATAGCCTCAGCTATCTCACTCTTAATCTTCGATACAGCCTGACGACCAGCAAGAGCGATCTCAGTCATTGCATTCTTAGCGATATCCTCAGCACGAGCCTCAGCAGCCTTAGCTATAACCTCAGCCTCAGCCTTTGCGTCAGCAAGAATACGAGCTGCCTCCTCCTTTGCATCAGCAACAAGGCGATCAGCCTCCGAACGACCCTTCTCCAAGCCCTCGTTATAGAGCTTCTTGGTAAGTTCCTGAAGTTTGTTATTCTCCATAGTTTAACAGTAATTTTAAGTTATTTTTTATATAATTTTTCTATCTTTTATCTTCGCCATTCTTGCGGTACGCCTCTTACACAAAAACCACTTTACGCGTACCTCTATAAAAATTCTCACAAATATATATTCATTTTTCGAGAAAACCAAACGCCACTCAATATATTTTCTAAAAAATCAATCCCCGAAGAAGTTTTATTGCCCAAAATAAAAAAAATGCATATCTTTGTCTAAGCATAAAATGAAACATACCATGAATAACCCTATTGTAGTAACCCTCGATGCGGGCGGAACAAACTTTGTTTTTGCAGCGATGACAGATGGCAAGGTCATTGGCGAAACCCTCACACTACCCTCTTCTGCGCACGACTTAGATCTATGCATAAAGACCCTCATTAGAGGCTTTAGACAAGTTATCGAGTCGCTACCCGAGAAGCCAGCAGCCATCAGCTTTGCCTTCCCAGGACCAGCCGATTACCGCAATGGCATCATTGGTGGCTACCTACCAAACTTCCCATCATTTAGAGATGGCGTGGCCCTCGGTCCAATCCTCGAAAGAGAGTTCAACATACCAGTATTCATAAACAACGATGCCGACCTCTTCGCCTATGGTGAAGCGATGGGAGGCGCCCTTCCACGTATCAATAAAAAACTTGAGGCAGCAGGATCTAACAAGCGCTATCGCAATCTATTAGGCTATACCTTTGGCACCGGCTTCGGCTTCGGTTTTGTGATGGATGGCAAACTAAATCGCGGCGACAACTCATGCGTCGAGACATTCTGTCTTAAGCACCGCGACAACCCAAATATCATCGTCGAGGATGGCGTTGCCATTCGTGCCGTTAAGCGCGTTTACAAGGATCTTTCAGGCGACGAGCGAGAGCTTGAGCCTCGCGACATATACAACATTGCCGAGGGTAACCTCGAGGGCAACATCGAGGCTGCGAAGGAGGCATTTGCAACACTTGGTCGCGTGGCGGGTGACGCCATGGCAACTGCCGTAACGCTAATGGATGGCGTAATCGTGATTGGCGGTGGTCTTGCAGGTGCTGCAAAGTACTTTATGCCAGCGCTTATCGATGAGATGCGAGGCAGGATTAACACCCTCTCGGGCGACTCATTAAATCGCGTTCAGATGAGCGTTTACAACTTAGACGACGAGGCTGATTTTGAAAAGTTTGCAAAGGGCAACTCCACAAAGATTAAGGTATACGGCAGTGATGATGAGGTGATATACGACCCCGAGAAGCGTGTGGGCATCACCATATCAGATATTGGCGCAAGTAACGCAGTATCACTTGGTGCATACCTCTATGCTATAGACAACATCTAAGATAGAGATATCAAGACTATGGCTCCATCATCTTGGCGATTTTGATTGCCACTGATGATCGGAGCCTATGTTTTTTCACCACGCCCAGCGAGCTTACGCCCATGATATCAACGATAAATAGCTCATCAACAGCAGTCAACGCCGAGCTTGGGATAGCGTGAACATAGAGGTTGTAGCCGGCAGCCCTGATAGCCCTTGCCGCCATGTGATACTCCACAGAGTGGAACTCCGCGGGGGTATAAAGATTCTCCTTGTGATATACAAAGAGAGGCATCCACGGTCTACTTATAAGATTACCCGAAGCATCCGTCCATAGTGCGACATCACCACCCTGGTGCGCTACCCTACACTCCGTCATAGCATCAATGGCAATGCTCTCGGAGCTCTCAGCCATAATGTCAATCGGGCGAGCATGCTCAATTGTCACACCCACACCACGCTTTGCTCGAAGATAGACACCGCGACCATACGTAGGACTCTCTATCTCGAATGATAACACGCCACGCGCATCGAGGCGCATGGCAACAGGAACACTACACTCCAAAGGCGCATGAGCACATTCCAGAAGTTTGGAGACCACACGCTCCACATCAGCGCCCGTAACGAGCGACATGAAGCCAAACATATACTCCGAAGCCTCACGCAACACAACAACATGAGCATGAGCATTATACACCTTACCAGCCAACGTATGAATACGCTGCATGACAAATGGAGCGTCCAATCGAAGCTGCGAGGCGTCGACCACCATACCATCTATCCATGCAACATATCTCATACACGATATATTTACTCTGAGGCAAAAATCTTCAACAAAAGCTCATTAAGCAGCTGACCGCCATCCAAGCCACCACTCTCGACACCCTTGCTCTTAGCATCATACTCACGCAACAAGCCCAAGATATTGAAGACACGGCGATTGTTCCACCTACCCACATTTGCCTTAATCTCTCGAAGGGCAAATGGATTGTTGACACGTATCGCCGACATCAGCTCATTATCCGATGGCACGGACACACCGCGACGACGCGAGTCCCAATGAATATAGTTTAGCAGGAATAGCTGCTGGAAGAGACCAAATAGGATGGTGATGGTTAGTGTCACCGGATAACTCTTAGGGTTGCGTCCGAAATGGTCGGCAATACGCATCGCACGCGCAACATCCTGCTTGAGAATTGCATCATTAAGCTCGAAGGTGTTAAACTCCTTCGATAGACCAATAAACTCCTCGATATGTGCATCCGTGATGGTTTTCACGTTCGAAGGCATAGAGACTGCAAGTTTATCCACCTCGCGGGTCATTCGTCCCAAGTCCATGCCGACATGCTCCTTGAGCATTGCCATAGCCTTAGGGTCAATCTTCATCCCCTTGCCAGCGATATAGCCGCTCAACCACGAGTCTATCTCGTAGTCGCGCGGACGCACCGACTCGAAGACAACGCCACTCTTTGCACAACTCTTATAGAAGGACGTGCGCTTATCGATACCCTTACCCTGCTCCTTATTCTTGTAGCAGATGATAAGTATGGTCGTCGACTGAGGTGATGAGGTATAGTGAATGAGATTTTCTATCTTGGATAGTTGTTGCGCCTCCTTAAGGATAATCACCTCGTAGGCACCCATCATTGGCATCTGACGACAAAGGTTGACAACCTTTCCCGCATCGCTATCCAAGCCATAGACAACAATCTGATTAAAGGAGCGCTCAGCCTCATTTAGGATCATTGCTGCCAACTTATCAGCAATAGCATCAATAAAGTAGCCCTCATCGCCACAAAGCAGATATATCGGACTAAAACGACGAGCCTCGATATCCGCCATTATAGAGTTATATGATGACAAACAGCTATTAAATCCCTGAGTCTTAGCCATAGTATACTAAAATATTGTTAATCAGCGCACAACACTTATACGCAACAGGTGTGTTGTATCGCTCTTCACTGCATATCTATTATCAATTCTACGTCCCACGAGCCACACTATATCATCACCCGCAACGACAACATACTGCTCGCGTTTATCGAGAAGCGACACCTTGCTATCGATGAGCATATCGCTAATCTTCTTACGCCCATTCATACCCAATGGCACCATTGTATCCCCTTCGCGCCATCGTCGAATAATGAGCGGAAAGCTCAACTTTGTAGCATCCAACAGAGCTACATCGGCACCCTGGTTAAGAGTCTCAACATCGTCAATATTAAGATGCTCAAAATTGAATACTACATCACCAACGCCAACAGAGGCTTCATCCGAGAATACCTCAACTACTCTATCTTCACGCTCCGTGGCTGGCTCTATGAGCACAGCACCCCTATCTATCACCGCCACCATATTACCGCCATAGAACGAGCGCCCTGTGCCACCACAATCAAGCGCCGCACAGAGGTGAGCGACCACCTCTCGACGGAAGCCGAACTCCGAGTTTAGTATCTCGTATATCACAAAGTCGCGCGGCAGCGAGCCATCAATCAGCGCCACATCCAAACGATAGGTATCGCCGACCTTAGAGAGTACACTCTTTTTAATCAGCCCAATAGATGCGTCAATAAAACCCTGCGCCTGACCAAAGAGCGCCATATTACGCTGCATAACGGGCGTGAACTGAGGACTCATCTGCTTGAGCATTGGCACAAGCTCATGACGCACACGGTTACGCAGATGCTTTGTTGAGCTATTCGAGGAGTCCTCCCTAAAGGGTATATCATGCTCCGCGGCATACGCCACTATATCTTCGCGCGTAGCAAATAGCAAGGGACGCACTACGCGACCGTTGTGCGGTGCAATGCCAGCAATACCTCGAACACCGGTACCTCGCAACATATTTATAAAATGAGTCTCAATGGAGTCATCAACATGATGAGCAATGACAACGACATCATAGCCATGTTCAGCACATAGCTCATCAAACCATGTATAGCGCAATCGGCGCGCTGCCATCTCCACTGATTCGCCCGTAGCCTCCACCTCGGCATATGTGTCGAAGTCAACAGCGTGGAGCACAACGCCCAACTTTTGCGCTTGGGAACGGACAAGAAGTTCATCGCCATCGCTCTCCTCGCCACGCAAATGGAAGTTACAATGAGCAACGGCAAAGCGATAGCCCGCCCCATGAACAAGGCTCATAAGCACCATGGAATCGACACCTCCCGACACAGCAAGAAGCACCCTATCATCGTGCGTAAATAGCCCCTCACGGGTTATATAGCTACGAAACTTCTCCGCAAGAGACATGGCGGCAAACTACAAAATATTTACCTCGGGGGTAATCTGAACACCGAACTTATGATCCACAACGCTTGCCACGAACTCGGCAAAGAGCTTCACATCATTGCCACAAGCTGTGCCGTAGTTCACCAACACGAGAGCCTGATTTTCGTGTACGCCAACGCCATGCTCACGATAGCCTTTCAATCCCGACTGATCGATAAGCCAGCCAGCAGCGAGCTTCACCTTGTTTGGCTCGCCAGGGACATCGTAGTGAGGCATCGATGGGTACTCATGCAAAAGACGGTCGGCGACCTCGCGCTTAACGATAGGATTCTTGAAGAAGCTACCAGCATTGCCCAACTCCTTAGGATCGGGGAGCTTGCGACCACGAATATCCGATATAGCACGACGTATATTTCTAAGCGTCACACCACCCAACCTCTCAATCTCGCGCATCACGTCGCCATAGCCAAGATTTGGCTTAGGCGCACGCTGCAGACGCATCTCAACAGCGAGGATTATGGCAACGCCACGCAACTCCTGCTTGAAGATGCTATCACGATAGGCAAAGCGACACTCTGCATTTGTAAGGCGCTTAACCTCCAACGTTTTGCAATCGAAATACTCAACTGCCGTAACGACATCCTTGATCTCGGCACCATAGGCACCTATGTTCTGCACAGGAGCAGCGCCTACCGAGCTTGGTATAGCCGAGAGGTTCTCAACACCCCACAAGCCATTCTCCACGCTCCACTCAACGAGCGTATCCCAGTCAGCACCCGCCTCAACACGAATATCGACATACTCCGAGTTATCCTCCACGACCTCCATCTTGCGACAAATAGGTGTGAGGACGACGCCATCGTAGTCCTTTGTAAAGAGGGTGTTATTACCTGCGCCTAAGACATACCACCTCTGAGGGTTGTTGTCCGCAAAATAACCACGAAGATCCTCCGCAGTCTCAAACTCCACGACTGTTTTAGCCTGGTGATTAACACGGAAACTAATGCGTGAAGCGACGTTTATGTTATTATAAATATGTATCATAGTGCAAAGTTAAAAAAAAATTACTACATTTGGGAGAAAATTTCAACATTTATAACGCCAACCGCAAATTTATATTGAATAAATATCAACAAATAATAGATATAGAGCTATGTTTAACGAACGAGACATTGCCCAAATCGAGGCTCGTGGTATCAGCGTCGAGAGGGTTGAACAGCAAATCGAGAACTTCCGAAATGGTTTTCCATCACTTCCAATAGTGCGTGCAGCAGCAGGTGGAGACGGTGTGAAGCAGCTTAGCTGCGATGAGGTAAAGAGTGCCGAGGCATACTACACAGAGCGTGCATCATCGCTACGCACCCTTAAGTTTGTGCCAGCATCGGGCGCAGCAACACGTATGTTCAAGGAGCTCTTCGAGTATGTAAACGAGGATAAGCGAACACCAGGCATCGACAAGCTTATTGTCAACCTCGAGAAGTTCGCCTTCTTCCCCGAATTGGCAAAATATCTAAAGCCTCAAATCGAGGATAAGGATGTCGTGCGCAACATAATCATCGATGGTCTTGAGTATGGCGCTAAGCCTAAGGGCCTGGTAACGTTCCACGCCTATAAGGAGGGTGCGCGCAAGCCTGTTGAGGAGCACCTCGTGGAGGCTGCACTCTATGCATCAGATGGTCAGCGTGCAGCTATTCACTTCACCGTATCGCCTGAGCACCAAGCAGGCTTCGAGGCACTACTCAAGGAGCGCCAGGGTCACTACGAGGAGAAGTTTGGCGTTAAGTACGACGTGACATTCTCAATACAGAGTCCTGCCACCGACACCATCGCCGTAAACCCCGACAACACCCCATTCCGCACCGAGGATGGCAAGCTATTGTTCCGCCCAGCAGGTCATGGTGCGCTTATCACCAACCTCGACAAACTCAATGCCGATATTATCTTCGTGAAGAATATCGACAACGTGACAACCGACGAGCGCAAGGGCGACACCGTAACCTTCAAGCGCGTATTGGCTGGCGAGTTGCTACGCCTACAGGAGCGCATCTTCGAGCTACTTCGCGCATATGAGCGTGGCGAGAATAAGGATGCAGAGGCTATCGCCCTACTACGCGACGAGCTGTGCTGCAACCTCCCAGAGGGCGCTTCACGCGAGCTTATCATCGAGACATTGGATCGACCTATACGTGTCTGCGGTATGGTTAAGAATGAGGGCGAGCCTGGCGGTGGTCCATTCTGGGTACGCGACGACAAGGGTCGTGAGCAGTTGCAGATTGCCGAGTCAAGCCAGATTGCCAAGGAGGATATGCACCTCATGAAGGAGGCTACACACTTCAACCCTGTTGACTTGGTTTGTGGCGTTATGCGCTACGACGGCACCAAGTATGACCTAACACAGTACACCGACCCCAAGACGGGCTTCATCTCTTCGAAGTCTGCAGGTGGTCGCGAGCTACGCGCACAGGAGCTTCCAGGCTTGTGGAATGGCGCAATGGCAAACTGGAACACCATCTTCGTGGAGGTACCAATCTCGACATTCTCGCCAGTAAAGGTCGTTCAGGACTTGCTTCGCCCTGAGCACCAGTAGGCAAAAAAAGGACACACACATATTAGAGACATAAAAGAGGTACTGTCATCTTTACTGACAAAGCATTCACCGGCGTTTCATTGGATATGCTCCCAGTGACTGATGCCATGAAGAACTCCTACATCCTCACATTGCCTAATGGCGCAGAGCTCCTGGATGGTCAATATCACAATGTGAAGGTGACTGTCGTAGACAACAATCAGGATGTACGCGCAACAAGAGACTTTAAGATAAAGTTCGAAGAATAGAGATTCATTCCCAACTAAATGAAGGGGCTGTCCAACAAATCGTTAGACAGCCCCTATCTTTTAAAGTTTACCTTATATCTTTGCTTCTTCGTCGTAGATGCGCTCATAAATCTCGCGCAACCTATCGGGCTGCGCTATCAGCTGGCGTAGCTCCTCGAGACGTGCTTCATTCTTTGAGCCCTCAATCCATAATTTCAGATAGCCACCATAGTCGTATTTCTCGTGCAGGTGCTCCATCATACGCTCATAACCCTCCTCGCGGTTGAGTGTCGAGTGGTTAGCCAGAGTGTATTGTATGGTGCGACGTATGATTGTCTTGCTATCGATAACTCTATCAGCCTCAGCCACAATGCGTCCATATATTGTGCGTGGTGCGCTCTTGGATGATGCGCGGTGATCCTCCGCAGCATCTGCCATCATGGCTATCTGCTCCGATGTAAACCACCTGAGTAGCTCCCTATCGGCAAGCATGATGCGCTTGGAGTCGCTATGGTGGTGCTCTCGACCATTCACCAAGCCTACGTCGTGGTAGGCAGCAATGGCGTATGCCATATCGATGTCGAGATTATGCGCCTCAGCAAGGGCGAGCGATTGCTCGATGACCGTCATCACATGGTCGCGCCTATGTGCCGCATCAAATCCGTCGTAGCGCGGTATTATCTCGCGCTCGATATACTCCCTAAGTTCTCTATTTACCTCCATAGCCTATCCAACAACCACCTCTACGAGGTCCTCACGTTTAAGATACTTCTTCGCGAGGTCGCGCACCTGCCCTGAAGTGATGGCAAAGATGCTCTTTAGGCACTCCTCCGTAGCGGTATTGTCCATGCCGCACATGATATTCTCTATGGTGACATCGGCAATGCCGAAAGGACCATCCAAGATGCGCAACATCTCGCCAATCATTACATTCTTAACCATCTGCAACTCCTCCTCCGACATCAGCTCGCAACGTAGACGTTCAATCTCGGCATATATCTCCCTTAGAGCATCGTCGCGGTGTTCACGCGCCACCTGTGTGGCTATTGCAAGGTAGCCCTCCCTCTCAAAGTTTACCATCGCCGCCATCACACCATAGGTGTAGCCATGCTCCTCTCTAAGGTTCTGCATAAGGCGTGAGCCGAAGTAACCACCAAGGACGGCAGCAACCACCTGCATACCAACGAAATCGGGATGCGTACGCGTAAAGAGAAGGCGACCGATGCGTATCGAGGACTGCAATGCCGACTCCACATCACGACGTAGCACATTTGTGGTCTGCGCTGTGGGGAATGTCACCTCACGGTTGCTACCTACGGGTAGTGCCTCGACAATGGAGGTTATAATTTCCATGACATCATCTGTTATATTACCGCTGCACACCACAAAGCAGTTGTCCGCCGTGTAAAGCTCTCTGTATAGCGCCAATAGATCCTCGCGTCTAAGATCGTCGTAAAGGCTCTCATCTGCCGAAATGCCATATGGGTGCTTCTCGCCAAAGAGCGCTTGGGCAAAGAGCTCGCGCGACTGCACATCTATCTTCTTACGCTCGATGGTAAGCCCCTGCTTGCGCTTTGAACAGTAGGTGGCAAGCTCCCTTTCGGGGAATGTGGGGTGTAGTATAATCTCGCGTGCCACATCGGCAGTTGGCGCGAAGAACTTCTTCAGTGAGCAGAATGATATATAGGTATAGTCGCGGTCTATGTTTACGTCGAAGTACGAGCCATAGAAGTCGAGATTGTCGGCTATCTGCTGCGCAGTCATCCTCTCCGTACCCTCGCCAAGCATGTTGGCTGTTGCCGAGGCGCTAAATGGCTTATGCTGCATCGATGTGCCGGCGCGGAAGACAAAGCTTAGGCGCACTACCTCGAAGTCGTCAGCGCGTAGCGTATAGATGGGCACTTGGTTTGTTGTCGTCGTGCGCATGGCGCGTGGCATATCCACGCTGCTGGGTATTACTATCTCGGGCTGCTGAATCATAACGATGCCTCCTTTGCTCTATAAATAAGTGTTGATGAGTTCTCCTTGGTGAAGCGATTATGGGCAAATGCCACCACCTCCTCACGGCTTAGCGTGCGGTATATCTCCGCCTCGCGGTTGATGAGCGTGATGTCGCCCGTCATCTCGTAGAACGAAAGATTGAGAGCCTTGTTCATGACATTGATCTCGCCCATGAGCATATTGGCCTCAAACTTATTCTTCACCTTCTCCATCTCGTAGTCCGAAATATTGCCATCCATGATATCGCGTAGCTCACCCCATAACGCCTCCTCTGCCTCGCTCTCCGTAGTCGTTGGCATAAGGCGTCCCTTGATGATGAACAAACCCGCATCGATGCTTCCTGTGATGTAGGCATTGACGCTTGAAAATAGCGAACGCTCCTTGATAAGCCTATTCACCAAGCGTGATGACTCACCTCCAGCTAAGAGGTCTGAGGTGAGGTCGCCGAGGAAGAAGTCGCGCGACATCCTATCGCCCATATGAAAGGCTATGGTGATGTCCGTGGCTGGCACCTCGCGCTCAACCACCAAACGACGCTCCTCGGTCTGCTCGGGCTCCTGCTCAATGGCTGCTATCTCGCCCCCCATATCCTCAATGTCGCCGAAGTAGTGCTCTACAAGGGCGAACATCTCCTCCTCGTCGAGGTCTGCCGATATGGCGAGTATGGCGCGTGAAGGTCGGTAGTGTAGGTCGTAGAACGAACGCACATCCTCCAATGTAGCACGCTCTATGTGCTCGGGAGTGATGCCAATTGTCGCCCAGCGATAGGGGTGGCGCTTGTAGCATAGGTCGCGCAAGAGTAGTAGCTCATCGCCATATGGTTGGTTGAGATAGCGCTGCTTAAACTCCTCGATGACAACGTGCTTCTCCACCTCGCACGCCTCCTCACTGATATTCAAACCACGCATACGATCACTCTCCAACCATAGGGCTGTTGACAAATTCTCCTTGGGCAAGGTAATGTAGAAGTCGGTGTAGTCGTTGTTCGTAAAGGCGTTGTTCTCGCCACACGCCATCTGCACTGGGATGTCGAACTCAGGAACATTGTGCGTTCCACGGAACATGAGGTGCTCGAAGAGGTGGGCAAAGCCCGTCTTATCCTCGCTCTCGTTGCGCGCTCCCACACGGTAAAGGATGTTTACGGCTGCGAGCTTCGACGATGTGTCGCGATTGACAAGCACCGTCAATCCATTTGGTAGTACTCTTTTAGTATATCGTATCATACGAAGTCAATTATTCTCTACAAATATATGAAAAAATCGTCGGTTCTCAAAAATTTTATATACCTTTGTATATATAAATATTCTACGCTATGGCTACAAAAGTTCAAACCGAGAGGTCGCTACTAAGACGACTATTCGACACCTATGTTATTGATGCCCTCAGCCACATGGCTATGGGTCTCTTCTGCTCGCTCATCATAGGTCTTATCATCAAGCAGATAGCCTCGATTGATGCTCTTGCTTTCTTGATGGATGTAGCAACATTCATGATGCAACCGCTGGTTGTTGGCGCATCCATAGGTCTTGCCATATCACTCGGACTAAAGCGCGACCTGCTGGTTACTATATCGGGCGTTGGTGTTGGTGCTTTAGGCTATCAGTTTGGAGGTCCTGTTGGCGCATATCTCGCTGCAATCGTGGGCGTGGAGGTGGCGTCATTGGTATCAAAACGCACGCCCGTAGATATTATCATAACACCCCTTGTTGCCATTATCGTTGGTGGTATCTTTGCCAAGTATTGCTGTGCGCCTATCAACGAGTGGATGATGTCCTTGGGCGATATTATAACCCGCGCGACAATGCTCAACCCATTTATTATGGGTATTGTTGTGTCGGTGATGGTGGGATGTATCCTAACGCTCCCTATTAGCTCCGCGGCGCTATGTATTACCATCGGCATTAGCGGTCTTGCTGCGGGTGCTGCTACGGCTGGTTGTTGTGCACAGATGGTTGGCTTTGCGGTCATCAGCTATAAGGATAACGGCATCGGCGGTCTTATATCACAGGGCTTGGGTACATCCATGTTGCAGATTGGCAATATTATGCGCAAGCCGATTATATGGCTCGCGCCAACTCTTGCATCAGCAATCCTTGGTCCAGTGTCGACGCTATGGCTTCAGATGACCAATAATGCTGCGGGTGCCGGTATGGGTACCTCGGGACTTGTTGGTCCTATCGGCTGTTGGGATACCATGGCGGCTACCACAAATCATACAATACTCCTCGCGGAGATTGTCGGTCTCTACTTCATCGCACCAGCAATACTAAGTCTATTCTTCCACCATATCATGCTTCGCCTTGGCTGGGTTAAGCCGGGTGATATGGCTCTAAAACGATAGTATATGCGTCGCTTGTTGCTTATATTTGCCACCCTCATGTTTGCGCATACGCTCTATGCGCAAGAGCTGGAGAGTGTGCGTAAGAAGACCGATTACTGGGGTGATACAGAGATCGTTGTCAGCGAACGCCATAGTGGTGAGATATATGTTGCCACCATCCACAAGGCGGACTATTGGGGCGAGGTGCGTATCGACTATGATAATCGCTCACTGGGTAGGGCTGGTTACTCCATTGTTAAGAAGATGGACTACTGTGGCGAGGTGCGCATAGAGCATTATCGCGACTCTGGCTCTCGCGATGGTTATAGCCTTATTAAGAAGCCCGATTATTGGGGCGTTGTCGAGGTGCAGCACTTCGATAGCCGCAGTAATAAGGTCGCTGTATCGAAGTGTAAAAAGCCTAACTATTGGAGCGAGATAGAGGTAGAGCACTACAATGGCCACGGCTCACGTGTGGGATTATCCACAATCAAGAAGAGCGATTATTGGGGCGAGCAGAAGACCATTCACACCTTCGATAATGAGTGGTCGACGGATTGCATCGCTCTGCTCTATATCTTCACCATGGAATATGTGAAATAGGGTAAAAAGTATGGTGCGCCTTGCGCGAGTTTTAATGCGTCGCAGACACCTCACTTTTCACCTTTCAATTCTCACTTTGTCTTGCTATTCTGCGCCAGCGCAGATAACCCGCAATGGCAAGGATGCAGTAGAGGGCATAGAGCGAGCCTGTAATGTGTATATCCTTATAGATATACAAGCCGACGCTAATCATATCAACAACGAGCCACACCAACCACTGCTCGACGAGCTTACGCGAGAGCATCCACATGGCCACGATGCACAACGCCGTGGACATTGAGTCGAGGAGTGGCACACGACTATCGGTATACTCCGTTAGAAGGAAGTACAATGCCACGTGTAGCACGGCATATGCAGCCACAAGGGCTGGTATCCACCTAATGGGCGTATGGCGTATGGGCAACTCTACCCCACTCTTAGGCTTGCGTCGCCACACTACAAGACCATAGACTCCTGCAAGGACATAGTATAGCTGCATGGCGGCATCGGCATATATACCACTCTGAAGATACAACACGCCATGCACAACGGGCATTATAGCACCCACAACCCACAGCCATATATTCGCCTTATACTCGAGCCATAGGTATAGGAGTCCGAGCGCGGTGCCCACAATCTGCAATATTAGCGACCAATCCATGCGTTAAGTCTGTTTAGAAGTTTACGGTGACGTTAGCCAAGAGGTTAATAGGCGCCTGAGGGAAGTAGAAAGCCTCATCGTAGCGCTCGCCCTCCCACATATATGAGTAGCCATAGCCGTTCGACTCATACAACGTAGAGAAGAGGTTGTTGATGGTCAGACCAAAGCGCACCGAGCGCTCATTACTCAATGATAAATCGTAGCCGAGATTGAGATTAGTCACGCAGTAGGCATCCAGAGAGAGAGCCTCCACCTCGTTATTAGTGAAGTACTGCTTGCCCACATACTGCGTATGCCATAGGGCGCTGAAGCCACCCACATGGAAGTCAGCCATCACGGAGCCAACAACAGATGGCGAATAGGAGATGGTCATATCGCCAAGCCTCTCACCATAGGTAGGGCTATCCTTCAGCTCGTCGACATAGTCGCGTATCTTATTCTGCGACAAGGTGGCATTTGCCGAGAGCGTGAGCCACTTAGCCACCCTCCACGACGCCATAAGCTCCACACCACGGCGGTAGCTCCTATCGACATTCACGTTCAGCGCATCATCGCCATCGTTGACCATGCCCGTAGCCACAAGTTGGTTGTGATATAGCATATAGTAGAGGTTTACACCGAGTGTGACGCGTGGCGCCGTATATGTATAGCCCACCTCGAAGTCGATGAGGCGCTCGGGGTTGGGATAGCTATCATCGGCAGCGAACATATGTCTGTCGGTAAAGTCTGAGCGCGTAGGCTCGCGGTGCGCCACGGCTACTGAGGCGAAGAGGTTATGGTTAAGGTGTATGTAGCTAATGCCGAGACGCGGATTGAAGAAGTTATACCTCTTATCCACATCGATAGGCTGCATATAGACCCCATCATCACCCCATATCGAGTTGTCGTTCGTACCCCAAGCCTTGTAGTGGACATAGCGATACTGCACATCACCAAAGAGGTGTAGCGTATTGCCCACCCAACCACGAAGCAGTGTCCAGTCGGCACGCACAAAGAGGTTACCATCCCACTTAACCACGTCGTTGTCATACCACTTGCCACCGACACTATCCACGCCATCGACCCACGACAGCGTACCCCAGTGTGGCGAGTTGTAGTAGCTTATCGAGCCGCCAAACGTAAGATCGAGATTGCGGACACTGTAGTTAGCCGACATATTAGCACCACCCATATGGTTGCGCATCAGCTTATGACGTATGAGGTCCGCTTGCTCAACAGACGTATCGAGGTTAAGGTAGCCCGCCAACCATGCATCATCCTTATACTGGTTATAATAACCGTAGCCATAGGTATAAAAGAGTATGGTATTGAGTCGCCAACGGTTGTTAAATTCGTGGGCGATAACGAGCTGATTATTGATTTGCAGGTAGTTATCCGTTTGATCGTCATAGTAATCCACATGAGTACCATCCGCCAAGACAAAGGGACCATCCGAGGATAGATACTGTCCCGAGTTGTGGTAGCGACGTCCATAGCGCTCCATATCCTTGCGCGACACACCGTTATACGTTAGGTATGTCTTCGCCACACCACCAAACGACAAGAGCTTAACCTTGCTCTTCGAGCCATAGTAGCCCACCTGCGCCATATAACTCTTAAGGTCAGTAGCGCCTCTATCAATATAGCCATCCGAGCCTATATGCGTAAGTCGTGCATCCACGACCCAATGTCCTCCCATCAAGCCAGACGAGAGGTGTAGTGCCTGCTTATTGGTGTTATACGAGCCGTAGGACAACGATGCCGAGCCGAGGAAGTTGGGCGATATAGCATCTGTAGTCATCGCCACAGAGCCACCGAAGGCTCCCGAGCCATTTGTTGAGACGCCAGCGCCACGCTGCACCTGCACACTGCCCACCGAGGATATCAAATCGGGCGTATCGTACCAATACATCGAGTGCGAATCTGGGTTGTTCATCGCAACGCCATTGATAGAGACATTTATACGTGTAGCATCCGTACCACGCAGACGTATGGAGGTGGCGCCAATGCCGATACCCGTCTCGTTGGTAGCCACGACCGATGGTGTTAGAGCAAGGGCAGTAGGTATATCTGTGCCGTAGCTTGAACGCACGATATCCTCCCTATCGAGGTTATCTTGTGCCACTGGCGTAGTCCGCTTAGCATAGGTTGTAGTGACCTCCACAGTCTCAATATCCCATACCGAGACGCTATCCTTCGTGAAGTAACCAGTCTCCTGCGACCATGCGCTCACACAAAGGAGCGAGAGGAGTGATGATAAAATAAAAAACCTTTTCATACTTTTAATATTTAAGTTGAAAAGGGGCTAAATAAGATATGTCCAATCCTGGTCTCGGCATTATCCGTATCCAGTACAATGGGTCTATTCTCAGCCAACACCACATCTTCGACATCTCGCGCGTCAATCTCTACAGATGAGGTTGTTAGCACCCCTTATATGCGACAAAGGTAGCGCAAAAATTCGAAACTACAAAATCTTCGTAACAAAAAAATAGGAGCGTCGATCTATCGGCGCCCCTACCTATATTATATATACGCAGCTAAACTATCGTATTCTGTCGAGCGAGCGCACCATAACCTCATCCTTGAAGATGGCACGTGCAGCCATAAGGTCGAGGATAAGCGCCAACACAGGCATGATAGCAGCCCAACCGAACTGCTTATGCGCAATCTCTAAGCCCTCGAAGAGGCGATTAGTAAGCCAATAGTAGAGTCCAATGAATACGAGTGAGCCAAGGAGCAACACAGCCTCAACGGCACATAGGCGAATCTGCAATGTGCGATTCTTGAAGAGGAAGATTGTCACCAACGGAACAAGAATAGCCAAAACCATAATGATACCCATAAATATGGTTGACTCCGATACATCTGCGCCACTCAATGAGAAGGCAGTAAGCTCTAAGTCTACACCCGCGATGTGGTACTCCGCAATTGGGAAGAAAAGGGTCATTGCCATAAGGATTGTGGCAACAAGAAGATAGAGTGTCTGAATTCTTTGAATCATAATATTTAATTTTTAGTTATTAGTCAATTGTTTCATCGATAAGGTATTTGTTGCGCTCAGGGGCACGGCGGTTAATCATCTCGCCGAGGAAGCCCGCGAGGAAGAGCATAACGCCCAACACTATTGCCACAAGCGAGAGATAGAAGAGTGGCTGATTGGTGATGGGTATATCGTAGGCAAACTTCTCGACAATAATCCACACCGTGGCGATAAAGCCGGCGATGAACATCAGCGTGCCAAGACCTCCGAAGAGATACATCGGCGAGCGACCGAAGCGCGACATGAACGATACGCTGATAAGGTCCAAATAGCCCTTTATCATACGTTCCATGCCAAACTTCGACTTACCATACTTACGCTCCTGGTGCTGAACGACCTTCTCGCCAATGCGCTTAAAGCCAGCATGCTTAGCCAAGATGGGGATGTAGCGATGCATCTCGCCATACACCTCTATGGACTTCACCACCTTGCGACGATATGCCTTCAAGCCACAATTGAAGTCGTGGAGTTTGATGCCCGACATAAGGCGCGCGGTAAAGTTAAAGAACTTGCTTGGCAGACGCTTGCCAATAGGGTCGTAGCGCTTACGCTTCCATCCCGACACTACGTCGTAGCCATCCTCCAAGATCATGCGATGCATCTCGGGAATCTCGTCGGGCGAGTCCTGCAGGTCGGCATCCATCGTAAACACCACCTCGCCCTGCGCCTTCTCGAAACCACAATAGAGAGCTGCCGACTTGCCATAGTTGCGCATGAAGCGTATGGCACGAATAGTCGGATAGTCACTCTTGAGGCGCTCGACAACCGACCACGACTCATCATCCGAGCCATCGTCGACCATTATCACCTCATACGACAGGCTATTAGCGCGTGCTACCCTATCAATCCATGCAACCAACTCGGGCAACGACTCCGCCTCGTTGTAGAGAGGCACAACAACCGATATATCTATATTATTGCTCATATGTTGTGTTATCATAAAATACTGGTTTACGACGAGTGGTAAGGGCTACAATCGAACCGACGATAAGTCCATTGAAGATGTAAGAATATACATAGGCGCTTATGCTAAGCAACATTGAGGGCTGCTGCATAGTCTTTATTTGATCACGCATATTCTCCAAATTCTCTTTCAGCTCCGCATTCATAGCGCCATGCTCTTCCATAAAGGCCTCCACCTCATCTATACGCATAATATAACCATTCACATATCCATCGTAGCCCATTATTGAGTAGAATATTGTTATCAACGCTCCAATAATAATTGCCGCGAGGATGTTCATTGATATGATATAGCCCAAGCCCGTAGTGAACTTAAAGCCCAATCTTGGATCAAGCTGATAAGAGTATATCTTAGTGAAACTATGCAGCATCCACACATATGCGACAAATATAGCAATCAGTTCTACCACATATATAATAGATGCCATATCAAGAGATATATCGCTATAACACATCAGATATGCTTCGAACAGCTTCGATACGCCCATTACAGCGCCGAGTATAGCACCATACTTAAGTGCATAGCTCCAGAAGATATTATTTCCCATTACTATTTCTTCTTTAAATTATTAATAGCATTATGATAAGCAGCTGCATTGCGATTATGCTCCTTGAGGGTCTTAGCAAAGTTGTGACGACCATCCAACTCGGCACGAGCACAGAAGTATAGATAGTCGTGCTGCTCATAGTTTAGCACAGCCTCGATAGCCGCCATATCGGGCATTGAGATAGGGGTTGGTGGTAATCCCAAATGTTTATATGTGTTATATGGCGAGTCGACCTTAAGGTGTTCTTTGAGTATTCGATTGAGCGTAGGGTCACCCAAAGCATACTTCACCGTAGGGTCGGCCTGAAGCGGCATATTTATATTTAATCTATTGATATAGACACCTGCAACACGCGCCATCTCTTCCTGCGCCTTAGTCTCCTCATGCACGATAGATGCCAATATCATGACATCATACCAACCATTCAACGGAGTCGTCTGGGCAAGGTATGCAAGACGCTCCTGGACCTCGGGTTTCTCCCAATACTTTGCTGCCTCACGGCGCAGATGGTCCAACAATGCTCGTGGCTCTATTGAACTATCCACCTCGTAGGTGTTAGGAAGGAAGGCAGCGAACATCGCCATTGGTGAGTCGAAGCCGCACTCCTTAGCATACGCCTCATCCGTAAGAAGCCTCTTCAATTCATCCTCATCCACCTCAACCGTCGAAGCGATCTTAGCGGCTAAAGCCTCGGGCGTACGCACATTATTAATAATAATCTTCGAAGTAGAGCGTTGACCAATCTTCAACACACGCACCACCTCGATGACGCTCATACCGCTCTTAAAGCTATAATGTCCAGGCGCGAGTGTAGATTTAAGATTAAGGTAATCGGCATAATAGTCGAATGCCCAATCGTTATCTATATTAGCCTTCACCTTACCTACCATCTGATCATAACTCTCACCCTCACATAGCTCAACCGCGAAATCGTGCTTTACGGCCGGACCATAAAACATACGATAAACAAGGTATGCACCAACGCCCATCGCTATAAGCAGGGCCAATATGACTCCTATAAAAATTATTTTTTTACGCATTTTTCATTTTTTTTTTGGAAAAACACTTTTTTTTAGTACTTTTGTGCCCGGGTAAGTCTTATACGACCAGCTCCTACAGAATCCCCCAGGTGTGGAAGCAAGCAAGGGTATGTGGTTGTAGCGGTGCGATATAAGTAGCTTACCCTCTTTTTTTTGTCTCTATACCAGCTTGTTACACTCATTCCAGCACACTCTTATAAACCTCCGTAAGAGTAACATCAGTTAGTATCTGCGACAAACACATCACCACAACGAAGATCGCAAATATCTTTTTACCACCACGACCTATACTCTTTGTGAACGCCAAGTAGCTCCAATAGAGGTACCACACAAGCAATATCACAACCACCACAAGCATCATCTTAGAGTATACCGGTTGTATCTCCATTGTTGTGGCAAGGTCGTAGCTGTTTAGACCCTTCATAAATGTTGCATACTGAATCTTACTGTTCGTATCGCCCATGATAGCAGGCAACATCAAAAGCATCACAGGCCAATGTGCATACAACATTCTGCCAAATAGCTCGGTAACATTTGTCTTGCGATTGATAGCTACTGCAAAGAGGAATGGCAATGCACACGACACCATCCATATGATAGCGTTAATAATAAGATGCTTATGAAGAGGTATATATCCCACAGGTACAAAGCCGAACATCGAGGTCGGAGCGATCAGGAAATACCAACCCATAATAGAGTTGATAATGAGTCCTGCAATGCCCCAAAGCACCACATTATCCCTCTTACTACCTGCAGGGCTATGCACCAAACGCATCAAAATACCCTCGCGAGCATCGTCATGCGTACCCTTATTTTCTACTCTTCGTGCCATACTTCATTAAAAGTCAATCTTAACACCAGCCTTGAAGCCTATACCGCTACGATAGTAGTTGGCATAATCGAAAATCTCTGCATTGAGCAGGTTGACACCCTCGACATATACATCGACAATCTTATTAGCCTTAAAGCTAACCTTTGCACCAAGATCTATATATCCCTTAGTGGTTATAGGCGACAACATATCACCCTGCTCACTTAGGTGTGTCCAATTTCGTCTGCCCACAAAATCCGACGTCACACCAAACTGCCAACGACGCAACGTGTACTCCGCGAAGATAGTTGCCTCATATGATGGGTCATTTAAGAGGTATGTCGACTGCGTCATATCCGTAATTCCACATATTGAGCCACCAAGACGAAGACCACCAATAGGCATGTACTCCACCTCAGCGCCATATATTAGGCGTGTATTATCAGCCGTTGCTGCGCCAAAGTTACCATCCCAATTTACGTAGAATAGCAAGTAGTCACGCACGAAGTTAGTACCGAAGTATACCCTATAGGCAAAGCGTGTATTTACGCTACCCGAGAAGCCTATCGAGAGGTTGTAGCTACGATCATTAGCCATCTTGGCGAAGGCGCTTGACATATTTGCGAAATCTAAATATGCGTTGCGTCTATATAGCGATGCTATGCTATTCTGCCCCACGCGAGTATCGAACTCGACATATGGCATGAAGGCGTCTATCTTAAGGTCGAGAAGCACCTTGGCATGAGGTGTGATAAAGTGAGAAGCCTTGCTGCGACCAGCTACCCTATCGAAGATATAGCCCACGCCAGCCTCAACATTAAACATATTAAACTTGCGCGCATACCCCACATCCAAGCCAAAACGCATATCACGATAGGCAGCACCACCCATCCACATATCATAGTTGGCAGTAATGTCAACGCGATTCTTCTTAGCGAAGATACGGGCCAACGTTGCTGAAGCGCCTACGCTTGCCTCGCCATAGCCATTATTACCATCAACCGCCACGGGTAACTTATGCGCCCAATAGCCGCCATGAGCCTCAACCGAGAAGTTCAAGCGTCTCAAATTGCTGAAGCTATCGCCAAAACGCACCGATATGTTTGCATCGTTGAAGTTAACACGCGCAGCATCGCCCACCTCGGCATATCTATTAAATAGAGAGTTATCATAGGTCGCCGATGCCTCCAACAGGCGCTCTCCGAGGAGCACGCCGCCGCTAACATCGACACCATTATGCATAGCGAAGCTGTTGGCTATTGTTCGCTCAACGCCCTCGATATTGGTTCGAGCCGCAAAGTCGCCGTTGTGAATAATGCCAACACTAAAGTAGCCATCGCGCTTCGACTGCAACGTATATCTGAACACGAGGTCGGAGCTTAGAGGATATCCAGCATCCGCCTGAAGGTAGAAATCCTCGGGCGTGGCGAAGTCCCAATAGGTAAACTCGACAGGACGAAAATCGTGAGCACTCAATGTTGTGCGCCATGTATCGGGCAACTTAATATCAGTTGATTCGTCTGGCTGATAGGTATATGTGTCATTGAAGGTGAGCGGAGCAACAATCTTCTTTGAGGCTGAGAGCTCAGGCACATAATCCTTCGTGACTGTCACATTGCGAGTATTCTGTGCCTGGACAAGCTGAGTTGAGGCGCCAAACACAAACAACAAGGATAGCGAGAAAATTATATATATACGTTTCATATTCACTTATTTAAGAGAGTTAATACGCTGCTGCGCCTCGTCAACGATGCCATCGTCCTTGATGACATAACCATCAACAATACTCTGATATGTTGCACGAGCCTGGAAGCTATTATCCATCTTGACAAAGACATCGCCAAGCACTATAAAGCACTTCGCCTGCCAATACATCGAGCCACACTTGCCCAAGTCGTATACCATCTGCTCTGCGGCAGCATATTCGCCCTTGTTGAACTTGTCCTGCACCAAATAGTAGTATGCCTCAGCACCCTCGATCGTAGTGCGGTCCTCGGCAAGTTGAGCATATAGCTTCAACGCCTGCTCCTGCTCACCCTCACCACTGAGGATATTAGCCTTGGCGAGTGTTGAGCTACGACGTGCCCATGCCGAGACATCCGACATCGATATTATATCATCCGCCATGCTCTTAATCTTCGCCACGTCATCAACAAACAGTGTTGCCTCGACATAACCATCAGCAGCCATCACACGCTTGTTGGCATCTGCCGACATATCGTAGAGACGACGGTAGGCAGCGGCAGACTTATCGTACTTCTCCAAGTCCAAAGCCATAGGAGCGTAAATGGTCAATGCTCGCTCGGTATAGGTGTTATTGCCATGCGACAACAACTCTTCGAGAGTCGACATAGCTGCGTCGTAATCCTCCGCCTTGATATGGCAATCACTTAGATAGTATAGTGCTTCGGTGCGGTTATAGCCATTCTCAAAGCTCTCGAGGTAGTTCTTCAACTTAGAGGTGGCAATCACTTTATTACCATCGAAGTAGACACTCTTAGCAGCGGCAAATGCCAATGAGTCTCGCGCCATGACGCTCATATCTGTCTGCACACCACAGCGCTCCGCATAGGCGAAGTACTCATCGATATTTCCCTCGGTAACATATATCTCGCGTATCGAGCGCATCGCCTCCATCGCCTTTGATGATTGTGCATCGTAGGCAACAACACGCTCATAGCAACGACGTGCATCCTCCTTACGGTCGAGATTGAAGTATGCCAAGCCGAGGTTGAACAGAGCATCAACGTGGTAGTGTGATATTGTATCGGTATCGACAAACTCCTGGAAGGTTGCCGCGCCATCCTCGAAGCGCTGGGCACCCATATATGTACGACCCAACTCATACCAAGCATCATCGACATACTCGCCCTCACCATCCATAACTATAGTTTTCAGGCGCTCAATCTTATCGTTGGTCTTAGACTCCAGTCCATCAATCATAGCCAACTGATAGCGAGCATAGTGGCGCTCGGAGCTCTCTGAAGCTGCCGAAATGCCGTAAGCATCACGCGCCTTGCTGAACTGGCGCATGGCGTATCGAGCATCACCAAGACGGTTGTGTGCATCGTACATATAGTGGTCACGGTAGGCATAATCACGCACGAAGGTCTCGAACGAGCTCTCTGCACCCTTCATATCCTCGAGCCCCATGTTTGCATAGCCAATGCCATAGTGTGCCATTGCGATATACTCCCTCTCGTTATCGTTCTTGGGAGCCTTGCGGATAAAGTCACTATACTTCTGCTTTGATAGCTCCATGTCGCCATTAGCATAAGCGACCTCACCCTGCCAATAGGAGGTAATAGCCGAATATCGCGGATCGGGCAACTGCTCCGCCTCCTTGAGAAGTTCCTCAGCCTTAGCCCAATCACCACCCTTGATAGAGTTCAAGGCGCGGAGGATAGATACTCGCTGAAGGGTCTTCTTAATCTCGCCATCGGGGTTTTCAAACTCCTTGATAGCTGCATATGTAGAGTCATAGTCCTGCGACTCGTGGTATGCCGCGATAAGTATGCTCTTAACCTCAGGGATGTATGGCGAGTTGGGGTATCGCTCGATATAGTTCTGGAGGACACTTACTGCCTCGTTGAACGTACCGCCACCGAGTTCATACATTAGACGACCATAACGTAGGAGTGAATACTCGGCGATCATCTCATCGAAGCCCTCAGCGGATGCCATAGAGAAGGCCTCTGCCGCCTGCACCTTATCACCAACTCTCAATAGGCAGTCACCAAGGTAGAAGGATGCACTCTGCGTCAATGCATCGGGTTTACCGCACACCTTTTTCAGCGGTAGTATCGCTTGCTCGAAGTTTGTGAGACGATACAACGAACAACCCAAGATATAGTACTCCTGGCGACCCATAAGCTCGACAGGATACTCTGAGATATAGCGTACTGCATTACCATAATCTCTCTTTTCGAAGCAAGCCTCGGCAAGGACCCTGACAAGGTCGTCGCGCGCCTCATCAGATGCCGCCTCAAGGAGCGCATCACCATTATCTACCACATAGTCGTAGTTTGCCTTGCGATACTCAATCTGCAGGAGGTAGTAGGGCACCAACTTTGCATAGTCGTCATACGCCTTTAGCTTTTCGAAGCCCTGTGCCGCAATGTCGTACTCGCCATTGATATAGGCGATGTATGAGAGGAAGTATAGCGCATGGTGATAGTACTTGCTGCTCTGCTTGATACGCACGAAGTAGGGGCTTGCGTCGTTGTACCTACCATCAGCGAAGTAGATGTAGCCCATACGGATGTCGAAGCGCTCCTTCTGATGAGCCTCGAGATACTTGTACTCTACGAGTTTGTATGTATTCTCTGCACGCTTGAAGTCGTCCTCATCACAGTAGTAGGAGCCAAGCAGATATAACACACTATTGTTGTAGCGACTCTGCGGATACCTCTCCGTAAATCGCAACATCTGCTCATCGACCTCGGGCATTCCGAGCTCAACATCACACTGCACACGCTGGAAGTCCACCCACTCCATCTCATATCTATCCTCCAACGCATCCAACTCCTCCGCCATGCAATCGAGCATATTGCGCGCATCGCCCCAGCGGTTACGCTGCATCATATCTTCAATGAGAGCCTTACGCTTACGATAATCGGGCTTCGACGCCACAGCCATCATCGGCATAATCACCGTAAGTGACAATGTAATTAAAAGTGCTATTTTCCTCTGCATACTTATGTCTATATATAATGCGCAAAGATAATAATTTTTTCTGTAACCACACTACTCTAAGGAACGATTATTGACACTACGGAGCATATAACACATCTAATTTATCACTATGACACAGAAAATCACACTTCAGATGGATGGTGATCACCACTTCGCCATGACCAACAACCGCACCATGGAGTCGCTAAACCCCAAAGAGTTGCTCCTCTATGCCACCGCCGACTGCGCTGGACAGACTATTCTATCGCTACTCAAGGAGCACTCGTCGAGCCTTGCCTCACTCGAGGTATCCATCGAGGGAACGCTCACCACGCCCACGGTTGTTGCCGAGAGCAAGTACTCGCATTTCAGCATTACCTATCGTGCCGAGTGCCTTACGATGAAGGATCAGATTATCATCAGCCGCGCCATCAACCTCGCCCACGACAAATATTGCGGCATGATACAGATGCTACGCCACATAGCACCACTATCACACGACATCTCCATTGTCACCGTCGGCAACAGCTAAGTATCAACGCCCTTTTACGCACCAGAGCCCTGCAAGTTTAACCACCTGTGGGGCTATTTCGTACATAACCCCTGGTAGTTTGTACAATATATTTGAAATCTTTTGGTCATGTGGGTAATACATTGTATCTTTGTTACAACAAACAACTACTAATTCAACTATGGAGCTTAAGAGAGATACACTGCTGCAGGGTGGCAGATACCGCATTGTCGACTCTATTGGTCGTGGAGGCTTCGGCATCACCTATCTTGCCGAGCAGGTTATGGCAAAGCGCAAGGTCTGCATCAAGGAGTTCTTCCCTAAGGACTACTATAAACGCGAGGGCAACACAGGCTCACTGACCCTCTCTTCGGAGGGCTTTGGCGAAGCGATGAACAAGTTTAAGACCAAGTTCATCAAGGAGGCACAAACAATTGCCGCACTCGACCACCCCAACATCATTCATATCCACGATGTATTTGAGGAGAACGGTACAGCATACTACGTCATGGACTACATTGAGGGTGAGTCGCTTAGCGAACTTGTTAAGCGCGATGGCGCTATGAGTGAGCGCGATGCAGTGGCATATATTAAGCAGGTGGCTGTAGCCCTTGAACACGTTCACGAGCAGCAGATTATGCACCTCGATGTGAAGCCAGGCAATATTATGGTGCGCACGAAGGGCGACCACGCCATATTGATTGACTTTGGTCTCTCAAAACACTACGACGCCGAGAGTGGCGAGGCTACCTCGACGACGCCCGTTGGTGTTAGCCATGGCTACGCACCTATGGAGCAGTATAAGCAGGGTGGTGTTAGCACCTTCTCACCCGAGACAGATATTTACTCTTTAGGCGCTACATTGTACTACCTCGTTACGGGCAACGTTCCACCATCGGCTACCGATATTGGCGAAGATGGCCCGCCAGCATTGCCTACGCACCTATCATCGTCGCTATGCAAGACTATTGAGAAGTCTATGTCCTACTGGCGTAAGGATAGACCACAATCAATCAACGATTTATTAGCGTTGCTTGATGGTACTGTCGCTCAGGCGCGTGGTGTAGTAGTTACACCAATTATGGATGCCGAAGCAACGCGCATATCACCAAGTGATGAGAGGACAGTATTAACATCCACACGTACATATAAGTTTGGCGACTACTACAACGAGAATGGCAAGCAGGGTGTTGTCTTCGAGGTTACAGATAATGGTCGCCATGGAATGATTGTTAGTTTGAATGAAACCAGAGCGACCTGGAATAGTGCAATTAAATGGTGCCGCAATAAGGGCGATGATTGGCATCTACCAACTAATGATGAGTTAATGGCTATCTCAATTAATAAGTCAAAGATTAATTCCACACTGGCTAAATATGGTACTGAACTGAGAGATACTTGGTATTTGTCATCAACGGAAGTATTTAAGCTCTTTGCGTGGAGTGTCAATATGCGCAATGGCTCCACCACACTCGGCAGCTTTAAGATCAACTACCTCTATGTGCGTGCCGTGTCCGCTTTTTAAGGTTTAGGCTTGTCGATTGCGGCAACAGCTTTACTCTTTACTCCTCGCGCTTTCGGGCGCGAGGAGTCTTTTTTTTGTCAATTACTAATTACTAATTACTCACTACTAATTATTTTGCCTCGCCGTGACATAGTCGTAGGCGGCGTGCGCCATGGCGTAGTCGTAGTAGGCAGCGACAACATTCTCGCATATTTGCAGCCATGTAATCTGCGCCTGCAGAACATCGAGAATTGTCGCCATGCCCTCACCATAGCTATAGAGGCTCATATCGAAGTTCTCGCGAGCAATGGCAAGGCTACTGCGGGCACTCGTCACACGATGGTAGCTATTCACAAGGTTGGTCCAGGCATCCGCCTCATCGCGCCTGAGATTATCCGCAACCTCCTCGCCGCGCAGCTGCTCCTCGCAGTAGGCAATCTTCGCGGAGCGCATGGCAACACTGCGCTCACCAAAGTGAAATATCGGCGTCGAGATACTCAGTCCCAAAACACCACTCACGAGGCGACCATTGGGCGAGGCATACTTAGGCATCAGCGCACCATAGAGGTTGACATCGACGGAGGGCAGAAAGGGGGCACGCGCAGAGGCGACACCCCAACGCGCATATTCGCTCTGCAGGGCGGAGCGACGCGACAAAGGGTGGTACTCTAAAAGCAGTGCGACATCCGCACGCTCGGGCATCGGCAGGGCATCGAAGATATTATCGCCAAGCGCAACACCCTCGTCAAGCGAGACACCACGCAGCGAGTTAAAGCCGTGCAGGGCAATAAGATAGCTCTGCTCCCTCTGTGATAGCTGGTAGCGAGCATCGCTCATGCGCGACTCCACCTGCAGCAGATCACCCTTGGCACTATACCCCTCCCTAAAGCGGCGCTCGACAATGCTTCGTAGCGAGTCCACAGCCGAGAGATACGCCCTGTTGATTGCGAGCAGAGCCTCAGCACGCGACAGACCCCAATAGGCAACGTCGGCAGAGTAGCAGACATCCATCATCGCAAGCTCATCATCGACCCCACTACGCTCATGCATAAGCTCTGCGCGCTTGGCGGCACTATGCACCGCACCACCACGATACACAGTCTGCTCGACACCCAAACGCGTTGCACCCGAGAGGAGCTTACCACGACCCTGGCGTTGGAGTTGCAGCGACCGCTCACTCGCAAGAATCACGGTGGGCAGATAACCCCTCTTGGCACGCTCCATATCAGCCTCTGCACGCTCCGTTTCGAGCCCCGAAATCTCCAACTGATGGCTATAGGCGACGACCTCGTTGCGGTAGTCGTTGATGGTTATCTGAGCGGACAGTCGACATGAAGCAAAGAGGAAGATAACAACGATTATACGTTTGCAGTTCATCATTTTATGCGATATAGAAGTGAGTATATTACCGGTAGCACCATAAGCACCAACAGCGTTGCCACGACAAGACCTCCCATGATGGTTGCAGCCATACTGCCGAACATCGAATCGGTGATTAGCGGCACCATGCCGAGCACCGTGGTTAGCGACGCTACGACAACGGGCGTAAACCTATCAGATGCAGCACGCCACACCGCCTCACGAGGCGAGATACCCGAGCGCCGAAGCTCCTCGATGCGCTCAAGGAGTATCACTCCACTCTTGACGTTCATGCCCACAAGACCCAAGAGACCGAGCAGCGAGAAGAAGTCGAACATCTTGCCCAGAACGCCCAAGCCGAGGAGCACGCCGATGAATATCAGTGGTATGGTGAGCATTATGGCGATAGCACCACGATAGCTTCTAAAGAGCAACAGCAGGAGGATGAATATCGCGAGGAGTGTCAAGGGGATATTCTCCGCAAGGGCGGCATTCGACTCTTCACGGCTCTCCTCCTCGCCAAAGAGCTTCATACGATAGCCCTCGGGGATGGCGATATTCTGCTCTATCTCGTCACGCAACTCGCCCATCAGCGCGATAGTATTCACACCCCTCTTAGGGTCGCACTGCGCCATCATCACACGCTCGGAATTGAGGCGTTTGATTACCGGCTCGTCGAACGAGAGAGCGAAGGATGAGGTTGCCTGAGAGAGGCTATACACCCCACCACTTGCAGAGAAGACGGGTGTGGTTGTCAGTGCATTAAGCGAGCTATCTACCAAAGAGGTTGAGCGCAGAATGATGGGTAGTGAGGTATCTCCCTCACGATAGACGCCCACGGGCAGACCCTCAACGGCAATCCCCAGCGACTGCAGCATAGAGCGACGGCTAACGCCTATGCGTTGGGCACGCAACTGCGAGTATTGAGGCTGCCAAACAGGGACTCTATTACCCCAGCTACAGCGCACATTGCGAGTATCGGCACTACGGCGCATGATAGCCATGGCGTCGCTCGTAAGACGTGCAAGCGTGTCGACATTCTCGCCCACAAAGCCAAACTCGATGGTCGCATCGGGCACTGGCGAGAGCTTGAAGAGCGAGGAGCGCAGCCACACATCGGCAAAGTTCTCACTAACCCACCTATCGAAGCGCTCCTCAACAGCGGGCGCAGCATCGGCATCGTGCAGCTCAACAAGAAGGTTACCATAGTTGGGGCGCATGGCGTAGCTTCCCGAGGCGAGGTAGTAGCGCGGAGGTGTTCCGCCCACCATCATCGATACGCGCTTGACCTCGGGTTGCTCATCGAGCCACTCACCCATAGTGTGCAGTCGCTGCTCTGTAGCAGCCATATCGTAGCCATCGGGCAGATGGACATCGGCACGAAAGTAGGGCTTCGAGAGCTGGGGGAAGAAGTTCTGCGACATATGCGACATCGCCCACAACGAGAGGGCAAAGAGAGAGACGACAACGCCGATCGTCAGCCACTTACGCCCTATCAGCCAATCGACCACGCGACCAAACCACAGGGAGCGAGCACCCTCCTTGCCAACCCTCCGTCGACGCATAATCACCACGCCCATGGCAGGCACCTGCGTGAGGGATAGTACCCAGCTCGCCAGTAGCGAGACGGCGATGACCGTGAAGAGCGGACGTATAATCTCAGCCACCGACGAGGGGGCGAGTTGAAGAGGTAGGAAGGAGAGTATCGCGATAAGCGTAGCCACAAGAAGGGCGATGCGTGGCATGGTAGCACCCACATAGGCGGCACGCCGTAGGGTCATCCCCTGGCGCGATAGTGTGGTCATATTGTCCGAGACGACGATGGCATTATCCACGAGCATGCCCATGGCGATGATGAAGCCTGCCAACGAGGTGCGGTTAAGGCTCTCGCCAAGCAGATGCATCACGATGAGGGTAGCGGCGATGGAGAGTATCAGCGATGCGCCCACGACAATGCCCGAGCGCCACCCCATGACGAGCATAACGAGGAGTATGACGATGGCTAACGACTCGACAAGGTTTAGGAGGAAGTCGTTTGTAGCCTCACGAGCGATGCTATTCTCAGGGTAGAGCGTCTCGATATCGACACCCACGGGGAGGGAGGCTGAGAAGTCGGCAACAACACCCTCCACCTCGTCGCCCACCTTGACAATGTCGCTATCGGCAGCCGAGGCGACAGCCACGCCTATGGCACGCCGTCCATCGACCCACATCCTAATCTGCGGAGGCTCAACATAGCCACGCTCAACGTGCGCCACATCACCCAGTCGATACTGCTTGCCATCAGCAGCCGTAAGAAGCTGATTTCGAACGTCCTCGATTGAGGCATAGCCACCATCCTCCACAATCGTGATATTAAGCTCATCGCCCTGCCACTCACCAATATCGGCAATGACACTCTGCTGGGATATAGCCTCGGCAATGGCATCGGGGCGTATGTCGAACGAGGCGAGCATGGCGGCACTCACAACGATATCAATCTTGGGCTGCTGCTCACCCCACAGGAGAACCTTCTCAACGCCCGAGATGGCGTATAGGCGCGTCTGCAGCTGCTTTGCCATGCTTCGTAGCTCCTCCCACGTGTAGCCCTCATCGGCAGCTATGGCGTAGTAGATGCCGTAGACATCGCCAAAGTCGTCGGCAACGCTTATCGGTCCTGCACCCTCAGGGAGCTTGGTGGCGGCGTTATCGACCTTACGGCGCAGCTCGTCCCAAAGTTGTTCGACACGCTCGGCAGGGGTGGATGGCTGAAGCTCAACAACAAGGCGAGCATAGCCAAAGTGTGCCTCAGAGGTTATCTTACGCACCTCTCTTAGCGTGCGCAGCTCTCGCTCTAAGGGCTCGACAACAAGTGCCTCGACCTGGTCGGGCGTAGCCCCTTTGTAGGGGCAGATGACAACGGCACTCTTAATCTTGAATGTTGAGTCCTCCTTCTTGCCCAGAGAGTCGAAGGAGTATGCGCCACCGAGGAGGATGAGGGCGAGGAAGAACCACACTATCGCTCGGTTGGCAACCGAAAGTTTAGATATGTTTGCCATAGCCTCACTCTATTACGTTGACCCTCTCGCCACGGCTCAGCTTGTATACGCCAGCCACGACCACCCTATCGCCCACCTCGACATCGCCACTAACCGACACCTCATCGCCACCGAGCAAGCCGTTGATGCTAACACCACGCAGCTGCACACAGCCGTCGTCGTCGACAACCCAAACATAGTCGCCACCGCCAACTGGGGCGTATATCGCCGTAAGGGGAAGGCGTACAGCACCGCCATCCTCCGCCGCGAGCTCGACACGAGCCATGCAGGTCATACCTGGGGTGATGCGATACTTCGCACTATCGACACCCACAAGGCGCAGCGACACAGGGTAGCCACGCGCATCGGACGTGGTGCGTGCAAAGCTCTTTATCTCGGCACGGAAGCTCACATCGGGGTAGGCATCGAAGCTAACGCTGAAGTGTGTCGCTGGCTCTGCAAGGTGTGCTACGACACCCTCGGGGGCGGTGAAGCCCACGGTGGTGCTCACGGGTCTGACGATACGAACGACGACCTCGCCCGAGGCAACACGCTGATAGGCATCGACATAGACGCGCTCGACAATCCCATCGAAGGGTGCTACAATCTGCGTATCATCGAGCATGGCGAGGCTATTCTCATACGCCGTGCGTGCCTGCTCAACGCTGCTCTCTAAGCGCTCCACCTCCTGCTGCGATATGGCATCATGCTCCGCCAAACGCCTTGCGCGCCTAAGGCTCGACTGCGCCTCCGCGTAGACCGCCCTGGAGGCATCGACCTGCAGCTGCACATCGCGCTCATCTATCTTAGCCAAGAGCTGACCACGGCTGACAAGAGCACCCTTAGCCACGGGGATATCCGTAACCCTACCCGAGATTTTGAAGGCGAGGTTTACGGCATCATCGGCTGTTGCCATGGCTGCGAAGTCGCGGATAACGAAGCCGACACCCTCAGCCGTAGTGACCTTAACATTAGTGACATAGGCGTGGTTATCTCCACCAACACTGCGGCAGGAGAGCAGAACGAGAGGTGTGATAAGATATAGTACGGTGCGCATAAAACAAAAATTGACTACTCCGCAAACGAAATAGTCAACTATCATGCCACCACTATCGCGCTACTTAGGGCGGTTGAGAAGAAAGCCTATCGACACGCCCACCTTCGTAGGTAGCCACTGCGCCGAGACGTTATAGGGGTCGGGATACTTAGGCTCGACGGTGTGCGAGGGGTACATATCTATCTGATGGTCGAGCGTATAGCCGTTATACCAGCAGTAGGAGTAGCCAAAGCCTGCGAAGATGTCGACAACCCACCGCTCAGCGAAGCGATGCTCATAGCCCACCACCGCGCCAGCCATCACGCCCGAGCCCTTGCAGTATCTATCCTGGAGCAACAAGCGCCCACCGCCAAACGTAGGCTTCGACATATCGAAGAGCATAAGTGCCACATTAGCACCGACATAGAAGCCTCGGTTATGCTCCTTGATATAGTAGCGGTACTCGTTCTGCAGGATGCCGAAGTGCATATGGTGACCACGTATAGAGCGCCATGGCGAGTAGACCACCTCGCTCTGAAGGGTCGAATGTGGGGATAGGCGGAACTCGACCTGAGGGTTTACCACGCCACCGAGGGCGTACAAGCCGTTGAGCTTGATATAGGTCTGCGACGATGCTGTTGTGGCAGCACCGAGTAGTATTATGATGGTTAGTAGTATGCGCAATGGTAGTTTCATGGGGCAAAGGTAGGAAAAAATTAGTAAAGAGTAAAGAGTAATTAGTAATAGTGTTGCTCCTTCGGAGCAATTGGGTGAGGGGTCTGAGGGGTTTAAGGGGTCTAAGGGGTCTAAGGGGATTTTTTTTCGACAGTTTCTTGTTAGCCAGCCCCTAATACCCCTATTGCCCCTTGTACCCTTTTTACCCCCTCCTCAATTGCTCCGCAGGAGCAACACCATTACTAATTACTAATTACTCACTACTAATTATTAGTAACACCTGTAACACCCCTGTTACTCGCGTTACTGCGTTACTCCTGTTACTCGCGTTACAACCCATACACGACAAATGATGTAAAATAATTGAAAAATTATTGTTAAAAGACTTGACAACGGCTCCTAAATATTGTATATTTGTAGCGGAATTCCAACCCTAAGTAGAGGGCAACACGTCGACAACGCCCTCGTATGTCCAACCAAGAACATATACCTATATATATTATATATGTGTGTATACTAAATATATATACACGTATATAGCCTCACGGTATTGTTCTCTTCAAAAACAATATTTAACCATGTACGCAAGTAACTTAGATTTAGTTGCCAGCAATACGCTTGGCAGTAAATTATTTAACCCTGAGACATCGCCCTCTGAGGCTGACGCTACCGACAAAGAGGCTCGCAGAGTCGAGTATGACCTCGCCGAGGAGCGTGTACGACCCTATGTCGTCGATATGAGCAAGGAGCTACCCGAGATAGAGCCACTCATATCTATTGATGGTAATTGTGTATGCTCGCGCGGTAATATCTCAGCTATCTGTGGCGAGGCTAAGAGCAAGAAGACCTTCCTTGCCTCGGCGTTAGTAGCCTCGGCTATGGCGGTGCCATGCGCAGCTATCAACAACTTCAAGTGTGTGGCTAACAACCCACAACTAAACGTTCTGTGGGTAGATACCGAGCAGGGTGAGCACCATGTACGTCGCGTTGTCAAGCGCATAGCCACGATGACGGGTGCTGAGATGGGAGGCTCTATTGCCGAGCCACGCCTAACAACACTCGCACTCAGAGAGTTAGCACCCCACGAGCGTAAGGCGCGAATGTACGACGCCATGCGCCTGATGCCCTACGACATCATCGTCATTGATGGTATTGCCGACCTGCAGCGCAACACCAACGACCTTGAGGAGAGCGACGCTCTTGTAGCCGAGCTTATGGCTCTTTCAACACTCTCTAATACGCACATTATCTGCGTATTGCATACCAATCCTGGCTCCGACAAGGCGCGTGGTCACCTCGGCTCGTCGTTGCAGCGTAAGTCGGAGAGCGTACTCTTCGTGCATCGTGCTGGTGATAGCTCTATTGTCGAGCCTCAGTTCTGCCGCAATGAGCCCTTCGAGCGCTTCGCCTTCAGGGTCTCGGAGGATGGCATACCGCAGTTGTGTGATGTTCCCCAGGTGCAGGATAGCCGCAACGAGATTGTTGCCATGGTCGAAGACCTATATGGTGGTACTATCGAGCGTAGTACGCTTGTTGCGCGTATCGTCGAGAGTTCTAACTGTAGTCGCGCATCGGCGCAGATGCGTGTTAAGCGCCTCATAGATAGAGGGTTGCTTATGGTGGATGGCGATAGAGTGATGAGTACCTCGAACTCTTGTACCACGACAGCGCCCATCGTTGATGTAACACCTGTAACGCTGTCACGCAGTAACAGGGGCGTTACTACTGTTACTCCTGTTACTGATGTTACACCTGTTACTCCCGTTACTCCCGTTACTCCTGTTACTCCTGTTACTTGTTCGGGTGATACGTCGTCGCCTGATTTGTTTCAGAGTGCTGGTGTTAGTGTCGACCGCCGCTACCTCTTCGAGGATGACATACCTTTTTAATTAGTAGTTAGTAATGAGTAATTAGTAATGTGTTGCTCCTAAGGAGCAATTGAGGAGGGGGCAAAAAGGGTACAAGGGGTAATAGGGGTATTAGGGGGCTGGCTAACAAGAGACTATCGAAAAAAATCCCCTTAGACCCTTAAACCCCTCGGACCCCTCACCCAATCGCTCCGCAGGAGCGAAACATTACTAATTACTAATTACTCTCTACTAATTATCTCAATCGCTCCTGCGGAGCGAAGCATTACTAATTACTAATTACTATTTACTAATTACTATTTACTAATTACTAATTTTTTCTTACCTTTGCACGTATGATTGACCGCGAAACCATAGATAGAATATACGCAGCTGCCAATATCGTAGATATTGTTGGCGACTACGTCACCCTCAAACGCAAGGGCGTGAACTACGAGGCGTGCTGCCCCTTCCACCAGGAGAAGACCCCATCGTTCAAGGTCTCTCCCGCACGCGGCATATACAAATGCTTCGGCTGCGGCAAGAGTGGCAACGCCATAAACTTCGTCATGGAGAGCGAGAGCGTCACCTACCCCGAGGCACTACGCATGATAGCAAAGCGCTATGGCATAGAGGTTAAGGAGGAGGCAATGAGCGAGGAGGATATCGAGCGCAACAACAACCGCGAGAGTATGTTCGCCCTCAACGCCTGGGCTGCGGAGTACTTCCAACGCTATATGTTTAACGAGGCGGAGGGTCGCAGCGTGGGTCTTAGCTACTTCTCATCGGCACGCGGCTTCAGCGATGCCACGATACGCAAGTTCGGCTTGGGCTTCTGCCCCTCGCATAACGATAGGTTCTCGGCAGATGCACGCTCGGCAGGCTACAAGGAGGAGTTCCTCCTTACGACGGGTCTTAGCATCAAGCGCGAGACGGATGGAGCCTTGCGCGACAGGTTCTACGACCGCGTGATGTTCCCCATACACAACATCTCGGGACGTGTCGTGGGCTTCGGTGGTCGCACACTGCGCACCGACAAGAAGGTGGCGAAATATCAGAACTCTCCCGAGAGCGAGATATACAACAAACGCCGCGAGCTCTACGGTCTCTACTTCGCCAAGAAGGCGATACAGCAGGCAGACAACGCCATACTCGTGGAGGGCTATGCCGATGTGATATCTATGCATCAGGCAGGTGTGGAGAATGTCGTCGCCTCGTCGGGAACGTCGCTCACGGAGGAGCAGATACGTCTTCTGAGCCGCTTCACACGCAACATAACACTGATGTTCGATGGCGATAGTGCGGGTGTCAAGGCAGCCCTGCGTGGCGTCGACCTCATCCTCAAGGAGGATATGAACGTGCGCATAGTGCTTCTTCCCGAGGAGCACGACCCCGACACCTTTGCTCGCGCCAACTCTTCGGAGCAGCTACGCGACTACATCGACAAAAACGCGCAGGATTTCCTCGCCTTCAAGGCACGATTGTTGCTCAGCGAGGCGACGAACGACCCTCAGCAGCGCACCGCCGCCATACGCGACATGGTGGAGTCTATATCGCTCATCCCCGATACCATCAAGCGCTCGGAGTATATCAAGTACTGCGCAGGCATCATGTCCGTCGACGAGAAGATGTTGGCGGTGGATGTGGCACGACGCCAGGAGGGCATTGCCGGCAATCGCGAGGCTCAGGAGTTCATCAGCCGACAGCAGAGGCGCGAGCAGCAGCTGACATCGACCATCCCCTACATCCGTCCCAAGGAGATTGGCAGCACAGCGCAGCCCACACTCTCGGGAGGCACGACGATGGAGACCTTGGAGCGTGACTTGGCGAAATACCTACTCAAGTCGGGACACGTCAACTTCGAGATATACGAGGAGCGCAAGGCGATAACCTTCAACGTCGCAAGCTACATCTTCGACGAGTTAGACGCCGACGGCTTGACACTCTCAAACCCCGTCTACGCCACCATCTGCAACGAGTATCGCGCACTATGGGAGCAGCTGGGCGAGGGCGTGGAGGTGCCGACACACACGCTTGTCAACCACCACAACCCAGCGGTGTGTAGCGCCGTAATCGACCTTCTCACCTCGGACGACAACTATGTCATCAGCAAGATATGGGAGCAGAAGGATATACACATCGAGAGCGACGCCGAGCAGCTTGCCGAGGCAGTGCCCAAGGCGATGATGCTCTTCAAGTTACGCACGATAGACAACCGTAGCGCGGAGCTGCTTGTAAAGCTCCAAGACCCCAACCTCACGGACGAGGAGCTGCAACAGACGATGTCCCTGTGCAAGCGTTATGGCGAGATACGCGTGGTTATAGCGCGAAAGATAGGGCAGCTGATATAATAAAAAAGGGTGAACCCGGATGCCCGCGTAATCACTACGCTGAGGCGGTGTGCAAACAGAAAATAAACTTAAAAGATGTGTAAAACATATCAAAGATAAAAGAATTAGTTACCTTTATCCGAGTCCACCTACCCTAACCACGGCAAAAGCTGTGCCGCAACACTAAGAAAAGAGTAAAAACTATGGCAGACTATAAGAATGTAAACATACGTAACAAGCGCGCCACCTTCGACTACGAGATTATCGAGGAGTACGTCGCTGGCGTTGTGCTTGTCGGCACCGAGATCAAGTCGCTGCGCCTGGGCAAGGCATCGCTCGTCGACTCATACTGCTACTTCGAGCGCAACGAGCTGTGGATACGCAACGTCAACATCGCGGAGTACACCTGGGGTACGTGCAACAACCATATCCCCAAGCGCGACCGTAAACTTCTGCTCAACCGCAAGGAGCTCAACAAGTTGCAGCGCTCACTGCAGGATAGAGGTCTCACGGTCGTGGGTCTTCGCCTCTTCCTCAACGATAGAGGCTTGGCAAAGATAGCCATCGGCTTGGCACGCGGTCGTAAGTCGTTCGACAAGCGCGAGTACATCAAGGAGAATGACGCCAAACGCGAGATGGACAAGGCAATGAAGAGTAATAGATAACCGAGATATATGGCACTTATACTATCAATAGAGACAGGCACGGACATCTGCTCCGTGGCACTCGCCAACGATGGCGAGCTTATGGCGCTACGCGAGAGCGACGAGGGACGCGACCACGCAAAGAGGGTCGCCATCTTCGTGGATGAGCTACTTAGGGAGACTGGCGTGCAGCCTTCGGACCTCGATGCCATAGCCATTGGCAAGGGTCCCGGCTCATATACGGGTCTACGCATCGGCGTGTCGTTCGCCAAGGGAATGTGCTACGCGCTGAACATCCCACTTATCGCCATCGGCTCGTTGGACGCACTTACGGAGGTGGCACGCGAGGACTTTGACGCTGGTATTCTCGACATTGAGGATGAGGAGTGGGCAAAGGCACGACTATCTCCTATGGTCGATGCACGTCGCATGGAGGTATACTCGCAGATCTTCGACACGGAGGGTAAGCCTCAGTCGGAGGTTGTTGCCGAGGTGGTGACCGAGGAGAGCTACAAGGAGTGGCGCGAGGAGCAGACCTTTGTTATCTTCGGTAATGGTGCTAAGAAGTGCACCGAGGTGCTTGCCGATGCTAAGTTCGTCAGCGTGGCACCATCGGCACGTGGCATTGTTCGCCTTGCCGAGGAGGCTTATAATAGCGAGCGCTTCGAGGATATCGCCTACTTCGAGCCCTTCTACCTCAAGGACTTCATCGTCATCCCATCGAAGAAGAAACTATTGTAGGTTTGAGCATGTAGACAATAAACTAAAAATACTCTTGGGCTATCCCAAGAGTATTTTTGCTTGTTTGCGCGCCGCATCCGAAATCTCACTTCCCGAGAGCATCTTCGCAATCTCATCTACGCGCTCACCCTTTGCCAGGCGGCGTATGTTGGTATGCCCCTCACTCTTGTAGACAACGAAGTGAGCACCCGGCTTAGAGGCAACCTGTGGCAAGTGCGTGATGTCCACGACCTGCATGGTCGACGATAGAGCGGCAATGATATCACCCATCGCGTCGGCAATACGTCCCGACACACCCGTATCAATCTCATCAAATATGACCGTTGGTAGCGCACTCTTCCTCGCCAACAACGACTTAATAGCCAACATTATACGCGAGAGCTCACCACCCGATGCTATGCGCTCCACAGCCGCCATCTTCGTACTCACATTGGCGCTGAACATATAGACAACGCTATCCATACCCGTAGGCAGGAACTGCTCCACAGGCGCAATCTCCACCTTAAAGCGCGTACCCTCCATGCCGAGCTTCGAGAGTGTATCGACAATATGGCTCTCGAGTTGTGGCGCAACACCCTCACGTGCCTCACGGATGCGCTCTGCCACTACCCTACACTCCCTCTCCGCCGCGAACATACGCTCCTCAAGCTCGCGCAGTGCGCTATCGCTATTATCTATCCTCGCTAAGCGTGCCTCATACTCCGCCCCCATACGCAAGAGGTCGTCATACGACTCTGCGCGGTGCTTCATCTCAAGGGAGTATATCGTACCAAGCCTATCGCTCAGCCTCTGCAGCTTCTCAGGGTCGGCATCCAGCCTCTCGACCTCGTCAGCAGCCGTAGCACTGATATCCTTCAGCTCGGCGATGACCGACTTTAGGCGCGATGCGATGTTAACACCCTCCGCGTAGCACTCACCAATCGCTGACAACTCGCGCTCCGAACGACCAAGCGCCACAAGGGCACCCAGTTCCTCATCATCGAGCGTATTACGTAGCGCCGTGAGGGCTGCATTGATATTATCGGCACTCTCCAAGATGGCCAACTTCTGCTCCGTCTCTGCCTGCTCGCCCTCCTTGAGCTTCGCCGCGCGAAACTCCTCGACCGTATATCTCAGCCACTCCTCATCCCTGCGTGCAGCCTCCATCTCCTCGCTCATCCTGCGATGCTCCGAGCGCAAGAGGCTAAGATGCTTAAGCACACGAGCATACTCCTCGAGAAGCTCTGCATTGTCAGCAAGCGTATCGAGCGTCGAGATGCGAAACTCCTCGGATGCGAGGATTAGGTTTTGGTGCTGCGAGTGAATGTCGACAAGGCATGAGCCTATCTCCTTGAGTGTCGCAAGCTGCACAGGCATATCGCCCACGAAGGCACGACTCTTACCCGCAGGGGTGATGATACGACGTATCGTTATCTCGGGCTCGTAGTCTATGTCGTTATCCTCGAACAGAGCCTCCAACTTAAGACCCTCGATGTTGAACACCGCCTCGATGACGCAGTTGCGCTCTATATCCTTGGTCGCCATGCCCTCGTTCTTAGCGCCGAGCAGCAATCCCAAAGCGCCAAGCAGAATAGACTTACCGGCACCCGTCTCACCAGTGATGATGTTGAGATGCTCGTCCCACTCCACCGAGAGCGAGTCTATCAAGGCGTAGTTCTCTATCGTCAGGCTCTTAAGCATTCTTTGTCTTCTCAATTTTATCAACAATAATCGACGCCACCTCGCGCTTCGACATCAACGGATGCTCCTCGTGACCATCACGGTCTATCAAGGTCACCTTATTGGTGTCGCCACGGAAGCCCGCCCCCTTATCCTGCAGTGAGTTAAGCACCACAAAGTCGAAGTTCTTGCGCTGGAGCTTACCCTCGGCATTAGCCTCCTCGTTATCGGTCTCAAGCGCAAAGCCGACAAGCACACGCTCGCCCTTCGTAGCACCCAACTCCTTGGCGATATCCTTAGTGCGACATAGCTCAATCGTAAGGTCGTCGTCCGACTTCTTGAGCTTGCGGTCAGCAACCTTCGCTGGGGTGTAGTCAGCCACGGCAGCACACATAACACCACCATCAGCACTCGCCCACTCCCTAACTGCCGCATTATACATATCCTCAGCCGAGAGCACATCGATGCGCTCAACACCCTTGGGCACTGCGAGCGACGTACGTCCCGAGATAAGCTTCACCTGAGCACCACGCGCCGCCAACTCCTCGGCAATGGCATAGCCCATCTTGCCCGTAGAGTGGTTGGTGATATATCGCACAGGGTCGATAGGCTCGATGGTAGCACCCGCCGTAACGATGTAGCGCTTACCCTCTAAGCTCTTTTTTTTTTCGTCAGCAGCGAATATCGCCTTCACCTGCTCGACGATATCCTCAGGCTCTGCCATGCGTCCCTTGCCCACAAGACCACTTGCAAGCTCACCTGCCTGAGGCTCGATGATGCTCACACCGCGCTCCGCCAACGTGGCGAGGTTCTGCTGCGTGGTGATATGGGCATACATATCGAGGTCCATAGCTGGGGCTACAGCCACCTTCGAACGTGCCGAGAGGTAGGTAGTAAGCAAGAGGTTGTCGGCAATGCCCGTAGTCATCTTAGCGATGGTGTTGGCAGTTGCTGGGGCTATAAGAAGCATATCTGCCCACTCGCCGAGCGATACGTGCGAGTTCCACTCGCCATTCTCGGGGTTGAAGAACTCCACGAGGATGGGGTGCTTCGATAGCGTTGCCATGGTAAGTGGCGTGATAAACTGCTTTGCGAGGGGTGTCATCACCACCCTCACCTCGGCGCCCTCCTTCACCAAAAGACGGCACAGCATAGCAGCCTTATATGCTGCTATGCTGCCTGTTATTCCGAGTATTATGTGCTTTCCGTTAAGCATAGTAACTCTTAATCGTGTGTGCGACAATGTCGCCCGATACTACTTATCGCCGCGGCGGAAGTAAACCTCACCATCGAGGAACTCCTCAGTAGCGATGATTGCGGGCTTTGGAAGACGCTCGTAGTAGCGCGAAATCTCAATCTGCTCACGGTTCTCGAAGGTCTCCTCCACAGAGCTGTCGTTGGGCGATGAGAAGTCTGCGAGCTTACGGTTAAGCTCTATCTTGAGCTCCGTAGCGATCTGGTTTGCACGACGCGCAATGATGTTGATTGACTCGTAGATGTTACCTGTAGGCGCATCAAGATCTACCAACTTACGAGTGATAGTGTTGCTGGGAACGTTCTTTTTAATCTCCATAGCTATATTATAATATTTATTCGTTTCTACTCTCTATCCGTGCTACGACTCTTGTCTATAAAGTTTCGTGCATCCTTCGCCATGCGCTCCAACTCCTTTACTCGCTTCGACTCGGGGAACTCCGCGATGAAGGTGTAGTAGTGGTCGAGCATATCGAGGTATCTATCGAGCTGCTTGCCCTCAACCGAGTTCTCCGCCAAACGGTATGCCGATACTGCTGTGTAGTAGCGTATATCCTCAGCATATGGCGACTCGGGATACTGCTTGATGGCATTCTTGAAGGCTACGATTGCCGACTTGTAGCGACCTATCTTATAATAGGTATAGGCATTCATGTAGCTCTTCTGCATGAGTCGTCCCTTCAACTCACCAAGCATCTCAGTAAACTCGGGGATATACTTCGACTCGGGATAGCGCGACATGAACTCCGTGATGGCGATGATTGCCTGCGTCGTCACTGTCTGGTCACGCTGAGGCTCGGGCGACATGTGGTAGTGACACAAGGCATACATACCCTCGACATCCTCCACAAAGGGGCTACGACCAAACCTACGACGGTGCTCATCCAAGAGCGTGACAGCCTCACTCCACTCATGCTGCTTGAACTTGCAGTGGGCATTGTAAAACGCCAAGGAGTCCTCACGTGGCGAGCCCTGATAGATATGTCGACAAGCCTCAAAGAGTGTCGACGCCTGCTCCCACTTACCCTTACCATAGAGGTCAAGAGCCTGCTCGTAAGCGTATTGAGGGTCGTTACTCTTGATTGCCTGGTTAACGACGCTGCACGACGCCACGATAGCGGTTAACGCTACAACTGCGAATATATAGCCTAAATAGTGTTTCATTACTTCACTCTCGGTTGTTGGCGCTTATGCGTATAAGCGCACAAAGTTACACATAATTTTTGAAATAACGAACTATAAAAGAAAATTATTGCATCGAAGAGAGGGATATTGTTCGACGGGGGGGTGTTGAGAGCTGGATGGATGAAGGAATTAATTAGTAGTGAGTAAAGAGTAATTAGTAATACTTTACTCCTGCGGAGCAATTGGAAAGGGAAATTAGGGAAGTTAAGGAGTCTAAAGAATTTAAAGAAAAAAAGCACTAATTTCCTTAATATCACTATTTTCACTAATCTCATTACTCCCCAACTCCCTTTAGCAAGCCTTGCTTGCGAACTACCCTCAGTCACCCTTTAGCACACAACAAAAAAAAGAGACCCAACCGAAGTCGAGTCTCTTAATAAAAAGTCGATAAAACAATTACTCAGTGTAACCATCCCACTCTACATCCCAAATAGCAGTACGATCCTTGTTAGATGAACTACTTGCGCTTGGAGACAAGTTAGTGAAGACAATCTGGAACTCACCTGCCACATTAACAACCTCCTCGTGTGAGTACTTTGCCAACTTAGTAGCTGAAGCATTGTTGATTGTAAATGTGTGAACAGTCTCACCGTCCTTAATGATATCTACACGGAACTTAATCTTAGTATCAGAGAATGGAAGACCATAGTTGAACTTCAATGTGCCGCAACCAGTAGTAAGGGTTGGAGAGGTAATTGAGCCAACTGCTGATGTCTTACCGTTCATACAGAGTGCACGGTTAGATTCATCGCCAATCATCTTGAATGCAGGGCTTGCGTCAGATGTACCACCCTTGAAGATTGCACAGTTCTTATAGTTCCAACCTGCAGTTGTCTTGCCTGTTACGTAAGATGGGTTAGTAGAAGAGATTGTGTGGAAGTCATCACTACCACCTACAACCTCACCCTCTGCAGGCACACCCTTCTGGGTCAACTTAACAACTACAGCCTCAACGCCCTCAGCAGACAATGTGAATGAAGCAAAACGGTCCTCCTCTGACTCGTTAGCCTCCATCTCAACTGCGATAGCGCCATCATTCTCGCCTGATGTAGTGTAAGAAGTAACCCATGCAGCATCGCATGCTACTGTCCAAGCAACATTTGAAGAAACAGCCAATGTTGCAGCTGTCTCAGCAGCCTCAACTGAAACTGGTGTAGCCTCAATAAACGGAGCAGCTACATGTGATACATAGGTTGCATTCTTAACCTGTGGACTGCCATTGTAAACACTATACTTACCCTTAATAGTGATAGTATCACCCTCGCGCAAACCAGCAGCTGCCCACTGCTTCTGTGCCTCACCATCAGGAGTAAGCAAGCCGTATACATAAACAGTGCCAGTCTCATCAGTTAGGTCGAAGTTACCATATGATGGGTTAACAACACGAGTAATCTTACCAGTCAATACGTACTCGTTATCAGTATCCTTCAAATCCAAGAAATCTGCTACAGACAACTCAGAGCCAGGAACTGGACCCTCCTTTACATCAGTAGTAGCCTTAACTACAACAGCTTCAGAGTCGAGGTTCTTGGTTGTGTCAGCAGCGATAGCCTTAACAGTGAATGTGTACTCGTAGCCGTAGTCACCCTCGAAAGTGTAAGTAGTGTCGTTAACAACCTCCTCAACATCGTCGTCTACCTGTACGGTGTAGTGTGAAGCACCCTCGATAGCCTCCCATGTCAAAGTGATAACATTAACAGCTACCTCAGCCTTAACCTCAGGAGTTGCAAGAGCTACAGGCTCCTCAGGCTCAACAGCAGGAGCGTATACACCCCATGTGCCGCCACCATTATCCCAAGTACCCTCCTTAACAGTATAGAAGTTAGTACCGTCAGCAGGGACTGCCAAGTCAGCAGTCTGGTTCCACTTGTTATTCCAGTCGTTAGCTAAAGCGCCTGGGTTCATACGGCAGAAGATAACGCTAGGATAGCCAGCAGGAGCAACAACAGAGTAGATATCAGTCTCACCCTCAACCAAGGTCATATCACACCAAGTATTGCCAGCACCGAAGAAGTAAGCAGCGAAACGTGCGCCATCAACCATCCAGTTAGCGTTAGGCTTAAGGTAGAGGATAGTGTTAGATGGCTGTGCAGGCTCTACATAGTTAGTGAAGAAGTTATCCTTAGTGATCTCAACGCCAGTGATATCAGCAGTCTGCTTATCATTGCCATTGTTGAAGATAATGCTGATAGTCTGACCATTAAGCTCAGCAGGAACTGTAAATACGAAGTACTCAATATCCTCGATAGTCTCCTTCTCAGTTACCGCAGTACCTGGCCAAGTGCCGAAGAGCTCGCCATTATCACTCCAACCATAGAGGTTAACATTAGCCCAGCCGTCCTCGTTATTGAGGTAGAGATTAAATGTCTCAACAACAGGCTCCTCGCCGATAGTTGCCTCGATAGTATTTACAGCAGACTCAAGAGTCTCGTTAACAGCCTTTATAGAGAATCTGTAGGTAGTCTCCCAAGCAAGACCCTCGTAAACCTTAGTAAGCTCGGTGGTCTCCTCAGCAGCCTCGTCGTTCATAGCAACGAGATACTTAGCAGCGCCCTCAACAGCCTCCCAAGTAAGAGTTACAGTGTTACCCTCAACAGTAGCTTCAAGCACTGGAGTCTCAAGAGCTGCGCCGAAGATGATAGCACCCTCATAGGTGTAGATAGCGTGACGAACATCCTTGCTCTCCTCGAACTGAAGAACGAGATCCAAGGTGATAGCATATCCCTTCTCGCTCTCAGCAACCTTCATATCGCCACCGATAACGTTAACAGCAGCCAAGGCGCGTGTAGTAACATTAGCCTGAAGTGCCTCAACGGTGAATGTCAAAGGATTGTTCGCCTCAGCATCCTGAGCCAAAACGTAGTTACCAGCAGTGAGCTTACCTGCAGACACTGCAGCGCCATTGATAGTCACCTTGAAGTCATTCTCACCCTTAACAACGAACTCATAGTCGCCAGTCGCCGTGTTGTACTCACCAGCCTCCCAAGAGTTAATCATAGTAGTGTTATCATCGCCCCAGCCCTTAACGAACTCGTCAACGAAGTCGTCGTGGATATCAACGGTGATGTTAGCCTGAGTAGTAAGAAGGTCACCAATGATGGTTGTGAGGTGGTTACGCTGGATAGGAATCTGAGTGCTGAAATCCTGAGAGTGGATCAACTTAGCCTTAGTATTATCCTCGTAAACAAACATCTCGAAGTTTACGGTAGTCTGCTGACCCTCAACAGCCAAGAGATAGTCGGTGAAGAGAGTCTGGTTTGTTGAGTAATAATCGTAACCATCAGAGTAAGGGATAGTCTTAGATACGTTGTAAGCGTACTCAAGCTCAGCGCCAGTCATCTCATCAGCATTAAGCTGACCATTTACAGCGTTGAATGACTTGTAGATCTTCTCGTTCTTGTACTTAATCTCTACATAACCTGGAGCTGCATAGCCAGTGATGTAGTCGAGGTCAGTAGCAATCACACGCAACTTAGCGAAAGGACGTGTAAGAGTAAGAGTCTCGTTAAGACCTGTAGTGATATTTACGTTCTTAGATACGAAGTAAGCATCACGAACCTCATTCATCGCACCCCATGTAGTCTCAGTAGTGATAGCTGAGATGTTGCGCAAGTCTGCAGTGTTGTAGTAGAGGTCAGCGATAGCGAGCTTGTCTGCAGGCTCAGTAAGCTCTGCGTTACCCTCAGCTACGAAGTCAGCAAATACAACGAACTTGTAGTCGCGGTTAGGCACAAGGCGAAGAGCGAAGGTTGTTGGAGCATACTTGTCCAAGCAGTTTACCAAACGCTCGCGGTAGATAGGCTCACCTGTACCGTTGTCGTTTGCATCGTACACCTCAAGGATGTAACGCAAATCATAGTTTGCCCAATCAGCATCAGTCATGAAGTCGATAGCACCAAACGCACTGTTGTGACCATTCTTAGTGTCACCATCAGCACGTGTGACGCCCAACTCAGGAGCATCAACTGTAAGCACAACGTCAACAAGACCGTCATTGCCTACTGACTCTACAGCAGGATCGGTCTGGCATGCGGTAAACGCAAGTGCCAACGCCAAAAAAGAGAGAATCTTTTTCATTGTGTAAAGTTTTAGTAAAAAATTAATAATTTAGTCTATTTTGTTTGTGTTTTTTAGCATCGAAATACATTAAATGCCGTATGCGCACAACGGGGGCAAAAGTATAACACTTAACCCGCATTGTACAACGACAAATAAAAAGCGATGAAAGTCAGATAATTAGTCAGAAAAAATCACGCTCCATTTCAACATTACAAAGTTAAGAATTTTCTTTTAAACCACCAAATAATTTCAGCTCAAAATAGACCAAACACAACCGACGGAAAGAGGAGTGATAGGAATAATAGGTCCGCTTCGCTTGATAGGAACGATAGTAAGCGAGAGCCATTCCATTCACGCGCAAGCAATCCCGTTCAACCATTTCTAAAATTTTGAAGCAGCTTGATGCTTAATGAATGGTGATGGTGAATTGGTGAAATTCCCTATGTTTTTCACCAATTCACCATCACCAAAGCCCTCGCCACCCAAGCCTGCTGGCACGATACCGCGGTGGTTTATGATGCGTACGCTCGGCAACGACTGCAACTATAAGCGATGACGGAGTTTATAAACCTGCGTCGCAGACGCCATACTTTGCAGGTGATCCTCTATTTTGTTCCTCCCCAGGGCTTTACGCCACTTGTCTTGACGACACACACCAACAAAGAAAACCGCTAAGGAAGTAGTCACCTACAACCTTAGCGGTCTTAATATGATACGACGCTAATGCGCCCTTAACTCATAGTTACTCAGCTACAACAGCGAACTTTATAGTAGCCTTAACCTCACGGTGAAGCTTAGCAACAGCCTCGAACTCACCAAGAGTCTTAACTGAGTCAACAGTGATGTTCTTGCGATCAACCTCAACACCCTTCTCCTGAAGTGCAGCTGCAAGGTCAGCAGCGGTAATAGCACCGAAGATCTTCTCCTCCTCAGCGTTAGCTGTAAGAGTGAGGTGAAGGTTGTTGATAGTCTCAGCCAAAGCCTGAGCATCAGCAAGAATCTTAGCGTCCTTGTGAGCGCGCTGACGAAGGTTCTCAGCAAGTACCTTCTTTGCAGAAGCTGTAGCAGCCTTAGCGAAGCCCTGAGGAATCAAGTAGTTGTTAGCATAGCCAGGGCGAACGTTTACAATGTCGTTTGCGTAGCCCAAGTTCTCTACGTCCTTAATAAGAATTACTTCCATAGTCTCTCCTCCTCTTTATTATTTCATACAATCGGTTACGAATGGAAGGATTGCAAGGTGACGAGCACGCTTTACAGCCTGAGCAACCTTCTTCTGGAACTTCTGAGAAGTACCTGTGAGACGACGTGGCAAAATCTTACCCTGCTCGTTGAGGAACTTCTTCAAGAACTCACCGTCCTTATAATCTACGTACTTGATACCAAGCTTCTTAAAGCGGCAGTACTTCTTCTTCTTAACGTCTACTGATACTGGGTTGAGATAACGAATCTCAGATGCACCCTGCTGTGTGTTCTCTGCCATGGTTTACTCCTCCTGTGATTTGTTAGCAAGCTTAGCACGACGCTTCTGAGAGTACTCAACAGCGAACTTGTCCTGCTTGAAAGTTAAGAAACGGATGATACGCTCGTCACGACGATACTGTGTCTCAAGCGTGTTGATGATTGAGCCCTCACCAGTGAACTCTACAAGGAAGTAGAAACCAGTGGTCTTCTTCTGAATAGGATAAGCAAGCTTCTTCAAGCCCCAGTTCTCCATATTCACAATCTGACCGCCGTTCTCGGTGATTACGCCCTGGAATTTGTCAGCAACCTCCTTCACCTGTGCGTCTGAAAGGACGGGAGTGACAATGAAAACGGTTTCGTAATTGTTCATACGTAAATAAATATTAAATTATTTTTGCATAATGCGGTGCAAAGATAGTGATTATTTTTTATTCTGCAACATATCTGCAAAAAAAATAGACTTTTCACGCGCATACGCGTACGTACATATAATTAAAAGAGAGGCTACCCTACTCGGATAGCCTCTCAATATATAAATTAATAAATTACTACTCAACAACTGACTGCTCTGTAACCTCAGGCTGCTCAGTAACAACAGTAATCTCTGCGCCCTCTGCAATCTCAACAACTGGAGCAGACTCATTAACTACAGTATTCTTCTGTTTTAGATCACCTGTAGTTGGTAGCGCCTTATCAACAAGTGTAGTATCAATAACAGGGTCACCTGTCTTAACCTCAGCCTCAGCGTCGTTCTTAGCATCTGGCTCCTGGTAAGTAACCTCATCCAAGACGCTCTTTGCCTCACCCTCGCTCTTTGAAGATGAAGAGGTAGCAGCAAGAAGGCTGAAAAGCACGATAGCGGCAATCATCGCCCAAGTAAACTTCTCAAGGAAATCTGTGGTCTGACGAACACCCATAGTCTGGTTAGCAGCACCGAAGTTAGCAGCCATGCCGCTCTTTGGGCTCTGTACCAACACTGCAAGTATAAGAAGGATACTTGCAATACAAATCATAATAATGCAAAATGTATACATAGTCTATAAATTTAATTACTCAAATTGATTATTTCGCTTTTTTCTTGCTTATCTCTTCAATAAGTTCCGCAAAGTAAATACTTTTTTTGGAATTTACCAAACTTAATTTGCGATAAGTGGCTATTGCCTCATCATATAATCCCTGATTTAGATATATTTCTGCCAATTCCTCGCTAACAATATCGTCATTTTCGTCAAAATTGGTGGCCGACATATCCTCCGCGTCACCATCTTCGGCAACAATACGCTTGCTTCCGCGGTGCAAGAATATATCTATGAGGTCGTCCGACGACTTATGCGTAAGTTTCGCAATATCGACATCGCTCATTGGCACTGCTGCCAGCGGATGCATAAGGGCAACAAGGCGAGTTGCAGGCTCGACACCCTCAACACCCCTACTATGCACCAATACAAGATGCCCAGCACCCCACCACGGATAGCGCTCCACCAACTGCTCTACACTCTTTACACTCTCCATACGCTCAATCATTCACTACCAGTTACCCGCAGCAGCCATATAGATATCGTTCACCAGCACGCTGACAATCTCCTCGATAAGCTGATCCTGGACATCGACAAGGAGCTGCGATGCATCATAGTCGGCATACGACGAGAAGGTCTTATTATTAAACGATGTTGTCTGGTCAACGGCATTCTGGAAGTTGACCTTGACGGTGATCGTCAGGCGGTTCTGCAAGGCGTAGTCACCACTCGACACCGACGAGGTGGTAGAGGTGTAGTTGGTAATCTCACCCTCGAAGGCGAAGTCACCACCTGCCTCAACCTGCTGAAGGCGTGTCTGTCGCGAGAACTTATCGCGCAATCCCTCCGTAAGCACGTTGCTCAACGTGGGGGCAACCATAGGGGCATTATTCGGGAAGTATGCCACCGAGAAGGTCTTTGCCTCAGGGGGTATAGAGCCACCCGAAAGGTTATAAGTAACCTTATAGCCACAACTACTAAAGAGTAGCATTGAGGCTATACCAACAGTCATAAAATATATAAATCTTCTCATAATTTTGTGTTATTCCTCATCAATACCCAGCGCCTTCATGCGGCGATATAGCGTGCGCTCCGAGATAAAGAGCTCGCGCGCAGCATCCTTACGCCTAAAGTTATTATTGCGCAACGCCTGCAGTGTCTGCGCACGCAGCATATCCTCCTTCGAGAGCTCGCGCTGTGGCTCATCGTCGATAAACTCCACGGTCTCGCTCTCCTCATAGCGGTGCGATGCCACCTGCTTAGGCTCTGGTAGCAGACCAACAATCTCGTGGTGCGACGCTGGCTGCACCGCTGTCTCGCGCTCGCCACCCGCCATCGCCTGGCTCATCATACGCTTAAGGTCGTTGATGTCGTTGCGCATATCGAAGAGTATCTTATACAACAGCTCGCGCTCCGTAGCCATATCCTCATAGTTGCCATGCGCAGCGCCCATCATAGGTTGCGTCGTATAACCCTCATTAGGGAGGTAGCGGCGCAATATCTCGGCTGTTATGCTACGACTCTGCTCGATGGCAGATATCTGCTCAGCCACATTCTTCAGCTGGCGGATGTTACCTCGCCAATGATAGTTCTCCAAGAGCTCGCGCGCCCCCTCATCAAGCGTTATGGCCGGCATACGATACTGCGTTGCCACATTGCTCGCGAACTTGCGGAAGAGGATATATATATCCCCCTTACGCTCGCGTAGCGGTGGCACAGAGATTGGCACCGTATTGAGACGATAGTACAAATCCTCGCGGAAGTTACCCTCGGCGATGGACTTAAGCAGGTCGTTATTTGTTGCAGCCACAACACGAACATTTGTCTTCTGCACCTTGGTGGAGCCCACCCTCATAAACTCGCCCGTCTGCAACACTCGAAGTAGTCGCACCTGGGTAGATATAGGCAGCTCACCCACCTCGTCGAGGAAGATTGTGCCACCATCGGCCTCCTCGAAGTAACCCTTGCGACTATCGATAGCTCCAGTGAAAGCACCCTTCTCATGACCAAAGAGCTCGGAGTCGATAGTACCCTCGGGGATAGCTCCGCAGTTTACGGGGATATATTTATTATGTTTACGCGCCGAGAAGTCGTGGATAATCTTAGGGAAGAACTCCTTACCCACACCGCTCTCACCCGTAACCAACACCGACAAGTCGGTTGGGGCTACGCGCACTGCGACCTCGAGGGCTGTGTTGAGCGCTTCGGTATTACCTATAATGCCGAAACGCTGCTTTACCGATAGTAATTCGTTTGCGGTCATAACTAATTCTCATTTTTTAGGGTGTCAACTGAAGGAACTCCCTCATCAACAGCGGTACTATCACGCTTAGGCTCCATAGAGAGATCCTCCGAAGAGTGAACCTCGGCAGGCTCTACAACAGTGCTTGGTGTTGCAGAGGGCGAAGGTGCGCCGCTATCATCCCTAAGCCAAACATAATATATTATAAATATGGTAGCCACCACACCAAGCAGAAGTACCGCGAGAAGCGCCACGCGATTATTGAGTGAGAATTTTGTCGCCTTGCGATCATTTTCGCGTCCCTTCTCCTTCTTATTCTCATATCTCAGACCTCGCAAATATGAGTCGGGGCGCGACATATTTAGAGTCTCCTCGCCACCCATCTTTGCTGATGTCCTGCCGCCAGCAACACTACGAGCGCCACTCGGCTTCTCAGCGCGCTGCGCGCCACCATTCGCGGGCGTGCGCTGCAACTTACGCTTAGCCTCCTGGAGAGCATCGAAGGGCGGACGTATATTTCCACCGATGGTTATTGGCTCCCTATGCTGCTTGAATACTATGTTGTTATTCTCACCCGCGGTGAAGACGCCAAAGCCCTCAATCGTATAGCTCTCACCCCTACCCACAGCATTGCGAACTTCGAATACCAGACGATTGATCCTACCGCTCGCCTCAAGCTCGCTCATACCATAGGCGACGAGCAACGAGAGCAAGGTGCTATCCTCGCCACGCATAAGCTCCGAGAAGAGGATCTTGTTACCCGGCTGCTTAACTATGAACGCACCGAGCTTTGGCACAACAAGGCGTTTGTTGTGCTTGAGGTACTCGATGATTATGTTCTTAATAAGCTCCACGGGCTACATATATATAAATATAACGTGCAAAGATACAAAACAATTCACAAACACCAACAATGAATTGCAAATATTTTGCGACACAGATAGTTTACTGCATAGGGCGCATGGCAAAAAGAGAGATTATTATGGGCAAATTGGTGATTTTTTAAAAATTTTAGCAAGATATTTTGGCAGTTTCAAAAAAATGTATTAATTTAGCATAACGAAAGGAAATAGAACATATTTCAATGTAATACTAATATTAATCTTAATACTTTAAAATTATGATTATCACATTTAACGAGTTGCGCCGCATTAAGGATAAGTTGCCTAGTGGTAGCTCGCAGCGCATTGCAGATGAGTTAGGAATTGACGTAGAGACAGTACGTAACTACTTCGGTGGTAAGCACTTGGACGCAAAGGCTGGTGCGGGCATCCATATTGAGCAGGGTCCTGATGGCGGTGTAGTAACACTTGATGATACAACTATATTCGACGCAGCAATGCGCATTCTCAACGAGCAGAAATAATCGCACGAGGATTTAGACTATCTTGGATAGAAAATTAACCCCAGAGGCACGCAGCTTCTGGGGTTTGTTTTTGCTATCATGTAGGGAGTTTAAAGAATTTAGGGAGGTTAGGGAATTTAATCTACCCTACTCTCCCTAAACTTGCAATCTATTTAAGACTCTTCGAGGTTTAGCTCTTCGAGGTCATAATCTTCAAGATCATAGCGTCGGTGTGGGTCATGGCATCGCGACCGATATCCGTGAGGTTGCGGATTGAGCGATCTACATCGTCGTCGATGATACCCTCAACAGACTGAACGCAGCGTCCGCTCATCGCCATAAGCGCCGACACAACGGCAGTTGATACACCCGAAGCACACTTCATGGCGCATGATGGCTTAGCACCATCGCATATCATACCCGTAAGGTTGGCAATCATATTCTTCACGGCAACGCTCACCTCCTCGTAGCCACCGCCCATAAGGTAGGTGATACCGCATGATGAGCCAGTGGCAGCAACAACGCAACCACACAACGCCGAGAGACGACCAAGACTCTGCTTTATATATATAACAGTAAGGTGGCTGAGGATAAGGGCGCGCACCATCTGCTCGTCCGACGCCTTTGTCTGCTCGCCATATACCACCACAGGGACTGTTGATGTAAGACCCTGGTTACCACTTCCCGAGTTACTCATTACAGGGATCATCGCACCTGCCATACGAGCGTCGCACGCCGCTGTTGTCATGCCGACAATCTGACAGTGTAGCGTATCGCCCATGATGTTACGCTCCGACTCCGAGCGCATAAGGCGACCGATAGAGTGACCATAGTTGCCCTTCAACGACTCATAGGCAGCATTCATATTGAGCTTGCGTGCCTCGAGGATAAACTGAAGCTCATCCAATGGAGCTGTCATGGCGAAGTCCCACACACGGCGTAGTGTGAGCTCAGGGTCGTTAGAGGTAGCGGCAGCTGCAGCACCACCCTCGCCCTGTGCGCCACCCTCCAACGAGAACAAGACCTCCTCGTTGCGTGATACATGGATAAAGCGTGTATGACCGCCCGAGATTATGGCCACCGCCTTGTCAACGCCCGCCGTAACCTCAATCTCGATATATAGCTTCTCGGTGATATTCTCCTTTAGCGACACGCCGATGCGCTTCTCGTCAATCATCTGACAACCAGCCTTCACCGCTTCGGCATCGCCATCTTTGAGCACCTCGAGCTCATACTCCGACTTGCCGACGATAGCGCCCAGCGCCATGGCGATAGGAAGACCCGTCATGCCTGTACCAGGGATACCAACACCCATAGCATTCTTCAAGACATTGGCACTTAGGCGTGCCTCGATATGCTCAGGACGCTTGCCCAACGCCTCGGTAGCCTTTGCCACACAAAGAGCCACGGCGATAGGCTCGGTACAACCTATGGCTGGTATAATCTCACGATTCATGAGGGCGATAATCTCCTTACGCTCCTCGGCAGTAAACTGATGGTTCATATAGTGTAGTTTTTAGTTTTTCGTTGCACAAAGTAAATTAATCGTACGAAGATACAAACTTTATATCAATATTACAATACCCAAGGAAAAATAATCGGAAATATCAAGTGTTTTCTGTGGGCGCTGGGAGAGGTTAAGGGTATTCTGGGGAGAGTGGGGATGACCGCTTCGCTCTGGGGATTATGGGTATTTCCGCTTCGCTCTGGGTATTACCCACTCTACCCAGAGTGCGCCTTGCGCACGGCTCTACCCAGACTACCCAGTCCTACCCAGAACCCAATCGCTCCATAGGAGCGAAACATTACTAATTACTAATTAACAAATTACTAATTTTAGATAAGTCTACCGCTGTTTATAGACATTGCCAATGCAGAGGGTTATATCTATCAGCGAGGTTGTTAAACAAAGGTAGATGGCCACAGAATTGCATAGACCGTTATCCGTATCAGCAAGGCTATTGGTTGCAATTCTTCGCGATGACGGTTGAGTGTGTGCGTCATTGCGAGGCTTGGTCACAAGCCGTGGCAATCTCTCGGTCGTCAGCGCACCCACCGCCACACACCAACGTCCCAATAATCGCGGGTATTATTTTTAATACCCGTGTCACTTGGGGGGCTCTTGGGAAGTTGGCAGTATCAACAAGGCTTGCGGGTGCAATTCTTCGCCATGACGGGTTATAAAAAATCTCCTCGCAGCCAAAACTGCGAGGAGACAAATCAAATACGCTACGCTTTTATTCTAAGACTGGACGAACAGAGCGACCGTAGCTGCGATTGCCCCAATCCGTATACTGACCACCACTACCAAAGTAGAGGCTGTACGCGCCCAGAGTACCCTCCGAATTAGACGTAGAACTCCAATAGAAACCGCACGAACCACCGACGTAGAGCTCGTCTCCGCTGCGATAACCCGCAGCAGGCAGGAAGATACTATTACCATTAGGACCTGTTACAGTATAACCATCTCCATCCCATTCCCAATCACACTTATCAATCAACTCTTGGAACTCATCTTCTGTTGGCATACGCCAATCACCACCCCACTTAACATGAGCTACATCGCGATTTGTACCCTTAATATCACCAATATTCAGCTCGTAGGTACTACAGTTACTTTTTGTGTAGGTATTCTTTGTCGCTGTCTCGCCCCAGGCATAGTAATCGCCATAAGCCTCGGGACTATTTGCGCCAACGTTGCAGGTGGCCCACTTAACGCTCAGACCTAAATCAACATAGTCGTGGCCGTTATGTGTGGCATTAGTTACCGTCTGCGCCGATCTATCTTTTGTAGACTCTGCTTTCGTGGGCACATCATTCACCGACCCGTCATCCACCAACTCGTTATTAGACCTCTTTGTAACAGCCCCTCTCTTTGTGGGATTATCGTTGCTATTTTCATAACCGCCATCCTCACGGCCATTGCTCTTACCGTCACTATCTATATTCAGAACTGGACGAACAGAGTGTCCATCGGCACGACTAATCCAATACGCACATTTATAACCGCTATCGAAGTAGACGTTATAGGCATACTGAGTACCCTCCACCGCATGTGTAGATGCCCAATACATGCCACGCGCACCAACACTCTCTAACGACTCCTCGGCGCGATAACCCGCAGCAGGCATAAATATAGCATTGCCATTAACTCTACTTATCACCTTATAACCCTTCACACCTCCGCGAGTAGTCCACTCCCAAGTGCAGTTATTCAGCAACTCATTGAACTCTTCCAAGGTAGGCATACGCCAATCGCCGCCCCAACGTGCTGTTGCAGCATCGTATTGTGGAGCACCAGCGATATCGCCGATATTCTGCTTCCATGTTGAACAGTTACTTGCAAAATAACTACTCTTTGTCGCTGTCTCGCCCCAGGCATAGTAATCGCCATACTCCTCAGGACTATCAGCACCAACATTGCACGTCGCCCACTTAACGCTCAAGCCTAAATCAACATACTCATGACCATTGTGCATATTTTGGGCACTGGCGCCAGATGCAAAAAACATTGCAAAAGCCAATAGCATCAACAATCTCTTCATAACTATATTTTGTTTAATTATTTATCTACAACAAAGATAGAAACATTATTCTTATTTACCAACAATAACGCTATATTAATCACCCCCTATTTATAATCCTCAGGCGTGGCTGTGCCGTAGGTTATCGGCCTCTCATCATCGCGGAGCGGGTGCATCCTACCCCACACCTGGGCAAGGAAGGGGTTGCGTGCTGCCTGCTCGTCGTAGCGCCAGGGGGCGAGCATACACTCCTCGCACCAATGACCACCGAGGAGCACCAATGTGGGCGACGCCTCGAAGCGATGACCAAAGGCGCACTCCCAAAGTAGCTTAGTACGCATATCGCCCGTGGTCATACTCTCCGACAAACATCTACCTCCCCTAAACGCGGCAGCACGGCGCATATCCTCGATATCCAACTCCGCCAACGGCTTCGTCTCGTCGTAGCCATGGTCAAGGCGCTCTGCCGACGCCTCATCGGCAAGGCGTATATCGCTCATCTGCGCCCACGAGCCTATAGCCTCACGCTCTGCGCGCGAGCCGAAGTATGCCCTAATGCGCTCCTCGTTATCGCTCTTCAACCAGCCGAGCGTGCCGAAGGTTTTATCATTTGCAATATGGCGCATGATGGGTTTTATCACAAAGGCGGGGGCAATCTTTGCCAACGAGTAGTACCACGGAAGCGACCTCGCCATCCGGGCAAAATACTCAGCAACAGGCACATTAGCACGGAAATGTAGATACTCTTCGAGCTTATCGGAGTCGAGATAGAACTGACCATGGAAGTTATGCGTGGCAAACCACTTAGCATCGAAAATCTTCTCGGGCGGAGGGCAATTTATCGACTTGAGCAGGTAGCACTCGAAATCGTAGTTCGTGAGGCGATACTCCGCGCCACTACCGATATTATAGAACCTACACCAGAACTCCTCGGGAAGATCCTCGCCACAGAGATTTGCCAAGAGCCTACCCGAGTCCTCGACCGTCGCCCACTCAAGCACACCACGGATAGGAACATGAAACATTATAGGGTCCATATTTTTGAGGATTGCAGGATAGAGTATTCCCGACTGACGAAGGCTCACCCAATACTTCAAACCCGACTCGGCAAAGATGCGCTCGGCACGACATTTCGATATGGCGTAGTAGTCGAACATCGAGGGGAAGATTGGGTCACCCGCACGCCCCCAATGCAGAGGCTCACGCCTATCACCCGTCTGCGCAACACTACCAATATACACAACCTTTATAGCATCACTATTCGGCTGAGCCTTAACCGCCTTGACGATATTCTCCGCAGCCACGACATTGACACGAAGCACACTCTTTGGCTTATAGTCGGCACTTGGCGACACCATACCACCCACATGCAAAACATAGTCGGCACCCGTGGTTGCGCGAAGCACATCATCATAGTTCATAAGGTCACCCCACACAACACGAACAGCGTCGCCATACTTTGCCATCTTGGCGCGGTTGCGCTTTGTATCGCGCACCAACACCGTGACGTCGAACTCATCACCACGAGCAAGAAGTTCGCGAAGAGCAGCAGAGCCCATAACACCAGTGGCACCTGTCAAAAAGACCCGTTTTTTCATAGATATTTCTCGTTTCTGAAGACAAAGATAGCAATTTTTATGAGAAAAAAGCTATTTACACTTTGGCATAACAAAGAATAGTATTAACTTTGTAGGGATATAAAATGATATAAACTTGTAACACATATAATTAATATTATGGCAGGAAAAGTACCTACTCCACACATCGGAGCACAATATGGCGAGATTGCCGACAAGGTGATCATGGCAGGCGACCCTTTGCGCGCAAAGTTTATGGCTGAGAACTTCTTGGAGAACCCAGTGCAGTATAACAACGTGCGAGGCATGCTCGGCTACACAGGAACATACAAGGGCAAGCGCGTGAGTGTTCAGGGCCACGGCATGGGTATCCCATCTATCGGCATCTACAGCTACGAGCTATTCAACTTCTACGACGTGCAGCGCATCATCCGTTGTGGCTCGGCAGGCGCCTTCGACCCATCGCTAAACTTGGGCGACGTGGTATTCGGCATGGGCTCATGCACCGACTCGAACTATGGCCGTCAGTACAACCTCCCAGGTACCTTCGCACCTATCGCAGACTTCGACCTCTTGCGTGCCGCAGCAGCTAAGGCCGAGGAGCTTGGCATACCTTACAAGGCGGGCAACATCCTCGCCAGCGACGTCTTCTATGGCGACGACGGCGACAGCTGGAAGCAGTGGCAGAAGATGGGTGTCTTGGCAGTTGAGATGGAGGCTACGGCACTCTATATGAATGCTGCGCGTGCAGGCAAGAGTGCGTTGTGCATCTGCACTATCTCTGACTCTCTTGTGCACCATACAGCATGCTCTGCCGAGGAGCGTCAGACATCCTTCACCAACATGATGAAGATTGCGTTCGACATCATCTAACACCTCATCACCCCACGTTTAGGGAGAGAATGGAGCATTTCCGTTCTCTCCCTCTTTGCATCCGTCCACCCTTCGGCAGAAATATTCAATGCGCTTAAAACGGCTAAAAATAGGCAAATAGGGCATGTTTTCACAAAAAGAGCCAGCACCACCCCTATTTTTCATGGCAAAAAGTTGCTCAAATCGAAAATAAAGCGTAATTTTGCACACCTATATATATAATATATATAGCACCGCAAGGGACAACAATAGAACAAACATATAACTAAACAATGACAGAAGCAGAAAACACAACAGGTCTTACGGGACGTATCGTTCAGGTAAACCTCGAAGAGCAGATGAAGGCGGCATATATCGACTACTCGATGTCGGTAATCGTGTCGCGCGCACTGCCCGATGTACGCGACGGTCTAAAGCCCGTACATCGTCGTATACTCTACGATATGTCTGCCGAGTTGAACCTCACACACGACAAGCCAACGCGTAAGAGTGCGCGTATCGTCGGTGATGTACTCGGTAAGTTCCACCCACATGGCGATAGCTCAGTATACGAGGCCATGGTACGTATGGCTCAGCACTGGTCTATGCGCTACCCTCTCGTTGAGGGTCAGGGTAACTTCGGTTCTATGGATGGTGACTCGCCAGCGGCGATGCGTTATACCGAGGCACGCATGCAGAAGATTACCGATGAGGTGATGGCAGATATCGAGAAGGAGACTATCGACTGGGGTCTCAACTTCGACGATACACTCAAGGAGCCTACAGTACTCCCAACACGTATTCCACTATTGCTCGTGAATGGTGCGAGTGGTATCGCCGTGGGTATGGCAACCAACATGGCGCCACACAACCTCTCGGAGGTTATCGACGCCTGCTGCGCCTATATAGACAACCCTGAGTGCGAGTGCGAGGAGCTCTTGAACTATGTCAAGGGTCCCGACTTCCCAACAGGAGCTATCATCTACGGCTACGAGGGTGTCAAGGAGGCGTTGCTCACAGGTCGTGGTCGTGTGGTTATGCGCGCCAAGACCGAGATTGAGCATACGGCATCGGGTCCCGAGTGCATCGTAATCACCGAGATACCATACATGGTGAATAAGGCGGAGATGATCAAGAAGATTGCCGACCTTATCAACGAGAAGAAGATTGACGGCATCTCATATATCAACGATGAGTCTGACCGCTCGGGTATGCGTATTGTCATCATCCTCAAGCAGGATGCTGTGGCAAGCGTGGTGTTGAACACCTTGTACAAGAATACCCCACTGCAGTCGTCATTCGCCGTGAACAACATCGCGTTGGTGAATGGTCGTCCACAGCTTCTTAACCTTAAGGACCTCATCCACCACTTCGTTGACCACCGTCACGATGTTATCATACGTCGCTCACAGTTCGACCTCCAGAAGGCCGAGGAGCGTCTACACATCGTAAACGGTCTGCTAATTGCACAGGACAACATCGACGAGGTTGTTAATATCATCCGCTCATCGAAGACCACCGAGGAGGCACGTCAGCGCCTTCAGGAGCGCTTCGGATTGTCGGAGCTTCAGACAGCAGCCATCCTCGAGATGCGTCTACGTCAGCTCACAGGCTTGCAGCGCGAGGCTCTCGAGCAGGAGCAGGCAGAGCTTATGAAGACTATCGACTACTTGAATGCTGTATTGGCAGATGTTAACCTTCAGATGCAGATCATCAAGGATGAGCTTCAGGAGATCAAGGAGAAGTATGGCGATGAGCGCCGCTCGGAGATCATCTACTCTTCAGAGGAGTTTAACCCTGAGGACTTCTACGCTGATGACGACATGGTTATCACAATCTCGCACATGGGCTACATCAAGCGTACACCACTTGCTGAGTACCGCACACAGAACCGCGGTGGCGTAGGTGCCAAGGGTAGCGCAACACGCGACGAGGACTTCATCGAGCATATCTATGTTGCCTCAATGCACAACACAATGATGTTCTTCACCGAGATGGGTCGCTGCTACTGGTTGAAGGTATACCAGATACCTGAGGGCACACGCTCATCGAAGGGTCGCGCAATACAGAACGTAATTCAGATTGAGCCAGGCGACAAGGTACGCGCCTACATCAACGTTAAGAACCTCAACGACAAGGAGTTCGTGGAGAATAACTACCTCGTGATGTGTACCAAGCGTGGTATCATCAAGAAGACAACCTTGGAAGATTATTCACGTCCACGTACTAACGGCGTCAAGGCGATCGTTATTAGAGAGGAGGACCAGCTACTCGAGGTTAAGCTCACAAGCGGCAACGCAGAGATCATGATCGCTGCACGCGAGGGTAAGGCTATCCGCTTCAACGAGTCTACGGTACGTCCTATGGGTCGTGTAAGCTCGGGTGTTCGCGCAATCTCTATCGAGGATGACGACGAGGTGGTAGGCATGATTACCATCGAGCCAGACTCAGCACAGGATGTATTGGTACTCTCGGAGAATGGCTACGGTAAGCGTACCGATTTGGAGGAGTATCGTATTACCAACCGCGGAGGTAAGGGTGTCAAGACTATCAACGTAACGGAGAAGACTGGTAAGCTAATATCTATCCAGGCCGTTACCGACGACAACGACTTGATGATTATCAACCGCTCGGGTCTTACAATACGTACGCTCGTAAGCCAAATTAGCGTATCGGGACGTGCCACACAGGGCGTTCGCGTCATCAACTTGCGCGAGGGCGACTCTATCGCTTCGGTTACGGCTGTTCCAAAGACCGACGAGGAGGAGATGCTCGCGGAGCAGGGCTCGGAGAGTAGCGCTGCAGAGCAGACAACTGCAGAGAATGCAAACGAATAACAATAACAAAAAACTAAGTTAATAACTATGAAGAAGTTTTTATTTTTGGCTGTAGCGTTGCTTGGTCTTGGAGCAACAACAGCAAATGCACAGCGCGTAAATACCTCTGCAGAGCTTAAGAAGCTCGACAAGGTTGAGGCTGACATCGCCAACCCTAAGAAGAACACTAAGGCTGCAACATGGGTAACATATGCCAATGCGTATACCAACGCATTTATGACTCCCACCAAGGAGCTTGGTCGTGGTGTTCCAGTGGCAGTGCTTCAGATGAACGTAGGCGAGCCTCAGGGCATGGTAGAGGGCTCACTTCAGGGTGCTCCTATGGTCGTTCTACAGTATGAGTATGTTGACGTTTATGTTGACCCTACTACATATATGATCACAGCATGGGACCAGAAGAAGGAGGTCAAGGAGAACATCGCCCTCATAGCTATCGAGGCTTACGAGAAGGCGTATGCTATGGATCCTAAGCAGGAGGCTAAGATCGCTGCTGGTGCTGCACCACTTGTAAACAGCCTTTTGGAGCAGGGTAACGTTCTCAACAGCCTTGGCAAGATCAAGGAGGCTGCTCAGACCTTCGAGTATGCTTATCGTGCACAGAGCGTCGTTCCTTCACTTGGTGCTGATGCAAGCGCACTCTTCAATGCAGGTATGCTCTACACCATCAACGCATCAACAGCAACTGAGGAGGAGGCTTTGGCTTCATTCAAGAAGGGCGAGGAGGTACTCTCAAAGGCTCTATCACTTGGCTACACCGATGAGACTGGTAACATCTACTACTACCTCTTCCACTGCTACTATGGTCAGAAGACTGCAGACCGCGACCTATACCTTGCTAAGGCTAAGGAGGCATTGCTCACAGGTATCAAGCTATTCCCAAAGAACAATACCATTCTCGATGGTCTTATGCAGTTCTACACTGCTGAAGAGGGCGTAGGTGACCCAGCTGAGCTTGTTGAGATGATTGAGAACTCACTTAAGGAGGATCCAACCAACTATGACCTTTGGTTTGGTCGTGGTCGCGTATACAACGCCATGAAGGATTACGACGAGTGTGTCAAGTCATTCAAGAAGTGCGCTGAGTTGCGTCCTACCGACTATGAGCCAAACTTCTATGTAGGTTACTTCATCATCGAGAAGGCTAACGCTGCCCTCACAGCGTTGAACAGCAACCCTGACATCGACTACGATCAGTATGGTGTTGAGAATGCAAAGATCAACCTTATCTTCGCTGATGCTATTCCATGGTTGGAGAAGGCTCACGCGATCAACCCAACAGACTTTGCAGCTATCGAGTACCTCAACCAGTTGTGCTTCCGTGTTCGCGAGATGGAGGGCATGATGGATAAGTACAACAAGTACCACGAGCTATATATGCAGATGAAGTAATTCTAAGCATAGATTAAAAAAAATGGTTCACCCTGGAAAGTGAACCATTTTTTTTGTATATTTGTGATAGATTATAGTTTCAAGTTCGCTCTTATATAACAGAAGCAGATAACAAAAGATAGTAAACAAACAATAATATTAACTAAAAACACTAACTACTATGCAGAGATTTTTTCTATTTGCGGCATTTACAGCAATCATGTCAACGGCACTCTTTAGCACATCGTGCACAGAGAGTGAGAAGGATGAGCCATTCACTATTATTGGCAAGTGGAAGGTTGTCGACGGCAACAATGAGGACACCATTATGATATACAATCTTAAAGAGGATGGCACGTGTGTCATAACAGGAAGTGTGGATGGTGATCCAATAGAGTTTGAGGAGGGTAAATTCAAGGTTACATACACATATACCTTCGATGAGGAGAGCGGCACTCTATTAATCAATAATGGCGAAGAGGTAGTATATGAATTCCTCGTGCATGAGATCTCAAAGAATAGCCAGAGCTGCAAGTGGATGGATATGCGTGACAAGAAGCGCCCATCATACGAGGTAACAAAGAAGAAGGAGAAGGAGGAGAAAGAGAAGGAGGAGTAAATCATCATTAAACAGAATAGGCTGTTCAACAAGTTGTTGAACAGCCTATTCGCTATACAGTGGTCAGCTCTAACTACAACTGCTCTAAGCGCTGCAATAGAGGGGTGAAGTCTGAGTGTGCATCGGCAAACTCCTCGTACGACTGCTCGGAGTGACCCTCCTCTGGGACATCCGACACATACTTAACCGCCACAACGGGGATATTGTCGTAGAGCTCTGCCACCTGGCAGATAGCCGCAATCTCCATGTCGAACAGACCACACTCCACACCAAAGCGCGCCTTAATCTCGCGGATGATGTCGGCATTAACAAAGGAGTCACCCGTAAATACGGTCTCCGCATCTGCGCCACGCAATGCACGTGGGTCGGTAATCTCTGGACAGAAGCCCTCGGGGATGATTGCATCGTGGTGTATGGCGCGCTGAGGCATGACAATATCGCCCTGCTTGCGACCAAGCGCCGAGGCTGCAAAGCCAACGACAGCCAACATATCATACTTCTGGGTGGCCAATGTCAAGGCGCGTGCAACGCCCGCCGAAGAGAGCGCCTTGCCGATACCAACCTCGACAAGATCGTAGCTATGCTTTAGTCCCTCTGCCCTATCCAAGGCGTAACGCATGGCGCGATACTCGCGCGATGTAGGGGCACAAATCAACACTCGCATACTACCACCACTTTTCGTAGACATTACCAATGCCGAGCGCTGCTGCCTCATCGGCAGTAAAGAGCGTACGCATATACTCCGCCATTGCTGCATTTGTCGAGTCTATGGCATACAAACCTGGATTACCACACTGCACCTCGTTAAGACCTACGACATCCGATGCCGACTTTAGTGGGAAGACCTCCTTATAGACCTTCGCGAGTGCCTGGCGGATATCCTCAGCCTCGACATTCTGCATTGTTGAGAGGTAGAAGCCCGTCTTGCAACCCATAGGGCAGAACGAAACGATTGACGAGCCAATCTTCTCATCCAAACGAAGATAGTATGCCATAAGGTGCTCTATAGTGTGCACCTCGCCCGAGCCGAGTGGAGCGTGAGCCATAGGGGCGCGGAAGCGCAAATCCCACGAGCGCACCTGATACTCCTCGGTAATTGTATATACTGAGCGCAGATACAAGCCTGCGTCGAGCGTGCGATGATCAACATCGAACGACGAAACAATATTCTTCTTCATATCTTACATTAATTAATAATAGTGCAAAGATATGAAATTTTCCACTAAATAGTTATCTTTGCAACAAATTAAATATCATGAGCGACAATATAAAATTTTCAACAGCCAACCGCATATACTTTTTAGATTATCTTCGCGTAGTAGCCTGCTTCATGGTTATACTTGTCCACTGCATAGAACCCTTCTATCTTGGTGGCGAAGGTACATATATAGCCTCGCATAGCGATGCGCTATGGGTTACGTTCATCGACTCGCTACTACGTATTGCCGTTCCACTATTTGTAATGATATCGAGCTACTTGCTTATGCCCATAGAGGGCTCAACTGAGGCATTCTATCGTCATCGCGCCAAGCGCGTTGTAATACCCTTCATCATCTTCTCGCTACTCTACGCAATTATCCCCTCCTGGGGCTCGGGTGGCGAGGTAGATATTGTGGCAAACCTCAAGGCTTTATCTCTAAACTTCCTACCACTTAGTGGACACCTATGGTTTGTATATATGATGCTTGGTGTTTACCTCATAATGCCCATCATATCGCCATGGTTGGAGCGCATCTCAGCACGTGGCGAGCGCATATTCATCATCCTATGGTTATTTGCTACGGCAGTACCGTTTATTCGCGAGCTGGCGCTATCTGTACGTGGCAGCGAGGGCATATGGGGCGAGGCGAGCTGGAATGAGTTTGGCATGTTATACTACGTAAGTGGCTTCATTGGTTATGTTGTTTCAGCCCATTACATTCGCAAATATGTGGATTGGGGTGTTGCAAAGACTTTGGCGATAGCTCTTCCCATGCTCATCGCTGGCTATCTTATCACTGCACTACCCTTCTACGCTCAGATACCAAATAATTTCCCAGTTAATGCGAGTATCGACCTTGCCGTAGATATGGAACTTAGCTGGTCATTCGCCACATTAGGTGTAGCACTTCAAACCTTAGCTATATTCTTGCTCTTCCGCTTGATAGACAGACCATGTAGAGCCTATGCCATAATTGCACATATATCAAAGCGTAGCTATGGCATCTATCTCGCACATATGTTTGTTCTAATACCCACCTTTGCATGGGTTAAGAGCTGGGGTATGCCAACACCTTTAGTTATGATTACCTCCGCAATACTTACGATGGCAATCACCGCTGCTATAATAGAGATTGTATCAAAGCTCCCTAAGAGTAAATACATAATTGGATAATATGAAGTTTCGCACCGAAATAGATATAGCCCCATGGGGCCACCCTATCATCTATGACCATAATATTGTTACGCTCGGATCATGCTTTGCCGACGCCATTGCCGAAAGGCTCTGCGCCCATAAATTTAGGGTTACGGCATCGCCCACAGGCATACTCTTCAACCCCGAGTCAATAGCCCTCGCCGTAGAGCTGATGACGAGTGGCTATAGGATTAAGGATGAGGATATTATAAAGCGTGACGGGGGCTACTTCAGCTACCTCTTTCACTCCTCTATTTCGGGCAGCAGCAAGGAGGAGGCGATAGCCAACATGCAACGAGCTATCGACGAGGGTGGCGAGGCGCTACGACATGCCGACACCCTAATTATCACGCTCGGCACTGCATGGCGTTACCGCCACAAAGCGACCAACCGCGTGGTGGCAAACTGCCACAAGATGCCGGCCGTGAACTTCAGCCGTGAGCTGATGAGCGTAGAGGATATTTGCAACGCCATAGAGAGCATTCTGCACACCACCACGGCAAGGGTCGTTTTGACTGTCAGCCCCGTGCGCCATATTGGCGAGGGCATAGAGGATAACTCACTGAGTAAGGCTTTGTTAAGGGTTGCCGCAAGCACCATAGTGGAGCGTCATGCGCAGAGGGTTATCTACTTCCCATCATACGAGATTATGATGGACGATCTGCGCGACTACCGTTTCTATGCCGACGACCTTACGCACCCATCAAAGGTGGCAGTTGACTACATCGCCGAGAAGTTCTTCGAGGCAGCCACTTCGAACGATACTCGTCAGATGATGACACGCATAGCGAAGATTGTGCAGGCATCGCAGCACCGCCCCCAAAACCCTCATAGCGACAAGTATAAGGAGTTCTGCAGCCACCAGCTAAAGGCTATTGAGGAGGTAAAGAGTGTGGACCTAAGTAAAGAAAAACGATTTTTCGAGCAGATGTTACAAATAAATTTGTAACTTTGTCGGATAATTTGTTCCCCATGAATAGGATACTTAGAAATAGCATAACGACAATCGCCATTGCCATTGCAACCATTGGCGCTACATTCGCCGCGCAGAGCAAGCCCAGCCTCATTGTAAACATTATCGTGGGCAGCCTGCGTAGCGACGATATAGAGCGCTTTGGCGACAACCTCACACAAGGTGGCCTCAAGCGAGTGATGAATGGCGGAGCATACTACACCAATGCCAACTACGACTTCTCGCACTGCAACACCGCAGCAACGTTGGCGACCATAGCTACGGGCGCAAACCCCTCTGATCATGGTGTCGTGGGTGATAGCTGGTGGAGCTATGCCGATGGTTCGCACATATCGCTCATCGCAGATGCGAAATCACACCCCGTGCCCTTTAGCACTGGCTCGGGCAGCTACTCGGCAAATCGCCTTATCAGCCCAACCGTGGGAGATATGCTCATCGACAGCAACGCAGAGAGCAAGCAGTTTACCATCGCCATTGACCCACTCTCGGCAATCGTTGTCAACGGTAAGCAGGGAACACCACTATGGGCGGAGACAAACAAGACCTACTGGACATCGGCATCGGCATTTGTACACTCTATACCACAATGGTTGGATGAGTACAACCGAAAGGAGACAAATAGCAAATATAGGCTAAATCGCTGGACCCCACTATACAAGGCCTCAATGTATAAGAACTCTGAGGTGGCCGTGATAGAGGGTATCAACAACAAACACACCAAGCTACTCAGCGACATCAACCTCAAGCTGACCGACTCTGAGTATGGACATATGTGCTACACCCCAGCGGGCAACACGATGCTCCTGAAGTTGGCAGCGGCAATCATCCGCAACGAGAGCTTGGGCATCGACGATAATCCAGACATCATAAACATCTGCTTAGATAGCGCCCGCTATATAGCCGAGACATATGGTCCAGAGTCGATGGAGTATGAGGATATGATATATCGCCTCGATAAAGATATTAACGACCTGCTCAGCGAGCTATATGGCAAATCTCATGATAATAGCCATATCATGGTTGTTATAACCTCAGCTCACGGAACATCGCCATCTTACAACCCTGTGGGCAAGGGGGAGCGCGAGAGATTTAACACCAGCCAAATGGAGGTGATGGTAAATGCCTATGTATCGGCGCACCACGGCTCGGACAGCTATCTTTTAGGATACAAGAATAGGGCTTTATACCTCAACCACAAGGTGATATATGAGCGTAAGCTATCCGTCGACGACATTCGCGATGAGGTTGCCGTATTCCTGCTTCAGATGCGAGGCATCGCCACCGTCCGCTCATCGACAGCCCTACGCCACAACGCCTTCACGGAGGGTCGCGCACGCCTGATGCAGCATAGCTTCTACGCCCCACGCTCGGGAGATATACTCATCGACCTAATGCCTGGCTGGATTATTGAGAGTAACGACTATCGCTCGTCAAGCGATGGCGGATATATATACGACAGAAGGGTCCCTCTAATGATATACGGTGGCGGCATCACTCAAAAGGTTGTGGATGAGAGCGTTGACATGTGCAACATAGCACCAACAATATGCAACAGCCTCGGCATCGACGCCCCATGGTCATCGGAGGGCACTACCCTACCATAGTTTAGCAATAAATAACATTGAGATATGAACACAGATAAGATACAAGATGCTATTATCGAGGAGTTCTCGATATTTGACGACTGGCTCGACAAGTATGACTACCTCATCAGCCTCAGCGACCAGCTTGAGCCTATGGATCCCGCAAAACGCATTGAGCGCCACCTCATTGATGGTTGCCAATCGCGAGTGTGGGTGGCATCGGAGTTGCGCGATGGCAGGGTCTACTACACGGCAGATAGCGACGCCATTATCACCAAGGGTATCGTCGCCCTACTCGTAAGAGTTATGAATGGTCGCGCACCAGAGGAGGTGGCACACATCGACCTATACTTTATTGAGGCAATAGGTCTTAGCGAGAACCTATCACCAACACGTAGCAATGGACTACGCTCGATGATATCAAGAATGAAGCTCGATGCACTACTTTTTTCACAAAAGAACAACTAAACATGACACCTGAAGAGATACTAACGGTAGAGAAGGACATCGTCCGCACTCTCAAGAATATATACGACCCCGAGATTCCCGTTAACATCTACGATCTCGGTCTTATCTACGAGATTAGCTACGACCCAACGGGCACGGCTGACATCATCATGACACTTACCGCCCCCAACTGCCCTATGGCAGATATGCTCTTGGCAGACATACACCGCGAGGTGGGCAAGATCGAGGGCGTTACGAAGGTCAACATCACACTTACGTTCGAGCCCCAGTGGGATAAGTCGATGATGTCGGAGGAGGCACTCATAGAGCTCAACCTACTATAGGATTAAAGTATGCGCAAGGCATTGATATATAGCATAGATATGGCAACGGAGCATAGCGGCGGAGACATTAAGAATTGTCCCCGACTACTATCCTCTATGGATGATGCCACGCGCAAGGCGATAATAGCGCAACTCATCGAGGAGCGTAACAAGCGTAAGTTTGGCGACATAATGCGTGTGTTCCAAGAGTCGGGCGATGATTGGAACCAGACGATGCACACCATGCTTCTGAAGTTCATCGGTGGCTTCGACAACGCTGCTGCTGCAATGAAACTTGCGAAGCGTGTTCCATACGCCATAATCATGCGCGAGCGCTCATCAAGCACCGCCATCGAGGCACTGCTCATCGGCACATCGGGTCTATTGGACCTCTACGACCCATCGGACGGCTATATCAACCGCCTATGGCAGGAGTATTACCACTTGGCGGCTAAGTATAACCTTACGGCAATGCAGTTGGAGGAGTGGCGACTATGCCGAGTGCGCACCCCTAACCACCCTACCCTACGCCTTGCACAGCTCGCTGCCTGCTACGCCAATGGCGACATATCGATGAGCAGCGTGACGTCGTGCCGCACGCTTGAAGATATATACAAACTCTTTTCGGGAAATGCCTCGGAGTACTGGTTGGAGAATATCATCCCCGACACCACGATGGATAATACACGAGCTCGCTTTGGCAAGATGAAGAGCGAGATGCTCGGCATCAACTTCGTAGCACAGATGATCTACGCCTATGGCTACTACACCCACTCTGAGACGCTGCACACCCAGGCCACAAGCCTTCTTTTGCAGATACCCGCAGAGCGTAATAAGTATGTCGACGAGTGGAACACCTACTCACGCGTAGCCAACAACGCCATAGATAGTCAGGCGCTTATCCAGCTAAGCCGCGAATACTGCCATGCCCAAAGATGCCATATTTGCCCTGTGGGCAAACATATCAAAGGGTCACACCAATAGCCGTATCGACGATAAACATACCTAATAATATGCGTGCGCACACATTTATGCGCGCGCATATTGTTTTTTTAGCAAAAATTAAGTATATTTGCGCGATATATGCGCCATTAATCGATGGTGGAGGAATGTATAATGACAATTAACTAACAGACAATGGATATACTATCGAAAATTATCAAGGTCTTCTTTGGCTCGAAGAGCGAGAAGGACCGCAAAGAGATTCAACCCTACGTTGAGAAGATTAAGGCTGTCTACCCCTCTATCTCTGCGCTTAGCAACGATGAGCTTCGTGCGCGTTCAGCAGCACTCAGCAAGAGCATCGCTGACTTCATAGCTGAGGATGAGAAGCATATCGTTGAGCAGAAGGCTAAGCTTGAGCTCCCAGACACATCTATCAACGAGAAGGAGCGCATATCTAAGGATATCGACGAGACAACAAAGCGTATCGACGACAAGATCGAGCAGCGCCTTGAGGAGATCCTCCCAGAGGCATTTGCCATCATGAAGGATACAGCACGCCGTTTTGCCGAGAACGACGAGGTGGTGGTTACGGCCAACGACTTCGACCGCAACCTCGCAACAGAGCGTGGCGACTTGGTGCGCATCGAGGATGACAAGGCTATCTATAGCAGCCAGTGGACAGCAGGTGGCAATGTCATCAAGTGGGATATGGTACACTACGACGTACAGCTCTTCGGTGGTGTGGTACTCCACAAGGGTCGTATCGCCGAGATGGCAACAGGTGAGGGTAAGACCCTCGTGGCTACACTCCCTGTATTCCTCAACGCCCTCGCACATAAGGGTGTGCACGTGGTGACTGTCAACGACTACCTCGCACGCCGTGATGCCGAGTGGATGGGTCCTATGTATCAGTTCCACGGCTTGTCGGTAGCATGTATCGACAACACACGTCCTAACTCTGCGGAGCGTCGCAAGGCATATAACGCCGATATCACCTTCGGTACGAACAACGAGTTCGGCTTCGACTACTTGCGTGACAACATGGCATCAGCACCTAAGGACCTCGTGCAGCGTAAGCACCACTTCGCAATTGTCGATGAGGTCGACTCAGTATTGATCGACGATGCTCGTACGCCACTTATCATCTCAGGTCCTGTGCCTAAGGGTGGCGACCAGCTATTCGCCGAGTACCAGCCTGCAGCAAAGTATATCTACGACTTGCAGAGCAAGATGTCATCTGCCGATGTAGCTGAGGCTAAGCGTCTCTTCAACGCTGGTGACCACGAGGCGGCAGGTAAGCTCTTGCTTCGTGCCTACAAGGCGATGCCTAAGTACAAGGCGCTCATCAAGTTCCTATCGGAGCCAGGCGTTAAGGTTCTCTTGCAGAAGACCGAGAACTTCTATATGCAGGACAACGAGCGTCGTATGCCAGAGATTACCGACGAGAACTACGTTCTTCACGATGAGAAGATGAACTCGTTGATTCTCACCGATAAGGGCCACGAGATAGCATCACGCCGCTTCAACGAGGAGGGCTTCTTCGTGCTTCCAGATATTGGTGCTCGCGTAGCTGAGATTGAGCACACCGAGCTCTCGATGGAGGAGCGTGCAGCGCAGAAGGATGCGCTTATCAGCGACTACGCTATCAAGGCGGAGCGCGTACACACCATGAACCAGCTTCTGAAGGCATACTTCATGTTCGAGAAGGATGTGGAGTACGTCATCTCGGAGGATAACAAGGTTAAGATTGTCGACGAGCAGACAGGTCGTATCATGGAGGGTCGCCGCTACTCGGATGGTCTTCACCAGGCTATCGAGGCGAAGGAGAATGTGAAGGTGGAGGATGCAACGCAGACCTTCGCCACCATCACCCTTCAGAACTACTTCCGTATGTACCACAAGCTCGCAGGTATGACCGGTACCGCAGAGACTGAGGCATCGGAGTTCTGGAGCATCTACAAATTGGATGTTGTGGTAATCCCAACAAACAAGAAGGTTATCCGTGACGACCGCGAGGACCTTGTATACAAGACAGCACGCGAGAAGTACAACGCCGTAATCGCTGAGATTGAGCGTCTTGTGGCTGAGGGTCGTCCTGTGCTTGTGGGTACTACATCGGTCGAGATTTCAGAGTTGTTGAGCCGTATGCTTAAGCTTCGCGGCATCAAGCATAACGTCCTCAATGCTAAGCAGCACCAGCTCGAGGCACAGATCGTTGCCGAGGCGGGACGTCGTGGTCAGGTGACCATCGCCACCAACATGGCGGGTCGTGGTACCGATATCAAGCTCTCGGCAGAGGTTAAGGAGCTTGGTGGTCTTGCCATCATCGGCACGGAGCGTCACGAGAGCCGTCGTGTAGATCGTCAGTTGCGCGGTCGTGCAGGACGTCAGGGTGACCCAGGATCATCACAGTTCTTCGTATCGTTGGAGGACAACCTAATGCGTCTGTTCGGCTCTGAGCGTATCGCAAAGCTTATGGACCGCATGGGTCTTAAGGATGGCGAGGTTATCCAGGCAGGTATGATGACCAAGGCTATTGAGCGTGCGCAGAAGAAGGTCGAGGAGAACCACTTCGGCACACGTAAGCGCCTCTTGGAGTATGACGATGTTATGAACTCGCAGCGTGAGGTAATCTACACACGTCGCCGTCATGCCCTCTATGGTGAGCGTATCGACATCGACCTCAACAACCTACGCTACGACTACGCCCTTAAGTTTGTCGAGGCACACGAGGGCTGCCCATATGAGGAGTTCAAGTTCGACCTTATGCGTGAGGCGGCTATCGAGTTCAGCCTCGATGAGCAGAGCTACTCACAGATGAAGCCTAAGGAGCTTATCGACCACCTCACCAAGGACCTCACAGACCACTTCGAGCGTCGTGCTAAGGCTTTGGCGGATGCCGTGCGTCCTACAATGACCAAGGTCTACGAAGATCGCAAGGATAATATGAATATGCGCATTGCATTCCCTATCACTGATGGTCGTCGTAACTTCTCTATCCCTGTGGAGTTGCAGAAGTGCAAGGATACGGATGGCGCAGAGATCTTCCGCGAGTTCGCGAAGGTGGCTCTCTTCACCACTATCGACGATGCATGGCGTGAGCACTTGCGAGAGATGGACGACTTGCGTCAGAGCGTACAGAATGCATCGTACGAGCAGAAGGATCCACTTCTCATCTATAAGCTCGAGTCGTTCGACCTCTTCGCTAAGATGATTGTCGACATCAACCGCGATGTTATCGTGCAGCTCAACAAGGCAGGTCTTGCAGTGCGCCAGGCTAACCCTGAGAACTTGCAGCAGGCACGCGAGCAGAAGCAGCGCATCGACGTCAACAAGCTCCAGGAGTCGCGCATGGCAGCAGCCGCTGCAGCAGGCCAGGGTGAGCGAGGCAAGACTGCGCCTATCAAGGTGGACAAGAGCGTTGGTCGTAACGATCCATGTCCTTGTGGTTCGGGTAAGAAGTATAAGCACTGTCACGGCAAGATGTAATTTCTTGTGATAAGTGGTCATCTGACCCCTTCTAACAAGAAATTTGGGAGGACTAAAATTATAATCTGACAAATGGGATATAAGGAGCAGAAACAGCGACAGTTCGATATGCGATACCTGCAGATGGCACGCGTATGGGCGGAGAACTCATACTGCGTGCGTCGCAAGGTGGGCGCGTTGCTCGTCAAGGATAACATGATTATCTCGGACGGTTATAACGGCACGCCTGCAGGCTTCGAAAATGTGTGCGAGGATGATATGGGCAAGACAAAGCCCTATGTTCTCCATGCCGAGGCTAACGCCATCACCAAGGTGGCGAAGAGCGCAAATAACTGCGACGGCTCAACGCTTTATGTCACCGCCTCGCCATGTATCGAGTGTGCGAAGCTCATCATCCAGGCAGGCATCAAGCGCGTGGTATATAGCGACACCTATCGCTTGGAGGAGGGCTTAGACCTCTTGCGCAAGGTAGGCATCGAGTGTGTGCAGCTGCCTGTCGAAGAGCTGAAATAGAGCATCGAACGATAAAACTTATTATAGATAGAGCCTGTCCAAGTTGATTTTGGACAGGCTCTTATTTGTATGCTAATAAATAAGTTTGATGTTCTATGCGCGTGGTAGTGTGATGCGGAACTCCAAGCCTCCGGTGCGGCGGTTGGCAATCGAAATATCGCCACCGTGGAACAACACGGCATTCTTGACAATCGAAAGACCAAGACCCGTGCCACCGAGCTTGCGCGAGCGACCCTTATCGATGCGGTAGAAGCGCTCGAAGAGGTGGTTGATATGGTCCTCATCTACACCGATACCATTGTCTGCAAAGGTGAGGGTATAGAACTTATCGTCGGCAGACTCTATATTAATAAATATATCGCGACCAGCCGAATATGACAAAGCGTTGTCGGTCAGGTTCTTAAAGATTGACATTAGCAGCGACGAGTTACCCTTAACAAGCATTGGCGATGGGAGGTTAACGTTCACGCGCATCTGCTTCTCGACGGGGAGCAACGCCACCTCGGCAGCAATCTCGTCGATAATGCCACGCAGGTCGACACTATCGCACTCGATACAACTGCTACCATCCTCCAAGCGAGTGATGGTCGAGACGTCGGTGAGCAGCTGCGTGAGGCGCTGGCTATTAGCATAACACTTCTCGATAAATGTCTTGCGCTCCTCATCGGTCATATCGGGGTTGGCAATCATAGTCTCCAAATAGCCCTGGATGGCTGCCACGGGGGTCTTCAGCTCGTGGTTGATATTATTGGTGAGCTGGCGCTTGATGCGTAGCTTCTCCTGCTCCTCATGCAGTGCTCTGTCGTGCTCCACCTCAATATCGCTCGATGCCTGACGCAAGCGCTGGTAGAGGTCGATAATATGGCGTGAGAGATCGCCCAGCTCATCGTTGGCGAAATCCTGCGTCTGCTCCACATCGGCACCGCTCTCCATAGCCTCAGCAACGCGCTTGAGGTTGCGCATATTGCGGTTGAAGCGCATCGATAGGATGATGGCGAGCACCGAGGCGAGGATAGCCACGCCTATGATGCCATAGAACAATCCCTCGTTGAGATGCTCATGCTGCGAGATACGATTGATAATCGAGTAACGGTGAATGATAACACCACCGACTATCAACACAAGGAGGAGTGCCAACATTAGTGACATTCCACCACGATAACTTCTAATCCTACGCTTCGAATCCATAGCCATATCCTGTACGTGTTATTATGTGTGATCCATATTTACCCAACTTCTTACGCATACGCGTGATGTTGACGTCGATAGTACGGTCGAGCACCACCACCTCGTCGCTCCACACCTTGCGCATGATGCGCTCGCGCGAGAGTATCGTGCCTCGATTGCTGAGCAGTAACGATAGAATATCGAACTCCTTGCGTGTGAGCGACACCTCCGCACCATCCACCATGCATGTCTTGCTGAGGGTGTTAACCACAAGACCCTCGAAGGCAATTATGCTCTCCTCCACTTCGTGCTCGACGACGGCAGCTGGCTTCACCGCACGACGCAAGACACTACGTACGCGCGCTATGACCTCCGCCACCGAGAATGGCTTTGCTATATAGTCGTCAGCACCAACATCGAAGCCCTTCAACTTATCGTCAACACCATCCAATGCCGAGCAGAAGATTATGGGCAACGACGCCGTATCGGGGCGCTTGCGCAGGATGCGCGCCAAGCCGAAGCCACTAAGCTCATCCATCATCACATCCAATATAGCGAGGTTATAGGACGACAAATTCATTGCAAGAGCCTCCTCGGCGCTATACGCCACGTCGACACTATAGCCCTCCTTCTCGAGGTTGAATTTCAAGATCTCGCACAACGACTCCTCATCGTCAACGACCAATATACGATAGTTACTCATAAACGCATCTCGTTACTATAGATGCAAATTTAATCAAAAGTGACGAGAATAGCAAATTTTTTTAGTGAGATTAACGATTATATATAAATATGTATAGCGCTATCAAGCGCAGATATGTAAAAAATGTTACAATAATGCCATTTTGTAACAGTTTTGTAACAACAAAATAGTATATTTGCGCTAATAATATACTTTATTATGGATCTATTTATAGTTATAACCCTTGCACTTCTTGCAGTTATGGGTATCATCGTTGGTGTCTCCAACGATGCTGTTAACTTTCTAAATTCGGCATTTGGCTCCAAGGTAGCCAAGAAAAACATCATCCTCAGCGTTGCAGCCATAGGCGTGATGGTCGGCGTGATGACCTCAAGCGGTATGATGGATGTGGCGCGTAGCGGTGTATTCCACCCCGAGATGTTCTCATATAAAGAGATTATGGTATTGTTCCTCGGTATGATGCTCTCAAACATAATCCTCCTGGATATATACAACTCGCTAGGACTACCAACATCGACCACCGTATCGCTCGTCTTCGGATTGCTCGGCTCGGCACTCGCCCTCGCGCTATATAACGTATGGGGAGGTTATACCGATGCAAGCATCAGCGAGTTTATCAACTCGGCAAATGCCCTCGGTATCGTATCGGGTATCCTACTATCTGTAGTCCTCGCATTCTTCACAGGACACCTCCTAATGTACATATCGCGTATCATATTCTCGTTCCGATACAGCAAAATATTCAACCGCTATGGCGCACTATGGTGCGGTATCACACTTGCGGGTATCATCTTCTTCACCGTATTTAAGGGTCTCAAGAGTTCGGGACTCATACCCGCAGAGATTACCGAGTATGTCAACAACAACACCTTTATCTCGCTCATTATCCTATGGGCTGGTAGCTCCGCAATACTATGGATACTTCAGCGCATGAAGGTCAACATTCTACGCGTATCGATCCTTGCCGGCACATTCTCATTGGCACTTGCCTTTGCAGGTAACGACCTTGTGAACTTCATCGGTGTGCCATACGCTGGCTACGACTCATACCAGATAGCACAGGCGGCTGGCTCAACAGATATAGATTCAATGGCATCCCTTGCTAACCCTACACAGGCGAACTTCTATATCATGTGCGCAGCGGGCTTGGTGATGGTTATCACACTCTTCACATCGAAGAAGGCGATGCGTGTGATTGAGACCGAGCGTAAGCTATCATCGCAGGATGAGAGCGCCGATACCAATGCTGAGGCATCACCTATCTCACGAGGCATTGTGCGCGCAGCACGTCGCATGAGTAGCGGAGTCGAGTCGATAACCCCTAAGAGCGTTAGAAAGTTTATCGACGAGCGCTTCGTCCCACTTAGCGCCGAGGAGCGTGGCGATGTAAACTACGACCTTATCCGTGCGACGGTAAACCTTACAGCTGCAGCCATCCTCATCTCAATAGGTACACAGCTCAAGTTGCCACTATCTACGACCTACGTAGTATTCATGGTGTCGATGGGTTCGTCGTTGGCCGACAGAGCCTGGGGACGCGAGAGCGCCGTATATCGTATCACTGGTGTGATGACCGTGATCATGGGATGGTTCGTGACGGCAGTCGGCGGCTTCCTTATTGCGCTCAGCGTGACCTTAGCACTCATCTATGGCGGTAAGATAGCCATAATTGCAGTGACACTCATGTGTGTAGCCCTCATCATCAAGAGCAACTTCAAGAAGGAGAAGAAGGATAGTGTCGAGGAGGAGCAACTACCAACAGCTAAGATTGTCGACACCCTAAAGCGTAGCCCCGAGGAGGCACTCATCGAGTACACCGAGCACGTATGCTCATCGATGGAGCGTGTGACGATGATATATGACCGTATTATCGTTGCGGTGTTCAAGGAGAATAGAAAGGTATTGAAGGATATGGTGCGCGAGTCGGAGGAGTTCTTCCAGTCGACACGCCAGCAGAAGTATGACATCATGCCATTGCTCAGCGACCTCAAGGAGAGCGACGTTAACACCGGTCACTACTATGTGCAGGTTGTCGACTATATCTCGGAGACCAGCAAGGCGCTGCTACATATCGCACGCCCATGCTATAAGCATGTAGACAACAACCACACCGGTCTATCGAAGGAGCAGGTCTACGAGCTTAAGCGCATCAACGACCGCGTGGAGGAGATCTTCAGCGACATCAACACCATGCTTCGCACTCGCTCGTTCGAGAATATGGAGAGAGTGATGACCAAGCGCGATGAGCTCTTCGACCTTATCGACGAGGTTATGCAGAACCAGCTACGCCGCCTACGCGACAATGGTGGCTCATCATCGGCGAATATGCTATTCTTCAACATCCTCACCGAGACCAAGACCATGGTGCTTCACTCACGCAACATCATGAAGTCTTTGGAGCACTTCGTTGAGCCCACACATCGATAATAAATCGTAGTCTGGGAAGAGTCAAAGATAGCCTTGCAAAGTCAGATGCAAGGCTATCTTTTTTGTGTCAAAAGCAAAAAGTACGGTGTCTGCAACGCATATTTATTGGTAGAGTATATTCCTCCTACTCGACAACACATTGACAACGTAAACTATCGAGGAGACCCTTCGACAAGCTTAGGGTAACATTTAAAAACTTTAGAAATGGGTAGTGAAGGATAGTCGCAGACCGATGCCTGCTAAAGAGTAGTTAAGGGTAGCATGGGAGCTTGCGCCTGAATTACGCACTTCTCGCTCATTATTGCTCCTATCCAGCGTAGCGGACCTATTGCTCACATTACTCCTCCTCAATAAACCCGCGTCGCAGACACCACACTTTTCACCTTTCATCTTTCACTTTTCACCTTATAAAACTCCCTCTTTTCTGAAACATCACCCGTATAGCAAAGCCAAAGTAGATAATTACGCAAAAAATTGCTCGTTTTATTTTGGTTTATGCCGAAAAATAATTATCTTTGTGTGACTATATTGTGCGCCCATATGTAGGATGCACATTATGTGATTGTGATGCAAGCAAAAAGACATTTATTCATACACATTTAAAAACTTTTTAAAACCATGAAACACAATTTCAACGCAGGTCCATGCGTACTTCCAAAGCAGGCTGTTGAGGCAGCTATCGAGGCTATCCGTGATTTCGACGGTACAGGTATTGGCATCCTTGAGATCTCTCACCGTACTCCAGGTTGGGAGCGCGTAATGGCTGAGGTTGAGCAGCTTTGGCGCGACCTTTTGAACATCCCTGAGGACTACGCAGTATTCTTCGTTGGTGGTGGTGCTTCAACACAGTTCTTCCAGGTTCCAGCTAACCTTCTTAAGACTAAGGCTGCTTACTTGCAGACTGGCGTTTGGGCAAAGAAGGCTGCTAAGGAGGCTAAGTTCTACGGCGATGTAGAGATCGTTGCTTCTTCTGAGGACAAGACTTACAGCTACATTCCAAAGAAC
>JAZOLM010000080.1:0-14902 GCA_045652985.1 Alistipes sp. | reverse complement strand
CATGGTCTTACGCTTCGATGCAATCTCATCGAGGTACTTAGAGTACTCGAGGTTAAATACTCGGGTACGCAACTCCTCAAAGGCCTTGTCGAAGTTCTTGAGCTGAGACTTCTGATCCTGGCACTGCACGACGATACCTGTTGGGATGTGGGTAAGGCGGATTGCCGAGTAGGTGGTGTTCACCGACTGACCACCAGGACCCGATGCACAGAAGATATCCTTGCGAATATCGTTCATCGAGATCTCGATATCGAACTCCTCAGCCTCGGGAAGCACAGCAACAGATGCCGCAGAGGTGTGTACACGACCCTGAGTCTCGGTCTGTGGCACGCGCTGCACACGGTGCACACCCGACTCATACTTCAAAGTACCGTATACGCTCTGACCTGTAACCTTGAGCACAACCTCCTTGTAGCCACCAGCAGCACCATCCGACGACGATGTAATCTCATAGCGCCAACCCTTAGACTCGATATACTTGGTGTACATGCGCAATAGGTCGCCTGCAAAGATTGCAGCCTCATCACCGCCGGTACCGCCACGAATCTCGACGATGGCGTTCTTGTCATCCTGTGGATCCTTAGGGATAAGAAGGAGCTTAATCTCCTCCTCCATCTTCTCGATAGCTGGCTCAAGCGTCGCTACCTCCTCACGAGCGATCTCGCGGAACTCCTCGTCCTTCTCGTTAGCAAGGACATCCTTTGCCTCAGCAAGGTTGGCAAGTGCCGTGCGGAAACGATCCGAGGTCTCAACAATAGGCTCAAGCTCCTTATACTCCTTGGTTAGCTGCACAAACTGCTTGACGTCTGCTATAACCTCTGGGTCGGTCAACTTCTGACCTATCTCCTCGTACTTTAGGCGCAAGCCATCGAGGCGAATCAAGATTGAATTATCTGCCATGATATATATAGTTTTCTCTTACGTTTAATATAATCCGCGCAAATATAACATTTTTTTTTCAATTTCCCTATTAGCATAACTCGATGATTGTTAAACGGTTTGATTTTGGGACTAAAAATAATTGTAAAAAATTTAACCCAAACTCTTGACAAACGCATTTTCATGTTGTATATTTGCACTGTCAATCGATAGTTAAGGCGCAATAATCATTCGCACCAATCAACACTCCTAACGAAGCGCTCTGCGGTACTATCAACAAGTGTAATATATTGTGTATTAGCATATAGAATATAGCTATTAACACATATTAACATCTTATCACCAATCTTATAAACACTTTATGCGCCGTTTATATCCCTTTCTTACCGCAGGGCGCATGGTGCAGCAACATGGTATAAATCACACTATTAAATAATTGAATTATGATATTTACATCAATCCCTCAAAATGGCTCTTCATGGCACGAGACTCTACGCTTTGGGTTCGACACAGAGCAGAGCGCCCCCACGGACCTAACACTCGAGATAGCCACAGAGACTCAAAGTATTGCTCAACGTAAACTCTACGGTGTGACATGTGCCGAAGTTGATATCGCCCCATACCTAAGAGAGTTTAGCTATCTACCACCCATCATCGGCGATAGCGTTACAATCACCCCCTCGCGCTCGGCGCAACGTGTTCGACTGCTGGTAGATGGAGTGACCTCTCGACACGTATCATTGTTTCATGCCCCCTATAACCCCTCCGCGCCACACATTATCAGCCGAGCGGTAAGCAAACGTACAATAGCAGCCAATGAGCCTATTATAATAACCCTCCTCGCAACTTGGAATATGGTGTTGAGCGTTACTTTCAAGACCTTGCAGGGGACATCAAACATGAAATTTAATGCAAAACCGACAGGCACGCCAATGGATATTGTCATCCCATCATCTATCTATCCAGAGCATACCGAGAGCATCAATATAACCATAAACAACGATAAGCAGAGGATTGCCGAGCTTGAGTATAGCGTTGTTGACTACGGCGACAAGGGGTGGTGCATTGCCTGGTTTAACATGGATGGCGGGGTGGAGACCTACACATTCCCCACGGGCATACGCCGAAGCTACGATGCTAAGATCGCATCGGACGACAACCTCCCGTTGGAGCACTACTCGATGCTACGGAACGCCACGGTAAACTACCGCCTATGCTCCGCATACGAGATACCCGAGCATATGGAGCGCCTCGCTGAGATTGTCTTCTCGCCACGAGTATTCGCAATCAAGGATGGGGTGTTTATCCCGATAAAGCTGAGGGAGCGCCACGTCGAGTTTGACAACCATGGTGGTCTAAGACAAATGTGCATCGACATAGAGCAGCAATGGAAAGGAGGTAGACGATGATACACCTATATATTGATGGCGTGGAGATTACGCCCCGCAGCACAACCCCGATAATGCCCTCGTACAATGCCACCGAGCTTAAGGATATCAACGCATGGCGCTCGGGAGTGGATATTGAGGTGGAGGTGGCGAGCACACCCGAGATAGAGACCGTCATGGGGCACGCCGCAGATATGCACCGCCACACATCGTTCAACGACAAGCCCCACGAGGCGAAGCTCACCATAGATGGCACCACGGTATTTGAGGGTAGTGCCACGCTCATAGCCACACTCTCGGAGGGTACGCAACACAGCTATGTCATACGCCTCAGAGATGGAGGTGCCGAGTGGGCAAAATTTGCGGCTCTCACCCCCTTCAGCAAGAGCGATATCCCGTGCGACCACACCTTGGACATAGCCAGCATAGAGCGATCGTGGAGCAGCGATAGCGCAGTGAAGTTCCTGCCTTTGCAACGAGATAGCTACCCTAAGCCGAAAGAGTCGGGGCTATTCTCCGTGGAGAACATTCTCATGCCACAGGACTACCACCCCTTCATATCCATCAAAGCGCTTGTAGAGAAGATCATGGAGAGTGGAGGCTATAGGCTAAGGAGCGACTTCATGAACTCCGAACTCTTCAGCCGCCTGATGATGAGCGGAGCCTATCGCACGACAGATTGCAGTGCCGCCGAGAGCGCCATGGGCTTCAAGGCCTATCGTAGCTCCTCGACCACCATCCAAGCGCCACAAAGCGGCATTGTAAATCTCTGCGGACCACTGAGCGTCGCGCATAACATCGGAGCGATAGTCGACACGACGGCAGCAACGGCAGTGGATGAGGATGGGAACAGCCTGAGTGATGCCTACTCCAACGGAGGATGCCTAAGGTTTGTTAAGGGAGAGCCCATCTTCACCCCGATACATGAGGTTAGCGTATCGTTCGAGTGCTTCCTACACTACACAACCGAGGCTTCCATAATCTCAAGTCGACACCTCAAGGGCTTATCCCATATCCACCTTGCAAATGGCTGCGATATAGACGTGGTGCTTCAAAACCCATATGTCGATAGACGCAACTCCATAGCCCCAGCTACCAGCTACAAACTCTTTGTATTCGACCATGAGGAGGGGTGTAGATACAAGTTAGTGGGCATAGGCGAAAATCTGAGCGAGGAGTGTAGCATAGTGTCATCAAGCAATGCACCAGGCTCGACCAAGCTATACTACAGGAGCTCGACGGATAGCACATATCGCCTCTTCGAAGGTGACTGGGCACTCTATGATGGGCACGTCGAACGCACCTTGGAGCGCGAGATAACCCTCACGGCACGCACACCATACGAGCGCGTCACCACCTCCTCGCCCAAGCGCTTTAACGATATCTATATTGGTGGCGGCATCGAGGGTCAGCAGATAACCCTGCATAGCAGCTGCTATATGCGACCTATATTTAGCGGCACGGTGGGCTATGGCGATAGAATTGGGTTTGAGGATGTCGCACACCACAACATAGACCAGTCGCAAATCCTTGAGGCACTGATACATATGTTCAACCTATGCATCTACTCACACAAGCCATCGAAGAGCCTCTACATTGAGCCCTACGACCACTTCTTCAATGGCCCAGTAGTCGACTGGCGAGATAGGCAACTTGGCGGTGAGTGGCGATATGACGAGGGGGTGCCCAACTGCTTCGAGAAGATACGCCTGCGCTATGCCGGAAGCGATGGCGTTGTTAAGCGCATGGTGGGCGAAGATGAGAGCTTTGGCGAGTGGCTATTCGTCACACCGGGATATGGAAGCAAGGTCGGAGAGCAGACCATCGCCAACCCGCTATTTCTGCCGATAGTATCACTCGCCGAGAGCACCACATCAGCCCCATCTGCCGAGATACTCACCGTGGGCGACCGCGACGTGATTGCCACCAACGACTACGTAGAGCCTCGCATAGTACTCTACCATGGACTGCGCGAGCTGCCACCCGAAGAGCGCTGGCAGGCATACAACACCCTGCATCACTACCCCTTTGCATCGTTCTACTCGCCCAATGCAGATGCGACACTCACGTTCGAGGATTGCGATAGCCTTGTCGGTCTACATCAATACTACGATAGAGAGCTTCGCGAGGAATCGGAGCGCGGCACCTTCTCATGCTCCGTTAGGCTACGCCCCGATGAGTACCTGTCGCTACTTGACCCCGCTGCAGAGGGGGCAAATATCCGCTCTCGCTTCTGCCTAAAGAGCGAATATGGCACATCACTATTCACACTCCTGGGCATCGAGGAGTATGACACAACAAACTACACTGCAAAGTGTCGATTTCGACGTACACTAACCGATTAACAATCTAACTTCCATAGTATTATGAATAGCGCTAACCCCCAGCGTCGTATGCAAACCGCGCCACACCCTTATGGTCGATATGAACGCCTCATCGGCACACTTCTTAACAACGACCTGATCGACATCAAGGCTTGTGAGCATAGGGCGATATACGATCGTGTAGCAACTCTCATGCATCGAGGATATGGGAAGTGCCATGCCATGACACTCGCGGCAACAACATTCTGCTGCTCCTATGAGAAGGTGCGCAAAGTCATATACGATATGGAGCATAAAAAAACTAACATCAAGATGAACTCAACAATTAGAATTAAGAACGATGTCGGTACAACGACTATCGACATCGAGGGGACGATAGGTCTGAGCGAAGAGTGGCAGTTCGATAGCCCTGACAGCCGAGTAGCCACCTACGAGCGCTTTCGAGAGAGGGTGGCATCGATCGCCGACATTAAAAACAGCGCCATCATCGTCAACATCCGCTCCACGGGCGGCGACGTCAACGACGCTATACTCATCTATGAGGCACTAAAGGCCACAGGCGCACATATCACCACACGCTGCTATGGCTATACCGCCTCGGCGGCGACAATCGTGGCGCAGGCAGCCAGCGAGGGTTGTCGCGAGGTTGCAGCCTCAACGCTCTACCTCATCCACAACTCGCTATGCTCAACCGAGGGTAATGCCGAGGAGCTGCAGGCAGAGGTGGAGATGCTCCGCGAGACTGACAGACGCCTTGCCGAGATATATGCCTCACGCTCAGGGCGCAACGCCGAGGACATCGCCACCCTTATGTCCGAGAATGGTGGTCGTGGCAGATGGCTATCTCCGGCAGAAGCAATCGCCGAGGGTCTTGTCGATAGACTCATAAGCGACGGCAACGCCGCGGAGAGCCCAACATTTATCGAGCGCACACGCAATGGGGTAAAGGCACTTCTTAAGGCCATAGGCATAGAGAGTGCCGACACCACACCGGCACCCGAGGGGGACATCAACTACATCCCTCATGAGCACCACACGGCGCTTCCCACGGCTATGGCCGAGACTTCGGCAATTGCCTTTGATGAGGGTCAGCGAGGCGCGGAGCCAACAAGGCTCAAGCAGATAGAGGACCCATCACCCACCGAAGCGCCAAGCAACCCTCGCGACAAGGCATATGCCGAGGATGCTCGCTCTATTCGCTACAGATAGTATCTAACAAGTCAATCCTCTCGCTCAGAAGTTGTATAACAAGAGCTTATTTTAGGCCTGCGAAGCTCGAAAAAGCGCAGTTTACTCGGCGTAAATGAGCATTTTGAGAGCGAGCGTAACGACAAAGCAGCCTTGTTAGACAGCTTCAAAAAATAATCATTTTATTAACATCTAAAACATTTACAATTATGGGACTTATTGAAAATCCTAAGACCTACACTGGTCGCGACCTTGAGACAATCTTTTTCCGCCCAATCGTGAGCGGCGCTAACGCCCCTGAGCTCGGCATCCGCATGCTCTACAACATGCCAGTTCCTACAACAATCCAGCTATGGAGTCCACAGACAAACGTCCTCCGCCCATACTCGCCAGGCTGGAATGGAGGCAACACTGCTGACCGCAAGCAGAAGACCATCTCTCTTCACAAGGTGAAGGCGGAGGTAGGCTTCTCGGCATCGGACTACTTTAATCAGGTCTATGAGCTTATCACAGGCAGGGCGGATGTTAGTCTCGATGACCTCACAGGCACAGAGCTTGAGCAGGCAGAGACAGAGATGTTCCGCACGGCGATTGCCGAGAGCCTACGCGTTCTTATGTGGATTGGTGACACGAGCGGCAACACCTACAACCTCTTCGATGGCTTCATCAAGAAGGCTAACTCCTATCGATGCAAGTCCGCGAATATCAGCAAGGATGATGTAACGCCTGAGAATATCACCACGCTCTTCGACACCATGTGGTCGATGGCAAACCCGCGCTTGAAGAACCTCAAGGCGGAGGGACACCTCACCTACTACGTCACTACGGACATCTACGAGGCCTATGAGCAGTATCTCGATAAGATGGGCAATGACCACGCCTACACAGACATGATTACGGGTCGTCGTGAGCTGTCGTACCACGGTATTAAGATCGTGGATATGCATATCTCGCACATCCCCCCTACCAACTCCAATACGCAGGCAACATTCTGCATGCTCACCGATAGCCGCAACCTCGCCATGGCGGTGAACACGAGCGACTACCCTGGCTCGGAGGTGCGTATGTGGTATAACCCCGACGAGATGGAGAATCGCCAGCGAGCTACCTTCATGGCGGGTTGCGAGATCTTGGATGAGGAGCTTGTAATCACCACAACCATCAACTAATTAATACCCTATGGCTATGTCTGAAAAGAGTATTACCACGCGCATAGTCGCCACCTCAAACCTCGCCGAGCCCCTCCTGGGCTCGGTGGTGGGTGGGGCGAAGCATATCGACAAGGTGTGGCGCTGGGGCGAGGATAATATGCTCCCCTATGCGTTGTCGCTCATGGCGCGTAACTCAACAGCACACCGACGCATCATCAACGATAAGGCTGACTACATTGCTGGCAAGGGTCTCTCGTTCGACGACACAAGCCCCATCCTCCGCCAGCTCGTCAATCGCGCCAATGGCAGCGGCGACACCCTGCGTAGCGTCATAGCACGCATGGCTCTCGATGAGGCGATGTTTGGCAACGCCTTTATGGAGGTGGTGACAGATAGCAACCACTCCTTCCTGTCGCTCTATCACATCGACGCCTCCACTTGCCGCCTTGCTCGCGACTCTGAGCATGTCGTCATGCACCACAACTGGGCAGCCTACAATGCCGCGGAGGCTCATACGCTGCCGCTATATCCAGCATTTGAGGCGCAGGAGGATGGCACACTCCGCAGCGTTGTCCACTACAAGGATTATGAACCTATGTTCTCGCACTATGGCGTAGCACCCTACATCGCAGGTCTTAACGCTGCCGCCATAATCTACAAGACCGACAAGTGGAACATATCGCGTATAAACCACTCGTTCCAGCTCTCGGGCATCATGATGCTCGACAATGTCGTGGGCAGCGAGGCGGAGGCAGATCGCTTGGCACGCATCGCCGAGGAGCGCTTCGCAGGGCAACCTGGTCAGGTGCTCTTTGTCATCCGCGACAAGAGCGAGGGCGATAGCTCACAGTTTATCCCCATCAACACCTCCTCGGATGGTGACTGGCAGTCGCTACACGAGCAGTCGGAGTCTGACCTCATCGTTGCCCACTCGTGGTTTCGCTCGCTCTCGGGTCTGGACTACTCGTCGGGCTTCTCGACAGAGCGCATCCTACACGAGTATGAGGTGGCACTCAACACCGTGATACTCAGCGAGCAGGAGCAGCTCTTGGAGCCTATACGCGCAATATTGAGGAGTGTTATGGGCATCGACGCCTCGTCGCTGGCCATTGTCAATCGCCCACCGACACGCTCTAAGCCTCTCTATATGAGAGTCTGGGAAGCACGCAAGGCCGATGGCTTGGAGTATGACGAGAACGACCCCGAGCAGCAGCTCTACCTTGCACAGATAACAAAGTATAACATCCGTTCAATAGAGTAACCATGAAGAGATTAATCACACCCGACGATGTTCTACGCCTCGCATATAGTAGCTCCGAGCTGCTTCCCTCGACCATAGTGCTCGATGTCGATATCATCGAGGCGGAGTGCCGCCATGTAGCACCCGTGTTAGGTGAGGAGCTTGTGGAGCGCCTTGAGGCTGGTGAGTATGAGGCGCTTATGAACAATTATGTCGCCCCTGCCATAGCACTGTGGACACGCTACGGCGTTGAGCAGGTGGCATACCATCGCTCGGCAGCCTGCCATGATGAGCGCCCGACAGCTGCCGACAACGAGCGCCTGCGCACCACCCTTCGCGCCCTAAGCGAGAAGGCGTCAACCCTCACACGTCGTCTGAGCGACCACCTTAACGCCCATGGCGACAACTACCCCGAGTATGACCCAATTAAGAACCCTTTAAATCGTTGTTTTATCTATGGAAATATTGTTGAAATATTGTAGTGCCCTCATGGGTGCACTTGTGGCGCTCGTATGCCCTATAGCGTCACTTATCATCGCCGCCACGACATTTATCGTCATCGACTTTATCACCGGCACTATCGCCTCACGCACCGAGGCGCGCCGCGAGGGCAGAGCCTGGTGGTTCGAGAGCCGCAAGGCGTGGCGCACGGTGGTGAAGCTCGGCTTTGTGCTTATGTCAATAGTTCTCATATGGATCATCGACCTGCATATCCTCAGCTTCATGCACCTAAATCTTGCCAACCTATTTACCGGCTTCGTATGCGGTGTCGAGCTGTGGTCGTTCATCGAGAATGCCGCCTCTATTAGTCGCGCTCCACTCTTCGAGTGGCTCGGCAAGTGGGTGAAACGACGTATAGATGGGGAGGTGTAGTATGAGTCGAGGTCTTAGAAATAATAACCCCGGCAACATACGCCGCTCCTCGGCGCACTACAAGGGGGAGGTGCGCCCCTCTCGCGACAAGGAGTTTAAGGAGTTTCAATCTATGGCATATGGCTACCGCGCAATGTTCGTACTCCTGGACACCTACCGCAGACGCTACGGGCTTAACACCCTACGCACGATGCTTATGCGCTACGCCCCACCCACGGAGAACTATACGTCCACCTATATCGACTTCGTCTCGCAACGCACGGGCATTGGCACCGACACGCCGCTCGACACTCACCACAGACGCGATATGGTTCCAATCGTCGCCGCGATGTCGGAGATGGAGAATGGCGTCCCAGCAAACTGGAACGATGTGGAGGCTGGCTGGGAGATGTTCGTGGGGTAAGACACGACAAAGTGAAAACTGAAAACTGAAAGGCGGAAAATAGCTTCGCAGGAGCGAAATATTACTCACTACTCTTTACTCATTAAAATAGTAAATCCCGAGAGTAAAACTCTCGGGATTACTTTTATTATGGCGCATACCTCCCCCATGGTACGACAATGTCGCGGCGGTGAGGCTTATGCCAGGCTATTTGCGTGCCTCCTTAGCCTCGATGCACTCGGTAGCATGTGGCACACGCAAGAGACGCTCGCGAGGGATGAGCTTGCCTGTGGTCTTGCAGATGCCATATGTCTTGTTGTTGATGCGCACCAATGCCATCTCAAGGTTGCGTATGAACTTCGCCTGACGCTGTGCCAAGCGACCATACTCCTCCTTGGAGAGTGTTGTGGCACCCTCCTCCATCACCTTGAACGTAGGCGATGAGTCCTCGGTGTCGTTCTCATTGCTTGTTGCGGTGCGCAACATATCGTAGTCGGCGCGTGCCGATGCCAATTTCTGCTCTATCAACTGACGGAACTCCTCAAGTTCAGCGTCGTTATAACGTGTCTTCTCCTCAGCCATAATCGTAGTCTTTAGTACGGTTATACATCATTAATAAGCGAAGTTAAGCAAAAATTATGAAATAAGCAAATATATTCTGCGAAAAGTGATTTTGTGCCTCGCTACTATATATATAGGTATATAGAAAAAGCCCCGAGCAGAGCGGTCTGCCCGGAGCCTCAAATATGTGTCGTTGGCCCTTAAGCCTTGGTAACGGCAATCTTGAGTGGTGCCTCATCGATCTCAGAGTCGACAACAAAGGCGCCCTGAGGTGTTGCAACAGCCTTAACCTCCACGGCAAGGGTCTGCTGGCCGATATAGTCGGCGAAGCTCTCGATGGCTGGTGCTGTGAGCTCCGTAGACTCAATCTCAACACGGATCTTGTCTGTAACCTCAAAGCCTGACTCCTTACGGATGTTCTGGATACGGTTGACAAGCTCGCGGGCAACACCCTCACGACGTAACTCGTCGGTGATGGTGATATCCAACGCTACGGTGAGCTTACCCTCCGAGGCTACCAACCAGCCTGGCATATCCTCCGATGTGATCTCGAAGTCGGCAGCCGTAGTCACGAACTCCATATCCTCGACCTTAAGGATGGTCTCGGCGTTGCTCTCAACAGCGGCAATCTGCTCCTGAGAGAACGATGCCACGAGGGCTGCCACCTGCTTCATATACTTACCACACTTAGCACCAAGGGTCTTGAAGTTTGGCTTGATGCGCTTGGTGATGATGCCTGTGGTGTCGGTGATGAGCTCGATATCCTTGATGTTAACCTCGTTCATGATGAGGGCGCGAACAGCCTCGATGCGTGATGCCATCTCCTTGTCCAACACTGGGATGATGATCTTAGAGAGTGGCTTACGCACGTTGATGTTCACCTTACGGCGCAACGCAAGAACCATCGACGATACCTGCTGCGATAGTGCTGTGCGCGCCTCGAGCTCGCGGTTGATGAGCGACTCGTTGCACTTAGGATACTCCGCAAGGTGTACTGATGACTCGCTATGGCGACCACTAACGGCGTTCAAGTCGCTGAAGATACGGTCGGTGATGAATGGCGCGATAGGCGCTGCCAACATAGCCACGGTCTCCAAGCAGGTGTACAATGTCTGGTATGCTGCGAGCTTATCCGATGTGAGCTCTCCGCCCCAGAAACGCTTGCGGTTGAGGCGTACGTACCAGTTAGAGAGGTTCTCGTTGACGAAGGCGTCGATGCAGCGGGCTGCAGGCGTTGGGTCGTAGTCCTCGAGATACTTGGTAACATCCTTGATGAGGGTGTTTAGCTCCGAGAGGATCCAGCGGTCGATCTCGGGACGCTCCTCGACAGGGATCTCGGCCTCGGCACCGGTGAAGCCATCGATGTTGGCATAGAGCGCGAAGAACGAGTAGGTGTTGTACAACGTGCCGAAGAACTTACGGCGGCACTCGTCAACGCCATCGACGTCGAACTTGAGGTTGTCCCATGGCTGTGAGTTAGAGATCATATACCAGCGGGTAGCGTCAGCACCATACTTCTTCAATACATCGAATGGGTCTACGGCATTGCCCAAACGCTTAGACATCTTATTGCCGTTCTTGTCGAGCACCAAGCCGTTAGAGATGATGTTCTTGAAGGCTACAGAGTCGAACAACATGGTAGCGATAGCGTGCAAGGTGTAGAACCAACCACGTGTCTGGTCGACACCCTCGGCGATGAAGTCGGCAGGGTAGATCTGGTCGAAGCCCTCCTTGTTCTCGAATGGGTAGTGCACCTGTGCATAAGGCATAGCACCTGAGTCGAACCACACGTCGATGAGGTCTGGCTCGCGACGCATAGGCTCGCCCTTAGAGGATACGAGGACGATGTTGTCGACATATGGGCGGTGGAGGTCGATGTTGTCGGTAGAGTAGTTCTCCTTAGACATGTCGCCCACCTTGAAGTTCTTGTATGGGTTCTCGGCCATCACGCCTGCCTCCACTGCTTTTTCTATCTCCGAGATAAGCTCCTCGACAGAGCCTATGCACTTGAGCTCTGTGCGGTCCTCGGTAGCCCAGATTGGGAGTGGAGTACCCCAGAAGCGTGAGCGTGAGAGGTTCCAGTCGTTGATATTCTCGAGCCACTTGCCGAAGCGACCAGTACCTGTTGACTCGGGCTTCCAGTAGATGGTCTTGTTCAGCTCCATCATGCGCTCGCGAAGAGCTGTGGTGCGGATGAACCATGAGTCGAGTGGGTAGTACAACACAGGCTTATCGGTACGCCAGCAGTGTGGGTAGTTGTGCGTATGCTTCTCAATCTTGAAGACCTTGTTAGACTCCTTGAGCTTGATTGAGATGTAGATATCGAGGTTCTCGGCAGCAGAGGCAGCCTTCTCGTCGTAGCGACCATTAACAGTAAACTGTGGGTCGTAGGCATTCTTCACAAAGCGACCCTCATACTCCTTGTATGCCTCCTCGACGCACTCGCTGAGGAACTTCTCGTCGAGCTCCTCGGTGAGGTAGAACTTACCCTGGAAGTCAACCATAGGGCGTGTCTCGCCGCGCTTGTTGATCATGAAGAGCGATGGGATGCCTGCCTGGCGTGCAACAAAGGCATCATCAGCACCAAACGTAGGTGCGATATGTACGATACCTGTACCATCCTCTGTTGTTACATAGTCGCCAAGGATCACGCGGAATGCCTTCTCTGCGGCTGCCTTCCAGTTGCCCTGCTCGTCGGCCTCAACGGGCTTAACCCATGGTAGGAGCTGCTCGTAGTGCATGCCCTCGAGATCTGTTCCCTTCCACTTGCCAACAACCTCGAATGGGATGAGCTTGTCGCCAGCCTTGTAGCTATCCAACGCGAGCTCCTCAGCCTTCTTGTTGAAGATAGAGTAGAGGAGTGGCTCGGCAACAACGGCGGTAATCTTCTCGGCGGTGTATGGGTTATACGAGCGTACTGCAACGTAGTCGATCTTTGGGCCCACGCAGAGCGCTGTGTTCGATGGCAAGGTCCATGGTGTTGTGGTCCAGGCGAGGAACACAGGGGTACCCCAGCCCTCCATCTCGGCCTTAGGGTCGAGGATGCGGAACTGAGCGGTACATGTTGTATCCTTAACATCGCGGTAGCAGCCTGGCTGGTTGAGCTCGTGTGTCGAGAGGCCAGTACCTGCTGCTGGTGAGTATGGCTGGATGGTGTAGCCCTTGTAGAGAAGGTTCTTCTCGTAGAGCTGCTTCAAGAGCCACCACAAGGTCTCGATGAACTTGTTGTCGTAGGTGATATATGGATCGTCCATGTTCACCCAGTAGCCCATCTTGTGTGTGAGCTCCTCCCAGAGGTCGGTGAACTCCATGACAGCCTCGCGGCACGCCTTGTTGTACTCCTCGATGGTGATTGTCTTGCCGATATCCTCCTTTGTGATGCCCATCTTCTTCTCTACGCCAAGCTCAACGGGTAGACCGTGAGTATCCCATCCCGCCTTGCGGTGTACGAGATAGCCCTGCTGGGTCTTGTAGCGGCAGAAGACATCTTTTATGGTACGCGCCATCACATGGTGGATGCCTGGGGTACCATTTGCTGATGGTGGTCCCTCATAGAATACGAAGGTTGGATGACCCTCGCGTGTTGTTATGCTCTTGTGAAAGGTGTCGTCCTCGGTCCAGCGTGCCAACATCTCGTCAGCAACGCCCGCCAAGTCAAGACCCTTATACTCAGTAAATTTCTTCATTACTAATTACTAGTTACTCATTACTAACTACTCCTCATCCTCGTCCTCGTCCTCGTCAGACTCGGCCATTGTTGTGTATACGTTTGTCACGTCGTCGTCCTCCTCGAGGTGCTCGATAAGCTTGTTAACAGCCTCGCGCTGCTCTGCGGTGAGCTCCTTGGTGTCGGTAGGGATGCGTACTGACTCACCCGATACAAGCTCGTAGCCCTTATCCTCGATCCATGTCTGTATCTGACCGAATGACTCGTATGATGCGTATACGGTAACCTCGCCCTCCTCAGCGTAGAACTCATCAACACCGAAGTCGATCATCTCCAATTCCATCTCCTCGAAGTCGACACCCTCGGTAGGCTTGAACTTGAAGACGCACTTGTGCTCGAACATGAAGCCCACAGAGCCTGATGTGCCGAGAGCACCGCCATACTTGTTGAAGTACATACGCACTGAGGCTACTGTACGGTTGGTGTTGTCGGTGGCTGTCTCAACGAGAACGGCGATACCGTGAGGACCATAACCCTCGTAGATCATCTCCTTGTAGTCGGCAGCATCCTTATCGGTTGCACGCTTGATGGCACGCTCCACATTCTCCTTAGGCATATTCTCAGCCTTTGCGTTCTGGATAAGAAGGCGGAGACGGAGGTTTGACGATGGATCTGGACCCGATGCCTTTACTGCCATCTCAATCTCCTTACCGATCTTTGTAAATACGCGCGCCATGTGTCCCCAACGCTTCATCTTTCTCGCCTTGCGATACTCAAATGCTCTTCCCATAGTGTTTAGTTTTTATATTTTTAATTGTTTATACCTTAGTGTATATATAAATAATGCGGCAAAGATAAGAAAAAATTAGTAATTAGTAAAGAGTAATTAATAATAATGTGAAAAGGGGAAGGGGAAAAGTGAAAGGTAAGGTGTGCTTCGCACGATAGGAGCGATAGAGTGAGGGGTACAAGGGGTATTAGGGGTGATAGGGGTACCAGGGGCTGGCTATCTAGTCGCTATCAAAAAAAGACCCCTTAGACCCCATAAACCCCTCGGACCCCATCCCATTGCTCCGGAGGAGCAAAGTATTACTAATTACTAATTTCACATTACTACTGGTGCGATAAATTTTATTAAAATAACTTTTGTTCTTTGACATTTTGGTTTTCGGTTGTTGATTGAGTCGTTTCTGTAAGCAATTCCCTGATTGGGACTTTGGCAAGGGCAGATACCCCCAAGATGCGAGAT
>JAZOLM010000079.1:0-45612 GCA_045652985.1 Alistipes sp. | reverse complement strand
CTCAACGAGAACCTGAGTCAGATACTGACGGTGACCGTTACACTTCTGATAACCTGTTCTACGCTTCTTCTTGAACACGAGGACCTTGTCGTCCTTGAGGTGCTTCAAGATCTTGCACTTTACTGAGGCGCCTTCTACTACAGGTGCACCTACCTTAACCTGACCGTCGTTGTCTACAAGCAGGACTTTGTCGAAGCTCAAAGACGAGTTTTCCTCGCCCTGGAGACGGTGAACATAGAGCTTACGACCCTTCTCAGCCTTAAACTGCTGACCTGCGATCTCTACTATTACGTACATTTAATCTAAAATTAGAATGTTTAGCGCGGCAAATGTACGAATAATTTTCTAATCTGCAATGCCTCCGAAGAATTATTTTCACATATTTATCTATGGCACACTTTTCGTTCTTGTCCAAGCGTATGTAAATATGTCGATAATAGTGCTATTTTGTGCTTTTAGATATTGCTTTTTCAGAAACTTTTTGTTAACTTTACAATGTGAAAATGCAACCGTTAAAACCTTTGCAAGATGATTGATCAGAATATCCGTGAGTACCTTCTTCCCGAGCAGTTTAACGCCGCTGTGCGTGCTGGCGCCGCCATCATGAAGATATACAAACACAGCGACGACTACGACATTGCACTCAAGAGCGACCGCACCCCAATAACCATTGCCGACCGCATGGCGCATGACACCATCAAGGAGTCGTTGGGCACCACGCGCATACCTATCCTCTCGGAGGAGGGACGACAGATGCTCTACGACGAGCGCCGCAACTGGGAGCTATTCTGGCTTGTCGACCCACTCGATGGCACTGTGGAGTTTATCAAGGGCAATAACGAGTTTACTGTCAACATAGCACTTATGGAGAACAACATATGCATAAGCTCCGTCGTCTATGTCCCCTACCACAATAAGATATATATCGCCGAGCGTGGACGTGGCGCATGGGTCATGCACGACGTAGCACCCGACAGCGAGGCATCCTATACCTATGATGACATACACGCCAATATCGTGCGTCTCCCCTTGGCCGATAGCGCACACACCAACTACCGCGTGGCGGTGTCGCGCTCCCATCAAACCCCTGAGACCCACACCCATATAGACCACCTGCGCCGCGAGCATCCCGACCTCGAGATTATCGAGCAGGGTAGCTCCTATAAGTTCTGCCTTCTTGCCGAGGGCGTCGTGGACTACTACATACGCACCACCACAACCTCCGAGTGGGACACCGCCGCCGGTGAGCTTATCCTCCTTGAGTCTGGAGGTATCACCCGCGCCTACCCCTCAGGCGAGGTGTTGCGATACAACAAAGAGGAGTTGGATAATCCGTGGTTTATAGCCCAAAGGTAATTTGTTGAGATAAGGGGTCATCTTCGACCCATCCCAAAAAGTATGACTCCCAGGGCTGTAGGTTTAACTACTATCCCCGGGAGTCATCTTTTGTGATAAATCAAATCTAACCCCTTCTATCAACAAATTGGAATTTCTTGTGATAGCGGCGCATTAGCGACGCTTCAATCAAAGCCCCGAATAGGAAATACGTTAAGTATGTCCTATCCGAGGCTTTATCATGTCAGCGCCACTACTGCACCACTCTGACAAGAAATTTGGTCGTGGCGCTCTCAAAAGTTATTCAGTAGAGAGTTAAGGAGTTTAAGGAAATTAGTGAAATTAAGGATTTTAGTGACTTTTGATAATTCGTCCCTTCACTACTCTTCACTACACTCGCCCTTAACAACCCATCCCAATCGCTCCTGCGGAGCGACACCATTACTAATTACTAATTACTCTCTACTAATTATTACTCTCTACTCTTCAATCAGCACCTTAAATATTAGCTTTTTGACATTGCCGTTGCCGAGCATTGGGGCGTGCGCATCCTCGGGGTAGAGGATCGTGAACTGTCCCTCGCGTACCTTATATATGGTCTGCGGTGCGTCGCTGAAGAAGAGTATATCGCGCTCGGTGTCGAACTCGCCCTCGGGCTTTAAACAATCTCGACGCTCGCTCCAGCCGAAGAGCTCCTCACCCTCGATGACCACTTGGACATCGATATATCTATTATGCGCCTCAAGGTGCGCCGCATCTACGGGGTGCAGCTCTAAGTGCGAGACATTAACATAGAGATTGTCGCCATCGATATCGTGGCGGCCAGGCTCCAACTTAGCAACATTTGTGTTGCGTAGGTAGTCGAAAACCCTCTTTAGGAGTGGGTGCAGGGCGTAGTAGCGCGCACCATTGTCAATAGAGTCGAGAATCATAGTTCGGTATGTAGGATGTTACTTTGTCTGTGGCTTGAAGCGCGCCATCACGGGCAGGTGGTCCGACATCGTTGCCGAGTGGTCAGCGCTATACTTATGTATCTCTATGCCGTCGGAGTAGAGGATATAGTCGATACGCAATACATGGTGCATGGGGCGGAAGGTGCACCCTGCGCCGCTGCCAGCCTCCACAAATGCGTCGTTGAGCCTATCGGCAAGTGTATTGTAGACATAGGACATGGGGGTGTCATTGAAGTCGCCACACACGATCTTGCGATATGGTGAGTTATTAATAACTTCGTGCAGCATATTGGTATGCTTGGCACGTATCGAGGAGTTGTCGGCGATGCGCTTGACGATGCTACGCACGCGGTCGCCATCTTGCAGGATCTTTCCACGCGCTATATCCTCGCTATCCTCCTCCGTGATGCTCATCGTATAGAGGTGGTTGTTGAAGATGCGCAGCGTATCCTTCTCCTTGATGACGATATCCACCCACTGCGATGTGCCGCTATTATTGCCGGCAATCTCGCCCTGGCTGCCCTCCAAGAATGGATAGCGGCTATAGGTCTTAAGCACCACGTTGCCACCCTCGATGCTCTCGTGGGTGTAGTAGTTGCCAAATCTTTGGCGGTAGAGCGTGTCGATAAGGTCAACGCCCTCGGCGTCGCGCGCAAACTCCTGAAGGCAGAGGATGTCTGGCAGCTCCCTGCTCGCGAGGTACTCAACAAACTCATCCACCACGCGCTCACCATCGTCATTATAGAAGCCGCGAACGTTATAGCTCATAATGGTAAACGAGCTCTTATCCGCCGGCTTATCTATGGTGCGCATAAAGTCTATGTTGTAGTACTTCGAGATGTGGGGTACTCCTATGATGGCGACAACGAGTAGGATGCCAGCATATACCCATCGCTTGAGAATGGTCATCAGCAGCATCATGATGATAACGCCCATATATATCACTGGCGTAAAGATGCCGACGATGGTTAGTGACCCCATCTTATCGGGCGACACGTGTGGCGTTATGTAGCATATAATCATGGCTATGGTAAGCGCAATACATACCAACGCAACGAGCACTCGGGCAATGATTCTCAATGCCGAGACCCGATTTGTGTTTTCGGTGCGCGAGTAGCGACCTATGTATTCACCCTGCATAGCCTCCCTATTTGTACATTAGTATATATATCTGTTTCTATCGCGGTGCGACCACCACATAAGAAGCAACCATCCCCAGAACATACCACCAAGATGGGCAAAGTGGGCGACGCCTTGAGCACCAACGACACCCAAGATTAGCTCAAGAATACCATATATCACAACAAACCACTTGGCCTTCATTGGGATAGGTGGGATGAGCAGCATGATTATGGCATTGGGGTGTAGCATACCAAAGGCGAGCAACAGACCGAATACCGAGCCTGAGGCACCAACAGTAGGTGTACGCAAATAATCCACGTAGTCTTTCAATGAGTTAATGTGGCTGAGGTCTATCTCGGCTATGCCCAACTGCATCAAACCCGCGCCGAAGCCACACACCAAGTAGTAGATAAGGAAGCGCTTCCAGCCAAGCTCATACTCCAACGTGCGACCGAACATCCATAGCGAGAACATGTTGAAGAAGATGTGGGAGATATTGCCATGTAGGAACATATAGGTGAAGGGCTGCCATATCTTGAAGAATGGACTCTCCGCAGGGAAGAGTGCGAAGTTCTCGAGTATGTATTCTGTCTTACCAAGCATATATGTCGCCATGAAGACAAGCACATTGATGATGATAAGGTTCATTACCACTGGCGGGAATTGTGATTGTGAGCGGTAGTTCATAGTCTTCTCTCTCTTAGTTTCTTGTTAGTTTAGCGCGTAGCTCGTCGGTCGTAATCTCCGCCATGATAGGTGCTCCCGAGGGTGTGAAGCTCGGATTGTCGCACTCCTCGAGGCGTCGCAACAGCTCCTCAGCGTCGCTACGTCTTAGGTTCTTGCCATAGCCGGCACTTGCACGTCTGGCGAGTAGCTCCGATAGTCGTCGGCGCTCCTCCTCAATAGGCATCGAGCCACCCTCAATGCCGTGCAGTAGCTCGTAGATAAGCTCGTCGATGGGCGTCGCCATGTCGAGCATCGCAGGGCGACCATTGATGGCAATACGTCCCTCGCCACGATACTCCACCTCGAAGCCCATGGCGGCAAACTCCGTGGCGTGCTGCTCCATGAGTTCGTACTCCTCCAATGAGAGTGTCAGCTCCTCGGCGAAGAACATACGCTGTGTGGGGGCAGCGCCAAGGCTTATGGCGTGAAGCATATCGTTGTATAGCAGCCTCTCCTTGGCTCTACGAAGACTCACTACGACGAGCGTGCCGCCGTAGGTCGTTATGGCGTGACCTCCAGGTGCAAGGATGATATCTGCGAAGGTGCGCTTCTCGGCCCCGATGTTCGATTCGATGTAGTCGAACGATGTCTGCTCGCCACTTGGTATATCATCATACTCCACAAGGCTCTCGTTGAGCTCCGATGAGTGGTGTATGGTATACTCCTCGCTCTCTATCTCATGATGCCTTGGGGCGGTCGATAGAGCGCTCTTGCGTGGCATGGCGCCATCGTAAGGCACGTCGAAGCCCGTAAAGGGGACATCCGGTAGTGGGGCGGTAGGGTCGATATACTCCTCGGCAAAGGGGTTGTATGAGCTATTTGTTGCAGCACGGGGCATGCTATAGATAGTCTCGCGGTTACCTCCAATGACGGGTATCTCAACGCGTCCCTCCGCGGAGAAATCCATCATGGGCACAGCACCTGTCTTGGCGAGTGTCTCGCGGATGGCGGCCTGCAAAATCTCGAGTATCACATCCGTATCGGCAAACTTAACCGTAGTCTTCTGTGGGTGCACGTTGACATCCACGCGGTCGGGGTCTACCGTGAGGTATATGAAGTAGGAGGGCATACATCCCTCGGGTATGAGCTTCTCGTAGGCGCGAAGTATGGTGCGCTGCATGGTCGTCGAGTGGAAGTAGCGACCATTGACAAAGAGATACTGCTCGTTGTTGCGCTTCTTGGCCGCCGCAGGGCGTCCCACAAAGCCCTCGATGCGCACCACAGAGGTGTCGACCGAGACATCCAACAGGTTCTGCTTGATGTGCTTACCCACAAGGTCGACAATGCGACCACGACGGTTTGTCGGAGGTAGAAGATATATCTGCTGGTCGTTCTGCAGTAGCTCGAATGCAACATCGTGGTTGCAGAGTGCCACGCGCGAGAACTCCTGCTTTATCTGTGAGCTGAGGCGCGCGTTGTCGCCATCGATGAACTTGCGGCGTGAGGGTACGTTGTAGAAGATGTTGCGCACCATAAACTGTGTTCCCTTAGGGCACGACACAGGGGTCTGCGATTGAAACTCTCCACCGCTTATGATTGTGAGCGTTCCCACCTCATCCTCCGCCTGACGTGTGCGTAGCTCCACCTCGGCAACGGCAGCTATGGATGCGAGTGCCTCGCCGCGGAAACCGAAGGTGTGCAGCTGATAGACATCCTCAATGGAGCGTATCTTGCTTGTGGCGTGCCTGTCGAAGGACATACGTGCATCGATAGCCGACATGCCAATGCCATCGTCGATGATCTGTATGAGCTCCTTACCACCATTTCGAAAGTTGACGCGCACACACTTAGCCCCCGCATCCAGCGAGTTCTCCATCATCTCCTTCACAACGTGCGAAGGGGAGTTGACAACCTCGCCGGCGGCAATCTGGTTTGCAACAATCTCGGGTAGTAATTTTATGCGGTCCATAACTTCGTGGTATTATTTGCCGTTTGCATGCCACATTTCGAGCCACCTCTTAGGATCTTCGTATGCCTGATCTATTATAGCCTGTCTAACGTTCTGATCCATATCTGCCATCTCGGTGTCAATAATTTCAATCACCTCTTGATAGTATCGTTGTCTCTCGATAAGTCCGTCATTATCGATTATATTGGCGCTTCTTTGCCATGCCTCCTTCGCTTCGAGAGACTTCATTAGCTCTTCGCCATCATCAATACCCTCTTTACCATCGTAATACTCGATGACGCCCTTTATTCTCTCCTCCTCAGCCTTCGCCTGAGCCTGTCTCTCCTTCTCGTCCTGAACCAACTTGGCAAAGTCGATAAAGCGAGGAACAATGAAGATGGCGAAGACTACCATAACAGCTCCGATAATCAACATGTTGCGCATTTTGCTTACGGTGCTGCTATTAGCCTCATTCTCGCGTGCTATATCTCGTGCCTCGCGCTGCGTGCGAATATACCTGCCAGGAACATACTCCTCATAGTCATCCTCCGTGGAGGTGCCATGAAGCTCCTTACGACGCAATTCGCGCTCCTCCTTTACAGGGTCGAAGTGGCGGGGTATGTAGTTGAACTGTCGAGGCTTGCTCTTATGTGGACGAAAAAAAGACATAACATCAAATTAATCATTATCAAATATATGCATCCTCAGATACTATCTGAAGAAGTTCTTCATGCGCTCGAAGATGTTCTGGTTCTCGACACTCGATGCACGCTTGAAGTGTGGCTGCTCGGCGAGCTGCTCGATAATCTTGCGCTCCTCCTTGGTTAGCTCATCGGGGATGGTGATGTCGACAACAACCATGATGTCGCCGCGACCATAGCCGTTGACATCGGGTAGACCCTTGCCACGTAGGCGAAGCACCTTGCCGGCGTGTGTGCCTGGTGCAATCTTTATGCGTACCTTACCATCGATAGTGGGCACCTCCACCTCGCCGCCAAGCAGCGCAGTGGTCACCGTAATGTTCATGTTATGTATGAGGTCGTTGCCATCGCGTATTAGCTCTGGGTTGTGCTCCTCCTCGATAACAACGATAAGGTCGCCGCTAACACCGCCACGGCGTGCTGCGTTGCCCTTGCCGCGTACGGTCACTGCCATACCCTCGGCAATACCTGCTGGGATCTTAACCTCGACGATCTCCTGACCACGCTCCGTACCCTCGCCGCCGCACTTCGAACACTTATCCTTGATGGTGCGACCGCTACCGCCACAGGTAGGACACACCGTCTGTGTCTGCATACGACCGAAGAATGAGTTCTGCACGGTGATGACATATCCCGAGCCCTTACACTCTGGGCAGGTGACAATAGATGATGCATCCTTGGCACCCGAGCCACCACACTTGTCGCAAGTGACAGTCTTGTTTAGCTTGAGCTTCTTGGTCACACCCTCGGCAACCTCCTGGAGCGTTAGGCGCACCGTAACACGAATGTCGCCACCGCGGTTTACGCGGCTACGGCTACGACCACCGCCACCAAACGCGCCACCGAAGATGTCGCCAAACTGCTCGAAGATGTCGTCCATCGTGAAGCCACCGCCACCGAAGCCGCCATAGCCGCCGCCATAGCCGCCACCCGAAGCTCCGCCCATGCCTGCATGACCATAACGATCATAGCGAGCACGCTTATCCTCGTTTGATAGTACGTCATAGGCCTCCGCAGCCTCCTTAAACTTCTCCTCGGCCTCCTTGTCGCCTGGGTTCTTGTCGGGGTGATACTTGATTGCCGCCTTACGGTATGCCTTCTTTATTGTGTCGGCATCAGCGTTGCGCTCAACACCTAACACCTCGTAGTAATCTCTCTTCTCTGCCATAATTCTTTACTATTACTCGCCAACAACAACCTTTGCGTAGCGCAATACGTGCTCGCCGAGTTTGTAGCCCTGCTGCACGCAGTCGATAACCAAGCCACGCTTATCCTCGCCCGCTGCAAAGCGCGCTACTGCCTCCTGCTCCTCCTCGTTGAAAGGCTTGCCCACGCAGTCGATGCGTGTGATGTTGGCACCCTGAAGAACGCTCTCGAACTTCTTCATCACAAGCTCCTCGCCCTGGCGCAATGCCTCGATGTCCTCTGTCTTAGAGGATGCTGCCACGGCACGCTCCATGTCGTCGAGGATAGGAAGGATTGCCTTCCATGCCCCCTCCGAGCCACGCTCCACAAGCTCCATCTTCTCCTTGATGGTGCGCTTGCGGAAGTTGTCGAACTCCGCCTGAAGACGCATATACTTATCGCGCCATACGGCAATCTGCTCCTCGAGGGTTGGCTCGAGTGACATATTGTCAGTTGTGGCACTCGCCTCATCTGACATTGTGTCCTGCTCGGGGGTGTTAGTCGCACCCTCCATGTTCTCATCGCACTGCTGCGATCTCTTTTTATCTTGCTCTTTCTCAGAGTGTTGCTTTTTCATATCTATGTTTTATTTTTCAATTCCTATATATATCGAACAAATTATATGCCTAATATAAAGATTGTTGGGCGCTTCTCGATGTTTGGCATCTTCGCTTTTCGCCACCCCTCAATGCTCATCGTCTTTATATACTCATCCTTCGACGTGATGTCGCAGGCAACGGTGAGGCGTATCGTTGGCTTAAGGCTCTTTATGAGTGTCTCCAGAAGCTTAATGTTGCGATAAGGGGCCTCGATGAATATCTGTGCCGAGCGCTCGCTGATGGCGCGCTGTTCGAGGTTGCGAATGTGGCGTGTGCGCTCAGGCTCCTTGACGGGAAGATAGCCCACAAATGCGAATGACTGACCATTCTGCCCCGATGCCATGAGCGACATGATGATTGATGATGGACCAACGAGCGGAACAACCCTAATATCGCGCTTATGTGCTAAGGCAACGATGTCTGCACCTGGGTCGGCAACGCCTGGAACGCCAGCCTCGGAGATGACACCTGCCGAGCGACCCTCGACAATGGGGCGCAGCATACGCTCGATGTCTGCCTGTGAGGTGGTGTGCTCGTTAAGCTCGACAAACTCCAGCTCGTCGATCTTACGCTCTATGCCCGCCTTCGACAGGAAGCGACGTGCCGAGCGAATGTTCTCCACGACGAAGTAGTCGAGGCTATTTATCACATCGAGATTGGACTTAGGCAATACCTCCCATACCGACTCACCATCGGCAATGGGGCATGGTATCATATATATTGTTCCCTTCATTATCTTTCAGTGTATATTCGTTTTACGCGTGCCGAGATCGAGGTCATAATCTCGTATGGTATGGTGTCGAGTACGCGCGACATATCCTCGAGTGTATTGCCCTCCTCGGCCGAGAAGATAGTCACCTTATCGCCAACCTCTACGCCCTCAATATTTGTAATATCTACCATCGCACTATCCATGCATATGCGACCAATGATTGGTGCGCTCTTACCCGCTATGCGCACAGCCCAGCGACCGCCGCCGAGGTGTCTGTCGAAGCCGTCGGCATAGCCGATAGGTATGGTTGCTATGGTCGTCTCGCGCTCCGTCTTTGCCCCTCTGCCGTAGCCTATCGACTCGCCCTTGCCGAGGGTCTTAATCTGCACGATGCGCGTCGAGAGCGTTGCCACAGGCATCAGGTTGTCGTTATGCTCCCAGCCATAGCCATAGAGACCTAAACCGAGGCGACACATATCGAACGACGCCTCCTTGAAGCGAGCTATAGCTGCCGAGTTGGCAAGGTGGCGCAGTGGCTTGTAGTCGAGCCACTCGGTGAGCTGGGCGCTCATGTAATCAAACGCTGCAATCTGCCTGCGTGTGAACTCATCCTCCTCGGGTATATCGGCGCACGAAAGGTGAGAGAATATCGAGGCGATATGCAGAGTGTTGTCGAGGTGTATGGCGCGACCCAAGAGGTCGATGTCGTCATCCACGAAGCCCAAACGGTGCATACCCGTGTCGAGCTTAATATGGATAGGGTAGTGAGTCCTTCCGGCGTGGTGTACGGCGCGACGGAACTCGTCGAGCGAGCGGAAGCTATATATCTCTGGCTCGAGGTCGTGGGCAATCATCACATCGAAACTATCGTGGTCGGCATTGAGCACTACGATAGGCATGGTGATGCCCTTTGAGCGTAGCGTAACGCCCTCATCGGCAAATGCCACAGCCAAATATTTGACGCCCTCGTGCTGCAACATACGCGCAACATCCACATCGCCCGTGCCATATCCCCACGCCTTGACCATGGCGGTGATAGGGTGGTGCTGAGGTAGTAGGTTGCGGAAGTAGTTGAGGTTCTTCTTCATCGCCGCGAGGTCCACCTCGAGAGTTGTCGTATGCGTGCGACGCTCCACAAGGCGGCTGAGGCGCTCGAAGCGGCTATCGCGGCTACCCTTGATGAGGATCACCGACTTTGCCCAGCGCTCGCGCTCGAAGTTCTCGATAAGCTCATCGGTCGTGAGGTAGAACGACGAGTTGCGATCGAAGAGGTAGGCGTGGCGCGAAATATGCTTGCCCACACCTATGAGGTGGTCAACGCCCGCCTTCTTAACAGCCTCGGCAACGCGCGTATATAGCTCCTCGGCATCCATGCCGCTCTGCTGTATATCCGATATTACTGCCACGCGACGACGTCCCATAGCCTGCAGATGCAGAGCGTTTAGGGCGACAACCACCGAGTTGATATCCGAGTTATAGGAGTCGTCGATAATCATCGAGTCGTCGATACCCTCCTTAAGCTCCAAGCGCATATCGACCTTAGCGGAGAATACCGCATCGTCAACATCATAGCCCAACTTGCGCATAAGGGCAGAGACGTGGCAAGCATCAACCGTTAGTGGGTCGTTAAGCTCCAATACATCCTCCATGTCCATCATCTCGGCACCGCTGCTATCTATAAGCTCGCGGTCGGAGTATAGCTCCTTGATGCGTCGCGTGAGGGTGGTATACTCACTACTATATATAATCGTCTTAGCCTCCTTCGCCAATATTAGCTTCTCCTCGATTTTGTGCTCCGAGGATTGGAAGTTGGCAGAGTGCGCATCGCCAATCGAGGTGATCACCATGATGTCGGGGCGTATCATACTCTCTAAGCGCGCCATCTCACCTGGGTGAGATATGCCAGCCTCGATGAAAGCGACCTGCTCCTCGCCACTGAGCATGAGGAGCGATAGCGCCACGCCGAGCTGCGAGTTATAGCTCTTAGGCGAGGCAAACGAGCGCACATTATCGGGCATGGAGCGCGATGCCCACTCCTTGACGATGGTCTTACCGTTGGAGCCTGTGATGCCGACAACGGTGCCCTTGAAGAGGCTACGATGGTGTGTTGCGAGGCGTTGTATTGCCCCTATTGTTGAGTCAACAACTATCCATCCGCACCCCTCCGCAAGCGCCATGTCGCGCTCCACGATAAAGGTAGATACACCACGCATCTGCATACGCGCAATGAAGTTATGCCCATCGTGGTGCTTGCCGTTGATAGCGGCGAAGATGACATCTTCGGATGCAATCACGCTGCGCGAGTCGGTGGCAATTTCACCAACACGTAGGTCGGCGCCATGGTGCACACCCCCTACGATAGCTGCTATTTCGGACAATAGATAGTTCATACTCCTCTATGTTGTTTGTTTCTTATTACTGCTTGAATGTTACGATGGTGATGCCAGCACCTCCACGGTCGGCATGGTCGTCGGCAATGGTCGCCACGTCGCGTACTGTGCGTAGGTAGCGGCGTATCTCCTCCTTCAGAGCACCTGTGCCCTTGCCATGAAGAATGGTGACACCCGACACACCAACCATGAGTGCGTCGTCCACCAAGTCCTCGACAGCCTCCAACGCCTCGCTCGCGCGCATACCGCGCACGTCTATATGGTCGCGGAAGTTGAGCTTGCGCTCGCGGATATCGACCGAGACGACGGTGCGTGCCGTTGTGGGGCGTGTTGCCTGACGGTACTCCGATGAGGATACCGCCTTGAGGCGCGACATATCCACCATGATGAGCATCTCGCCGAAGGCCACCTGTGCCTTCTTGCCCTTTATGAGCTTCACCACGCCAGGCATATCCTGACCCTCGAGCTTCACCTTGCTGCCCACCTCGATAATCTGTGGCGCTGCTGGTGTCTCCATCTTTGGCTTAGGCTCTATGCCCCTCTCTCTATCCTCGGCTCGCTGCTCGCGGCGTTCGCGACGACGTGCCAGACGCTGCATCTCGCGCTCTATGCGGTCGTCAGCGTTGTTCATATTATCGTTATCCACACCCTCGGCAAATGTCTCAAGCTCCTTGCGTGCGAGCTTCGTAAGCTCCTTCTCGGCCTGCGACTCGCGGATGGTGCGTATCGTATTCTCGATGGTGCGGTTTGCCGAAGCGATCATCTCGGCAGCTTCGGCGCGTGCCTTGTCCAATATATCTTTGCGCTCCTGCTTTATGCTCTGCAGATGGTCGGTGTAGCGCTGCTCCAACTGCTCCACCTTGCGGTCCGTAAGGCGTATGCGGTCGCGCTTCTCCGCCCAATAGCGCTTGTCGCGTGCAATCTCGCGTAGTTGCTTCTCGAGGTTTATATGGTCCTCGCCAGCCTTATCCATGGCGCTGCGCACGATATCTTCGGGAAGTCCCGTCTTGCGGGCAATCTCTATGGCAAACGAGCTGCCAGGCTTGCCCATCTCGAGGCTGAAGAGGGGTTGTATCTTCTGTACATCGAATGCCATAGCGCCATTGGCAACACCATCGTGGCGCGAGGCGAAATATTTGATATTGGCGTAGTGGGTGGTGATCACACCATAGGCGCGGCGCTCAACCAAACGCTCCAAGATAGCCTCGGCGATAGCGCCTCCAATGGTGGGCTCCGTACCCGAGCCGAACTCATCGATGAGTAGCAGCGACTTCTCGGATGCCTCCTGCACCATCGCCTTCATATTCATAAGGTGTGATGAGTAGGTCGAGAGGTCGTTGTCGATAGATTGCTGGTCGCCAATATCGATAAGTATCGAGCTAAAGAGCGGGAACTCCGAGTTCTCCAACGTGGGAACGAGGAAGCCGCACTGCACCATATATTGTAGTAGTCCTGTGGTCTTCAAACATACCGACTTACCACCGGCATTAGGTCCCGAAATAACCAAGATGCGCTGCTCGTCGCATAGCTCCATGTCAAGCGGCACGATAGCCTTGCTCTGCTGGCGTAGGTTCTGCTCCAAGAGTGGGTGGCGTGCCTTGCGAAGAAGGAGTCGTCCCTCGGTCGAGATGATGGGCTTCACAGCACCGTTGGCTGTTGCCCAGCGAGCCTTGGCGCGAAGCGCATCAATCTGCGTTAGGTAGCCCTCGATGCGCGCTATACCCTCGTGGTCGAGGCGCAAGCTGGCCGTCAGCTCCGTGAGTATTCGAACAATCTCCCTACGCTCGGCATACTCCAACTCGCGAAGTGCGTTGTTCAGCTCCACGACCTCCACAGGCTCAACATAGAAGGTGCGTCCTGTGGCCGACTCGTCGTGTATGAAGCCAGCAATCTTACGCTTGTTGGCCGCCGCAACGGGGATCACGGCGTGACCATCACGAATGGAGATCATCGCGTCGGCATCGACAATGCCCGATGCCTTGGCGTGTTGCAATACCTGATGTAGGCGCTTTGTAACCTGCCCCTCGTGCTCGCGTATGCTACGACGTATGGAGTCGAGTTCGGGGGATGCCGATGAACGCACCTCACCCTTATCGTCGACAACGCGCTCTATGGCAGCGACAAGTGTTGGGAAGACCTCGACACGCTCCGATAGCTTGCGTAGGTTGGGGTATGTACCCTCGCGGCGCGATAGCACGAAGCGCACGATGGTTGCAGCCGAGCGCAACGATCGTAGTAGGGTGGCGCACTCCTCAGCGCTGAGGTATGAGCCCTCGACGGCAATCTTCTCAACTATTGAACGTAGCTCCTCCTGCTCGCCAATCTCTGCGCCCGACTCCATGGTGAGTAGTAGGCGCATCTCATCGGCAAGCGATAGACGTAGCTCCACCTCGCGACGCGACTGAGTGAAATTCTCGTTGAGAATGAGCTCGCGTGACGAGAGCATCGAGCAGGCGTCAGCCACCTGCTCACGAATGCGATCGAAGCCTATCTTATGTTCAAAGTTTGGGGGGTAAACCATCGGTCTATGTCGTTAGTTATATCTGTGAACGCACCCTTATTATCGCGCACCACACGCGATAATAAGGGTGGCGTAAAGGTTAATTACTCGGCACTCTGCTCGCCAGCCCTCTTAGCTGCGCGTGCTGCCTCCTTAGCCTCCTTCTTAGCCTGCTTGGCTGCAATCTCCTCATCAGACTTGCCGAATACAGAGATGTTTATGTAGCGCTTAGGATTCTCCTTAAGGTCGATAAGAAGTGCGTTGAGCGAGTTGATGGTCTCGTCGATAGAGTTGTATACCTCGTCATCGTTGAGCAACTTGCCAACAGCACCCTCACCACTCTCGATGGTTGCGATAATGCCATTGAGGTTCTCGATAGTGGCGTTGAGGCTCGCAACAGTAGCATCGATATTGTTGATAATATCGCTATTAGCAAGATCGCCAGATAGGTGATCGAGGTTCTTGAGCATTGACTCGATAGAGTCGGTGTTCTCCTTGAGCATTGTTGTGAATGCTGAAAGGTCACGTGTGAGAGTCTTGATATCGCCCTTAGAGTTGTTGATAATAGCGTTAATATCGCTGCTTAGAGTCTCAAGGTTAGTGACAATCTGCTGGATGCCCTCGCGGTTGTCATCAAGGATGCCGTTCACCTGGCTTACAGTCTCATCGAGCTTAGTAACCGTGCCGTTGAGGTTATCCATAAGCACTGTAACCTGATCCACGATAGCACCGCCCTTCTCGGCGAACATGCCCATGATACCGCCATCCATGTATCCCTCGAGCTTAGAGCCATCCGCCGCCATTGTGGTTGATGTGCCCTGCTCAATATGGATTGTAGCACCACCCATCATACCCTCCTTGATAACTGCCTTACTATCCTCAGGGATCATGTCGGCATACTGCTCCTCGACGGCGATGACAACCTTCACCTTGTCGTTCTGAAGCTCAATCTCCTGCACGTTGCCGACAATCACGCCACGAATGTATACGCGTGACGATACCTGCAAGTCCTTAGATACATCCTCATAATATACCGTGTAGGTGTTATATGAGGTGAATAGGTTCTGTCCACCCAACCATGACATTCCCCACCATGATACGAGGATTACGATAATGGCAAAGATGCCAATCTTAAACTCTTTTCTAATTTTCATATCCGTAAATTTTTATTATAACTTCGTGTAAGGATTTGAGGTAAGTTACATGCTTACAATCTTACCTGCTTTGTATCGTGTTACGATTGCATCCTTGAATGATCTCTTTGCCCATGCGAGCTCCTTTTTCGCAGCCTCGGCAGTTGGGTAGCAACCGTAGCAATACTTATACTTGAAGGTGCCAGTGCCCATAACGAGCATCGCTATGCCCTTGAACTCCTTGAATGATGCATCGTAGATGTCGAGCTCCTTGGTCGATGACATTAGCTGAATGGTATATCCCTCGCCCGTTGAGTCGTAGACATAGTACTTCATGTAGTCATCGTTTGTAAACTCATCCTCGCTACCTTTATCACCCTCCTTAGCCAACTCCTCCATGAGGGCTACATTCTCGAAGTAGGCGATTATAGCGTCGCAAATAGCCTCAGCCATATCGTTTTGACCCTTCTCCGATGTGAGGTATGCAAGGTCGTTGCTATTGCTCATATATCCCATCTCAAGGATTACACCAGGGCACTCCAATGGGTAGAGAACGGTGAATACCTCCTGACCATCGAGCACGCCTCTAAACTTGTAGCCGCGCTTCTCGACCTGCTCACCCACGCTATTGCCAAACATTCTATTCATGGGGTCGTTGCTCATGAGTCGAGATATGGCATCGAGATACTGCGCTGGCTCCTTGGTGAAGTCCTCAAAGAGGATGTAGTCCTTGTGTGCGTTGAGCGACGGCGACATCTTCTTTGTGTGTCTCTGTGTCTTGTCGTTGAGATTAAGGACGATAACCTCAAATCCCGAGGCATCCTTATCGCTGGCATCGTTGGCGTGAATAGAGACAAATAGGTCGGCGTGCTTTGTGTTTGCCAACTTTGGACGCTTACGATTATCCTCTGTTCTGTCGCTCGCCAATTCGACATCGCTCTCTCTCGTCATATAGACCGTGATGTGTGAAGCCCTCTTCTCAAGTAACTTCTTAACCTTAAGGCTTACGTCAAGATTGATGGTCTTCTCCTTGTGTCCGCTATTAGTGGCACCGGGACGCTGTGCACCACCATGCCCAGGGTCCAATACCACGATTCGCTTCTTGGGCGATGTGGTGGACGTTGCTGCCCTCGCGCCTACACTCCATAGGAGTGATGCTGCGAAGAATAGACATAGAGCAAGTTTTCTCATATTTGTTATTTAATGTTAGTTATTTGCTAAATTATTATTATATTTGCCACTTGTAATTGCATGCACGCACCCGAGCGTATGTTTTGCACGTGTGTACGGAAGCATGCTTTGAGGTCGTTTTGCCGACGCGTCGGCAAAGGTACAAAAAAATATTGAATTTTGAGACACGTTTGGATAAAATATCTATCATCGCTTGTGCTGACATCCATCTTTGTTTGCATCCTTTTGTGCATGACAAAAGCGGGTGCAATGACTCTTAACCGCATATTTGATAGAGATAGCATCACGTTGAATAGGGCAAGTAGAGACACTTTTGGCGACAAAATGGATAGTCGCCGAATGGGTGAGGACTCTAACAGGGCTATGCGTATGCCAAATATGCCTGTCACTCCGCGTGATGGCATGGAGCGCGTAGCACCGATTAGTGAGGAGCAGAAGGAGGTGGCTCAGGATAGCACCAAGGAGCGCAAGCGCGGTGCGATGTTTGACGACATCATCCAGGGTAAGGCGACAGACTCGGTGGTCTTCGATGCTAAGAACAAGATGATATATAGCTATCGTGGTGGCGATGTCACATACCAGGGCATGAACCTCAAGGCGGACTTCATGCGTGTCGATATGCAGACCAAGGATATATATGCCCACGGCTATGCTGACTCCACAGAGACGGGTGAGGTGACAAAGACCCATCCTGAGTTTGCCGACGGCGGCTCGCCATATTCCATGGATACCATCACCTACAACCTCGACTCGCGCAAGGCGAAGATCAAGGGTATTGCAACGCAGGAGGGCGATGGATGGCTCGTTGGTGGTAGTGTGAAGATGCACCCTGATGAGACAATCCACATCGGCGATGGTATGTATACCACTTGTGATGAGATTGACCATCCACACTTCTACCTCGCCATGACTAAGGCCAAGGTGATCCCCGGCAAGAAGATTATCGCTGGTTACTCATACCTCGTAATCGAGGATGTGCCAACATACATCGGTATTCCAGAGTTCTTCTTCCCCATCACCACAGGTCCTAAGTCGGGTCTGTTGATGCCTACCTATGGTGAGGATGCCAAGGGCTTCTTCATTCGCGATCTTGGCTACTACTTCACCTTTGGTGAAAAGATGGACCTCGCCATACGAGGTGGTATCTACACCCTCGGCTCATGGGAGCTCTCGGCACGCTCGCAGTATGTCAAGCGTTATAAGTTCCGTGGTAGTTTTGATCTGAAGTTTTCGGCGATACGCTCTGGCGAGAAGGGTGAGCCCGACTTCGTGCAGCAGAACAACTACAAAATTCAGTGGCAGCACTCGCAGGATGCCAAGGCGAACCCCGGTTCGACATTCTCGGCATCGGTGAACCTCACCTCAAGTGGCTATAGCCGCTACTCGGCGACATCTGTCAACGACATCCTTGCAACACAGACCAACTCATCAATATCCTACTCGAAGAACTGGGAGGGTACGCCATTCTCTTTGGCGCTCAACATGGCGGTGTCGCAGAACTCGCGCGATAAAACCATCTCGGTGACACTCCCTACCATCACCTTCAACGTGGCGAGCTTCAACCCATTCAAGCGTAAGCAGGCGGTGGGTAAGACACGTTGGTATGAGAAGATTAAGATGAGCTACTCAATGAAGATGACCAACACGGTGAACACCAAGGAGAGTGAGATATTCACCAAAGAGACGCTCAACAAGATGAAGAATGGTATTCAGCACAACATACCTATCTCTACATCGTTGTCGCTCTTCAACTATATCAACATCAGCCCCTCGTTCAACTATACCGAGCGTTGGTACTTCAAGAAGGTGAGCCAGCAGTGGAATAACGAGACAAAGCAGGTCGAGACCCTCGACCCAAAGTATGGCTTCTGGCGTATATATAACTACAACGCCTCGGTATCGGCAAATACAACCATCTACGGTACCTACGTAGCCAAGAAGAAGGAGCGTAAGCTGCAGGCAGTGCGCCATACGCTGACGCCAAATGTCGGCTTCTCATACGCCCCCGACTTCAGCCGCCAGAAGTATGGCTTCTACGAGACTGTGCAGACCGATACCACAGGTCGCTTCAAGGTATACTCGCCATTTACCGACAACGCCTATGGTGTGCCAGGTAGTGGTCAGCAGTTCAATCTCACCTTTGGTCTTTCGCAGTCACTCGAGGCTAAGATACGCACCAAGGATACCGTCAAGAAGGTGAAGATCATCGACCAGATATCTATCAGTGGCTCGTATAACTTCCTTGCCGACTCTATGCGTCTCTCGGTGCTCCCTATACAGCTGCGAACAACCATCACGCAGGGTGTAGCTCTTAACATATCTATGACCCTCGACCCCTATGAGGTATCTCCCGAGGGTGTGCGCTACAATAAACTGATGTGGAGCCGTGGCTCGATAGGTCGTGTGCAGAGCATAGGCTGGAGCTTCGGTTACTCCTTCCGCTCGAAGGATGGACAGCCTGCTGCCAACGATATCAACTCGCTGCCTCCCGAGTACTTCAACTCGTGGTCCGACCCCTATGGCGAGCTTAACCCGGCCATGCGACGACAATGGATGGCGGGGCAGTACTACGACTTCTCCATCCCGTGGAACTTCGGATTTAACTATAGCTTCAACTATAGCGCCCAGCTGGTAAATAACGGAACTACAGGATATAGAAAGAATATATCCCAAACCATAAATGTCAATGGTAGTATCAAGCTGACGCCGAAGACGATGATCACCGCGACCTCCGGCTTCGACTTCACCACGCGTAAGATGTCTATGACCTCCATATCCATCACTCGCGACCTCCACTGTTGGCAGATGTCCTTCACCTGGATACCCTTTGGTGCCCATAAGAGCTGGGCATTCAACATCGGCGTGAAGGCGGCATCGCTCGCTGACCTCAAATTTGATAAGAGTTATACTCAGTACGACTACATGTACTAAATTTGTTGAGATAAGGCAGCATCTGCGACCTTTCAATCATTAGCCTGAATAGGAAATACGCTTATGAAGTGACCCCAAAAGTTTTTTGTCTAAACTTTTGGGGTCACTTCAGATTAGTATGTCCTATCCGAGGCTTTATCATGTCAGCGCCACATCTGCAGCCTTCTATCAACAAATTGGAATTTCTTGTGATAGCGGCGCATTAGCGACGCTTCAATCATTAGCCTGAATAGGAAATACGCTTAGTATGTCCTATCCAGGCTAATTTCATGTCAAGGGTGGTGCTCTCAAAAGTTATTCAGTAGAGAGTTAAGGAGTTTAAGGAAATTAGTGAAATTAAGGAGTTTGGTGACTTTTATATTCCCTTCACTACACTCAACCTTAACTACCCATCCCAATCGCTCCATAGGAGCGAAGCATTACTAATTACTCTTTACTCACTACTAATTTATTTCTCAAACACCCATCCTACCTTTTACTTTTCCTCCTCTGCTTCCTCCTCTGCATCTATCACCGCGTGGGTCTCGTACTCGAAGATATTCTTCGACTCATCGTAGATAGGGCTTGTCATGCCGAGGTATGACATAACGCTATGGAATACATGGTATTGACCCACGGAGCCTAAACTCTTGACATGAGTATAAGGGTCGGAATTCCATACAATAAATGGTATGGTATATTGCTCGCTGGGTGCTACGTCCAATGGAAGACCATGCATATAGACATCGCCCTCGCCCAAAGACTCGCCATGGTCCGAAACATAGATCATGCAGCAGCGCATATCCTCGGGGAGTGTCTTGAGCTCGTCGATGATGGTGCTGAGCATATAGTCGGTATACAATATAGTATTGTCGTAGGCGTTGATAAGCTCCGAGCGGTTGGCCTTAGACATCTCCACCTCGGTGCATACCGGTGTGAACTCCTCGAAGTCGTAGGGGTAGCGTTTATAGTACTCAGGGCCATGGCTGGTGCTTGTATGTATCACTACCAACACCTTATTACTATTGCTTGCGAGAATCTCGTTGCGAAGACCATATATCAGCGCCTCGTCATACTTATCATCAATGCCATATCTCTCGCCGAGGTCCTCGCGCGTGTAGTGCTTCTCTATATGCAGCGGTGGCTCACCCCAGTTGCTCGTACGCCATATAACATCCACGCCGTTGCGATAGAGGTAGTTGGGAAGTATCTCGTAGAGCTCCTTTGTGGGCTTATGGTCTAATATAGCTTTGACACCTGCCGTGGTGTAGGTGAATGCCGATGTGGCATCGAGCACAATGAGGTTCTCCTCCTGCTCAAGCATAGGGTTTGTGCAGCGGTCATAGCCATAGAGCGAGAAGTTGGCGCTACGTGCCGACTCGCCAATGACGAGCACCACAACATCGCGCGTGTCGGTGGTGATTGTAGCATCGGGGAGGGGTATCGCCTTGCGGTTCATCTGTATCCAGTGGTGGATATAGCGTATGGTGTTCACCGTATAGCAATATGGCATTGCAAGACCGCCAATGCGTGGGGCGTGGCGATCGATCCACAAGATGTTTGACTTGTTGACAAGGACGGTGCTAAGCACAATGGCAAGCGTCACGACGATAGATATCAAAAAGCGCCCTATTGAGCGGTAGTTGATACGTGTGGCAACAACGCATATAGCGGGCAGAACACCTAAGATGAGGAAGTAGACCACCGCCGTGAAGGAGAAGTAGCCTCCGGCCTCCGAGGGGCGCGTGTTAAAGACGTTACCCATCATCTCCTCGGTAATCAGCGTGTTGTAGCTATTGATGAAGTATAGCGATATAGCATTGCCGATGAATGTGAAGGCAATGAGATATTTACCCACCACGCGGAAGCAGAAGAGCAGTATGTAGTAGAGCAGGTAGTTCAGGACAATGAGTAGTATGACCACACTCGCCACAATGAGGAAGCCGTTAAAGTCGCCGTCGACGCTATTAACCACCATCCTCAGTAGCGGTATGTTGTATACCACCAGCGTGAAGATACTCAGCACGAGTGCTATATTGGTAATCGCTGTGGGACGGCGTATAATAGCCCATAGGCGCTTTATGTTCTTCTCGCTAAACTCTCCGGCAGTGTGGATGAATGTCATCACCCTTGCTCCAAACCTCTTAATATCTACCATCGTCTTATGATTTTATACTCTAACATGCCTAATGCTATGATTATGACAAGCAGCGTAAGGTTGTACAGTATTGTTAGTGTAGTGTTATAGCTATAATTCTTAATCTCAAACGGTGAGTCTATCTCTAAGGCATCGTAGCGCGCAAAGGCATTTGTGTATATGCGCTCGCCATCCTCGAAGTAGGCGGTGATGCGTGCGTAGCTATCCTTGTCCCTCATCGTGTAGCTCGCAGCATCGCTATTGTATGCCGTGTAAAGCACCTTCTGGTCCTGTCCTGTGAAGCGGATGCTATCCGCCTTCTCGCTGAATGAGACATATATCTCTCCCTCATGCTCGCCGATGTCGAGGATGTAGGGTACGGTGAGGTTCATAGCCCTCTTTATCTCCTTGTCACCATTGCCATAGTCGGGGGTGTATAGCGAGTAGTAGGCGCCATCTTTGAGCGTTGCCACAACATCGTCGTAGCTCTCAGATGGGGTGTTCATCACCGTTGAGCGTCGTGCCACCGCCGCCGTGCGATCCAAGAAGTGCATATCGTCGGTGTATATTGCGTAGGAGTAGCGACCAGCGCTCAGCGCCCAGTCCCACTCTCTCTGCTCCTCTTCGAGCTTTCGGCTAAGCTCCATGATGTGGTAGCCACTCAGGCGCTCCATGGTCTCCCTATCCAAGCCCTTGGTGCGTCGTGGGTGGTTTAGCTGCACCAAGTCGGCATCCATGGCGAGCAGGTCTAACTTAAATTGTCGCTGGAAGTCGAATAGCGGAAGTATGGGGTCGAACGAGGTAACCTCCTCACTGCCATATACATGAACGTGTAGCTTCGATATGTTGTAGCCATGCTCATAGATATGTACTAACCCCTCCGTGGGGTGCTCCGTAAACTCGTTGTGATTTGAGAAGTGGACAATGTCGTAACCATACTTAAGGTACTCATCGCGTATCTGCTGAGGTGTGAAGTCGCACTCGTTGAATATCCCCTCCACGCGTGTGTGGGTGTGTAGTGCTGCACGCTTCCAACCAATAGTTGTGTCTAAGTTGCGATAGGGGTTAAATATGTCGGGACCACTAAATGGCGTAGAGGCACGGAAGTCGTAGACGGCACTCACGCTTGTGGCTGTGATTGCCATTACTACCACAATGATAATCGAGGCTATTACCTTGCTCGTGATAACCGCCCAGCGTGGCATTCTCCGTAGTCGTGCTACTATGTTGTCCCAAATCTTTCGCATTCTTAGCATAGAAATATTTTGCAAATATAGTAAAAATTATACTTTAATAAGTATATGAGAAAAAAATCGAGTTGTAGGTGGTGATAGTTTCGAAAAAAAATCGTACATTTGTATGATAAACCTAATAACAGAAATAACCTAATATTTCAAGATATGATACGTCACATCGTAATGTGGAAGTTCCGCCGCGATTTGGAGGAGACACCACAGCAAATAGCTCAGCAGATGAAGAGCCGTCTTGAGGCTCTCAATGGTCAGATTGATGGTCTTCTCCGTGCCGAGGTGGGCATCAACCTAAAGGAGACATCCTCATCATTCGACGCAGTGCTCACCGCCGACTTCCCATCATGGGAGGCGATGGAGGCATACAAGGTAAACCCTCTTCATGTTGTCATCAGCGACTATTGCAAGAGCCGTCGTTTGGAGCGAGTAGACGTCGATTATGAAATTTAATTGTGATAAGGGGCTATCTTCGAAGCTTTGCTTGTCTGAAAAATGCTCATTTACGTTTTAGTAAACTCCGCTTTTTCAGCCTGCGACAAATCTCCAAATCTAACCCCTTCTGACAATTAAATGCTTTTGAATTTAAATACTGAAAATATACAATCTAAAACTATAAAACTATGCAGAAAAGAATCATTGAGTGCGTACCTAACTTCTCTGAGGGTCGCAACATGGAGACTATCAAGCAGATTACCGATGTAATCGAGGCATCAAAGGGCGTTAAGCTCTTGGACGTAGATCCAGGTGAGGCCACAAACCGCACCGTTGTAACCTTCGTAGGTGAGCCTGAGGCAGTGTGCAACGCCGCTGTGGCTGCCATCAAGCGCGCAACAGAGCTTATCGATATGCGTCAGCACAAGGGTGCTCACCCTCGCATGGGTGCTTGTGACGTATGTCCTCTCATCCCAGTATCGGGCATCACCCTCGAGGAGTGTGCCGAGCTTGCTCGTGCTCTTGCAAAGCGTATCTCTGAGGAGACCAACGTTCCTACATATTGCTACGAGGCTGCAGCCTTCAAGCCTGAGCGTCGTAATCTCGCAGTGTGCCGCGCTGGTGAGTATGAGGCATTGCCTGAGAAGATGATGGACGAGCAGCGCAAGCCAGACTTCGGCGCACGTCCATACGATGAGGGCGTAGCAAAGACTGGTGCAACAGCTGTTGGTGCTCGTGACTTCCTCGTAGCCGTAAACTACAACCTCAATACCACCTCTACACGTCGTGCCAACGCCATTGCGTTCGACGTTCGCGAGAAGGGTCGTCCTATGCGTGAGGGTAATCCTATCGTGGGTAAGATCATGAAGGATGAGAATGGCAATACAATCATGAAGCCAGGTACCTTGAAGGCTTGTAAGGCCATCGGCTGGTTCATCGAGGAGTATGGCATTGCTCAGGTATCAATGAACATGACTAACCTCTCTATCACACCTCTCCACGTTGCCTTCGACGAAGTATGCCGCGCTGCCGATGCTCGTGGTGTTCGCGTCACAGGTGCCGAGATCGTAGGTCTTGTGCCTAAGAGTGCCTTGGTGGATGCTGGTCGTCACTTCCTACGCAAGCAGAACCGCTCTACAGGTCTTCCTGAGCGTGAGCTCGTACGCATCGCCATCGAGTCAATGGGTCTTGGCAACTTGAAGCCATTCAACCCCGATGAGAAGGTCGTTGAGTATATCCTCGAGGCTGAGGAGCAGAAGGGCGTCAAGAAGCTCGTAGACATGACCTGCGCAGGCTTCGCAGAGGAGACAGCAAGCGAGTCTCCAGCACCTGGTGGTGGCTCTATCTCAGCGTATATGGGTGCTTTGGCAGCTGCCCTCGGCACTATGGTTGCCAACCTATCATCACACAAGGCTGGTTGGGACGATCGTTGGGAGTACTTCTCTAACTGGGCAGACAACGGCATGGCAGTGATGAACGAGTTGCTCTACTTGGTGGATGAGGATACTGCTGCGTTCAACAAGATTATGGATGTCTTCGGCATGCCTAAGGGTACTGAGGAGGAGAAGGCTGCACGTGCTGAGGCTATGGAGGTAGCAACACTCTACGCTACACAGGTGCCACTCCGCACCATGAAGGCTGCATACAAGGCATTCGACGTGGTACGTGCCATGGCTGAGGAGGGTAACCCTAACTCAGTATCAGATGCTGGTGTAGGTGCTTTGGCTGCACGCTCAGCAGTGATGGGTGCTTGCCTCAATGTTAAGATCAACGCAGCAGGCTTGAAGGATAGAGCCGTAGCTGAGGCTTTGGTTGCCGAGGCAATGGAGATCCAGGCAGCAGCACAGAAGGCTGAGGCCGAGATCTTGGCAGTCGTAGAGTCTAAGATTCAGTAAGCAACATCCAAAAACCGAAGAGTTATGACAGATTTTCAGAAAGATATATTGGCAGGTATTCCTGATGTGTTGCCTGCACCACGCCCTTACGACCCAGCGGCAAACCACGCCCCAAAGCGTAAGGATATCCTCACCGACGAGGAGAAGAAGCTCGCCTTGGCAAATGCCTTGCGTTACTTCCCTGAGAAGCACCACGCAGAGCTTGCACCCGAGTTCTTGGAGGAGCTCAAAACCTATGGTCGTATATATATGTACCGCCTACGCCCCGAGTATGAGATGTATGCTCGCTCTATCGACGACTATCCAGCACGCTCACGTCAGGCTGCTGCCATCATGCTCATGATACAGAACAACCTCGACAAGGCGGTGGCGCAGCACCCACACGAGCTCATCACCTATGGTGGTAATGGCGCCGTGTTCCAGAACTGGGCACAGTATCGCTTGGCGATGAAGTACCTCGCTGAGATGACCGACGAGCAGACCTTGGTAATGTACTCTGGTCACCCACTTGGCTTGTTCCCATCACACAAGGATGCACCACGCGTAATCGTCACCAACGGTATGGTAATCCCTAACCACTCGTCACAGGACGACTGGGAGCGCTTCAACGCTATGGGCGTATCGCAGTATGGTCAGATGACAGCGGGCTCATATATGTATATAGGTCCTCAGGGTATCGTGCATGGCACAACCATCACCGTGATGAACGCTGCTCGCAAGCGCATGAAGCCTGGTCAGAAGGATTTGCGCGGTATGTTGTTCGTAACCGCAGGTCTTGGTGGTATGTCGGGCGCACAGCCTAAGGCTGGTAACATCTCGGGAGTTGTGAGCATCACCGCCGAGGTGAATATCGCTGCTGCCGAGAAGCGCCATAAGCAGGGTTGGGTAGATGAATTGTATTCATCACTCGACGAGCTTATCCCACGCGTTAAGCAGGCGGTGGAGAATAAGGAGGTTATCTCGTTTGCATATGTTGGTAATGTCGTAGACCTTTGGGAGCGTCTTGCCGAGGAGGATATCAACGTAGACCTCGGCTCTGACCAGACATCGTTGCACAACCCATGGGCTGGTGGCTACTACCCAGTGGGCTACTCATACGAGGAGTCTAACCGCATGATGGCCGAGGAGCCTGAGCGCTTCCATGAGTGCGTGCGTGAGTCGTTGCGTCGCCATGTGGCAGCCGTAAACAAGCTCTCCGCTCGTGGCATGTACTTCTTCGACTATGGCAACGCCTTCCTCTTGGAGTCATCGCGCGCCGGTGCCGATATCATGGCTGAGAATGGTAAGTTCCGCTACCCATCATACGTTCAGGATATCATGGGTCCTATGTTCTTCGACTACGGCTTCGGTCCTTTCCGTTGGGTATGTACATCGGGCAAGGAGGAGGATCTCGAGATCACCGACCGCCTTGCAGCTGAGGTGTTGGAGGAGATGCTCAAGGAGTCACCAAAGGAGATCCAGGGTCAGATGGAGGATAACCTCCACTGGATCAAGGAGGCAAAGCAGAACAAGCTAGTCGTAGGCTCACAGGCGCGTATCCTCTACGCTGACTCTGAGGGTCGTACACGCATCGCCTTGGCATTCAACGAGGCTATCAAGCGTGGCGAGTTGTCGGCACCTGTGGTTCTTGGTCGTGACCACCACGACGTATCGGGTACCGACTCACCATATCGCGAGACCTCTAATATCTATGACGGCTCGCAGTTCTGTGCCGATATGGCTGTGCACAATGTCATCGGTGACTCGTTCCGTGGCGCTACGTGGGTATCTATCCACAATGGTGGCGGCGTAGGCTGGGGCGAGGTTATGAACGGTGGCTTCGGTATGGTCATCGACGGCTCGGAGGACTCTGCACGCCACATCGAGGAGATGTTGTTGTGGGATGTGAACAATGGTATCGCACGCCGCAGCTGGGCACGCAACGAGGGCGCTATGTTCGCCATCAAGCGTCAGATGGAGCGCACGCCACTACTCAAGGTTACATTGCCAAACCTCGCAGACATGGAGCTTATCAACAAGGTGTATAACGAGAATAAATAGTAAACGATTATGATTCATTATATTAGTGCGGAGCGTTTGACCATCGCTCGCGTAGAGGAGATTTTGACCAAGGGCTATAAACTTGCCCTTAGCGACGATGCTAAGGCTCGCATCAACAAGTGCCGCGAGTATCTCGACCATAAGACCAAGACCGTAGGTCGTCCTATCTATGGCGTTACAACTGGCTTCGGCTCGTTGTGTAACATCTCGGTTGAGGAGGAGGGGCTATCGCAGTTGCAGAAGAACCTCATGATGTCGCACGCCTGCGGTACAGGTCAGCGCGTACCTTCGGAGATTGCACGCCTCATGATTTTGCTTAAGGTGCAGTCTTTGTCGTATGGTCACTCTGGCGTTCAGCTTATCACCGTAGAGCGCCTCGTGGATATGTTCAACAACAACATCATCCCTGTAGTATATGAGCAGGGCTCGTTGGGTGCTTCGGGCGACCTTTCGCCTTTGGCACACATGTGCTTGCCACTCTTGGGCTTGGGTCATGTAGAGATTGATGGCGAGGTTGTCGAGGGTAGCGTGATGATGGAGAAGATGGGCTGGGAGCCTATCACCCTCTGCTCGAAGGAGGGTCTTGCCCTCTTGAACGGTACTCAGTTCATGTCGGCATATGGCGTCTACTCACTCATCAACGCACAGCGCCTCAGCCGCTGGGCTGACCATGTGGGTGCCATGTCGTTGGATGCCTTCGATGGTCGTATGGAGCCTTTCGAGCATAACGTACACGCCATCCGTCCTCACAACGGTCAGATTGAGACTGCGCGTAACTTCCGCGAGATCTTGGCTGGCTCGGAGATTGGCAAGCAGCCTAAGCAGCATGTTCAGGACCCTTACTCGTTCCGTTGCATCCCACAGGTGCATGGCGCATCTAAGGATACCATCGCCTATGTAGCATCGGTTCTCGAGACCGAGATCAACTCGGCTACCGACAACCCAACAGTATTCCCTGATACTGACGAGGTGATCTCGGCTGGTAACTTCCACGGTCAGCCTATCGCCGTTGCCATGGACTTCTTGGCTATCGCCGTAGCAGAGCTCGGTAACATCTCGGAGCGTCGTACCTATAAGCTTATTTCGGGTGCTCGCAACCTGCCTAACTTCCTTGTTGCCAACCCAGGTCTCAACTCGGGCTTCATGATCCCTCAGTATACTGCGGCATCTATCGTCAGCCAGTCTAAGGGCTTGTGCTGGCCAGCATCGTGCGACTCTATCCCATCGTCACAGGGTCAGGAGGACCACGTAAGTATGGGTTCTAACGCCGCTACCAAGCTCTGGAAGGTTGTCCAGAACACCGAGCGTGTGTTGGCTATCGAGCTTATGAACTCGGCACAGGCCTTGGAGTTCCGTCGTCAGATGACATCGCTTCGCTCGTCGGCGTCTGTAGAGGCTATGTTCGAGGCCTACCGCAAGGTTGTGCCATTCGTGGATAATGACGCTGTGATGTACCCACATATTGCAACATCCGTAAAGTTCCTCAACGACTATGAACTTGCTCGTTAAAAACATCGGTACGCTCGTAGGCATCGACGAGAGTGGTCGCTTGAAGGTCGAGGGTAGGGCTATGGCCGACATAGCTACCCTTGAGAATGCATGGCTTCTTACCGATGGCGAGCGTATTAAGGATTACGGTACTATGGATGAGCTACCAAGCATCGAGGGCTGTGAGGTCCTCGATGCTGAGGGTGGCTGGCTCTTCCCCTCGTTCTGCGACTCGCATACGCATATCGTCTATGCTGGCAGCCGCGAGCAGGAGTTCCTCGATAAGATTAACGGTCTGTCGTATGAGGAGATTGCCAAGCGTGGTGGTGGCATCCTAAACTCTGCTGACCGCCTCCATGACACCTCCGAAGATGAGCTATACTGTCAGGCCATGGAGCGCATCGAGGAGATTATCGCCATGGGTACAGGTCTTGTGGAGATTAAGTCGGGCTATGGTCTAACGTTGGAGGATGAGCTCAAGATATTGCGTGTCATCAAGCGTATTCGCGAGACTTCGCCCATTGCCGTGCGTGCCACATTCCTTGGTGCTCATGCCGTAGGTCGTGCCTATAGAGGGCGCCAGGCTGAGTATGTCGACCATGTGTGCAACGATATGATGCCTGCCGTGGCTAAGGAGGACTTGGCAGACTTCGTCGATGTCTTCTGCGATAAGGGTTTCTTCACGGTTGAGCAGACGGCAAAGATTATGAAGGAGGGAGCTAAGTATGGTCTTCGTGCAAAGATTCATGCCAACGAGCTTGCCGTATCGGGCGGCGTTGAGGTGGGCGTTGAGCATAAGGCACTATCGGTAGACCACCTCGAGAGCATGGGCGACGAGCAGGTTGAGGCGTTGCGTGGTAGCGACACCATGCCTACGATGTTGCCTGGCTGCGCCTTCTTCCTTGGTATTAGCTATCCACCAGCGCGTAAGATGATTGACGCGGGTCTTGCTGTGGCCTTGGCCTCGGACTTCAACCCAGGTACTGCCCCTTCGGGCAATATGCGCTTTGTAGTGTCGTTGGCAAGCATCAAGATGAAGATGACCCCTGCCGAGGCGTTGAACGCCGCTACGCTCAATAGCGCTTGCGCCATGGGCGAGAGCAAGGACTACGGCTCTATAACACGTGGCAAGGTGGCTAACTTCTACATCACGAAGCCTCTGCCATCGTTGGCATATATGCCCTATGCACATCAAACACCAATTATTGGTAGGGTAGTGCTTAAGGGACAGGTCATTAAGTAATTAGCAGTGAGTAATTAGAAATTAGTAAAGGATATGAAAATTACGAAATTTATGGCGACAATAGTCGGTGCTGCAGCGATGGTTGGCTGCTGCAACTGCGATGATAAGAAGCCTGCGGAGCAGTGCGCCTGCGACGAGCAGAAGAACATTGTTGTTGAGAATATTATGACACGTCGTTCTATCCGCGACTATAAGGAGGAGCCTGTTGATCGTGAGCTTATGGCAAAGGTCTTGGAGTGCGGTATCTACGCCCCAAGTGCCATGAATAGCCAGGGCTGGGCTGTGCGTGTGGTCGACAATAAGGAGTTTATAGATGGCGTAACGGCTATCGCCGTTGCTCAGCGTCCCGAGATTGCACAGCAGGAGGGCTTCAGAAATATCTTCCGTAATGCGCCTACTGTGGCGTTTATTGCTATTCCCGAGCAGAGCTATAGTGGCGAGTTCGATAGCGGTCTGTTGGCAGAGAATATGATGCTCTCGGCATGGTCTATGGGCATTGGCTCATGCTGCTTGGGTAGCGTTGTTCCTGTGATGACCTCCGAGGAGGCTAAACCCTACCTTGAGCGCTTGAACCTCCCTGAGGGCTATAAGCTGATGGTTGCCATCGGCTTTGGCTACCCCGAGGGTGATACTCCAGTAGCGCCAGCGCGTGATGCGTCAAAGGCATATTACGTTGAGTAATTTCACAAATGCATACAAAAAAAATGGTAGCCATTCGCTACCATTTTTTGTTTGCTGTTACTTCACCTCCTCGCCGAAGAGTGTTGCCGAAGAGCAACCCGTGATGCGTACCTTGACGTAGTCGCCTATCTTGTGGTTGCCCTTATCGAAGACAACCATCTTGTTCTGCGATGTGCGTCCCGAGAGCTGCTCCTCGCTACGCTTCGATGTGCACTCCACAAGAATTTCAAACTCCTTGCCCACGTCGCGCTTGTTGCTCTCCTCCGAGAGGGTGTTCTGAAGGTTGATAATCTCCGTAAGACGGCGTGTCTTGACATCCTCAGGCACATCGTCGCCAAGGTTGCGCTGTGCGAAGGTGCCTGGGCGCTCCGAGTACTTAAACATATAGGCGAAGTCGTAGCCCACCTCGCGCATGAGCGATAGGGTAGCCTCGTGCTCCTCCTCGGTCTCGTGGGCAAAGCCCGCGATAAGGTCGGTGGTGATGGCGCAGTCGGGCATATAGCGGCGTATAGCCTCCACACGCTCCAAGTACCACTCGCGCGTATATTTGCGGTTCATGCGCTTGAGCATCTCCGTAGAACCCGACTGTGCGGGTAGATGTATCGCGCGGCAGATGTTGGGCATCGATGCCATGGTCTCAAGCAACTTATCGCTGATATCCTTGGGGTGTGACGTTGCGAAACGCACACGAAGAAGTGGTGATATCTCTGCCACCTGCTTCAATAGCTCGGGGAAGTCAACATCGCCCGTGCGGTATGAGTTGACGTTCTGACCAAGGAGTGTCACCTCGCGGTAGCCATTCTCGAAGAGTGTGCGAGCCTCGGCAACGATGGTCTTGGCGTCGCGGCTACGCTCAATGCCTCGTGTGTAGGGCACTACGCAGTATGAGCAGTAGTTGTTGCAGCCACGCATGATGGCGATGAAGGCGCTCACGCCATTTCTATCCAGGCGCACTGGTGCAATCTCGGCGTATGTCTCCTCCTTCGAAAGCTCAACGTTAACACCCGTAGAGCCATTGTCCACCTCGCGCACGAGGCGTGGTAGGTCGCGGTAGGCATCGGGACCAGCCACGATGTCAACACCCGTGCCACCCTTCGTTAGATCCTCCTTCAGACGCTCTGCCATGCAGCCGATAACGCCGATGATGAGTGATGGCTTCTGCTTGCGCTGGTGGCGCATCTCGCTGAGACGTCCCCAGATGCGCTGCTCGGCATTGTCGCGAATAGAGCAGGTGTTGATAAGCACGATATCGGCCTCCTCGAGGCTCTCGGTGTAGCGATAGCCCTCTTCCTGCATGATAGAGACCACAATCTCTGAGTCGCCAACATTCATCTGGCAACCATATGTCTCGATATATAGCTTGCGACCGCTACCCGTTAGTGGTCGCAAGCTGTTGATGTTGATGCTCATTCTTTACAAGATAATTTATTCGGTTGGCATAGCATCCTCCTCTGGGAATGGCTTGAAGCCCTGACCGAAGGTGTCGTATGCATCGGTGACAACAACGAATGCCTTAGGGTCGAAGTCCTTAATTCTATGCTGTACGTTGCGCACCTCCTTGCGATTAACAACGAGGAAGATCATCTCCTTGTCGTTCTCGGTATACATACCCTTAGCCTTGATGTATGTACCACCGCGGTTGAGCTCATGGAGAATATACTCGCGCATCTTCGCTGAGTGCTCATCGGTGATGATATAGAGTAGCTTGTCGCGTGATGCACCATCGATGGTGTAGCCGAGGACCTTCGCATTCACGAAGATGCAGACACCAGAGTAGAGCGAGAGAAGCACGCCTGCACCCTCCTGACCCTCTGGAAGACCTACGCCAAAGCCGATGACGATAAGACCCATGAGCACGATGATGGCATCCGAGAGAAGCACGCCGTTGGCAAACTTCATCTTAGCGAACTTATGCAGGAGCATACCTGTGATGTCGGTACCACCCGTAGCTGCGTTGTTGCGGATTACGATACCTACGCCCACACCACTGAAGCAACCACCGATGATTGCCGCAAGCATCAAGTCGCCCGAGAGGTTGATGTCGCCACCCAACAAGAGGTTTGGATCGAGGGCCTCGATAGCCGCCTGGTTTGGATATACAAGCATATCGAGAAGGTTCATGATACCTGGTGTGATGAACGATGCGAATATGGTGCGACCACCGAGCTTACCACCGAAGAGAAGTAGGGCGGTGAGGATAAGGGGCACATCAAACATATAGCCGAAGGTACCTACCTGGATTGATGGGAATAGGTTGTGGAGTACCAACGCCAAGCCATAGATACCACCTGGTACCATGTTGTAAGGGTTGATGAAGATTACAAATGCCACGGCAACAAGGAAGCAGCCGAAGACAATCATGCCCATTGATGCCCACCATCTCCAGTCGGTAACCGACTCCTTAGCAGATGCCATAAGGGCTGTTGGATTAAGTTGTAGTTTCATAAATATGCAATTATAGTTGATTATTCAAAATACATCTATCAAATATAACTATTATTTCTGATTTAGACAATTACTTCCCTCAATTTTTCAATTTAAGCATATAAATTTATCCTTTTTTGGAAGAAGAGAATTGCTTATTTAAAATAAAAATTATATCTTTGTATATTCGTTCACATGACGTTTTTGGCACAAGTTGCTGAAAACTAACAAATTACTACAATTATGACAGAGTGGGGACCATTAACATACTATTGTGCTATAACACTAATTCTAATCGCATACTTGTTGGGCTCAATACCAAGTGCCGTATGGATTGGTAAGAAATATTATGGCATAGATATTCGTGAGCACGGCTCAAAGAATGCGGGCACTACCAATATGCTTCGTGTGCTTGGTAAGCGCGCTGCGATACCAGTCTTCATCATCGACTTCTTCAAGGGCTTCGGTGCTGTGCAGCTCACCTTCATCATGCGCTTCGACGATGCAATAAGCGAGGATTGGCTCATCAATCTACGTATTATCGCGACCATAGCCGTGGTCTTGGGTCATATATTCCCCATCTTCGCAGGATTTAAGGGTGGTAAGGGCGTAGCCACGCTTCTTGGTGCAGGTACGGGTATCTATCCTCCATTGGTGCTTATTTGCTTTGGTGTGTGGTGCTTGGTATTTGCCGTATGGCACTACGTATCGCTCGCCTCTATCATCGCAGGATGTTGCTATCCTATGTTGGTTATGATGTTTGCCTTCATGCGTCACAACCCAGCAACACCTTATATGACAGTGCCATTTATCATCTTCTCATGGATTGTCGGCATCATGCTCGTGTGGACACACCGCAAGAATATCAAGCGACTGAGGGAGGGCACCGAGTCGAAGATATATATATGGCAGCCACCTAAGTAGCCTATACCATATAATATATAGGGATGTTCTATAAAAAGATTGGGCGGGAGATTACCTCTCTCGCCCATTATTATGCACATTGTGCAGCTCTATCTCGCCGCGTCGCCAGCTGTGCCACGTATGCACAAGGCTGGTGTAGCCGAGCCCCTTTAGCTGCTCGTAGCGAGTGTTGTAGTTCGCCTTTGTGTGTCTGCCACTCATAACATAGCGTATGCACTCCTGCATATAGCTATCCACCTCCTTCAGGCGACGGTCGGTGGTTATGAGTGGGAAGTACCAGCGCGACCAATTTGTCTCGTGAATATCATCCGTTGCGTATAGCTTCTTGTTGAACCTATCTATGAGGACTTTGGCTGCGCTATCCGCACCCTTATCCCTTCGAATGCGCCAGCGATATATCGACCTCGCCTTGCGGCGCATCTTCGCCTTGAGCTTCTCTAAGGCAATCTTGCTTATATCCACGTCGCCATCCCTATATGCGAAGCCGAGGAATGTCCACTCCTCATGTGGGCGTGTCATCTGCTCCTTGGAGGTGTTGATGCTAAGACCATGCTCCTCAAGTAGACGTGCAATCGTCGCTTTGTGCTGGTTAATCTCCGCCTCGCTCTCGGCAAAGATGATAATATCGTCGGAGTAGCGGCAGTATAGCACCCCCTCGCGCTCGAAGTGGGCATCCATATCCATCAGGTAGATATTGGCGAGAAATACTGCCGTGGGCGTACCTGCCATTACACCTTTGCGCTGCTCGATGATCGCACCATTGTCGTAGACGTATGGCGATGTTAGCATCGAGTGCATAAGCTGGTATAGCGGCGTATCATCCCTGAAGATAACCTCCAACATCCTAAGCAACCTATCTACATCGATGGAGTTGAAGTAGTCGCTTATATCGACTTTATAGGAGTAGTAGCTGCCAATATCTGGCGTGTTGATAATCCTCTTTATAGCCTCTTTGGCGCCGGTATTTGCTCTGAAGGAGTATAGGTTGTCGGCGAAGAGGTTGTCGTACTTCCTAATAAGCATATGTGTTATTAGGCGTAGCATATAGTTCTCCTCGCGACTATATGTATATACCGTGCGTCGCTTCTCGGTGCCCACCTTGCTAATTAGGCTAAGCTTGGGATATGATAGAGGTTTGCCCTGTACGACATCGGTGGCATAGGTCATGAACTCCCTATCTCTGATAAACTTGAAGAGGTCATACTCCTTGCCATGACACAGTCGTCCTGCATTGGCAAGGTACTCGTAGTAGCCTATCCACTGCTCTTGAACGAGGATGTGATTAAGGAGTGACATGGGATTGAAAATAAAAAAGAGAGGGAGCTCTCTTTTGAAATTGTGATTTCACAATACTGAACCATACACCAACAAGCCACCTGCACGGCTATTAGTTGTTGATGCTGGGCTCTCTGCAGGTGCTATGCATCTCCCTCTCTTATCTCTTTACATCATCTGCTCACGAATACGATTTACAACATAGTCATCGTCGTTCTCCAACTCTATGAAGAAGCGTAGTGGGGTAATGTTGTGCTCCTTGCACTGCTCCATCGTCTCAAGCACAGAGTATCTAAGATATCGTTGCTGCTCAACAAGGATGATAGCCACCCTCTTGTTACCCTTGCTAATCAAGAAGTTGATAGGTGTGCAATATGCAGGGGCATTAGGGTTGATGATGCGTACATCGACACGCGACTCAATCTTACAATCCGAGAAGTTGTTGATGATGATACCCAAGAACTTTCTGTTTATGTTAAAGTTGGTCGAATCATACTTTATGACATTCGATACATCCCAGATATATCTAAAGTACTTCTCAGGGCGTATCTTTATATTCGTAGGACGCATATTCTCATCAAACGTCGTGTTGCACCACTTGCATAGACGCCACTGATCTTGACGTAGGAAGAAGTCTGGACGATTACAAACAGGACACACCTGTACCCTCGGAGCACTCACAGGCTGCTGAATAGGCTGCTGCACAGGCTGTGGTATTGGCTGCTGAATAGGCTGCTGTGCGGGTTGTGGCATAGGCGGCACAGCTGTCTGAATGGTAGGCTGATTAGCTGGCTGTGCAGCGACCATTGGTCTGCTCTGTCTCTGAGGTCCACCCGTGTTGATCACCTCACTACTGATGCTTAATCCCGAGAAGAGACCATTGTATCGAACCACCACATGTGTCTTATCATAGACCTGGAGGTCCATCATACACTTCTTGCATCCGAGCGATGAGTCCACCTCGACACGGATGTTGTGATAGCCCTCGCTGAGCTCGATAATGGCTGGAAAGTGTCCTCTATTCTCGCCATCGATGATTAGCCTGCTGCCGGTATCGGCCTTAGCGTAGTTGTTAAGTGTAAATATGACGGTATGTGTGCTCATAGTATCCTTGTTACTTATGTTAACACTTAGTGGTTTTTGATGAGGTCGTAGTCGCGCTGTAGCTGTGCCTTAAGCTCGCCAATAGATGCAAAGCGCTTCTCGTCGCGGATGCGCTCCAATAGTGTGACGCGAAGGGTGCGACCATAGAGATCGCCGTTATATCCGATGACGTGTGTCTCAAGAAGCACCTCCTTACCACCTACCGAGGGGCGTATGCCGATGTTTGACATCGCCTTATATGTTGTGCCATCGATGGTCACCTGTGAGCGATATACGCCACGACCGATGGTGTCATACTCCTCGAACATCATATTGGCAGTAGGGAAGCCCAGCGTGCGTCCTATCTTCTTGCCATGTATTACCTCTGCTTCAATATCAATCATAGAGTTTTAGTATCGTTGTTATTTATGGCAATCTCTTGCCCTCTTATTCTGTTATTATGCGTTGTTGCTCTTACGCTTTAGGCGTGCGATAGGCGTCTGCGAGCCGATTACTGGATCGCCAATCTCAACGAAGAGCTCCGAGTCCTTAGGGATGAGAATATCGACGCGTGAGCCAAACTTGATGAAGCCCAAGCGGTCATTCTGCTTAACGTGCTTGCCTGGCTTAGCATACGACACGATACGGCGAGCCACGAAGCCGGCAATCTGGCGTATGAGCACCTTGCGACCATCCTTCATGCGAATGACGGTTGTGGTGCGCTCATTCTCTGTCGACGACTTTGGATGCCATGCCACGAGGAAGCGACCATGGTGGTGCTTGAAGTACTCCACCTCGCCACCCACAGGCAGCCAGTTGATATGTACGTTGGTCACAGACATAAATATAGAGATCTGCATCATCTCGCAGTCTATATGCTCCTTCTCGTGCACCACCTCCGTTACTACCACGCGACCGTCACATGGCGAGAATACGAGCTCGTCATCGTGGATTTGCACTCGCTTAGGCTCGCGGAAGAAGGCGGCAACAAAGAACCAGAAGATAAGCAAAAATATGGCTATAAACCACATTGAGCCCGAGAAACTGTCGATGAGCCAGTAGGCAAGACCCCATATCGCAAGGCAGAAGAGTCCTGTGAATAGTATAATCTTGTAACCCTCTTTGTTGATCTTCATATTGTATAGGTTTTTAGGTTAGTTGTTCACTTAGAAAAGGTATATTAAAAGGTAGATGAAGGCGAATGGCGACGATATGAGTACCGCGTCAAATCTATCGAGCATGCCGCCATGTCCTGGAAGGATGTTTCCAGAGTCCTTGATGCCAGACTCGCGCTTGAACATCGACTCCACAAGGTCGCCAAGTACACTTGTTAGAGCAACGATTGCTGCCAAGCCTATCCACATGGCCATCTCGCCACCAACGACTGATGCGCCAACAGCACCCATGCCTATTGCTCCTGCCACGCCACCGAAGAAGCCCTCCCATGACTTCTTGGGCGATATGCGCTCGCACATCTTATGTTTGCCGAGGGTGATGCCGAAGAGGTAGGCGCACACATCGTTTGCCCATACGATGAATAGGTAGAAGAGGAACGCCTCAGCACGCCATACGCCACCGCCAAGCATCAATGGGATGAAGAGCATTAGGGTGAGTGGAAATGATACATACCACACGCCCATAAGTGTTGTCGCTATGTTACGCAGTGGGGTAATCGAGTTCTTGAAGAGCTCGATGATAAATACTGCTGGGATGAGCAGCACAAAGTATATCGCACCGCCAATAACCATAGACCAGTCGACCACTGCGCTCTCGGCATCGCCCACGAAGAGGGCAAAGCCCGTAACGAATAGTGTTAGACCAGCCACAAGTCCTGGTAGAAGTTGTGGCTTGGCATCTGAGGCTGCGGCTATGCGGTAGAACTCCCACATGCCCACACATAGTATCAATCCAAGCAGTGCTCCGTAGCTATACTTACCACCATAGGCTGCTGCCAGCACCACGGCGATAAGTACCACTCCGCTGATACTTCTTGTGAGTAGGTTACGCATCTTGTCACTCATTGTTACTCCTCCCTATTTTTCGACTCCTCGTCGTTTGTTATCTCATACTTTACCTCGACATCCTCCGAGCCGCTCTGCTCCTCGGTTGTCGCCTTGTTCTCCTCCACCTTTGCAGGTGCCTCAGCCTCTATGCGCTCCTTCTCGATCTGCTGTGCGCTCTTGCCAAGGATGGTCTCGATATCCTCCGAGAAGATTGTCTCCTTGGCCATGAGAATATCTGCAAGACGCTCGATATTCTCGCGCTCCTGATCGATAATCTGGCGTGTGAGTGTCACTGCCTCGTCCACGAAGCGACGTACCTCGCTGTCGATAAGCTCGGCTGTCTTCTCCGAGAATGGTTTGGTGAACATATCGCGCTGACCCGTAGCGTCGTAGAAGCTGATGTTGCCAATGGCTGGGCTCATGCCGTAGTATGCCACCATGGCGTATGCCATCTTGCTTGTACGCTCAAGGTCGTTGATAGCTCCGGTGCTTGTGATGTCGAGAAGCATCTGCTCGGCGATGCGACCACCAAGCAAGCCCGCCATCTTATGCATGAAGTGACCCACGTTGTGGTTCACGCGCTCCTCAGGTAGATACCATGTAGCACCGAGTGCGCGACCACGAGGGATGATTGTCACCTTGAGTACTGGGTCGCAGTTCTTCAATCGCCACATCACCACGGCGTGTCCCATCTCGTGGATGGCTGTTGCGCGACGCTCCTCCGAGGTTATTGGCATATTGCGACGCTCCAAGCCACCAACGATACGGTCGATAGCTGCGAGGAAGTCCTCGATGGTCACAAACTTCTTATCGTGACGAGCAGCAATCAAGGCTGCCTCGTTACATACGTTAGCGATGTCGGCACCGGCGAAGCCTGGTGTCTGCTTAGCGAGGAACTCGCGGTCGAGCTCCTTGTCGAGCTTAAGGTTCTTGAGGTGTACCTCGAAGATCGCCTGACGCTCCTTAATGTCTGGTAGACCCACCTCAATCTGACGGTCGAAGCGTCCAGCACGCATAAGCGCCTTGTCGAGAATGTCGACACGGTTGGTTGCTGCAAGGACGATGACGCCGGTGTTTGTCTGGAAGCCATCCATCTCAGTAAGGAGCTGGTTGAGCGTGTTCTCTCGCTCGTCATTGCCCGAGAAGCCCGAGTTCTTGCCGCGCGCACGACCGATGGCGTCGATCTCATCGATGAAGACGATACATGGTGCCATCTTCTTTGCCTGCTCAAAGAGATCACGAACGCGCGATGCACCAACACCCACGAACATCTCCACGAAGTCCGAGCCCGAGATAGAGAGGAATGGCACGTTTGCCTCACCCGCAACAGCCTTGGCAAGCAGTGTCTTACCTGTTCCTGGAGGGCCTGCGAGGAGTGCGCCCTTAGGTATCTTAGCACCCAGCGCCTTATATTTGTCAGCCTTCTTAAGGAAGTCTACAATCTCCATAATCTCGACCTTAGCCTCCTCAAGACCAGCAACATCCTTGAATGTCACGCGCTTCTTACTATCCTTGTCAGATACCTGTGCGCGTGCCTTGCCAACATTCATGATGCCACCGCCGCCACCACCTGCACCACGCGACATGCTACGCATGATGAATATCCATACGAAGATGATGAGGATCCATGGAAGGAAGTCTACGATGTAGTCCCAGAAGCCCTTGCCTGTGCGGTCATACTTAATCTTTACGCGGTGAACACCATCAGGGATTACTACCGAGTCAAGATCGATATGCTCCACCTCGCTTGGCGTAGAGATCTCGGTTGATACAACCTTTGTGCTATTCACATCTGGCTTCTTTGCAACCTCCTCGGCTACAACAGGCGTAGCTACCTGTAGAGAGTCGTTTGCCGTGGTGTCTGCCTTTATTGCCTCAGCATCTGCAATTGCGTTAGCTTCAGCTGTTGCCTGAATCTCTTCGTCGGTTAAATTGGCTGCGGCTTCAGTCTCTGCCTTAGCCTCCACCTCTGCTACCGCAGTCACTGTCAAAGAGGCTCTCTTTGCCTCCAACGACTTTATATAGCCTCGCTTCTCTGCGCGCTCAATCTGCTGGCGGAAGTCCTGAACATCGCCACCAGTGTTAAATGTAATGTGCGCACCGCTCTTTGGTAGCTTCTCAAAGCGGCTATCATTAGCGAGTGCCGCCACACCTGCCTCCGTGAGGTAGACAGATGCATTCTCGTGGTCGAGGATGTCGATGCGATCGACATAGCCCTTCTCCACAAGTTCGGTGACCATGTTCCAGTCACCATCGATAGGCTCCTCGTCGGAGCCTCCAAATATAGAGTAGCCAATAATCACTATTGCTACCAATGCCCATAGCCACATGAAGTTGAAGCGTGGCTTTGCTGAGGGCATTTGTGCTCTATTCGCCATAATCTAAAATCTCCTCTAACCCTTTTATTCTCCAAACTCATATCGCTTCATTGGTGCATCTGCCCATAACTCCTCAAGGCGGTAGTACTCGCGAAGCTCGCTCTGGAAGATGTGAACGATAACGTCGGTGTAGTCCATTGCCACCCAGAAGGCGTTCTGGCGACCCTCAACGCGTACGGGCCACTCGCCCATAACCTCGAATACCTTATCCTCGATGCTTGCCGAGATAGCATCCACCTGTGTTGTAGAATCTGCATTGCAGACTACGAAATGTGAGCATATAGCACCATCGAAACCTGATAGGTCGAGAGATACAATACCTTTGCCCTTCTTGTCGTCAATAGCCTCAACGATTGTGTTGATTAGCTTTTCCAAATTGTTATCCATATCTTAAACTGTTTATTGTCAATTAATTACTTGTCTTACACGCTTGCGTGCGTATGTGTATACGTTGCGCGCGCAAGTTTATAATCGTGCAAATATAGTAAAAAAATATGAATAGTGGAGCGTAACAACGCAATAAAGAGTAAAAAAAGCGCACTGCAGAGTAGGTGCGGTGGAGTGGTGGGAAAAATTAATTAGTAGTGAGTAAAGAGAAATTAGTAATGGTGTTGCTCTTTTGGAGCAATTGGAAAAGGGTCAGGGGGGGTAAAAGGGGTAGAAGAGGAGTTTTGTTGATAGCAAACATTGATAGTCTGCCTCTCGTACCCCTTGTACCTCTTGTACCTCTCGTATCTCAGCCTAAAATTAGCTCTTGTTATGCAACTTCTGACAAATTGGGGGGTGTCCAACAAGTTTTGTGGACACCCCCCCCCAATCTTCTAATTTCTCTCACTTTATATCTTCTCCTGGTTGACGCAATTTAGTATAGTTTTGCGCAATGCTTCCACTATCGACTGCTTCACATATGTGCGGCTTACGGCGAGTGCCACACGGCGCGATGTTGCGCTCTTGGCGATGCTCTTCACGCGGTTGCGACGAGCCTGTGGGATGAACTCCAAAGCCATCTCCGGAATGATGGTCATGCTCGATGTGCAATCGACCATTCGCATCAGCGTATCGAGCGATCCCGACTCGAAGTAGAAGCGCGATGGTGAGTTGTGTGCTGCCTGGCAGAGTTCGAGAATTTGGTCGCGCATACAATTACCTCTGCTCAAGAGGATTAGCTCCTTGAAATCGATATCCTCAATGCGTATGTTCGAGCGCTCAAATAGTGGGTGTGAGGGCGATACATAGGCGTAGAAATGGTCACTGAAAAGGTCGTGCTCGGTGATGCCTTCGCCACACGTTCCACTCGCCACAAGGGCGGCGTCAATGCGGTCGTGCTTGAGCGCTTCGATGATGTCGGCAGTCACCATTTCGCTAATCTCCAACTCCACCTTTGGGTACTCCTTTATGAAGGTCGGAATGAACTTGTGGAGTAGGTATGGGGCGATGGTAGGAATTACACCAAGACGCATTTTTCCAGCGGTCTCACCGCGCATCTCGGCAACCGACTCTTTGATGTAGTTGTAGGAGCGCAATGTCTCGCGTGCCTGCTCCAAAACCACCTCGCCAACGGCTGTTGGGATAATCGGCTTTTTGGTGCGATCGAGGAGCACAGCGCCCAACTCCTCCTCCAGGGCTTTGATCTGCATTGATAGCGATGGCTGCGTTACGAAGCAGTGCTCGGCAGCCACCGAGAAGCTGCCACAATTGGCAACCGCCATAAGATATTCGAGCTGAATGATGGTCATATCTGTATAAGTTATTAGTGTTTGCTTCTACAAAGTTATAATAAAAATTTATATTTCCTATGATATTTTGCTAAACTCACCAAATTTTTGTTAATTTTGTCGCCTACATGCGAGTATATATAGTACGTGCGCATGTGAAGATGTGCATAATATGAATAAAACAAGATAATTAACACTTATGAAGAAGATAATTCTTACAGGCGATCGCCCTACGGGTAAGTTGCATTTGGGTCACTTCGTTGGCTCGCTCTCACGTCGCGTCGAGTTGCAGAACTCGGGCGAGTTCGATAAGATTTTTATTATGATTGCCGATGCTCAGGCGCTCACCGATAATGCTGATAACCCAGACAAGGTGCGCGAGAATATTATCGAGGTTGCTCTCGACTACCTCTCGTGCGGCATAGACCCATCGAAGTCTACAATCTTCATCCAGTCGTATGTTGCTGAGCTCACCGAGCTTGCCTTCTACTATATGAACCTCGTTACTGTTCAGCGTTTGCAGCGCAACCCAACCGTGAAGGCTGAGATTCAGCTACGCGGCTTTGCGGAGCATGGCGAGGATGGGGAGAACCAGCAGCGTAAGGGTACCCCTGTGGGCTTCTTCACCTATCCAATCTCTCAGGCCTCGGATATCACAGCCTTCCGTGCTACGGTAGTCCCTGTGGGTGAGGATCAGGAGCCTATGATTGAGCAGACACGCGAGATTGTCCATAAGTTCAACTCTGTGTATGGCGAGACCCTCGTTGAGCCACAGATCATGCTTCCAACAAACAAGGCGTGCTTGCGCCTGCCAGGTACTGATGGCAAGGCGAAGATGTCGAAGTCGCTCGGTAACTGCATCTACCTCTCGGACTCAGCCGAGGATGTTAAGAAGAAGGTGATGAGCATGTATACAGACCCTGACCACCTTAAGGTTAGCGACCCAGGTAAGGTCGAGGGCAACACCGTCTTCACCTACCTTGATGCCTTCTCACGCCCTGAGCACTTCGAGAAGTACTGCCCCGAGTATGAGAATTTGGAGGCTATGAAGGAGCACTACCGTCGTGGTGGCTTGGGCGATGTAAAGTGCAAGAAGCTGCTTATCGCGGTGTTGGAGGAACTCTTGCAGCCTATCCGTGAGCGTCGCGCACACTACGAGCAGCATATCGAGGAGGTATACGAGATCTTGCGTCGTGGCTCCGACGAGGCACGCGAGGCGGCGGCGGCAACACTTGCCGATGTGCGTCGTGCCATGCGCATCAACTACTTCGAGGACCGCGAGCTTATCGAGCGTCAGGCGGCAGAGTATCGTAAATAGTGCTACATTATCAAATAAACTATGAGTCAAAGTACTCCAAATATTGGGGAGCGAGTATATAAACTCCTGCAGTCGGCATCGCAGCGCCTGTCGAGTGCCCAGATTATGGCAATCCTTGCCGTTGTCGTGGGTCTCTTCGCAGGTATTGGTGCCTATGTGTTTAATACGCTGCTCCACTTTATCTCACATTCGCTAACGTCGTGGACACCTGCCGACCAGGCGCAGTGGCTCTATCTGGTATATCCAGGTATCGGTATTATCCTTGCCACGCTCTTCGTTAAGTATGTTGTCAAGGATGGTATCTCGGAGGGTGTGACGCGTGTGCTTTACGCCATGTCGCGTAAGGATTCGCGCATCGCGGGACACAACTGCTGGTCATCGGTGGTGGGTGGTGCAACAACCATCGGCTTTGGTGGTTCGGTAGGTCCCGAGGCACCTATCGTGCTTACTGGCGCGGCTATAGGCTCCAATGTGGGTAAGTTCATGCGCCTGAACTATAAGAACATCACGTTGCTACTATGCTGTGGTGCAGGCGCTGCTGTGGCGGCAATCTTTAAGGCCCCCATCACAGGTGTGGTATTCGTCATCGAGATCCTGATGCTCGACATCACCTCGAAGTCTATCATCCCACTGCTCATGGCCTCTGCTACGGCAACCATCACCTCGTTGTCGTTGCATGGCTTCTCGCCAATCATCGCAGTGACACTTAGCGAGACGGATATGTTCCAGGTGCAGCAGATACCCCTCTTCGTGCTTTTGGGCTGCTTCTGCGGTATCATGGCCTACTACTTCACCTCGGTGAACTCTTTAGTTGGTGGCTTCTATAAGTCGGTGAGCAGCCAGTGGCGTAAGTGGCTCTATGCGGCACTAACCCTCGGCGTGCTCATCTTCATCTTCCCACCGCTCTATGGTGAGGGTCACGGTAGCTTCGGCACGTTGATGTCGGGTCAGACTGATGAGCTCTTCAATAACACGATATTCTATTCGCTCAGTGAGGCGGATTGGTTCCTCATCGTCTACCTCATTGCCATCATGCTCTTCAAGGTCATCACCATGGCGACGACCAATGCGGCAGGTGGTGTGGGTGGTACCTTCGCACCGTCGCTCTTCGTTGGTGCCTTTGCTGGTGCCATCGTGGCGGTGATATGTCGTGATGTCTTCATGTGGAATGTCTCGATCACCTCGTTTACGCTTGTCGGCATGGCGGGTGTGATGTCGGGAGTGATGAAGGCGCCGCTGACATCTATCTTCCTTATTGCCGAGCTATCTAACGGCTACGGTCTGTTCATCCCGCTGATGATCGTGTCGGGTATCTCGTTTGCCGTGAACTTCGGTCTTGATCGCGACTCGATATATACCAAGCAGCTACGTATGCGTGGTGAGCTTCTGACACACGACAAGGACTCTTCGGCATTCGTCTTCTTGCGCCTCGATGAGCTTATGGAGACCGACTTCATACGCTTGCGCGAGGGTACTACGTTGGGCGATGTGGTGAATATCATCTCGGTGGCTCGTCGTAATATCTTCCCCGTTGTCAGCAACTCGGGCAAGCTCCTGGGTATTGTGCAGCTCGACGACCTTCGCAACGATATGTTCGACCGCGACAAGTGGGATGAGTCGATACTCAGCTATATGGTGCAGCCACCCGATAAGATTATGAGTAGCGACACCATACAGAGCATCATGCCACGCTTCGAGCAGGCAAAGACATGGATGTTGCCGGTTGTGGATAAGGAAAACCGCTATATGGGCTTTATTGCCAAGTCGCAGATCTTGAATGCCTACCGCCAGGCGCTTGTGAACGTATCGCAGGCAGACTAAGGATAAAATTAGTAATGAGTAATTACTACTGGTGCGATAAATTTCGCAAAGCAGTAGTTAATTGATTAAATATAAGTTAGTTATAAGCGTTCTTTGATTTTTTGATTTGAAATTGTTGATTGTATTTTTGTGGGATAAACCCTAAAATTATGCATTTCGG
>JAZOLM010000078.1:0-52814 GCA_045652985.1 Alistipes sp. | reverse complement strand
CCAATTTTCCCTGAAAATTAGGCAGCGAGTGCGTAATTGTTATTGCCATTTATAGCTTGAGCGTTCAGTTTTACGAGACCCCACACAAGGCTCGACATGCTTACAATCGAATTCTACCTGCTGTCAAAACCGGTCACCCCCGTTAAGATGTCACCTTTCTCGGATGTGTTCGTTGTATATGCATTTGTGGCAATGCAAATGCGATGCAAATGTAATAATTATTTTTGCATTACACAAAAAAATATTATTTTTGCATCTATAACAACACAAATAGCAATGTCAATGGAGCAATACCAGTCAGATAGCCAGGCGGTAATCGAACTTAAGGGTGTATCAATATATCACGGTGAGTCGCACAAGAGAGGTGAGGATAACGACCTTGTTTTGTCGGGTGTGGACCTCACGGTAAATGATGGTGAGTTTGTATATCTTATCGGTCGTGTAGGCTCGGGCAAGAGTACTATGCTCAAGGCTTTGTACGCCGAGGTGGGTATCTATGAGGGTGAGGCGAGCGTCGTGGGCTTCGATCTTCGCAAGCTCAAGCGCAAACAGATACCTCTTCTTCGCCGCTCTATGGGTATTGTCTTCCAGGATTTCCAGCTCCTTGTTGACCGCAATGTGTTCCTAAATCTCTACGATGTAATGCGCGCTACGGGGTGGCGTCGCGAGGAGGATATACGACGTCGTATCGACGAGGTGTTGACAATGGTGGGTCTGGAGCACAAGTGCTATAAGATGCCTTTCGAGCTATCGGGAGGCGAGCAGCAGCGTCTTACCATCGCACGCGCCCTGCTCAACCATCCGCGTCTTATTCTTGCTGATGAGCCAACTGGAAACCTCGATCCACTGACGGCTGAGGGTATTATGGAGATCTTCCATAATATCTCTAAGAGTGGTTGTGCTGTGGTGATGTCAACGCACAACATAGCACTCATCGAGCAGTTCCCATCGCGCACCATCCTCTTTGCTCATGGGCATATCTCAGATGTCGATGTAAGCTCGTTGGTCGAATCAACAAAGGAGTAGGGTAGCCCTACTTCTCAACTTGCCCCATAGATGATAGGTGTTCTGCCACGATGCGTGCTGCCGTGGCAACATACTCCACGCATGGACGTTTGCGATAGTACTCCGCGGTGCGCTCCGAGGGCATGGCGGTCTCGGAGCTCTCTGTCGCGGGCTCAAGACCAAGCAGACGACGACATACAATATCGCCATTCTCGGCTCTAAATTGCGCTGCGAAGTTCTGCACGAGGGCGTAGTTCGCCTTGCGCTCATCCATATTCTTAGGGTCTATGGATGGCGATATGGCGCCAGCGACAAGTGTCATGCCACTTACAGCACCACATACCTCGCGCATACGCCCCATGCCGCCACCAAAGGGCGCAGCCGTGCGAGCAACCATGTTAACATCCATATCCATAATATCGTCAAATGCCATTGCTACGGCCTGTGCGCAGTTGTAGCCTGCGGTGAAGTAGTTGCGAGCACGCTCCACGCGCTCCTCAATATTTATCATATTCATGTGTCTCTATTTTGTTACGGGACGAATACTGTAGCCATAGAAGCGATAGCCACTACTTAGGTGGAAACCGCTATCTAAGTAGTTGAATTGTAGGTTGTATGACTCGTTGCCATACTCGATTGGTGCAGGTGTGGCTGTCCAGTAGACGCCATATTCATCGATGTCCGAAGGTATGTTGTACTCATAGTCGACATGTCGGGTGAATTTACCTGCGGCTGGGATAAATATCCAGTTGCCGTTTATCTTGCTCGTTACCTTATATCCGTTGCGTCGGCACATTGTGGTCCACTCCCATGTGCAGTTGTCGAGAAGCTCCTCGAACTGCTCCTTTGTGGGTATTGTCCATGCGCTGCCCCATGTGAGTGTTGCAGCATCGTAGCGTACATCGCCAGCGATGTTCTGTGTGACTCTCTCATCCTCCAACTCGTTCTTCTCCGACGACCTTATTGTTGCAGATATTACCTCTCCCCAGGCGTAGTGTATTCCGTAGTCCTCGGGGTAGGTTGAGCCTATGTTGCACGTCGCCCACTTGGTGCCCGAGGGTAGCGCGAGGTCAACCCAGTCGTGGCCATCGGTTGTGCCCGAGGCGGGAGTCTCGACATGCGACTCTTTGTCTATGACGGGGCGAATGGCAAATCCAGCGTTGATACCGGCATCAAATATCTCGCCTAAAGCTGCGCCATATTGGTAGCCGTATGCCGTCGTATTGTCGCTACACTGCGTCGATGTCCAGTAGCAGCCACAACCATTTGGCTCGTTGTGCTCGTTGTCCCACTTATGACCTGTGGCAGGCAAGAAGATAGACTCACCGTTAATCCTGCTGGTGAACATCACGCCACAGCGATTATCGACCCTCATATACCTCCAGTTGCAGTATGTCTCCAACTCGTGAAGCTCCTTGACTGTAGGCATGCGCCAGCCGTTGCCCCACTTTGCCGCTGCAACGTCGTACGATGCATTGCCAGCGATGTCGCCTATGGTCTTGCCGTAGTACTTACTTGTGGCATAGCTATAGGTGCTCTTCGTTGCCAACTCGCCCCAGGCGTATAGCTTGCCAGGCTGCGAGGGCTTTGCGGCATCTACGTTGCAGGTCGCCCAGCGAGTGCCCGATGGTAGCCCGAGATCCTTCCACTCGTGGCCGCCTACCGTTCCGCTGGTGGCGTACTTCTCAATCTTTATGTAGTCGCATACGGGGCGTATGCACAATCCCAAATGGCGCTGTGCCCAGCCAAAGCCACTTAGCGAGGCGTTGAAGCGGAAGATAAGGGCATCGTTGAAGCTCTCGGAGTGCGGCGTTGATGTCCAGTAGAGACCCTCCACCGAGCCCTCCAAAAAGTTCCAATTCTCCTTGTAGCCGGTTAATGGTAGGAATATGCTTTGACCATTGATGCGACTTGTAAATAGCACACCGTAGCTATTGCCATACTGCGTGTATTCGCAGTCGCAGTACTCTACGAGCTCCTGGAAATCGCCAATAGTAGGTATTCTCCAGCCACGTCCCCATACCTTGCGCACATCGTCGTATGCAAGGTTGTTGGATATATCGCCAATATCCTTGCCTAAGCTCTTGCTTACATCACGTGAATACTCGCATCGTGGCGTGCTATCACCCCAACCATAATACTCTCCCATGTGGTCGGGACGTGCCGCTTGATAGTTGCAGGTTGCCCATCTTACGCCCGAGGGTAATCCGAGGTCGACCCATTCGTGTTTGTGGTGCCAGCCTGTTAATGGGTCGTCGGCACAACGCTCAATCGTCTGCTTAGGTGGACAGTTCACCGTAAGCGAGTCGACCATGGCATATGGCTGCTTGGGCGTGCTCTTGGATTTTTTCTGTCGCTGTGCTGTTGCGTCAACTACGCCTAAAGATAGTAGCAATACTACACCTATAATAATATGTCTCATACATATATCTATTTATTGTACAAATGTAGTAATTTTATGGCAATATGCGAGAAATTATCACTACTTTTGTGCGATAAACAGATATGCGAATTTTTAGTATGGAGTATCCGACGCTTAATTTTCCCGCCATAAGGTTGCGTGCACGCCGTAACGAATTGGGGAAGACTGAGGTCTTCGATGTGGTGCGTGGAAGGTGGCTTGTACTTACCCCTGAGGAGTGGGTGCGACGTCATGTGGTTGAGTATCTGAGTACTGAGTGCGGCTTTCAGCCACTGCAGATTGTCGAGGAGTACCCCGTGCCTATAAATGGCATGGCACAACGCGCCGATATTGTGGTCGTGGGGTGTGATGCTCGACCATTGGTCGTGGTTGAGTGCAAGGAGCCTGGAGTGAAGATCGACGGTAGGGTTATGGATCAGGTGGTGCGCTATAACTCGGTGCTCGGGTGTAAATATATAGTTGTTACGAATGGCATGGATACCTATTGCTATAGGTGCGATGAGGGAAAATATGTCGCCATGAAGACTCTGCCAAGGGTTGAAATACTATAATTTGCCAATATTACTATTCGTAGTGCCACTTTTTAGTGCTCTTTTCTTGCTATCTTCATTTTAGTTTGTAACTTTGTCGCGTTATTCATAGAGAATTATGATAGTAGTAAACAAAGTAGCTGATCTTAATGCAGCTTTAAGCAACTGCCCAAAGAGTGGGGTGGGCTTCGTCCCTACCATGGGCGCATTGCATGCTGGTCACCGTTCGTTGGTGGAGCGTGCTCGTAAGGAGAATGACACCGTTGTCGTAAGCGTATTTGTCAACCCAACGCAGTTCAACGATAAGAATGACCTAAGGAACTATCCTCGTACTCCAGAGGCAGACTGTGCCTTATTGGAGGCTGCTGGTGCCGACATCGTATTTATGCCATCGGTAGAGGATATATATCCAGAGCCAGATACTCGAGAGTTCGACTTCGGACTTATAGATAAGGTTATGGAGGGCGCTACACGCCCTGGTCACTTCAATGGTGTGGCACAGGTGGTAAGCCGCCTCTTCGCGTTGGTGAACCCACGTCGCGCATACTTCGGCGAGAAGGACTTCCAGCAGATTGCCGTAATCAAGGCTATGGTCGAGCAGCTAAATATCGATATCGACATCGTGGAGTGCACTATTGTTCGTGGCGAGGATGGTCTTGCGCTATCGTCACGCAACGAGCTTCTCACTCCTGAGCACCGCAAGGCAGCACCTCACATCTACGCAACCATCAAGCAGTGTGCCGAGAAGATGCAGACGATGACTCCTGCCGAGCTTACCGCATGGGTGGAGCAGACAATCAACGCCAACCCATTGCTCAAGGTTATCTACTTCGAGGCTGTCGATGCTCGCACAATGCAGAAGGTCAATGCGTGGAGCGACGCTGAGCGTATTCAGGGTTGCTGCGCTATCCAGGCAGGCGAGATTCGTCTTATTGACAATATCAAGATAAAATAAACTACAAAGACCCAAACTATGTTTATCGAGAGAATGAAATCGAAGATTCACCGCGTGCGTGTTACAGAGGCGAATCTTAACTATGTGGGTAGCATAACCATCGACGAGGACTTGATGGATGCTGCTGGTCTTATCGAGGGTGAGAAGGTGCAGATTGTAAATAACAACAACGGCGAGCGCATAGAGACCTACGTCATCAAGGGTGAGCGCGGTAGCGGTTGCATATGTCTCAATGGCGCTGCAGCACGCAAGACCGCCGTGGGTGACATCGTCATCATCATGGGTTACGGCTTTATGGACTTCGAGGAGGCAAAGACCTTCCAGCCAAAGGTGGTCTTTCCTGATGAGCGCACCAATAGATTGTTGTGATAAGGGGTCATCTGCGGACTTTCAATCAAAGCCTCGAATGAGCAGTACGCAAAAGTACAGCCCATCCGAGGCTTTTTCATGTCAAGTCCACATCTAACCCCTTCTGACAACAATCTTCCACGCGCATGAGATAAGGGGTCATCTGCGGACTTTCAATCAAAGCCTCGAATGAGCAGTACGCAAAAGTACAGCCCATCCGAGGCTTTTTCATGTCAAGTCCACATCTAACCCCTTATGACAACAATCTTCCACGCACATGAGATAAGGGGCTATTCTCGGCCTCTCAATCATTGAGCTGAATAGGAGATACGTCAAGTATGTCCTATCCAGCCCAATTTCATTATTATAACACTCTACTATTCAATACCTAAGTGCTCCTTAATAGCTGCTTTGAGTTGCGCTTTGGGAAGTGCTCCCATGGCGCGTAGTGGCTCGCCATCCATAGGGATAAACAGAAGCGTCGGCACAGAACGAATCTTGAAGAGGTCTGCCAACTCCTGCTCGTCGTCGACATTCACCTTATATATATCAACCTTACCATCGAGCTCTGAGGCTACCTCCTCAATCGTAAGCATAAGGCGCTGGCATGGTCCGCACCACGATGCGTAGAAGTCGATGAGCGCTGGACGCTCGCCAATAAAGTGCCATCCCTCGGCAAGTTTATCAATCTTAGCTATACGGTTCTCGAAACCACCCTTTGTTAAATTAATTACTGACATAGTTTTTATTGTTTTAATTATTTATTTCATATTCTTTTTCTGCTGCAAATATAGGGCAAAAATCAGAACTTACCAATCGGAAATTTTTATCCTGCCATAGGCGTGACTGATAAGTAGTATAAATCACCTCCATCAATAGACAAAACACAGGGGTAGGTTTGGAAATATCATATAATCTTTGTAACTTGCCAAAGTAAATTGCACTCGAAACATCACGACAGTAAAATATCTCTATATCTATGACAATGAGAGTTAGGTTGCTATTATTATCTCTATTGCTGCTATCTTGCAATAGACATACGTCCCTTACGCATCACGAGGAGGAGGCTTCATCAAAGGTCTCTGCTCCCAGTATGGGCTCGTGCAATGTTGGTGATATTACGCCTTCATCGGAAGTTAACAACTTTCACGATGTTGTGCAACATCTCAGCAAGACGAAGTATCGAGTGACATATGTAGATTATGATGATTGCGTCGAGGTTTCGTACGAAACGCCTATAAATAGAAAGTCTAAAATTCTACGAAATCATTATGCCAGACTTGCGCAGAGTGTCGATGAGTCGAATTTGGTGAATTACCAGTGCGACACTATACAAATATATGATGGTTGGTGTGGATGGTTTGTTGGCGATGTCTATAATAGCCCATATTCAAATTATAGCTTGGACTTTAAGTGTGGCAAGGGTCTCTACGAGTTGGTAGATTATAGATTGGTGGAGAAGCAATTTGATGCAGAGTATGTGAACGAGCAGACGCGAGCAATTTATGAGGAGATTAGACGAAAGGACTACCCTGATCTTGACGCTCTACCATTGACATACGATTGGGAGATGTTGAGATATAATTGCTGGGATGATCAAAAGATGATTAGAAATTTTGGCGAAAGAACCGATGTTCACGAAACGCTTATTCGCATAATTATCAAGAATAATCGTATTGTATATTGCGACGGATGGGACTGGTAGAAACTTTATAATGTGTTGTATGAAAAAGGTTTTAATAATATGTTTCCTCTTAAGCTTGCATAGTAATGATATTTTTGCGGCTGATAGATGTATGCAAAATTGTAAATCAGACTCCTTAAATTTTGAAGTTAATAGCTTTGATGATATTGGGCGATATTTAAGTCGCAAAGAAGTTCGCCATGTATATGCAAGTAGAGGTTGCCCAGAAGATGGCGATAAACCAAAGATAGATTACAAGCGTATTGAATATTCGCGAGGAATTTATGATAATCATGGACGAAGAATAGATAGCTTAAATCTAATAGACTATAGTTGCGATACTGTGTGCATCCGTATGTCAGGAAACCCTGCCGCTCCATACGCCGATCCTGCCGTACGATTGTATTGCAAGAAGGGATTATATATGATAGGAGATTCCTCCATTACACCAATAATATACCCAGAGGAATATTGTGGTGCAGAAAGACGCGCACAAGATGAGGAAGTGCGTAAAAAATACGAACCTGATTTCGATGCTTGGCCTATGAGCTATGATTGGGAGATGATGCAATATCAATGTTATGATGAGGATAAATTGTATAAGAATCACGGTGGCTTTGTAGCTGAATTTTATTGCAGACTCACTCGTGTTATAATTAAGAATAATAGTATTGTATATTGCGATCGTTGGATCTGGTAAATAGCTTTCTATATTGAACCTACAGGGGTATTTCCGTGTGGGTATACATAAAAAATCAAAAATTAAATTCTATGACCAACACGTCCTCATAGCAGACCTTTGCATATTATGTTATTGTAATTGCCAATGTCCCGTCATTTAAAGCGGGACATTTTCTTTATACCTCTATCTATTTTTTTCTTTTTCCCCCCCACCTCTTTTCGACTGTCCCATCTAAGGCCTATGCTTGCATAATGGATATAGATAGATAAAAAAAACAGAGTTCATATGAACTCTGCCACTCGCTCTTTTGGTGAATCCGCCGGGGCTCGAACCCGGGACCCCAACATTAAAAGTGTTGTGCTCTACCTGCTGAGCTACGGATTCTCCGAGTGCTTTAAGTATTACACTTAAGCGGTGCAAAGATAGTAAATATTTTTATATTACCAAAATTAGGGCGAAAATATTACTCCATGGGATGCGACAACTCCGCAACTGTAGCCTTGCAAAACTCAATAAGGTCGCGGGGGTTAATGCCAATCTGCAGACCACGAACGCCTGCACTTATGTATATACGTTCATGCTCTAAGCATGTGGCATGGAAGAAGGTCGGCAGTGGGCGCTTCATGCCGATAGGGGAGCAGCCGCCACGGATATATCCTGTTGTGGGCAGTAGCTCCTTCATAGGTATAAGGTCCGCCTTCTTATTCGCCGATATGCGTGCGGCGGCCTTGAGGTCCACCTCGTGGTCGCCAGGGATAACGCATACGAAGAGCCCATTACGATCGCCTCGCAGTACAAGGGTCTTGAATACTGTGGCTATATCCTCACCCAGCTCCTCGGCAACGTGTGTGGCAGCAAGGTTGTCTTCGTCAACCCTATATGGCACAAGCTCATAGACTATTTTAGCTCTGTCTAAGAGGCGTGCTGCATTTGTCTTATCTATCTTCTTAGCCATATATATATGCAGTTGTGGAGTATAAATATAGTATAATTTTTCTATCTTTGCGCCATGAGTTATGCACTTATCACTGGCGCCTCATCGGGTATTGGCCGATGTTATGCTACGCTGCTTGCCGAGCGTGGCTACTCGATTATTGCAGTAAGCAACCAGGCTGCGGAGCTTGAAAATGTAGCTGGCGAGCTGCGTGAGCGTTACAATGTCGAGGTACACACCCTCTGCATTGACCTTGCGGAGCGTAGTGCCGCCAAGAGTATCTTCGACTATACCGAGGATCACGAATGGCAGGTCGATATCCTCATCTGCAATGCAGGTATGTTGCTATTCTCGACGCTTGTGAACACTGCGCCTGAGCGCTTGGCGACAATTGTCGATCTACACTGCACCACAACAACACTCCTTTGTCGCTACTATGGCGAGAAGATGAAGGAGCGTCGCAAGGGACGAATTCTTATCATGTCCTCTTCAACAGCGTGGTTGCCATATCCTACAATCTCGCACTATGGCGCTACGAAGGCATACCTTAAGAGCTTCGCCTCGGCACTATGGTACGAGCTACACCGCTATGGCGTTAGTGTCACCTCGGTATATCCAGGTGCTGTAGACACACCTTTCTATAAGCTCAGCGACAAGATGCGTCGTCGCTTTGTCTCGCTCGGCATCATGATGCGCCCCGAGACCATCGCCAAGCGAGGCATTAAGGCTATGATGCGTGGACGCAGACGCCTTGTGCCAGGCTTCTTCACCAAACTCGTCGTTGCAATCTGCGCTATTCTCCCAGCACGTGTGCTCGACCTATTCTTGCGTATAGGTCCTATTAAGCGCCTGTTGGATCGCGTCTAAGCCTCGATAAGGCGTTGCATGGTGGCAACATCGATGTCGCGGAAATCGTTGATGATCATATCGGCCTCTGTCGTCTCGAGGAAGTCGCGGGTGAATGTTGTCGCCAAGGCTATAACCTTCATTCCTGCACGCTTTGCCGCCTCGATGCCTGCCTCAGCATCCTCGAATACCAAGCACTCCGCGGGCTCTAATCCGAGCTTTGCGGCTGCGGTGAGATATATCTCTGGGTCGGGCTTGCAGCGTGTCACCTCGTCGCCCGCAACAATCGCCGAGAAGTATGGCTTTATGTGGCACTTATCCAGTACGAAGTCTACATTGGCTCTATATCCCGATGAACCTACTGCGCAGCGTATGTCGGCATCGCGAAGTGCTGCGAGTAGGGTATGTAGTCCCTCCTGTGGTGTGATAGTGGGTGCGTATATCTCGCGATATATAGCCTCCTTCTCATGACCTAAGGCGCGGATGCCAACGCGCTCGACAATATCTGCTGGCATAAGCTCGCCCATAATCTCGTCGTTGCCGCGACCAAAGAGGTGGCTTAGCTCGTCGAACGAGCGCTCAATGCCGTAGCGGCGGAAGAACTCCATAAATGCCTTGTGATGTACTTCGAGGTTGTTTACGAGCACACCATCCATATCAAATAAAACTCCCTTAAGCATAATCTTAATTTTTTCCAAAGATAAGGCTTTTTACTGAACAAAACTACGCTGTCGTTTATTATTCGCACTTTTCTTTTGTCGATTACCCGAAATTCGTTACATTTGCATCTATGAAGTGGATGCGTACATTTAAGAATATGCGACTTGGAGAGAGTATGGTCTACACCTTAGTGTGGTCCGCCATATTCCTCATCCCCTTTATGAATGCCCACCTAATGGCTGAGGCGACCATCGACTTCGATAATGTTATCATCTCGTGGGGTAAGATATCGCCATACTTCCTTATCTTCGTTGTCAATAATAAATTATTGGCGCCACAGCTCGTCTTTCGCAACCGTTATAAGTGGTATATCCTGGGACTTTTTATAGTGGTGTTTGCCGTGTTTGGCACTATCGAGTTGCTCGACTTCCGCTATTGGCAGATGGATGATAGCTTGCGTAATAAGGCGTCGTTGACGGAGCTTGAGTGGTATTGGAATGTCCTCTTCAGTATCCTTATGGCTGCGGCTAATACCATGATTAAGCTCTACTATCGAGCCCTCGATACTGAGCAGCGCATGGCAATCCTTGAGCGTGAGAACATCGAGCAGCAGATGCAGTATCTGAAGTATCAGATAAACCCCCATTTCCTGATGAATACGCTCAACAATATCCATGCTATGATCGATTTCGATACGGATATGGCTAAACGAAGCGTCATGGATCTCTCGCGTATGCTGCGCCATGTGCTCTACGACTCGGGTGAGAGCCATACGACACTTGACAAGGAGGTGGAGTTCCTGCATAACTACATAGAGTTGATGCGTATACGCTATGTAGATGAGGTGGACATACGCCTCTCAGTACCCGATCTAAATGTGTGCCGTAGCGTTAAGATGCCCCCGTTGTTGCTGATTGTGCTTATCGAGAATGCCTTCAAGCATGGTATCAGCTACTCCAAGAGGTCGTATATCTTTGTTGATGTAGATGTTGTGGATGATGAGCTGATATGTATCGTTACTAATAGCAAGCATAAGACATCCTCGACCGAGCATAGCGGTATAGGTATGAGTAATATCACGAAGCGTCTCGATCTGCTGTTTGGTAATAGTTATACCCTGAAGATTGATGATGCGAGTGATGACCAGTATAGAGTTAAGTTAGTAATACCAATATTGAAATAGTTAGAATATGGTTAGATGTATTGCAATCGACGATGAGCCTTTGGCGCTACGCCAGGTGAAGAGCTATATAGAGCGTTGCGAGCAGCTGGAGCTTGTTGCAACGTGCCGTAGCGCCCTGGAGGCGCAGACGGTGATAGAGCGCGAGAAGGTGGACCTTATATATGTAGATATAAATATGCCCGACCTCAATGGACTCGACTTTGTGCGTCAGTTGGATGGTAACTACTATATTATTTTTACTACCGCCCACGCAGAGCATGCCCTCGAGGGCTTTAAGCTGAGTGCCATAGACTACCTCTTGAAACCATTCTCGTATGATGAGTTCCTAAAGGCAACGCAGAAGGTTATCTCGCTTGTCGATCTTGTGGAGCGTTGTCATGCTGCTGAGAGCGCTGTGGCGCAGAACGAGGCCGAGACATCGGATAAGGAGGAGTTTATATCCGTAAAGGCTGACTACAAGACGCAGCTTGTGAAGATTTCGGATATAGTATATTTGGAGAGTGCTGGCGAGTATGTGCGACTACATATCGAGGGTAGCAATAGCATTACCACGCTCTTCCGCCTCAAGAATATGGAGACCTCGCTACCGGCGGATAGCTTCCTGCGTGTGCATCGTTCCTACATTGTCAACCTCAAGCGTATAAGTAGCTATACTAAGGGTCGTATCTTCCTTGATAATGGCGAGTATATCCCTCTGGGCGAGAACTATAAGCAGCGCTTCTTAGAGTATTTCGACAAGAGGTGAGGATAACAACAAAGGGCGGAAATCGTTTTCCGCCCTTTGTTGTTATTGTCTGTTGTCGTTACTCCCTCACGCAGCGCACTGGTAGAGCATTTGCGCGATGCATTGGATATGCTGCATCGAAGCCATTCCATGTGCGTGTGGCGCTATTCAGATCGAAGAACATTGCCTCAGCCTTGCCATCCTCGGTTGTTGTCGCTGTCCAGTAGTAGCCGGCCCATGGAATAGGGCGTGTATCATCATCGTTAACGATGTCGAGTCTGCCGTCGATATAGTTGCGTCGACCCTGCGCAGTAAAGAAGTAGCTCTTCGAAGCATCGCTCTTATCCACAAGGTTCCAGCCATACATGCCCTGCGCCTCCTGCCATGATAGTTCATCATCTGCAGCACTAATCGTTAGATTTGCATATATCGAGCTATCGGGTATGCGCCAGCCCGCAGGACATGGGTCGTGCTCACTCTTTGTCTCGCTATCCCATAGCCTCTCGTGACCCTCATAGAGCCAGTCGTAGACATTATCCTCATTGCCAGTGATAATGGTCATTGGGTTATTGTTTGCCCACTCCACGTTGCCCGTCTCGGCTGTAGACGCCTCATACTTAAGGCGTCGCTCGTAGCCATTCCTATTATACATAATCTTATCCTCATTGAGGATGAAATTCCACGACTGTGGACCCACAATTGGCGTGCGGCGTCCCCACTGGTAGTACATACCATATGACTCAATGATCTTATCGCTTCTCTTGTCGCCCTCGCTATTTACATTTGCACCAAGGTTGACATTCATCAGCTCATCTCCATTGAGGGTGATGGTGTTATCTGTTGGGTTGTTATTTGTCGCCCATACGTGCCATGTCCAAATGAGATTATTGTTAGAGTCGTAGGCGCCGATAACGGCATTACCCGGACGTAGTATGTCGAGTGGCTCGTCGTTCTCATCGAGCGCTGGCTTGATATAGAACGATGCAACTGGTTTGCCCTCTTCATCAACCGACATATCGATGAAGCTAACCACATTCTGCTCCGACTCCCATATAAGCTCTACATAGGCAGTCTCGAGTGGGGTAGTGCTACCACCTATCATTGGGTTGAAGAGGTAGCGCGTAGCAGCCTGGTTGGCGATATAGCAGTTGGCAGGTGCGCCGCTATAGTCTATGTCGTCATTCTCAAGTATGGCAAGGTAGATATCCACACTTTTGGCATCACCAAGAGGCGTATAACCGTTGAGAGTCATCGTTCCGCTCTTCTCCTCGCCGTCCTCGAAGCTTGTCGGAGCAGTGACGGCGATAGTCTTAGTGTACATATCTATGTACTCTACATTCCAGCCCTTAGGCACACTCGTTGCGCTGATGGATGCGATGTTGAATGACTTAAACGATGTGGTTACTGTACCTCCACGATATGTCTTTGCCACCAATATGCTCTCCGAGGGTACCTCAAACTCCTTGGTTGACTCCTTCTTGCACGATACGGCGCTAATGCCAATCGTCGCTATAAACATTAATATATATAGTGTTCTTTTCATATCTTATCCCTTATTTTACCTCTACTTCTAAAATCTCTAAGTTAATACCAAATTCATCGCCAAGTGTGATAAATAGCCTTGTCACCTCGTCGTGACCCTCAAATGAGCCTACCACATATCCATCCTTAGTTAGCGAAATCATCTTTGTGGGGTGTAGCTCTGCGATGCGCTGTTTAATGGCGTCTGACATATCTTGCTCCATAATACGCAACATATAGCGCTTTGCTGTGCCCTCTACAGGTTGTGTATCATCTGATGTGTCGCTCTCCAATGATAGATTTGTCATTACACCATCCATCCAGCAGCAGATCTCTGGTGCCTTGAAGCCATTGTCGAACAACTCTCGTTGTGCTGCCTTCGCCTCGTCGTAGGTGGCAAAGCCGCCTGCATAGTAGTGGTGCAGACCACTGTCGTCCTTCTGAATATATAGTGGACGTACGCCCTTGAAGAGTGTCATTGGCTGTTGCGACTTGAAGATACCGAGCAGTATGCGGTATATTGTGCCACGCTCGTATACCTTAACCTCAGGTACTGGGTTACTGCTGCTGTAGTAATTTGTGCGACCAAAAGTTATGTCGTGATAGTCGATAAATAGACGTCGCTCAGGAAGCTCTATAGGGGCAAGATGGTAGTTTGGCGTAACCAATGTGTTGCGCGCTGTGCTAAGCGAGTCAATAGCATCGTTGATGCCCAATGCCGTCGATAGCTCCAACTCCAAGTCAACAATCACTGGGCGACTGATAGCGTAGTGCATAACGCCATTTGACGAATACAATCCGTCATTGTTCGCGCACTGCTGAAGTGTGGTGTTAAATCTATCGTCGAGTCGATTTAGAAGCTCCTTGTTTCGCTCCTTCTCTATAATATAGCCATAAGCGTAATACTTTGTATCGACCACAAAGTTCCACTTTCGGTTAATTTCGTTATTGAGAGCGTCGAGAGTCTCAACCATAGCAGCGAACTCCGTATATATAGAGTCTGCGGTTTGCTGATCTCGAGCATTGTCGTATGCTGAAGCAGTGGCGTTTAATATCTCGTACTGCTTGATATATTCGCCTACAAGAGCCTCTGTATTACTCTCTTCCTGCTGTGCCATGCGTAGGTCATTGAGATCTTTCTCGCCCAACGAGTTAATGAAACGATCATCGTCGATGATGTTGCGGCGGGGAACGACAACAGGCTCTTCTGTTGGCTCAACGGCTTCGGTCGCAGTGCTACTATCCTCCGTAGGCTGGCTCTCCTCAGTCTCGCTAACTGTCTGATCCTCGCCCTCTGTGGTGTTCGCACCCTCGGTGCTCTCCTCTGCTGGTGCCTCCATATTCTCGTTATTCTCAACTACTGGCGCCTCCTCCTCCGTTGCGGCATCCTTGCTATTTTGTTTTGCGCTATTGTCGAACACGTTAACAAAATCAGCGGCAATGATAGACATCTCAATGTCGTTTATGCGACTTGCAATTTCGCCCTGCTTCTGTGTGATGTTGAACATCTCATCCTCGAGGTTGACAATGCGCTGACTATAGCGGTGCATAATCTCCCTTGAGGGCTCCGTGGTGAGGGTGTCTAAGTATAACCTTCTCTCCTCTTTGACCTCGTTAAGTAGCATCTGTATAGAGTCGTTCATCATCTTCATGCGATCGTTCTCTACCATGAGCCTCTGATACTCCTCGTTCTCCTCGAGCTTTGCGCCAGTGGGGTTATCATACTTAACCACACCATCCGTAGATACGACGGCAAGGGCTGATACGATAAAACCCATAAGGGCAAAGAGTGTTATAGTGTGTCGCTTTAACATTGTTATAATTGCTTGTGTCTATATTATCTCTAAACAATCTATTTCCATGAGTTTAGGAAGAATATCTGAATAAATCCAAATATCTCCAAACGACCAACGAGCATTAGCATCGTTGATGTGAACTTAAGCATTGGAGGAAGATCCGCAAAATTGCTCATCGAACCCACCTCTCCAAAGCCGGGACCTACGTTGCTGATGCAGGCTATGGATGCCGTAAAGCCAGTTGTTAGGTCGCAGCCAAATAGCGTATACATGAACGTACCAATTAGCACTAATAGTATGTAGGCGATGATGAAGGTAGTCACAAGACTCTGCGTGCTGCTATCCTGGACTATGCCATCTACCTTAACACGTAGTACTGCATTGGGGTGCTGCTGGATGCGTATTCTATTGCGTACTATCTTTGATGCTATGACCAATCTATCGACCTTCAATCCTCCAGATGTAGAGCCCGCACAACCGCACACTACCGTGCAGAATATCAATAGGACCACCGCCACCGGAGTCCATGTGTTGGTGTCGGCAGTGGCAAATCCCGATGTGGTGGTTATACTTACCACCTGGAATGAGGCGTGGCGCAGAGCCTCGCCAAACGAATCGTAGATCTTGTCGCTAAAGAGGCTGATGGCAATGATTAGGCTTATTACGACCATCATGCCGATGTAGACACGAACGATCTCCGAGCGGAAGATGTTGTTGCGCTTGCCTGTTATTGTCGCATAGAGAATACCAAAATGGATGCCCGATAGCGCCATGGCTCCCATGAGAATAAGCTCCAACGATGGGCTGTTGTAGAATGCCACAGATGCATTCTTGGTGCTAAATCCGCATGTTCCACAAGCACTCATGGCGTGGTTGACGGCATCGTGCCACTCCATGCCATTGTACCTCAATAGTAGGGTGGTTATGATGGTCAAACCGACGTATACGAGGATGATGATGCGGATGATAACCCTTGAGCGATAGTGGAAGTTATCCTTGGCAATTGAGGATAGCTCCTGGCTTGAGAGCATATGGCGGCTGTGTCCCATCGATGGGAGGATGACCAGCGCAAACAATACAACGCCAATACCACCAATCCATGCAGATGCAGAGCGCCAGAATAGCAATCCCTGGGGTAGGAACTCTATGTCGTTAAGGATAGATGCTCCGGTTGTTGTAAATCCCGAAACACTCTCAAACCATGCGTTTATAGCGCCAAACTCGCCGCCCCAAATTAGGTATGGGAATGATCCGACGATGCAAGCAAGCAACCATGAGCCAACGACAATGGCGTAGCCCTCCTTCGTCTTAACCTCCTCGGATTTATCCACAAAGATCATTGGGAATATACCGAGCATGGCGGTAGTGATGGCGGAGAGTAGGAGAGGGTAGAAGCCCGAGTCGAAGTTATTGTGCATAGAGACACCGGCAGCTGCCAACATAAATGCCGCAATGAACTGCAGCACCATGCCGATATATCGTATTACAACATCAATTCTCATGACCTTATGCTCTTCTGTTTATCGTATTCTTGAAATGAGCGCGGCAATTCTGTCACGCAGAGTGCGTATCTCGTCACGGCTGAGTATGCTGTCGTCAAATGGCGTCTTATATGCCAAGTAGGTGCCGAGACTCTTGTTAATTCGCTTAATCGGCTTGACAACATATATCATCATGAAGAAGTAGAATACCAATACAATGGCAATCATCACAAGCAGAGTGATGAATACTGGCGTCACGGTGCGACGTGCCGTATGGCTAAGGTTGTTGACCTCAGGACCAAGCGTATTGTGAACACCTGTCATGTATTGGGTTATCTCGTGAGATAGCTCGATATACTGTGGCTGATACACCTCGACATACCAGTTGTTAATCTTATCCTTGATTGCCTTCTCGGCCACCATGCGATCTACATCATCAACAAATAGTTCGCCTCTAAAGCTATTATCTTCTGGATTGCCATGTTCCATGATATAGCTTTGGGTGAACTCGTCGATAATCTCACCGTTGATAAAACTCTTCGAGTAGTTGTTGATGCGATTGGTGGCGCTTATGAGTTGGTCGGCAGAGTGGGGGTTCTCGGTCTGCTTTACAACCTCTTTAGCTAAGCCTACGGTATGCGACAAATCCTTAATGCCCTCCTCGCAGGTTGCGCGATGAAGCTTTATATCTTCGCCCTTTACCGCCATGTTGATCATGGCGTTATTCTGCTTGTTGAGCGCATCGAGCATCTCGCCAGCAAGGTCGACATTCGACTTGCTCGCCAAAAGAATCTTCTCTGTGTCTTGACCAACGCGCTCCAACTCCATGAGCGACATCACTCCGGAGAATAGCAATAGGAATGTGAGACACATAAACGCCAAGCGAATACGTGTCGTTAGACTCTCAATCTTAAAAAAATCAGTTATCTTTTGCCACATAGTAGTTATGCGATATTGTTCATATGGGTAAATCCCTACAAAAGTAATACTTTTGTCGTAATTATCCAACAATTTCGCAGCTAATATTGCCGTCGGCATCGATTTCTTTTAACGCAACGCGGCATATCGTGTTGATATAACGCTCGTTATATGTAGCGTAGACGCGCAGATAATTGTCTGTGTAGCCATACATTCTGCCATCGTGCTCGGTGCTCTCGAAAAGTACATCGCGCTCGGTGTTCAGATAGCGCTCGGCAAATGACCTGTGCAACCTCGTGCTGAGCTCCTCAAGGCGAGCTACGCGCTCTGTTGAAATGCTGGGCTGCACCTTGTTGGGCATATCGACTGCAGGTGTGCCTGGTCGCTCCGAGAATGGGAAGATATGCAGGAACGAAGCGCCAACCTCCTCGAGTAGGCGATAGCTCTCCATGAACTCCTCCTCGCCCTCGCCTGGGAAGCCTACGATAACATCCACACCAAGGAAGGAGTCGGGCATGAGCGAACGTATCTTTGCAATGCGCTCGCGGTAGCGCTCGGCAGTGTATCTTCTACGCATCATGCCGAGTAGCTTAGTTGAGCCACTTTGCAGTGGAATATGGAAGTGAGGCATGAATTTAGGTGACGCGGCGCAAAACTCTATAATCTCGTCAGTTATAAGGTTTGGCTCTATGCTCGATATACGGTAGCGTTCGATGCCCTCAACCTTGTCGAGTTCGCGCAGAAGATCGATGAACTTTTCGCCTGTTGTTCTGCCGAAATCACCAGTGTTGATACCTGTGATTACAATCTCCTTCTGTCCTGCTGCAGCAATCTCTTTAGCCTCCTCAACAATGTCGGCAATGGGCATATTGCGGCTGGCTCCACGTGCATAGTGAATTGTACAATAGGCGCACTTGTAGTCGCAGCCATCCTGAACCTTTAGGAAGGAGCGTGTCCTATCTCCCGATGAGTAGGCGGCAAAGAAGCGTGTGAGGTTCTCCACTGAGCAGCTATACACCTCGGCTTGTCCTCTATTTTGTAGCTCAATCACACGTTTATATAAATCGCCTTTATCATTGTTGCTTAGCACTATATCAACACCATCAATCTTGGCTATATCGTTTGGCTTCAGCTGGGCATAACACCCCGTAACGGCTATAATAGCATTGGGGTTGCGGCGGTGTATCTTGCGTATGATGTTGCGGCATTTTTTATCTGCGTGCTCGGTTACCGAACAGCTATTTATCACCGCGACATCTGTTGGCGCTGATGGCTCAACGCGAACGTATCCGCCGCGCTCAAACTCGCGTGCGATGGTTGATGATTCCGAGAAGTTGAGTTTGCAACCCAACGTATGAAAGCTGACTCTCTTGTGTGTCATATTGGCTAAACTTCAAATTTTCGCTGGCGAAGTTACAAAAAGTTGATTGAAACTAAGAAAACTTTTCGTATTATTACGAAAAAAAGTTAATTTTGCACGCATTAACTAAATTATGAGCTGCGACGCCATCTATGAATGAGATAATCGTTGACATATTATCATACGAATTTCTTACTCGAGCGCTTATCGCCTCGGTGCTATCGGGCATAACATGTGGCATTGTCGGATGTTATGTGGTGGCGCGCCGTATGGTCTTCCTCAGTGGAGGTATCACCCATGCCTCGTTTGGAGGTCTGGGCATGGCTCTATATGCCGGCGTTGACCCTCTGCTTGGCTCGCTATCGTTTGCCGCTCTCTCTTCGTTGGGTATCGAGTTCGCTTCGCGTAGAGGACGTATTCGAGAGGACTCGGCCGTTGGTATAATATGGGCACTTGGCATGGCGGTGGGTGTTGTTTTCATGTCGTTGCGTCCCGGATACGCCACCGATTTAACAAGCTATATGTTCGGTAATATACTGCTTGTTAATGATGCAGATATAGAGTATCTTATGTGGCTTACTTTGTTTGTTACTTTAGGTGCTTTGCTGCTCCTGCGTAAGCTTATGTTCGTGACCTTTGATGAGGAGTATGCCAAGAGTCAAGGCATCAATCAGGCTCTCATAGCCTATATCATGGCGATTGTTATTGCGGTGACCATCGTGCTATCCATAAAGGTGATGGGTATAATATTGCTGCTATCGTTGATGACCATCCCTGCGGTTATCGTAAATACCCTCACGAAGGATTATCGAAAGATGGCTATATGGGCGGCGGTTGTGGCTGTTGTGGGCAACGTGGCGGGCTTTATTGTGAGCTATCAGTGGGATTTGCCTACGGGTAGCTGCATAATATTTACCCTTGTGGCAATGCTTATTTGTGTAAAAATTCTATCTTTGTGCCGAAATAGATTGCGTCAATGAAAAAGATACATAAACTTGTTCTCAAAGCCTATATAGGTCCATTGCTCGCGACATTCTTCATCGTGCAGTTTATCTTGATGTTGAATTTCGTATGGCGTTATATTGATGAGCTTACAGGTAAGGGACTCGATGTTAGTACTATCGCAGAGCTCTTTGCCTGCGCCTCGGCAAGTATGATTCCATTGGGTCTTCCATTGGCGATGTTGTTGTCGGGTATTATGGCCATGGGTAACCTCGGCGAGAGCTTCGAGCTCTTAGCGATGAAGGCTGCGGGTATGTCTTTGATGAAGATCTTCAGACCGCTATTCGTGTTGGTCTTGCTAATCGCTGCTGGTAGCTACTATATCTCTAACGACTTGGTGCCTAAGGCAAATAAGCGAATGTATGACATCATCATCGACGTGCGTCAGCAGCGCGAGGAGATGAAGTTTCCGGATGACGTCTTTTTTACGGGTCTGCCCAATATGGTTGTCAAGGTGCACCACCAGGATGAGAAGAGCGGTAAGCTTGAGAAGGTGGTTATCTTCGACTTCAGCGATGAGCAGGGCGATATGACCACTACGGTTGCCGACTCGGGATATATGAAGATGTCGGACGATAAGAGCTATCTTACTGTAACCCTTTATAATGGCGTTACGCATGAACATTCGCGTAATGGCACGTGGTACAATGATAATACGCTTCGTAGCCATAGTTTTGAGCGTCAGGATGCTACCATCCCTATTGCTCAGTTGTCTATACCTGAGGAGGATATGACGCGTGAGTTTAGTGAGTCACAGACGCGCGACATGGATGGACTCGATGAGCTCATCGATTCACTAAATATCTATATTCGTAATACGACGGGTGCCACATATGGTCCTTTGGTCAAGGAGCGTATATTCCCCTATGACCACTCTATACTCGGCGGCGACTCGATTGTCTACGATAAGACAAACTTTAAGGTCGTGAATGTGGCTGACTCTATCGCGGGGCTGTCGCTAAGAGAGAGGTCGAAGTTGATTATTGACGCCAGCAACTCGGCACGCATCGCCAAGGGCTCGAATGTCGTTGATGAGCAGTTGTCGAAGATTGCAATTACGCAGCTCTATCGTGCTCATAATGAGTGGCATCGCAAGCTAACCCTTCCGGTGTCGGTCATCATCTTCTTCTTCATTGGAGCACCTCTTGGCGCAATCATTCGAAAGGGTGGTTTTGGTACGCCGATCGTCATATCGCTGATATTCTTCGTCATCTACTATGTCATCAGCATTTCGGGCTCTAAGATGTCTGGCGAGGGCTTGTGGGAGCCATTCTACGGTATGTGGCTGCCGACATTTGTCTTAGCGCCAGTGGCGGTATATCTTATCTATAAGGCGACGAACGACTCCTCGCTTTTGGATACCGACTGGTATGATGGTCGTATACGTAAGTTCCGCAAGAGGGTGTCGAAGTATATCCCCGCGTGGATGAAGTTTGGTAAGAAGAAAAAGAAGAAGTAAAGTATGAAGAATCTACGAATACTCTTTATGGGTACGCCCGAGTTTGCATCGACGTCGCTCAGACGTCTTGTTGCCGAGGGCTATAATGTAGTGGCTGTTGTCACCACACCCGATAAGCCAGCAGGTCGTGGTCAGAAGATGCACGAGAGTGATGTTAAGCTCACGGCAAAGGAGCTTGGCTTGCCTATATTGCAGCCTGAGAAGCTACGTGATGAGGGCTTCTTGGAGGCTATAAAAGCACTTGATATAGACCTTGGTATTGTTATAGCATTCAGAATGTTACCCGAGGTTGTGTGGGCTATGCCTCGCCTTGGTACGTTCAACCTCCACGCATCGCTACTTCCGGAGTATCGTGGTGCTGCGCCCATCAACTGGGCAATCATCAATGGTGAGACACGTACGGGTGTTACCACCTTCTTGCTCAACCATGAGATTGACAAGGGTGCTATCATCGCTCAGCAGGAGGTGGATATTCTTGCGGAGGATAATATCGGAACGCTCTACGACAAGCTTATGCACATAGGCTCGGAGCTTGTTACGAAGAGTGTGGATGCGGTTGCTACGGGTGACTATACACCTATTGAGCAGATGCACATCGATGAGAACACGTTGAAGCCTGCGCCTAAGATCTTCAAGGATGATTGTAGGGTAGATTGGTCGCGTGAGGGTCGCGATATCGTAAACCTCGTTCGTGGTCTTTCGCCATATCCTGCGGCGTGGTCGCCACTATTCAAGGATGGCGCCGAGGTGGGCTCTGTGAAGCTCTTTGAGGTGCGCTTTGTTGCCGACGATAAGCAGGGTAGTGTCGGTAGTGTCGTGACGGATGGTCGTACTACGTATGGTGTGCGTTGTAAGGATGGTGTTGTATATTTCGAGTCGGTTCAGTTGGCAGGCAAGAAGCGAATGACAATCAAAGAGTTGCTCCTCGGCTGGAGAGATGCTGCGGAGGTGAGCTTCGTATAGCTTAAAAGTCTAAAACAACACCCTTTTAACCTCATAACTAAAGGAGCTGGCTCTGTTCGCCAGCTCCTTTTATGTAATGCCCTAAAAGTTCACAGCTAAACCTATTGATAAAGCGTGAGTCTTGATGTTGGCTACTGTGTTTATGTTCATGTCAAGCTCAGGAATATCAATATCTACATTCATGGGGAATAGATTAAAACCATAGCGAGCAAATAGCGATACTCGTCCAAGGTCAACACCAACGGCAGGTGAGAGGTAGAAGCCTGTAGCAAGGTTGTCGGTAATACTAAGACCTGTACGTAGAGATACGAATGGTGACTTGCCACCCTTCATCGGAGAGTATTTTGTCTCCAAGAATACGGGGACGTTGAAGGCGTAATAGAGATTGTTGATATCAATATACACACCTGCACCAATACCCATAGCAACGCCATGTCCAAGGCGACCTCCATGTACGGTGCTGATACCAATATCGCTGCCGCCACCGCCACCGCTAAGGACAACACCACCTACGGCCTCGATATTGCCCCAATAGCCTTTGTCATAGTAGTTGTACTTTCTTTTCTGTGCATCGGCGTTCTGCGTAAATGCAAAGAGCGCAATGAGTAAAATTGCTAAACTCTTCTTCATAATCTTATCTTATTAATAGTTAATTGTATAGTTGTCATCCATGACTACGTTAGTGATTATAGTATTGCTTGGTATGTGAGCGTCCTCACCCTTGATGCATAGGCAGAAGCAACCAAAGGGGAATACCAAGATTCCAGCACCTATACCAAGACCTATGGCAAGTTCTTCACGATCCTCGCCGTAGGCTGATATGCCGCCCATAAGGTAGATTGTTTGACCGTCAACGGCTGTGGTGGTTAAACAGTTAACATTTATGCTGCCAGCCTTGCCTAAGCCTTTACGCTTGGTGATGTCGGTGCTGAGAGATACGTTTGTGCCGCGACGAATAAGGATGTTACCTTCGTTGTCTGTGACATTGGCATCAACAATTGCAGTAGGTGTTGTCTGTATATTGCTGTCGCTGTCAATGGCTGATATAAGGCGAATAGATATAGGGTCTCCGCTCTTAATGTTGTAGTCCTGAGCTGTTGCTGCGCACACAATGAGAAGTGCGGCAAAGAGTGTCGAAAATCGCTTCATATAGGTACTTATTTAATTGCTATGCAAAGATAATATATTTCCCCCCCCCTCCAAATATTTGGTTATATTTATTATGTTATGGGGTATTATATCTCGCGTTATAATATATATACGTATAAAATGTGATTATTTGACAGAGTGTGACCCATTATTTTCGAGCATCCAGCGTGTGGTGAAGCCATCGGTAATCTCTTCGTCGCTGTTGACGTACTTAGACATTATCCACACACAGCGGTCAATATCCTCGCCTACGACATAGCTATCTTCAAGCTCCCAGCCCAGCTTAGACATATAGTTGGCTACGGCAGTTATTGAGTTTAGCTTGAGAGGCTTGCCCGATTCATCTACGAGGTAGTTCCTTACCAGGCTCTCCTGCCCATAATCTATCTCCACACGACTAATAGCTGTTGTCGAGGTTTCGCTATGGCGTGCCGATAGAGCACAATAGACCTTGTAAGGTTGCTGGGCAACCGTAGCCACGGTAATAAGCGTGGCAACAGTAAGTGTAAAAATTCTCTTCATAATTGTTATAGTTTGTTTGCTATAACAAAGTTAATAGCTACACCCACGATAAAAGTCCACTTTATCGGCTAATCGACCATGAAACGTGGTGAAGTGACTGTTTTGGGGGTTGAACGGGAAAGTAAAAGGAGGCCAATCCTCGTGGATTAGCCTCCGTGCTTATGTGTTATTAGATGACACTATCTCGCCTCTGACTCACAGTAGACGCAACGCACCTTGCCATCGATACTCTCGAAGCGCTTGTGTACAGGCTCAAGGTTGCAGATACAAAGTGGGTTAGGGCACGTGTGACCTGTGTCACTACCACCGTGGTCGAACTTGCGCTCCGAGTCGTTCTGCCACTCGAGGAGCTTGAGGATGAGTGCCATGCGCACAAACTTGCCATTCTCCACCTGGCGGAAGTAGGCAGCGCGTGGGTCTGCATCGACGTCGATAGCAATCTCGTTAACACGTGGCAGTGGGTGAAGGACCGCCATACGCTCCTTGGCACCACGCATCTTGGCTGCATCCAACACGAAGCAATCCTTAACTCTCTCATACTCCTCAAGGTCGGTGAAGCGCTCCTGCTGCACGCGTGTCATGTAGAGTATGTCGCACTCGCCAATGACGCTCTCGATGTTGTCGACCTCGCGGTAAGGGATGCCGTAGCGGTCACACACGTCGTGCTTGATGTAGTCGGGAAGTGCCAACTCTGGAGGTGCGATGAGGATGAAGCGAGTGTTCTCGTAACGCGCCATAGCCTTGATCAGAGAGTGCACCGTACGACCATACTTTAAGTCGCCCACAAGACCGATAGTCAGGTTGTTAAGTGTGCCTAACTCACGCTTTATTGTAAGTAGGTCGGTCATCGTCTGCGTAGGGTGGCTATGTGAGCCATCGCCAGCATTGATGATAGGTGTGCGTGACACCTCCGTAGCGGCAAGGGGAGCTCCCTCCACCTTGTGGCGCATAGCGATGATATCGGCAAAACAGTTGATAACCCTCACTGTGTCCTGCACTGTCTCGCCCTTGGATACCGACGACGACTTGGCATCGGCGAAGCCCAATACGTTGCCACCAAGCTCCATCATTGCGGCGGTGAAGCTAAGGCGGGTACGGGTGCTTGGCTCGTAGAATAGTGTTGCGAGCTTCTTGCCACGGCATACATCGCTATACTTCTCTCTGTTGGCGATGATATCCTCAGCAACAGCGATAATCTCGGCAATCTCCTGAATGGAGAGGTCGGTGGGGTCTATCAAGTGCTTCATGCTTAATCTCCTGTTTGTGGTTGTTACTTAATCCAGCTCTCGTCAGATGGGTTGTTGCGGAACTTGATGATGCGCTCCTTATCCTCAGCCTTGATGTAACCCTCCTCGGCTGCTACCTCTACCAAAGCGTCGAGGTTAGAGAGTGAGTAGTTCTTGGTGTTGGCAGCTGCGATGCGGTCGATACCCTTCTGCATGCCGTAGGTAAATATGCTCACGATGCCCAATACATCGGCACCAGCGTTGCGCAATGCCTCGACAACCTCGATGCAGCTACCGCCAGTAGAGATGAGGTCCTCGACAACAACGACCTTCTGACCAGCCTCGAGCTTACCCTCAATCTGGTTGCCACGGCCGTGGTCCTTAGAGCCTGAGCGAACGTAGCCCATAGGCAAGTTAAGGATTGTAGCGGTGATGGCTGCGTGGGCGATACCTGCTGTTGATGTACCCATCAATACCTCTACCTCGGGGTAGTGCTTGCGGATGAGCTCTGCCAAGCCCTCCTCCACGTGGTTACGCACCTCGGGAGCGGTGAGGGTTAGACGGTTGTCGCAGTAGATAGGGCTCTTGATGCCACTTGCCCATGTGAAAGGCTGCTCAGGACGCAAAAATACTGCGCTAATAGACAATAGATCTTTAGCTATCTTTTTCTCCATAATATATTCAGTTTTAGTGTGTTACTATTTGTTTCTTACTCTGCGAACTCTCTCATGCAACGCTCGTATGCTGCCACTGGATCATCAGCTGCGGTGATAGGACGACCAACGACGATGAAGTCGGAGCCGATCTCCTTGGCGCGCTCAGGGGTAGTCACGCGTACCTGGTCGCCAACATCGCCATCAGCGAAGCGAACACCTGGGGTTACGGTCATAAACTCCTTGCCGCAAGCATCCTTAACCATAGCGGCCTCCAATGGTGAGCATACCACGCCATCCAAGCCTGCTGCCTTTGCGTTCTCGGCATACTTAACGATGGTGTCGTTGATAGATGCGCCGATGAGAAGTTCCTTCTGCATGCGCTCCTCAGATGTAGAGGTGAGCTGTGTTACGGCGATGAGCAATGGGCGTGTGCCATCCTCGCGTGTGAGACCCTCGATAGCCGCCTTCATCATGTCGACAGTGCCTGCTGCGTGTACGTTGGTCATGTCAACATCCAAGTTACGCAATACGGACATAGCCTTCTTTACGGTGTTTGGAATGTCGTGAAGCTTCAAGTCGAGGAAGATGCGGTGACCGCGCGCCTTGATGGTGCGTACGATCTCGGGACCCTCGGCATAGAATAGCTCCATGCCAATCTTCACAAAAGGCTTGCGACCGGTGAACTTATCCAAGAAGTTCAAGGTCTGCTCCTTGCTGCTAAAGTCGCAAGCAATAATTACATCTCTCTTAGCCATAGTATTCTCTATTTTTTAACTCTTATTTTACAATGCCGATGATGTCGCTAAGGCGCTCGATGCCCAAGCGCTCCATCTCCTGGGGTAGTGCCTCGATAATCTCCTTCGAAGCATATGGGTTCTTTAGGTTGGCAGCACCCACCTGCACTGCTGTAGCACCAGCCATCATCATCTCGATGACATCCGAGGCTGAGCTTACACCACCACAACCCATGACAGGAATGTGGCAGGCGTTAGCCACCTGGTAGACCATGCGAACAGCAACAGGGAAGATAGCGTCGCCCGAGAAACCGCCCATCTTATTGGCGATAACGGGTCTACGACGCATAGTGTCGATGCGCATGCCAAGCAAGGTGTTAATTAGGCAGATACCATCAGCGCCAGCCTCCTCGCACGCACGTGCTATAGCGACGATGTCCGTAACGTTGGGGCTTAGCTTGATGAATACGGGTTTTGTGGTCACTGCCTTCACGCGACGTGTAACCTCGGCAGCCGACTCGGGCTGTGTGCCGAAGCTCATGCCACCGTTATGCACATTGGGACACGATACGTTGACCTCGATAATCTCAACCTGCTCCTCCTTGTCAATCTTTGCGCAACACTCCTCATACTCCTCCAACGAGAAGCCGCTGATGTTGGCAACGATAGGCTTGTGGAAGATCTCGCGAAGGTGGGGTAGCTCCTCAGAGATGACCTTGTCGATACCAGGATTTTGAAGACCTACCGAGTTGATAAGTCCCGAGGTGCACTCGGCAATACGTGGTGTGGGGTTGCCGAAGCGAGCCTCACGCGTAGTACCCTTGATTGATATAGCACCAAGGCAGTCGATGTCGTAGTACTCAGCGAACTCACGACCAAAGCCAAATGTTCCCGAGGCGGGAATGATGGGGTTGTCGAGCTTCACACCAGCGAGCTCAACAGAGGTGTCAAAGTGCTTTACCATATAATCTCCTCGCGTTTTAGTACTGGACCATCCTTACATATGCGCTTGTTGCCATACTTCGTCTTGCACGTACATCCCATGCAGGCGCCAAAGCCACAGCCCATGCGCTCCTCGAAGCTGAACTCAGCATCCACCTCCGTGGCGTCGTACAGCGCCTTGAGCATTGGTAGCGGACCACACGAGTAGATGTAGTCGAACGACAACGCCTTCTCGCGGATGACATCCGTAACAAAGCCCTTGGTGCCCACCGAGCCATCGGCAGTTGAGCAGTATACATCGACGCCCAACGCCTTGAACTCATCCATGTAGAATACCTCCGAGGCGGTGTTAAAGCCGATGATGATGATAGGCTTCTTGCCCTCCGATAGTAGTCTCTTGCAGAGATTGTACATTGGAGGCACGCCAACACCACCACCAACGAGCAATGGACGCTCGCCAGAGTTGTCGGTATTGAAGCCATTGCCAAGACCTGTGAGGATGTCGAGCTTTGTGCCCACGGCAAGGTGCTTCATCTGCTCTGTGCCACGACCCACAACCTTATATATAATAGTCACGGTCGTTGCGTCGTAGTCGGCAACAGAGATGGGACGACGTAGGAACTTGCCCTCGAGCTCGATGTTGATAAACTGTCCCGAGCGGGTGATATACTGAGTATCGCCCTCCAACACCATGCGATAGACCGCAGGTGTTAGAGGCTCGTTACTTAGGATAGTGTATATACCTTTCTTATACATAGTCTATTCTGCATCAATTGTCGATACACCGAGTGTGATCTCCTCCAAGACGTCGAGAAGTACGCTCACGGTCTCGAGTGCGGTGAAGATGGTGACGTTGTTCTCAACTGCGCAACGGCGAATGTCGTAGCCGTCGAGGCGAGAGCTGTGCTGGTTGATATCGATAGTGTTGATAACATAGTTGATGTGACCCTTGCGGATAGAGTCGAAGATCTCCGATGAGCCCTCGCTGAGCTTCTTGAGACAGCGTGTGCGGATACCATTCTCGCGCAAGAACTTCGTAGTGCCGCTGGTAGCCTCGATGTTGAAGCCGAGCTCGTAGAAGCGACGGATGAGAGGCAAGGCGCGTGGCTTGTCAGCATCGGCGATAGATACGAAGATGGTACCGTAGTTGGCAATCTTCATGCCCGATGACTGCAATGACTTGTACAGCGCACGGCGCAACGATGAGTCGTAGCCGATAGCCTCACCCGTAGACTTCATCTCGGGCGATAGGTATGAGTCGACACCGCGGATCTTCGCAAATGAGAAGGCTGGGGTCTTGACATACCAGCGCTTCTTCTCGTCGGCGATAATCTTTGTTATGCCCTGCTCCTTGAGCGACTTGCCGAGCATGACATTAGTTGCGATGTTTGCCATAGGTGTGCCAGTGGCCTTTGAGAGGAATGGCACAGTACGCGATGAGCGTGGGTTAACCTCGATGACGTATACCTTGTCGTTGTCGTCGGCGATGAACTGGATGTTGTACAAACCAACGATGCCAATCTCCTTACCAAGACGGATGGTGTAGTCGATGATGGCATCCTTGACCTGCTGGCTGACGCTGAAGGTAGGATATACGCTGATTGAGTCACCAGAGTGGATACCTGTGCGCTCAACGTGCTCCATGATACCTGGGATGAAGACATCCTTGCCGTCGCAGATGGCGTCTACCTCCAACTCCTTACCAACGATATACTTATCTACAAGCACTGGCTGGTCCTCGTTGACCTCAACGGCAGTCTTGAGATAGTGGCGCAACGCCTCCTCGTTGGATACAATCTGCATGGCGCGACCACCCAACACGTAGCTTGGACGTACCAATACAGGGTAGCCGATACGCTCGGCAGCTGCCACACCGCGCTCGATGTCGGTGATAGCCTCAGCCTCAGGCTGTGGGATACCAGCCTTGCGCATGATAGCCTCGAAGCACTTTCTATCCTCGGCATTGTTGATAGCCTCGATGCCTGTGCCGATGATCTGCACGCCGAGGTCTGCCAAAGGCTTGGCAAGGTTGATGGCGGTCTGACCACCGAGTGATACAACAACACCTGTAGGCTTCTCAAGCTCGATGACGTTCATCACATCCTCCACTGTTAGTGGCTCGAAGTAGAGCTTGTCGCTGGTAGTATAGTCTGTAGATACAGTCTCGGGGTTGTTGTTGATGATGATAGCCTCGTAGCCCGCCTCGCGGATAGCCCAGATGGCGTGTACTGTAGAGTAGTCGAACTCGACACCCTGACCGATGCGGATAGGACCTGAGCCAAGAACGACAATCTTCTGACGCTCTGTAACGATTGACTCGTTCTCCTGCTCATATGTAGAGTATAGGTATGGCACCTTAGAGTCGAACTCCGCAGCGCAGGTGTCAATCATCTTATATACTGGGTAGATGTTGTTTGCCTTACGTAGGAGGAATACCTCGCTCTCGGTCATATCCCATAGGCGACCGATGAACTTGTCGCTGAAGCCTATGCGCTTTGCATCGCGCAATACCTCGGCGTCGCCTACGTTAGCCTTAACAACGCTCTCCATCTCGACGATGTTCTTGAGCTTCTCCAAGAAGAAGAGGTCGATCTTCGTGTTGTCATAGACGTGCAATAGGTCAACACCACGGCGGATAAGCTCGGCGATGGCGTAGATGCGGTCGTCGGTACCCTTGCGGATGTAGGCAAGGATGCCCTCAACAGACATGGTGTCGAATTTCTTGTGGTAGATGTGGCATACGCCAGTCTCCAAAGAGCGCACTGCCTTGAGAAGACCCTCCTCGAAGGTGCGACCAACGCTCATCACCTCACCTGTAGCCTTCATCTGTGTGCCAAGCTCGTTCGATGCGTCGCTAAACTTGTCGAATGGGAAGCGTGCTACCTTCGTAACGATGTAGTCCAACGTAGGCTCGAAGCTGGCTGGGGTGTTGGCTATCTGGATCTCGTCGAGGGTCATGCCCACAGCAACCTTGGCGGTGACGCGAGCGATAGGGTAGCCACTCGCCTTCGATGCGAGGGCTGATGAACGGCTCACGCGTGGGTTAACCTCGATGATGAAGTATTTGAATGATAGTGGGTCGAGAGCAAACTGAACGTTGCAACCACCCTCAATCTTGAGTGCGCGGATAAGCTTCAAGGCACTTGAGCGGAGCATGTTGTACTCCTTGGCTGCGAGTGTCTGGCTTGGGGCAACAACGATAGAGTCACCAGTGTGGATGCCCACAGGGTCGACATTCTCCATAGAGCAGATGGCGATGGCGGTGTCGTTCTTGTCGCGCATAACCTCGAACTCGATCTCCTTGTAGCCCTTGATGCTCTTCTCGACAAGCACCTGGTGGATAGGCGAGAGGGCAAGAGCGTTACGCATAGTGTCGCGCAACTCCTCCTCGTTGTCGGCAAAGCCACCACCTGTACCACCGAGTGTGAAGGCTGGACGCAAGACTACAGGGTAGCCAATCTCCTTTGCTGCCTCTACACCCTCCTCGATAGAGTTGGTGATGCGTGAAGGGATAACAGGCTCGCCGATGCGGATGCAGAGGTCCTTGAAGAGCTCTCTATCCTCAGCCTCCTCGATAGAGGTGAACGATGTACCCAAGATCTCGACGCCGCACTCCTCCAAAATACCCTTCTTGGCGAGCTGAACGGCGAGGTTCAAGCCTGTCTGACCACCAAGACCTGGTACGATAGCATCGGGACGCTCGTAGCGGATAATCTTTGCAACGTACTCCAAGGTGAGTGGCTCCATATATACCTTGTCGGCAATATGTGTGTCGGTCATGATTGTTGCAGGGTTGGAGTTAACAAGGATTACCTGATAACCCTCCTCCTTAAGAGCAAGACACGCCTGTGTACCTGCGTAGTCGAACTCTGCGGCCTGACCAATGACAATAGGTCCTGAGCCGATGACCATTACTTTCTTTATATCTGTTCTCTTAGGCATGTTTCTGGTCCTCCATCAATTTAATGAATTTATCGAATAGATATGTGCTGCTTGCCTCTGGCGTGCAGTCGGGGTGATACTGTACCGAGAATACGTGGTCGGTGACAGCCTCAGTGCCTGCGATGGTATTATCCAAGAGGTTGCGGTGTGTCACGGTGAGTGGTGTTGCGGCGAGCGATGCCTCGTTGACAACATGGCTGTGGTTCTGTGTCACAATCTCCAACTTGCCATTCTCGAGGTACTTCACAGGGTGGTTAGAGCCGTGGTGACCGAACTTGAGCTTGTCGATGCCAGCGCCATAGGCTGTGGCGATAATCTCGTGGCCGAGGTCTACGCCGAAGATAGGCAGCTTGCCACACAACGCCTTGATGGTGTCGCACACAACGGTAACGTCGGCAGGGTTACCTGGACCGTTAGATACGAAGATGCCGTCGGGATTGAATGCCATGATCTCCTCGGGAGTGGAGTTGAAAGGCACGATGGTCACGTTGCAGCCCTTCATGTTGAGCTGGCGGATGAAGCTATACTTGATGCCGCAGTCGATGGCTACAACATCCCACTTGTGGTTTGGCGTACGCGAGAACCAGCGCTTCTTGCAGCTGATGCGCTCCACCTGGTCACGACGTGGCTCGCTACGCTTGATGAGCTCCAAAGCCTCCTCGGTAGGGGTGTTGATGTCGACGATGACAGCCTTCTGTGTGCCCTCCTCGCGGATGATGCGTGTTATCATGCGAGTATCCACGCCGCTGATAGCTGGGATGTCGAGCTCCTCGAAGGTCTCGTTCATGGTCTTGGTGTAGCGGAAGTTGCTTGGCGCCTCGCAGCACTCGCGAACAACCATACCACCCATCGTTGGGAACTTACTCTCGTAGTCCTCGTCCATGAAGCCGTAGTTGCCCATGAGAGGGTAGGTCATGACTACAATCTGGTCGGTGTACGTTGGGTCGGAAACAATCTCCTGGTAGCCCACCATTGAGGTGTTGAAGACGATCTCGCATACCGACACGCGGTTAGAGCCGAATCCATAGCCTGGAAACTCCTTGCCGTTCTCAAGTACAAGTTTCTTGGTAAAAGGTTTCATCTAATAATTGTTTTTATATTATTGTTTTCGTGTTATTTCTCAGTTATTGCGTGAGGTGTGGGTTGCTATGGGTTTTTGTGTGTTTCTATGAGTTTCTATGGGTTACTATGGGTTACTATGCGATGGGCTCTGCCCATATTAACTTATCTAAACTCATTCTAACTCATTCTAACTCATCTAAACTCATTTTAACTCATCTCAACACGCCTTACCCATTACTAATTACTAATTTTTGTAAACAACCTCGCCCTTATGTATGGTCATCACAACGTCGCCAACCATAGGCTGACCGTCAAACATCGTAATCTTGCCCATAGAGTAGAACTTCGCGCTATCCACTCTCCACTCCTTGTTGGGGTCGATGAGGACTATATCGGCACGAGCTCCAACCTCCATACCACCCTCGATGCGGAATACCTTGCGGGGGTTAATGCTCATGAGCTCCACGAGGCGCTCCATGGTGATTATGCCCTTGCGTACAAGGTGTGTGTTGAGTGCTGCAAAGGCGGTCTCGAGACCTACGATGCCCATGGCGCTATCCTTCAGTCCGCGTGACTTCTCCTCGACGCTATGTGGGGCGTGGTCGGTGGCAATCATGTCGATAGAGCCATCCTTGATACCCTCGATGAGGGCTGCTCTATCCTCTGCCGAGCGGATGGGTGGGTTCATCTTCCAGCGTGCATCCTCCTGGAGGTCCATGTCGGTGTAGATGAGGTAGTGAGGACCTGTCTCGCAGGTTACCTTCGCACCACGAGCCTTAGCCTCGCGAACGAGCTGTACAGTCTCCTTGGTAGATATGTGGCATACATGATAGCGGCAGCCGAGGCGCTCGGCAATCTCGATGTCGCGCTTCACCTGCGCCCACTCACTCTCTGAGCATATGCCCTTGTGACCATGCTCGCGAGCATACTCGCCATCGTGGATGTAGCCACCCTTGAGCAACTCCTCAACCTCGCAGTGGGCAGCGATGAGGGCGTCGTGCTTCACAGCAGCCATCATGGCACGCTCCATCATGCCATCCACCTGCACACCCGAGCCATCGTCCGAGAAGGCGATTACTTTGTCGTGCAACGAGTCAACGTCTACAAGCTCCTCGCCCTTGCGACCCATGGTGATGGCGGCGTAGGGCAACACCTCAATCTTGGCATCGCGGTCGATGATATCCTGCTGCACCTTGAGGTTCTCTACGGTGTCGGGCACGGGATTGAGATTTGGCATTGGGCATACGGTGGTATAGCCACCACGCGCTGCTGCCATGGTACCCGTCTCGATGCGCTCCTTGTAGCCGTAGCCTGGCTCGCGAAGGTGAACATGAACATCGACAAAGGCGGGGGCGACGATGAGTCCCGTAGCGTCGATTATGGTGTCGTTAGGCTCTGCCGAGAGCTCCGAAGCAACGGCAACGATGCGCTCACTCTCTATTGCCACATCTACCTTAGTGCCTGAGGCTGTGGTGCCTCCCTTGAGGATTAGTCTGCTCATAGCGATATATTAAAAAATAGGCGGCCCAAAGAGCCGCCAATATTAATTAAAAACAGTATTTCCAAATGAGTTGAAACAACGAGAATAACCCGACAACTGCTCATTTTTAGGTGAGTAATTAGGCTGGTTATTTATCGCTCGTTTCATAGTATTATTATAATTTGCGCAAAGGTAAGAATTTTTTGCAAATCGCGCAATAGTCAAAGAGGATTTTTTTGTAATTAGTAATTAGGGATGAGTAATTAGTAATGAGTAAAGAGTAATGTGTTGCTCCAAAGGAGCAATTGAGGAGGGGGTAAAAAGGGTACAAGGGGTAATAGGGGTATTAGGGGCTGGCTAACAAGAGGCTATCGAAAAAACTCCCCTTAGACCCCTTAGACCCCTTAAACCCCATAAACCCCTCAGACCCCTCACCCAATCGCTCCAAAGGAGCGAAGTATTACTAATTACTAATTACTCCCTACTAATTCTCCTGTCACACCTTGTCACACCTGTAACACCTGTAACACCTGTAACACCTGTAACACCCCTGTTACTCGCGTTACTGCGTTACTCTTGTTACTATGTGACAAGCGAGCTATGTAGCGCGGGTAGTTCCGCTGTGCTATGGGCATCATCAGATAGAGAAATTAAGGAGATTAGGGAGTTTAGAGAGATAATCACTCTTTAAGCTCATTATACTCCTTAAGCTCCTTAATCATCTATATCAGTATGTTAATATATTTAACCGTAGCTACAGCCATATATAACGCTATTTACATAGCCATATATATCAGTAAGATACTGTGGTTAGCTTGCTGAGTATAGTATACGCTCCCCCTACATATATATATTTATATCTATATGTGGGTCAATGTATTACTATATGTGTAGTATGCTATGTGGTAGTTGTCAGAGATTTAGCGCCAACGGACGCAGACTATGATGTCGTATTACGCTACAAAGATACAACATTCAGGAGCTGTTGTCAATTATTTTGACAATAATTTTTCAATTATTTTACATTTTTTGTTGTGTATAGGTTGTAACGCGAGTAACGCAGTAACACGAGTAACAGGGGTGTTACAGGTGTTACTGTTGTTACTGAGTAGTGAGTAATTAGTAATTAGTAATGCTTCGCTCCTCTGGAGCGATTGGGGAGGGGTCTGAGGGGGGTTAAGGGGTGTTTTTTCAATGGTGACCTGATAGCCAGCCCCTAATACCCCTATTACCCCTATTACCCCTTGTACCCTATCTCTATGAGGGGTTTAAGGGGTGTTTTTCCAATGGCCTCTTGTTAGCCAGCCCCTCGTACCCCTATTACCCCTTGTACCCCATCTCTACTACTTTGTTAAAAAAAAGTTGATAAAAGAGCCGACGCCTATTTCTTTTTAAAGAAATTATCGCTATCTTTGTTGCATAAATAATATAACTATGCAACCAAACTTCCAAATAGCTCATCACTACGCCTCGCATGGCTTGCAGATGCTAACGGTGGAGTTGTGTGCTTATGTTGTGGCGTCACAGCGCTTGGAGCATAGTGTGTGATTGATATATAGACCGCTGACATTGAGATGTTTGGCGGTCTTTGTTTTTGAGAATAATTGAGTAATTAACAAAATATTTAAGATTATGAAAGTAGCAGTTATCATGGGTTCAACAAGCGACTGGGATGTTATGAAGGCCGCAGTTGAGACATTGGAGGAGTTGGGCATCGAGTATGAGAAGCGTGTCATCAGCGCACACCGTACCCCACACCTTATGGTAGAGTATGCCGAGGCAGCTCGCGAGCGTGGCATTGGCGCAATCATCGCTGGTGCTGGTGGTGCAGCTCATGTTGCAGGTGTCACCGCAGCCCTCACCACCGTTCCTGTTATCGGCGTGCCCATCAAGACATCGGCACTCGGCGGCTTGGACTCTTTGCTCTCTATCGTGCAGATGCCTGGCGGTATCCCAGTGTCGACAACAGCCATCAACGGCGCAAAGAACGCAGCCCTCATAGCTGCCTCAATCTTCGCCCTCACGGACAAGGCATTGGAGGAGCGTCTTGTCGCCTTCCGCAAGGCGCAGACCGAGAAGGTTCTCGCAGCAGAGTTGTAAACCCTAACCCAAAACTCAAACATAGAAGATATCATGAATAATCGCCGCATATTTGTTGAGAAATATCCTCGCTTCCAGGTGGAGGCTGAGACCTTGCGTCGCGAGCTTAATACGAACCTCGGACTCGCAATCGAGAGCCTGCGCTTCATCAATGTGTATGACCTCTTCGGCTTCAGCGACGAGCTTGTCGAGAAGAGCCGCTATAGCGTCTTTGGTGAGGTCGTCACAGATAACGTTACCGACGAGTGCGACATGGCTGGTATGCCACACCTCGCCGTGGAGTTTTTGCCTGGTCAGTTCGACCAGCGTGCAGCATCTGCCGTAGACTGCGTACACCTCATCGAGCCTAATGCCGAGGTGAAGATTAAGTCATCACGCCTCTATATCTTCGACGCAGGTGTCGATAAGGAGGCCATGGCGCGTATCGAGAAGTACCTCATCAACGCCGTGGAGTCGCGCAAGAAAAATCTTGACGTGTTGTCGGATGCCGAGAGTGCTGAGGTGAAGCCTGTAGCCGTGTTGGAGGGCTTCCGCAATATGAAGGAGGAGGATTTGGCTCCATACTGCAAGGCTAATGGTCTTGCTATGAATGCCGATGACCTTCGCGAGGTTGTCAACTACTTCAAGGCCGAGGAGCGCGACCCTGTGGAGACGGAGCTCCGCATCCTTGATACCTATTGGAGTGACCACTGCCGCCATACTACCTTCACCACCGAGATTGAGGAGATAACCCTCGACGAGTCGTTCATGAAGGAGGAGATGGAGGAGTCGTTGGCGCTCATGCGTAAGATACGTTCGGAGCTTGGTAGAGAGGAGAAGAGCCTCTGCCTCATGGAGCTCGCAACCATCGGCGCACGCTACCTCAAGAAGATGGGTAAGCTCGACGATATGGAGCAGAGCGAGGAGAACAACGCTTGCTCTATCTTTGTCAATGTCGACGTCGACGGCGTCATGGAGAAGTGGCTGTTGCAGTTCAAGAACGAGACCCACAACCACCCAACCGAGATTGTGCCTTTCGGCGGTGCATCGACATGTCTTGGCGGCGCTATCCGCGACCCATTGTCAGGTCGTAGCTACGTATACCAGGCTATGCGTGTTACGGGTGCTGGCGATATCTATAAGCCTGTGGCTGAGACCATGGAGGGTAAACTCCCACAGCGCATCATCTCGACCAAGGCTGCTGCTGGCTACTCGAGCTATGGCAACCAGATAGGTCTTGCAACAACCCATGTCCGCGAGGTATACCACCCCGACTATGTAGCTAAGCGCTTGGAGGTGGGTGCTGTTGTTGGTGCTGTGAAGGCTGAGAACGTACGCCGCGAGAGCCCAACCCCTGGCGATGTAGTATTGTTGCTCGGTGGCCGCACCGGTCGCGATGGCGTAGGTGGTGCAACAGGCTCATCAAAGGAGCATACTCTCACCTCGTTGGAGGAGTGTAGCTCTGAGGTGCAGAAGGGTAATGCCCCCGAGGAGCGCAAGCTCGCTCGCTTGTTCCGCCGTGGCGATGTTACGCGCCTCATCAAGAAGTCGAATGATTTTGGCGCTGGTGGTGTCAGCGTGGCTATCGGTGAGCTTACCGACGGCCTCGACATCTACTTGGATAGAGTGCCAACCAAGTATAATGGATTAAACTTCTCGGAGCTTGCCATCAGCGAGTCGCAGGAGCGTATGTCCGTAGTCATCGAGCGCAAGGATATGGAGCGCTTTATGGAGCTCTGCCACGAGGAGAATGTGGAGGTCACCTACGTTGCCGATGTCACCGACACTCGCCGTATGCGTATGTATTGGGGCGACAAGGTTGTCGTTGACCTATCGCGCGACTTCATCGACTCGGCAGGTGCCAAGCACTACACCAAGGTGCGCATTGGCGGCGTCACTAACGAAAATCCTTTCGAGCGCAGGGTAGAGGGTGCCACCGTCACCAAGCGCATGAAGAATAACCTTTCTGACGACAACGTTTTGTCGCAGAAGGGTCTTATCGAGATGTTCGACTCAACCATCGGTGCTTCGACCGTCTTGATGCCTTATGGTGGTAAGACACAGACTACCGAGACACAGGTGTCAGTGCAGAAGTTGCCTGTGGGTGGTGGCTTCACCAATACGGCAAGTATCATGGCCTATGGCTACAACCCATTCATCGCTAAGTGGAGCCCATATCATGGTGCTGCCTATGCTGTTGTCGATGCTTGTGCCAAGGTGGTAGCTGCTGGTGCTCGCTATAACGATATGCGCTTCTCATACCAGGAGTACTTCGAGCGTATGACCGACGACAAGTCATGGGGCAAGCCAATGTCTGCCCTCCTCGGTGCTCTTAAGATGCAGGTGGAGCTCGGTCTACCATCTATCGGTGGTAAGGACTCTATGAGTGGTACCTTCCGCGATATCAACGTGCCACCAATGCTCATGGCATTCGGTATCACCACTGTCGATGCTCGCAACGTCATCAGCCCTGAGTTCAAGGCTGGCGGTAATAAGATATATATCATCCGCCACACACCAAAGGCAAACTATATGCCCGATACCGACCAGCTTAAGGCTAACTTCGACTTCGTGTCGGAGAAGATCATGCAGGGCGACATCCTCTCAGGCTACGCCGTAGGTTTCGGTGGTGTTGCCGAGGCAGTTGCCAAGATGTCGTTCGGTAACAAGGTGGGTGCAGAGCTCGAGTGCGACGAGCAGATGTTGTACAACTACGCCTATGGCTCTATCGTTGTTGAGAGCCGCCGTACACTCAACCACCCATCAGCAGAGTACATCGGTAACACCCTCAACAAGGAGGCTATCTTCGTCAATGGCACACGCCTACCTTTGGAGGAGCTCCTCGAGGCAAATACCACAAAATATACCTCAGTATATGCCGACAAGGGTAAGCAGGGTGAGCCCACACGCGTGAGCGATGGTAAGATACATATGAAGGAGTACGACGGTCCTAAGGTCGATAAAGTAAAGGTCTTCATCCCTGTCTTCCCAGGTACCAACTGCGACTACGACACTATGCGTGCCTTCGAGCGTGCTGGTGCTGAGGTTAAGCTTGGCGTCTTCAAGAACCTTACGGGTGAGGATGTCATCGCCTCAATCAAGGAGATGAAGGAGAGTATCGCCGAGTGCCACATCATGGCTTTGGCTGGTGGCTTCTCTGCGGGTGACGAGCCTGATGGCAGTGGTAAGTTCATCGCCAACGTACTCAATAATAAGGAGGTGGCAGATGCTATCCACGCCTTGTTGGACCGTGGTGGCTTGATGCTCGGTATCTGCAACGGCTTCCAGGCATTGGTTAAGTCGGGCTTGTTGCCTTACGGTCGCCTCGGCATGGTCACCAAGGAGTCACCAACCCTCTTCCGCAACGATATCAACCGCCATATCTCACAGGTTGTCTCTACACGCGTGGGTACTGTGGCTTCGCCATGGTTGCGCTCATTCCAGGTGGGCGACATCCACTCTATCGCTGTTAGCCACGGTGAGGGTAAGTTCGTCGTATCGGAGCAGATGGCTGAGGAGCTCTTCCGTAATGGTCAGGTGGCATTCCAGTATGTGGATGGCGACAATAGACCTACAACCGACTCACCATGGAACCCTAACGGCTCAAGCTACGGTATCGAGGGTATCATCGACCCAACAGGTCACATCCTCGGTAAGATGGGCCATACGGAGCGTTACGAGCGCGACCTCATGAAGAACATACATGGCCAGAAGGTTCAGGATATCTTCTCTAATGCAGTAAACTACTTTCTTAAGCGATAGTGTCTATGAAGGAGTTAGAGATGCTCTACGAGGGTAAGAGTAAGCAGATATTTAAGACCGAGAAGGAGGATAGGGTAGTCATCCGCTTCAAGGATGACACCTCGGCCTTCTACGGCATCAAGCGCGCCAATATCGAGAATAAGGGTCGCCTCACGTGCGACATCTCCTCTATGGTGCTCGAGTATATGAATAGCCACAACATCAACACGCTCTTCATTGAGCGTGTTGGTGATGATGGTCAGCTGTGCCGCGTTGTTGAGCATGTGCCTGTCGAGGTCATCGTGCGCAATGTCGTTGCAGGCTCCATGGCAAAGCGCTTGGGTATGGAGGAGGGCATAGTCCCCGAGAACACCATCTTCGACCTTGTGTTGCGTCGTAGCGACCTGGGTGACCCACTCATCAACGACCACCACGCCGTTGCCTTGGGTCTTCTTAGCTACGAGGAGCTCGCAAAGATGTATGAGATGTCTGCAGCCATCAACAACCGCCTTGTTGAGCTTTACGAGAAGGCTGGTATCACCGTCGTCGACTTCAAGATAGAGTTTGGTCGCGATGCCAACGGTACTTTGGTGCTTGCCGACGAGCTCTCGCCCGATACTTGCCGCCTCTGGGATAAGGCAACGGGTGAGCGTATGGATAAGGATCGCTTCCGCCGCGACTTGGGTCGTGTGCGCGAGACCTACGAGGAGGTTGCCAAGCGATTGCATAATATTCTTAAATAGATATAGGTATGCTTAAGGATTCATTAGATATATATGGCGATGACCTGCATGAGGAGTGCGGTGTCTTCGGTGTCTTCGGCGTTGACGATGCTCCAAATCTCGCCTACTATGGTCTGCATGCGCTGCAGCACCGTGGTCAGGAGGCGTGTGGTATCTCGGCATTCGATGGCGAAAAGCTAAATACGGTTAAGGGCGAGGGTCTTGTGACCGAGGTGTTCAACCAGCAGAAGCTCGACAAGCTCAAGGGTCGCATCGCCATTGGTCATGTGCGCTATGCCACAACAGGTGGCGGTGGTGCCAACAACGTGCAGCCCTTCTCGTTCAACCACCATACGGGTGACTTCGCCTTGGCACACAACGGTAACTTGGTAAACTCTCGCGAGCTGGCGGAGTACCTCGAGATTCGTGGTAGCTTGTTCCACTCAACCTCGGATAGTGAGCTTTTGGCGCACCTCGTGAAGAAGGATAACCGCGAGGATAAGCGTATCGATAATATCGTCGAGGCGTTGAATATGATCGAGGGTGCCTTTGCCTTCCTCATCATGACCAAGAACCGTATCTACGCTTGTCGCGATAAGCATGGTTTGCGTCCATTGGCTCTCGGTAAGCTTGGCGAAGGCTATGTCATCAGCTCGGAGACCTGCGCCTGGGATATCGTCGGCGCAGGGAATATCCGTGATATCGAGCCAGGAGAGATTATCACCATCGACCACCATGGCATCCGCTCGAACCGTTATTCGCAGTATCAGCGCCACCTGATGTGCGCTATGGAGTACATCTACTTTGCTCGCCCTGATAGCGATATCGAGGGTTGCAATGTACACTCCTTCCGCAAGCTCTCGGGTCGCTACCTCTATGAGCAGTGCCCCACGAAGGGAGATGTCGTAATCGGTGTTCCCGACTCAAGTATCAGCGCAGCGATTGGTTACTCCGAGGCGAGTGGCATCCCTTATGAGATGGGACTCATCAAGAATAAGTATATCGCACGTACCTTCATCCAGCCATCACAGGAGATGCGCGAGAAGGGTGTGCGAATGAAGCTCTCGGCAGTGCGCTCACTCGTAAAGGGCAAGTCGGTGGTGTTGATTGACGACTCAATCGTTCGTGGTACCACCTCACTACGCATCGTACGCCTATTGAAGGAGGCAGGGGCGAAGGAGGTACACGTGCGTATCGCAAGCCCCGCAATCACCCATCCATGCTTCTACGGTATCGACATGTCTACGCGTGAGGAGCTCCTCTGTGCGCGTATGACCAAGGATGAGGCTTGCAAGGCTATCGAGGCAGATACCCTCGAGTTCCTCTCTGAGGAGTCGTTGCTCAAGGCTGGTAACCGCTCGGAGTTGTGCATGGCATGCTTCAATGGTTGCTACCCAACATCGTTGTATTGCAATAAGTTGAATAAGAAATAATAATAAAATAAAATAGTTTATATATGGCAAAGAGTTACGAAGCGGCTGGTGTAAACCTCGAGGCCGGCTACGAAGTAGTAAGACGTATTAAGTCACATGTATCATCAACCAAGCGTGTTGGTTCGATGGGTAATATCGGTGCTTTTGGTGGTATGTTCGACCTTGCAGCACTCAACATCAAGGAGCCTGTGCTCGTTAGTGGTACCGATGGCGTTGGTACCAAGCTAAAGCTCGCCTTTGAGATGGACAAGCACGATACTATCGGTATCGACGCTGTGGCAATGTGCGTTAACGACGTGTTGGCACAGGGTGCTGAGCCTTTGGTATTCCTCGACTATGTAGCCGTTGGTCACAACGAGCCTGCTAAGGTGGAGGCTATCGTTGCAGGTGTTGCCGAGGGTTGCCGTCAGGCTGGCTGTGCCTTGGTTGGTGGCGAGACTGCCGAGATGCCAGGCATGTATCAGGATGGCGAGTACGATATCGCAGGCTTTACGGTAGGTGTTGTTGAGCGTTCGAAGCTCATCGACGCTGGCGAGCGTGTTAAGGTTGGTGATGTCCTCGTTGGTATCGCTTCAAGCGGTGTTCACTCTAATGGCTTTAGCCTTGTGCGTAAGGTTGTTAGCGACAATAACCTCAAGCTCGGCGAGAAGTACGAGGAACTTGGTGAGCGCACCTTGGGTGAGGCTCTGTTGACCCCTACACGCATCTACGTTAAGCAGGTGTTGAAGGTTATCGCTGAGTGCGATGTCCACGGCATCAGCCACATCACTGGTGGTGGCTTCGACGAGAATATTCCTCGTATCTTGAAGGATGGCCAGGGCGTAGAGGTCAAGGAGGGTAGCTGGGAGATTTTGCCAGTATTCCGCCTCTTGGAGAAGTATGGCAAGGTGTCACACCGCGAGATGTTCAACATCTTCAACATGGGTATCGGTATGGTCATCGCTTTGCCTGAGGCTGACGCTCAGAAGGCAATCGCTATCCTCGAGGAGTGTGGCGAGCGTGCATCGGTTATCGGTCGTGTTATCGAGGGTGAGGGTGTAACAATCATCTAATTTTGTCGATATGAAAAAGTGTCGCTTGGCGGTATTTGCCAGTGGTAGCGGTAGCAACTATCAGGCTATTGCCGAGGCTTGTGCCGACGGTCGTCTCGATGCTGAGATTGTCTTGCTCGTATGCGACAAGCCGGGTGCAAAGGTGTTGGAGCGTGCTAAGATGTTTGGCACCGAGTGCTTCGCCTTCAATGCGAAGGATTACGAGTCGAAGGAGGCTTACGAGACGGTGCTTGCCACGATGCTCGATGAGCGTGGTGTCGACTATATCTGCCTCGCAGGTTATATGCGTATCGTTGGCAAGGTTCTCTTGAGCCGCTACGAGCAGCGCATCGTCAATATCCACCCATCGTTGTTGCCATCGTTCAAGGGTGCACATGCCATTCAGGATGCTGTGGACTATGGTGTCAAAATCTTTGGCGTGACCACACACTTTGTTGATGAGACCCTCGATGGTGGTCGCATCATCGACCAGGGTGCTGTTGTCTACGAGGGTGACGACATCGAGGAGCTCACAAACCTCATACACAACATCGAGCATAAGCTCTACGTGAAGACTATTAACAAGTTAATAAACAAAAAATTTTAGATATATGCGAGCATTAGTAAGTGTTAGCGACAAGAGAGGCGTTGTGGAGTTCTGCCAGAATCTCCGCCGTCTTGGCTGGGAGATTATCGCTACAGGTGGCACACAGAAGCTTCTCGACGATAGCGGTGTTGAGACCATCGGTATTAGCGATGTAACAGGCTTTCCTGAGATCTGTGACGGTCGTGTGAAGACCCTTCACCCAAAGGTGCATGGTGGTCTTTTGGCACGCCGCGACGATGAGAGCCACCTCAAGGCTTTGAAGGATAACTCTATTGAGTTCATCGATATGGTATGTGTTAATTTGTACCCATTCCGTCAGACCATCGCCAAGCCCGATGTGAAGATGGAGGATGCAATCGAGAATATCGACATCGGTGGTCCTTCGATGTTGCGCTCAGCAGCCAAGAACTATCGCGATGTAACTGTCGTGTGCGACCCTGAGGACTATGCTCGTATCATCAGCGAGATTGAGCAGGGTGGTAACACCACTCTTGAGACACGCTTGCAGCTCTCGGCAAAGGCATATACCCACACTGCCGAGTACGATATGTGTATTGCTACATATATGCGTAAGCAGGCGGAGCTCAACGAGAAGCTCTTCGCGTCGTTCGACCTTGTTCAGTCGTTGCGCTATGGCGAGAACCCACACCAGGAGGCTAAGTTCTACGCCTCAGCCGAGAAGGTGCCATACTCATTGGCTACGGCAAAGCAGCTCAACGGCAAGGAGATGTCCTATAACAACATCCAGGATGCCAACGCGGCACTTAACATTGTGCGTGAGTTCAGCGAGCCTTTCGCTGTGGGTCTCAAGCACATGAACCCTTGTGGCGCTGCCATCGGCAAGGATATAAAAGAGGCTTGGGAGAAGGCATACGAGGCTGATAAGGTGAGCATCTTCGGTGGTATCGTAGCCGTTAACCGCGAGATTACGAAGGAGGTTGCCGAGCTTATGAAGCCTATCTTCTTGGAGATTATCATGGCTCCATCGTTCAGCGACGAGGCACTCGAGATCCTCTGCACCAAGAAGAACTTACGTCTATTACAGGTCGAGATGGGCGAGTTTGAGAAGACTCAGACACAGTACGTATCTGTAAATGGCGGTCTTCTTGTCCAGCAGCTCGACACCGATACCAAGGAGGTCGTAGCCGATATGTGTGTCACCGAGCGTAAGCCATCAGCTGCCGAGCTCGAGGATATGAACTTCGGTTGGCGCATCGTTAAGCACGTAAAGTCAAACGCTATTGTCGCTGTTAAGGATGGTCACACCGTGGGTGTTGGCGCAGGTCAGATGAACCGCGTGGGCTCTGCCGAGATCGCTCTCAAGCAGGCAAAGGCAGCAGGCTTCACCGAGGGTCTTGTACTCGCTTCGGATGGTTTCTTCCCATTCGACGACACTGTGACACTCGCTGAGCAGTATGGTGTTACGGCACTTGTGCAGCCAGGTGGATCAGTGCGTGATGAGGACTCAGTGAAGAAGGCGAATGAGTTTGGCATGACGATGCTTGTAACCGGCATGCGTCACTTCAAGCACTAGTTGTGATAAAGGGTCATCTACTGCCGCTAAGATTATTGTCCCGAAAGGGAGCGTACTCTTTAGTGCTAGCGCAGAGATATTTTGTTGTGACTGTAGATGCGCCTTTCTGACAATTAATCAGTGCGCTACTTAGCGCCCGAAAATATTACTAATTACTAATTTCTAATTACTAATTATGAACGTATTAGTTATTGGCTCAGGTGGTCGCGAGCACGCTATTGTCGAGGCGCTATCACGCTCACCAAAGGCCCCAAAAATATACGCTGCCCCAGGTAATGCTGGTATCGCACAGCTTGCCGAGTGTGTTGCAATCAAGGATACCGAGGTTGAGAAGCTCGTTGAGTTCGCCAAAGCTAACAACGTGGAGCTCACCGTCGTAGGTCCTGAGGCTTCGCTCGCTGCAGGTGTTGTCGACCGCTTCCGCGAGGAGGGTCTTGCCATCTTCGGTCCAACGAAGGCGGCTGCCGAGATTGAGGCAAGCAAGGACTTCGCCAAGCGCCTTATGGTGAAGTACGATGTGCCAACAGCGGGCTATGCAACCTTCTCCGACTATGAGGAGGCCTTGGCATATGTGCGCAAGGGCTCATTGCCAACAGTGTTGAAGTACGACGGCTTGGCAGCAGGCAAGGGTGTAGTCATCGCCACCACCATAGAGGAGGCTGAGGTGACGCTCAAGGATATGCTTCTCGACACCAAGTTTGGCGAGGGTAGGGTAGTCATCGAGGAGTTCCTCACTGGCGAGGAGTTTTCGCTCATGTGCTTCGTTGCGGGCAATAAGATCTGCCCTATGCCTGTAGCGCAGGACCACAAGCGTGCCTACGACAACGACGAGGGTCCAAATACTGGTGGTATGGGTGCATACACCGAGTTGCCTTTCATCTCGGAGGAGGACCACGCCTATGCCATGGAGAATATCATGCAGCGCGTGGCTGATGCCATGGTTGCTGAGGGCACACCATTCACTGGTGTGTTGTATGGTGGTCTTATGAAAACCCCTAATGGAATTAAAGTTATTGAGTTTAATGCACGTTTTGGTGACCCAGAGACTGAGGTTGTGCTACCACGCTTGAAGAGCGATGCTGTGGATGTATTCATGGCGGTGGCTCAGAACGAGCAGCCAACGGCTGAGTGGAGCGAGGAGGCTACCCTCGGCATAGTGCTTGCATCGAAGGGCTATCCAGGTAGCTACGATAAGGGTTTCGTTATTCGTGGCACCGAGCGTGTGGAGTCTAAAATCTACCATATGGGTACAGCCATGAAGGATGGCGAGCTTGTTACGGCTGGTGGTCGTGTGATGTTTGTTGTTGCCTCGGCACCAACACTCCGCGAGGCACAGGCTAAGGCTCGCGAGCAGATCGCAAAGATCGAGTGCGACAATCTCTTCCACCGTACCGATATTGGTAATAAAGCGTTTAAGTAGATTATGAGTGAAATAATTAATGGTAAGGAGGTTGCGAGGGCACTACGCGAGAGCTTGGCGGCAAAGGTCGTTGAGCTTGACGCGAAGTATGGTCGCACCCCAAATCTTGTCGTTATCCTCGTGGGTGACGACCCAGGTAGTGTATCTTATGTTACGGGTAAGGCTAAGGCTGCAACGGAGATAGGCATTGCTAACAGGACTATCCGTCGTCCTGACAACATCACCGAGCAGGAGCTGTTGGAGCTTATCGCCGAGCTTAATGCTGACGACTCGGTCGATGGCATCCTTGTGCAGTTGCCTCTGCCTAAGCATATCAACGAGCACTATGTTATCCAGGCTATAACACTCGAGAAGGATGTTGACGCCTTCCATCCCCACAACGTAGGTCATATGTGGCTACGCGAGCCTATGCTCATCCCCTGCACCCCTAAGGGTATTATCAAACTACTCAAGGAGTCGGGTACTGAGCTTTCAGGCAAGGAGGTCGTTGTTGTTGGTCGAAGCAATATCGTAGGTCAGCCAGTGGCAAAGTTGCTCCTCAATGAGAATGCTACGGTTACCGTTGCGCACTCGCGCACTAAGGATCTTGGCGAGGTGACACGCCGTGCCGATGTCCTTGTTGTGGCTATCGGCAAGGAGCGTTTCGTCACTGCTGATATGATTAAGCCGGGTGCTGTGGTTATCGACGTGGGCGTAAACCGCGATAGCCGCACAGGCAAGCTATGTGGCGATGTCGACTTCGAGGAGGCGCAGCACGTAGCCTCAAAGATTACCCCTGTTCCTGGTGGCGTGGGTCCTATGACCATCGCCTGCCTTATGGAGAACACTGTGGAGTGCTTCGAGCGCCGTATGGAGAGAAAAAACTAACTAAAATTTATATAATATGATTGAGAGATATTCAAGAGAGGTCATGCGTAAGGTGTGGACAGAGCAGAATAAGTTTGACGCCTACCTTCGCGTAGAGATTTTGGCCTCTGAGGCTTGGAGCCAGCTTGGCGTTGTGCCAAAGGAGGATGTCGAGAAGTTGTGGAAGAACGCATCGTTCGACATCAACCGCATCTATGAGATCGAGCAGCAGACACGCCACGATATTGTTGCCTTCACACGCGCCGTGAGCGAGACCCTCGGCGAGGAGCGTAAGTGGGTGCACTACGGTCTTACAAGTACCGACGTTGTGGATACTGCTAACGGCTACCTTCTAAAGCAGGCTAACACCATCCTTCTCGACGATATCGAGAAGATGTTGGAGGTGTTGCGCAAGCGCGCCATCGAGTTCAAGGGTACACCATGTATCGGTCGAACACACGGTATCCATGCCGACATCACAAGCTTCGGCTTGAAGTGGGCATTGTGGTACGAGGAGATGAAGCGTAACCTTAATCGCTTTATTACTGCTGCGCGTGGCGTAGAGGTAGGTAAGATCTCGGGTGCTGTGGGTAACTTCGCTAACATCCCTCCATTCATCCAGGACTATGTATGTGAGAAGCTCGGCACCGAGAGTGCGAATATCTCTACTCAGGTTATCCAGCGCGACCGCCACGCCTACTATATGGCAACACTTGCCGTTATCGCATCGAGCATCGAGCAGATGGCTATGGAGATCCGTAACTTGCAGCGTACCGAGGTACACGAGGTGGAGGAGTCATTTGGCAAGGGCCAGAAGGGCTCATCGGCAATGCCTCACAAGCGTAACCCTATCTCGTCGGAGAATATGTGTGGCTGCGCACGTGTGATGCGTGGCTATATGGCTACCTTCTACGAGAACGTGGCATTGTGGCACGAGCGCGATATCTCACACTCGGCTACCGAGCGTATCATCCTTCCTGATGCTACCATGCTCCTCGACTATATGCTCAACCGCTTCCGTGGTATCTTGGAGAACTTGGTAGTCTTTGAGGATGTCATGAAGGAGAATATCTATCGCACACGCAAGGTTATCTTCGCTCAGCGCGTAATGAATGCTCTTATCGAGAGGGGCTTCTCTCGTGAGCAGGCATACGACACCGTGCAGCCTGTGGCAATGCGTGCCATGAGCGAGCGTGCCGACTACCAGGAGCTTCTTGCTGAGACACCAGCCGTTATGGATGTCCTCACACGCGAGGAGCTTGACTCATGCTTCACTCTGGAGTACTACCTCAAGAACGTGGACTTCATCTTCGACCGCGTAGGCATCGAGTAGTTTTGCTGTGATAAGGGGTCATCCTTGACCCATAAGACTTTGGGGTTGGTTAACATTTCTTAATCAGCCCCAATTTTATGTCTCCATTTTTCATGTTTTTTTACTACCTTTGTTCTGTTATAAACTATTGACCAGTAGTAAACCTATGCAACTACAACAAGACACGATACTCAAGGGCGGCAGCTATCGCATCCTTCGCACGTTGGGTAATGGTGGCTTCGGCATCACCTACCTCGCCGAGCAGATCATGACCGAGCGCAAGGTGTGCATCAAGGAGTTCTTCCCTAAGGGATACTACACTCGTGCGCAGGATAGTACTTTTGCGCGTATCACCTCCGAGGAGTTCGCCGAGAGTATGACACGCTTCATGTCGAAGTTTATTAAGGAGGCAAAGACTATCGCCAGTCTTAATCATCGTAATATCATACAGATTTACGATTCGTTTGAGGAGAATGGCACTGCCTACTATGTCATGGAGTATATCGAGGGCGTGTCGCTTAGCTCGATTGTCAAGGAGCGCGGTGCTATGTCGGAGGCTATGGCTGTGGATTATATACGCCAGGTAGCCTCGGCATTGGCATATATCCACGATAAGAAGATTATGCACCTCGACGTCAAGCCTGGTAATATCATGGTGCGCAGGGATGATGACCGCGCTATATTGATTGACTTCGGCTTGTCTAAGCACTACGATGAGAAGAGTGGCGAGGCAACCTCTACTACTCCCGTAGGTGTCAGCCACGGCTTTGCCCCTATGGAGCAGTACAAGCAGGGTGGTGTTAAGGAGTTCTCGCCCGAGACCGATATCTACTCACTCGGCGCTGCGCTCTACTACTTGGTTACTGGCACTGTGCCTCCCGATGCTGCGGATGTTGCTGACGATGGACTACCAACACTACCTGCGCACCTCACGGAGAGCACACGCATGGCTATTGAGCGCGCCATGTCCGAGAAGCGCAAGCAGCGCCCACACTCAATAGGTGAGTTCTTGGCGCTGTTGGGTGATGCTAAGATGGCTGCTGCCCCTGCTCCACAGCCTATCAAGGAGGAGACTGTGATTAATGTTCCGAAGCCCATCGCGAGCGAGGAGACTGTTGCTGTCGTCCCAAAAATCGAGACACCAAAGGTCGCGCAACCTAAAGCAGCGCAACCAAAGACGCCTACACATGCACCCACCTCTGCACAACCAAAGAAAAAGAGTAAGTGGTGGCTATGGATGTTGCTATTATTGGTAGTTGTCGGCTGTGTTATCGCTTTAGGTGGCGGTGGTGATAAGGAGAATGCTGCTACTGCTGCAAAAGGTATGCACAATGGCTATGAATGGGTAGACCTTGGCTTGAGTGTCAAGTGGGCTACTTGCAATGTTGGAGCAAATAGTCCAGAGGATTATGGTGAGTACTACGCTTGGGGCGAGACGAGTACAATGAGTAGCTACACTGAGGATAACTGCGAAACATGTAATCAAAAAATTGACGACATCAAAGGTACAAATCGCGATGTAGCTCATGTTAAGTGGGGTGGTAGTTGGCGCATGCCGACCAAGGAGGAGTTTGATGAGTTGCGTGAGAAGTGTAATTGGGAGTGGACAGGTAGTGGCTATGAGGTTACGGGACCTAATGGCAATAGCATATATCTTCCCGCTGCAGGTTCTCGCGACGGTGAGACGCTCAACGGCGATGGTTTGTTCGGCTACTATTGGAGTTCTACGCCGGTCTCGGAGGATACTCGGTACGCGTACCGCCTATACTTCGATAGCGGTGTTCAGGACGCGTATGGGTTCTATCGCGGCTACGGGCGTACGGTGCGCCCTGTCTTAGAATAAAGCGCAGCGCTTTTGGTCTCTCTCCTCGCAGTCGAAACTGCGAGGAGATTTTATTTTAGGTGAAAAGTGTGGTGTCTGCGACGCAGATTTATAAACTGGTAGTGATGCAAAAAGTGGGGCTGTCTAACAATCGTGTTAGACAACCCCTTATTTGTAATATATTCTACTCTCTGCTACTGTGCTTGCTACTGAGCATATAGCGTAAGATTCTCGGTTGCACTCTGCTTGCCATCTTCAGATAAAAGAGCAATGATTTTCTCCCTACTTTTTGTTGCTTTTTTACCCCCTCTTTCAGACCTCTTTTTGACCATTAAGCCAATTTCCTTAGCCTCCTTAATTTCCGTAAATACCACTCGCTACTGCTCGTTGGCAATGCCCATAGGGATATGCACCGCGGGGACATTGCGCAGGTGGTCGAGGTGCGACATCTGGTCGTCGAAGAAGATGTGTGGTCGCATAATCTCCAAGACCCTATCCTTAGATATGCCACCCAGGAAGAATGCCTCGGTGACCTCCACACCCCAACTCTTCAGCGTGTTGACAACGCGCTCGTGTGCCGGAGCATTACGCGCCGTGACAATCGAGATCTTCAGCTTACGGTGATACTCGCCATCCGTATCGAGGCGAGCGCTCTCCAACTTCTGAAGGTTGGAGATCTTAATCAGCAGGTCGGCAAGAGGGCCTGGGTCGAGCGGAGCCTTGGTCGATGCCTCGTGCTTATGGAATGCCGAGAGTCCCTGCTCCTGGTATATCTTCTCGCTATCATCGTCGGCAATAACACCATCGAAGTCGAAGGCTATGCGTAGCTCATGGTCGGAGTTGTCGTCCATGACCTCGCTCTTAAGCACACGACCAGCGGCGTAGCCTGCATCGCAAGCGCGCTTCACGTCCCTCTCCGATGCCGATAGGAAGAGCGATGCGTTGAAGGCAGGGAGGTACTTATATGGCGACTCTCCCGAGAAGAAGGATGCTCGCGAGATGTTAAGTCCGTAGTGTTTGATGGTGCGAAATACGCGCAGACCAGTCTCTGGCGAGTTGCGCGAGAGGAGCACTACCTCCACGGGTTGTTCGTCTGAGAATATCTCGTTGAAGCTCAACAGTCGCTTTACAAAGGGGAAGGCAACGCCCTTACCAAGAGGTACATCGATGTTCTCCTCCTGGTAGCGACGATACTCGTCCAACCCTCGCTCGTTATATACCTTGTCCGACTCCGAGAGGTCGAAGAGTGCAGATGAGGATACTGCGACGACAAGCTTATTTTCAATAGGAAATGCCATATATTGTTTCGTTTGTTGTAGCAAAGATAACAAAAAACCGATAAATCACACGACTTATCGGTTGTTTTGTGGTTGAGCTACCGAGATTCGAACTCAGAATAACAGAACCAAAATCTGCTGTGTTACCATTACACCATAGCTCAATCATTGCTCGTAAGCGGGTGCAAATATAGTGTAAAGTTTTGAAACAACAAAATTTTGAATGTTCAAAATCTCTCTTAAAGCTTACTTAGAAACTTCTCGCGGTTTACAATGAAGCGAATATGCTCGCCCTCGCCAATAAGGGTCTCGCCATCGTATGCCGAAACTTTGAAGGTTAATTTACGACCCTCGATAGCGGTAAGCTCTGCAATAGCGCTCACGGTGTTGCCAACCTTCGAAGGCTTAAGGTGTGTGGTGGAGATCATAGAACCTACGGTAGTCTCGCCCTCTTCGAGTTTGAGTGCTACAGCAAGCATCGCTGCGTTCTCCATAAGTGCCACCATTGCTGGTGTAGCAAGAACGGCCATATCGCCCGAACCTATAAACTCTGCTGTGTTACCATCCATAACACGCATTACACTCTGATGTGTTAAACCTACTTCTAACATCTTATTGTCGTTGTTTAAATTATTTGTATTTATCTCTAAATCCTCACAAAGGTAATAATTTCTTCGTACAATGCAATTTTTAGAGATTTAAATCGTATATTTGTAGTCAAGATATATGTTTGAATGACCATAAAGTGAAACGAGTTGCGTTTATACTACTGCTGTTAGTTATGCTCTTTGTGGAGTGTGATGT
>JAZOLM010000077.1:0-2914 GCA_045652985.1 Alistipes sp. | reverse complement strand
AATGAGTAATTAGTAATTAGTAATATGTTGCTCCTCTGGAGCAAGTGAGATAGGGAAGTTAAGGAGTTTAAAGCAAAATCACTAATTTCACTAATCTCCCTAAATTCTTTAATTCCAATCGCTCCTCAGGAGCGAAACATTACTAATTACTCCCTACTATTTACTAATTTTGGTTTCACTTTACGGTTGCCTTCGGCAAGTCGCTCCATAGCGTTGTGTAGTGTGGTGATTGCATCTTGTGCGAGGAGATTATCTCGCCACTACCCTGCGCTCCGAGACGCAGAGCGCCACGACCATGCGCATGGTGTATGGCATCGATGGCTGCCGAGAGGCGCTCGTCGCGCTCTATGACCCCCGTCTCGGCAAAGAGTGAGCCAACAAGGCTACTCCTTGGCACCAACTTCGTGAGGTGCACACCCGCCTTCTTATAGCCATAGCCACGCTTATATAGGTCGCGCAGGGCATTCACCGCGGCAGCGATTATCGCGCGGTGGTCATCCGTGCCCTCCGCAAAGTGCACAAGGGTGCTGCCATAGGTCTGGGGCGCATCCTCCCTAAAGCGGTTCGTATAGGCATATACCATCATCTCGAGGCATACGGAGTGCTGCTTGCGCAGCTTCTCCACCGCCGACGCCGCGAAGTTGGCAACCTGCTCGGCAAGTGCCTCTATCTCACATATCTCTCGACTGAAGCTACGCGACACACCGATGGATTGTCGCGCCTCGACGGCATGCTCAAACTCTATGCAGGCATCGCCACGTAGCTCGCGCCATGTGCGCACACCCGTGATGCCCATCATCCTACGCACGACAGCCTCATCCATCGAGCGGAAGTCGTGGGCGGTGAGGATGTTATATGCCTTGAGCTTGGCGGCGCTGCGACGCCCTATGCCCCACACATCCTCAATGGGATAGTTGCGGAGCACCTTCTCGATATCCTGCTCGCGATGCATATAACAGCCACCGCGCAGCTTGGGGTAACTTTTGCAGAGCTTCGAGGCTATCTTGGCGAGGGTCTTCGTGGGGGCTATGCCCACAGATACGGGTATCGAGGTCATCCTCCAGCAGCGCGCCGAGATATCCTTTGCCAGCACGTCGAAGTCGACATCCGTCATGCCGCGCAGGTCTAAGAACGCCTCATCTATGGAGTAGACCTCCACCGATGGAGCATACTCCTCAAGCACCCAACGCACGCGCTGCGACATATCGCCATAGAGAGCCATGTTGCCCGAAAAGACAGCAACATCGTGTCGCTCGACAATATCGCGTATCTTGAAGTAGGGGTCGCCCATCTTTATGCCGAGTGCTTTCGCTTCGTTCGAACGCGCTATGGCGCAGCCATCGTTCGACGAGAGCACGATGACGGGACGCCCCACAAGGTCGGGGCGGAAGACGCGCTCACACGAGGCGAAGAAGTTATTGCAGTCGGCGAGGGCAAACATGGCTACATACGCTTAATGACATAGGTGACAACGCCCCAGATCATAAACTGATTCTCGGGCGACACCTCGATAGGCTTGAATTTCGTGTTCAGCTCGTTGGCAGGCATAAGGCGCACTACGCTATCGCCAATCTCCACACGCTTCACGGTGTACTCGCCATCGATATAACATACCGCCTTGCAGTTGTTATATGGCTCTATGGCGCGATCAACGATGATGATATCGCCATCATCCATCGCAGCATCAACCATCGATACACCATCAATGCGAAAGAAGAATGTCGACGCCTTGTGCCTCACGAGAAGCTTCACAATATCGAGCCTCTCGCGTATATCCTCCGCTGGCGAGGGGAAGCCCGCCTTAACATCGCCCATCACCAGGCTCTCGAACGTTGTGCTGTCATCCACAGCATAGGGTCTCAACTTTTCCATACATGGGCAAAGATACAAAAACCGAGATAAACCACCAGCCGCCAGCCCACTTTTATTTGATAAAACTACCAATAATATAATTATAAGGATAGCTCACTCACATATTACCCTAAAGAAAATCCCATGCAATGTAAAAAAGAGAGGATAATTTTTGCAATTATAAAAACTTTTACTAATTTTGTGTTTGTATTCTGAGAGACAAACAAACAAATTATACTTAACTTTTAAAATTTAACAACTATGAATTTTAACAAACTTATTCCTGATTTTGGTTCAATCGGCAAGACTGAGTGGAACAAGCCATGCATCGACACTAAGGACAAGTTCCACATCGCTGGTCTCGCTTGCGCAGCTCTTCTTGTTATCTTCTGCTTTATTCCTTGGTTCACATTTACAGGAACATATGGTGCACAATCAGAATCTGTAAGCCGTCTTGGTATTACCTTGTGGTATGGTATCTTCGCATTCCTCGGTGGTGCTGTAGCTCTCTACGGTATGCTCTACAAGAACTATCAGTTCGCATTCTGGGGCGCAGTTATCGCTCTTCTTATGGCATTTATCGGTCTATTCCCTGTTCCATCAATTACCGATGATGGCGTAACATTAGAAGCATATAAAGTAGAGGAGCTTCTTAAGGAGGGTAAGGAGGTATTTTCATCAAGCCGCGTTGGTGCAATCCTTGCTTTGATTGCTTCTGCAGGTGTTGGTGCTTGTGCATTCCTTAAGATCAACGAGAAGTAGTCTATATAAACTACGATATATCGAACAGCGTAGCTTCGGCTGCGCTGTTTTTTTTATTGGTGGCGAGGAGGGGTATTCGCTCCGCTGGAGGGATTTGGTAGGGGTCTATGGGGTTTAAGGGGTCTATGGAGCGTTTGTTTATAGCGATATTGATAGCCTACCCCTTGTACCCCAAGCTCTATTGCTCCTACGGAGCAACATTAAACTGAAAAGTATGGTGTCTGCGACGCATATAAAATATCGTCATTGCGAAGAATTGCATCCAAGGGCTTTACTGATACGGATGATGGTCTATGCAATT
>JAZOLM010000076.1:0-2218 GCA_045652985.1 Alistipes sp. | reverse complement strand
CTCGCCGAGGCAACCAACCTCACCCGTAGAGGTCATGTCCACACCGATAACTGGGTCAGCCTTTTGCAGACGGTTGAAGGAGAACTGCGATGCCTTGACACCCACATAGTCGAAGTCGAAGAAGTTCTTGCTTGGTTTCTCCACAGGGAGACCGAGCATGATACGAGTTGCTATATCGATGAAGTTGATCTTCAATACTTTAGATACGAATGGGAACGAGCGTGATGCACGGAGATTACATTCGATTACCTTGATCTCGTTCTCGCGAGCGAGGTACTGGATATTGAATGGACCAGAGATATTGAGCTCGCGTGCGATTTGACCAGAGATCTTCTTGATTCGGCGCACAGTCTCTACATAGAGTTTTTGTGCTGGGAACTGAATGGTCGCGTCGCCAGAGTGAACACCAGCGAACTCTACGTGCTCGGAGATAGCGTATGCGATGATCTCGCCATCCTTTGCTACAGCGTCCATCTCTATCTCCTTGGTGTTGAGCATGAACTTAGAGATTACCACAGGGTGCTTCTTGCTGACGGTAGCTGCCATCTTGAGGAAGCGCTCGAGCTCCTCTTGGTTGAAGCAGACGTTCATCGCCGCACCAGAGAGCACATACGATGGACGCACCAATACTGGGAATCCTACCTTGTCGATGAAGGTCTTCACATCCTCCATTGAGGTGAGGGCGCTCCATTCAGGTTGATCTACACCAATGCGGTCGAGCATGGCAGAGAACTTATCGCGGTCCTCGGCGTTGTCGATGCTGCGAGCGGTAGTACCGAGGATAGGCATATGTTGTGCATCAAGCTTGAGTGCGAGGTTATTAGGGATCTGACCACCGGTAGAAACGATCACGCCGTGTGGGTTCTCGAGTTCGAGGATATCCATCACGCGCTCGAAGGTGAGCTCGTCGAAGTAGAGACGATCGCACATAACGTAGTCGGTGGAAACGGTCTCAGGGTTGTAGTTGATCATCACGGAGCGGTAGCCGTTCTCGCGGATGGTCTTGAGCGCTTGTACGCCGCACCAGTCAAACTCTACAGACGAACCAATACGGTATGCACCCGAACCGAGTACTACAACCGACTTGCGGTCGTTGAGGTACTTCACATCGTTGGCTACACCCGAATAGGTGAGGTAGAGGTAGTTGGTTTGAGCAGGGAACTCCGCTGCCAATGTATCTATCTGTTTTACAACAGGTTTAACGCCCAAAGAGAGACGGTGCTTGCGGGTTACGAGCACGGCAAAATCCATATCCATATGCTCGCCCATTCCTACTGCCTTCGCGATTTGGAAGTCAGAGAAACCTTGGATCTTGGCTTTGCGCATCAAGTCCTCATCAATGTTTTGGAGGGTGCCTGCTGCTTTGAGTTCGTTGTCGGTCTTAACGATATTTTGGAGTTTCTCAAGGAACCAACGGTCGATCTTTGTGAGTTCGTGCAAGCGATCGATAGTATATCCCGTATGCAATGCTTGCGAGAGGAAGAAGATACGCTTGTCGGTTGGAGCAGCCAATGCGTGGTCGAGGTCGTCCACATGCAGTTGCTTGTTCTCGGTGAAACCGTGCATACCTTGACCAATCATACGAAGACCTTTTTGGATGGTATCCTCGAAGGTACGACCGATAGCCATCACCTCGCCTACAGACTTCATGCTAGAGCCGATCTCACGATCTACGCCACGGAACTTACCAAGGTCCCAACGTGGCAGTTTAGCCACGATATAGTCCAATGTTGGCTCGAAGAAAGCAGGAGTATCTTTTGTAACAGAGTTTTTGAGTTCGAAGAGGCCATAGCCGAGGGCGATCTTAGCCGCTACGAACGCGAGTGGATAACCAGTAGCTTTGGATGCCAAAGCAGAAGAGCGAGAGAGGCGAGCGTTCACCTCAATCACGCGGTAGTCTTCTGAATATGGGTCGAGCGCGTATTGTACGTTACACTCACCTACGATACCTACGTGACGCACGATCTTGATAGCCAAAGCGCGGAGTTTTGCTGCCTCAGACTTGGTGAGTGTTTGAGTAGGAGCAATCACGATGGACTCACCCGTGTGAATACCGAGTGGATCGAGGTTCTCCATATTGCAGACGGTGATACAGTTGTCGTATTTATCGCGAACTACCTCATACTCAATCTCTTTCCACCCCTTGAGCGATTTCTCAACGAGTACTTGAGGAGAGAACGAGAAGGCTTTCTCAGCGATGACATTGAGCTCTTCCTCG
>JAZOLM010000075.1:0-63676 GCA_045652985.1 Alistipes sp. | reverse complement strand
ACGCACTTGTAAAGGTATATATGCCACTGCCACCGCCAATTGGAACATTGATCTCTGTTGATGCTTCGTAGTATAGCTCCTCGTCAGCAGGGATGGCTGTGACAACGAATGTGTACACAGCGCCATACTCGCCAGTGAAGGTGTAAGACAACTCCTCAGTGAATACTGGCATCTCGGTGCCGGTGGTGATGCTATACTTCTCAGCACCCCCAACAGCATCCCATGTCAAGGTGATGGTGTTGTCAACAACCTTTGACTCAACAGTTGGATAAGCAAGGAAGGTCTTAGCTACAGCGTTACCCGCGAAGAGGAATGAGATAGTCTCGTATACAGGGGTTGTAGCTGTTGGGTCCAATGTGTACTCGAGATTGATGTAGATCTCTGAGCCACCCTCATACAAGTCTGAAACCTGCATAGAGCCACCGACAATTGTTGGCTCAACGAATTCAGCACGTGTTGGATCAACCGCCAAGCCCTCGATAGTGAAGCAGTCCCAATTTACAAGCTCCGCCTCAGAGGCTACATACTTCATATTGCCAGCCCAAAGCTCGCCATTTGTTGGGTTTACAGAGTATGAAGGTACGATAACGGTGAAGCTGTGTGTGCCATCGCTAAGGGCGTACTCATAGTTGCCATTCTCGTTGAGCTCACCGATGCCCCATGACTCAACTGCAAGAGTCTCCTCCTCGTAGTTGCGTAGATACTCGCCATCGAAGTCGTCGTCGATAGAGATATAGATCTCATTCTGGAGTGTGAGCAAGTTACCAACGATGGTTGTTAGGTGGTTACGCTCCAAAGGAATCTGAGTGTTGAAGTCGTGTGAGTTGATCTCGCGACCATCCGTACCCCATGCGGTGATTGTGAAGTTAACCTCCTGGGCACCCTCGGTCTCGTCACCAGCAAGGATGTAATCAGCAAAGAGAGTCATGTTTGCTATAGACTCATCATAACCCTTAGTGTAAACTGAATTATCCTTGGTTACAGTGTATGTGTATGAGTTCAAAGTGTCGCCTGTAGCCACGCCAGTTACGGCGTTGAGAGAGTTGTAGAGAGTGTGGTTGTAGAAAGTAACATCTACCTTCGCAACCTCAGAGCCGATGTTCACCTCGTTCTGGTCGGTGGTGATAACACGAATCTTACCGAAAGGACGCTTCAAAGTGAGGTTCTCTGAGATGCCTGAGCTGGTAACCTCGAGATCCTTCCAAATGAAGTATGCATCGTGGCTCTCGTCCATAGCAGCAATGCTATTGCGAGTAATGCTCTTGAGATCTGCAGTGTTGTAGTTGAGGTCGGTATCTGTACCCTGCTCAACGAAGTCTGCCCATACCACAAAGCGGTATTTACGGTTAGGAACAAGGCGAACCTCGAACATAGTCTCCTGGTAGCTGTCGAAGGTCTGAACCTCGCGCTTCTTGATAGAAGTATCGAGATTCTCGTAGCCTGGGGTTACGTCGTAGATCTCGAGGATGTATCGAACATCATACTTCGCCCACTCGTCGTCGTTGAAGTTGTCGATAGCGCCAAGACCACTATTCATGTCGGTCTCGCCTGCGCGTGTAGCTGCCAACTCAGGGATGTCAAGCTTGAGCTGAACGGAAACAACGTCGTCATTGCTGACCTCGTTGAAACCCTCATGCTGCTGGCATGATACTCCTAAAAGCATGGCTGCTGCCAAGAAAGATAGAAGCTTTTTCATAGTGTAAAATTTTAATATTGTTTGTTTTTTGTTCTTTTTTGTCAGTGGTTGTATGTCATCGTAATGACTATTTTCCCACACTTTGTGCACATATATGTATGCGCACGAGAGCCTATAATGAGGCTATTCGAAACAAAGGTATGTAAATTATTGTGATTTTGCAACTTTTCTTGCAACAAAAGAGCTATTATCGCAGAATTGTTGGTTTTGGGTGCGACTTGTGTTAGGGAAAATGTATGGTGCGCTTAGCGCGATTGAATAGTAAAGAGTAGCATGGGGTATTAGAGGAGTCTGCGCGCAATCACCCTTTACTACGCTTCACTACTCTATTCCCATCGCTCCCATGGAGCGAAATATTACTAATTACTAATTACTCACTAACCATATCCCCCTGCTGGGCGTTGAGGGTGCGCATCCGCTCGACGAGCATATTGCGCAGAGCATCCATGCGGATGCCGCCAAGTGGCGAGTGGAGCAGCAGGTCGCGTGGCGCGGTGGAGGCGATGCGCTCGATGGCTATGTCTGAGCTTAGGCGGCGCAGAATTTCGATGATGAGTGATAGGTACTCCTCGCTATTTTGTGTCGCGCCGAAGAGAAAGCGCTCGGGGTGCTCGCGCCACTCCGCAGCCATAGGCGTGGAGCGATATATCTGCAGCTGATGAAACTTTATGAAGTTGATGCCGAGGGCGTTGATGGAGTCGGTTTGCGCGATAATCTCTTCGCGGCTCTCGCCCGGAAGTCCAATGATGAAGTGGGCGCCAATGTCGATGTTGTGGCGATGGGTTAGCTCGATGGCGCGCTGGGCGCAAGCGAAGTCGTGGCCGCGGTTGACGTGGGCGAGTGTGGTGTTGTTGGTCGACTCAATACCATACTCAATGGCGATGTAGTATCTATTGGAAAAATAGTCTAAAAGGTCGAGTATTTCGGAATTTATGCAGTCGGGGCGTGTGCCGACGACCAAGCCCGATATTTTGGGGTGCGCAAGAGCCTCGCTATATGTCTTTTCGAGGCGCTCTATAGGCGCATTCGTATTTGTCCCGCACTGTAAATAAGCGAGATATGTGTCGCCATGGCGGCGGCGCGCAGCGTGAAAGGCGATGCCTCGCTCTATCTGCTCGGTGATGCTCTCGGCGGCGCGACAGTAGGATGGTGAAAATGCCTCGTTGAGACAAAAAGTGCAGCCGCCATGAGCGACCCCTCCATCGCGGTTAGGGCAGCTCATGGCGGCATCTATAGCGAGCTTCTGCACACGACCACCCAAGCGGCGACGCATCGTCGTGCCATAGTCGTTGTAGGGTAGCTCGTGGCGCTCCATGATCTCGGTTTATAGATCCTCGATGCGTGCTACGGGGGCTACATCAAGGCTGCTTAGCTCGCCCGCCATATAGCGGTAGTAACCAGCGGTGGCAATCATCGCGGCATTGTCGGTTGTGAACTTCAGCTCGGGGAGGAAGGTGCGCCAGCCGCGACGACGTCCAGCCTCGGTGATAGCCTCTCTAAGTCCCGAGTTTGCGGATACGCCACCAGCGATGGCTATATCCTTGATTCCTGTAGCCTTAGATGCCTTGATGACCTTGTCTAAGAGTATCTCTATAATGGTGCGCTGAAGCGATGCGCATAGGTCGGCCTTGTTCTTCTCCACGAAGTCGGGATCCTCCTTCACGGCATCGCGCAAGGTGTACAAAAACGAGGTCTTCAAGCCCGAGAATGAGTAGTCGAACTCGCCCTCGACATGGGGCTTGGCAAACTTGAATGCCTTGCTGTCGCCCTCCTTGGCAAGGCGGTCGATAATAGGACCTCCAGGGTAGGGTAGTCCCATGACCTTGGCGCACTTGTCGAATGCCTCGCCGGCAGCATCGTCAATGGTCGTGCCTATGATCTCCATCTGGGTTGGTGAGTCGACGCGCACAATCTGCGTATGACCGCCGCTGACCAAGAGGCATAGGAATGGGAAGTCGGGGTGTGGTATCTCGCGGTCGGGCATATCCACAAAGTGCGAGAGGATATGTCCCTGTAGATGGTTTACCTCGACAAGAGGGATGTTGTTGGCGATGGAGAGTCCCTTGGCGAACGATACGCCCACGAGGAGCGAGCCGAGGAGTCCTGGCCCGCGCGTAAAGGCTATGGCATCGACTTTGTCGATGGTGATGCCAGCCTCTTTGAGCGCGGTATCGACCACGGGGATAATGTTCTGCTGATGGGCACGTGAGGCGAGCTCGGGGATGACGCCGCCATACTTCTGATGTACTGCCTGTGAGGCAATTACGTTCGATAGAAGTGTGCGGTTTCTGATCACAGCTGCCGAGGTGTCGTCGCACGATGACTCAATGCCGAGTATTGTAATATCCATAACGGAATAATTTTTTTGCAAATCTTTTCTATTTTTAATAGAAAATGATTACTTTTGTAGGTTAATTGTTATGTACTCTTAAAACCAATTCAAGGGTTTCAATGCGCAAAGGTATAAAAATATTGGCAAAGGTGCTATCGACCATCATTTTGTTGTCGATATTTTTGCCTATTTCTATAACTTTGCTTCTTAGCGTCGACTCCATCCAGAACTATGTTGCCGACAAGGCGGCGGAGTTTGCGAGCAAGGGTCTCGGCACGAAGGTGACCATCGACCGCATCGACCTCGATCTCTTTACCAAGATTCGCGTCCAGGGCTTCTATGTCGAGGATTTTGAGCAGAAACCACTCCTCTATGCTGATGAAGCAAAGGCGCGTATTGCCGAGATAGCCTTCGAGGGGCCAGCGCTAACCCTCGAGGCGGCGGAGCTTACCGATGCAGAGTTGCATATTAGAGAGCTGAAGTCGGGCGAGCTAAATATTCGCCCTATATTACAGCGTCTCACAAAGAGGGATGGTAGGGGCGACTTTAGGTTGTATATCACCGACCTCAAGGCGAATAATCTTGTTTTTACGTATGAGCGTCTTCAGCATCGCAATCCCGAGTATGGCGTTGACTACAACGACATGGATGTGCGCAATATCTGCGGTATGGTCTACAACTTATCGGTTGTTCGCGGTGTGGTGGCGTGCGACTTGAAGAATATATCGGGTGTGGAGAAGAGTGGCTTTGTGCTCGATGACTTCAATGCTAAGTTGCTCGTCGATAAGGGATATATCAAGTTTGAGGAGTTGAGTGCCGCCACCCAGAAGTCCACTATCGATATGCCATACTTGGTGCTTGATGGCGGTAATTGGGAGCGCTACAAATACTATATCGACTCGGTTAAGATGGTCGGTATTGTCGATTATGCCTCGCTCCACTCCTCGGATTTAGCATATTTTGCCCCCAAGCTAAGAAGCTGGGATGTTCAGGTTAGAGATATCAATGGCTCATTTGAGGGCTATGTGCGCGATTTCGAGGCGGAGCTAAACAGTGTCTCGTTGGGCGATAATAGCTATATCAATGGCGTAGCCCATATCGTGGGTCTGCCCGATTGGCGCACTGCCACCTATGACGTAGACATCGATAGGGCTCATGTTACGGCTGATGATGTCAAGTATTTGGTTGCGGAGGCTACGGGCAGGGAGCTGCCAGAGAGGGTGCAGGGCATCGTCGATAATGTGGAGTGGGTAGATGTTGAGGGTATCTATGAGGGTGACCTTAGGAAGTTTCATGTTGATGGTCGTGTGCGCTCGGGTGTCGGTCGTGTAAATGCAAATCTCCGCATACAGCGCTATGATAGGGGCGGTCTCTATGTGGGAGGTGCTCTCTCCACACATCAGTTTGACTTGGGACAAACGCTCGATATAGAGAGGCTCGGCAGGGTGGATGCCCATGTCAAGGGTAACGCAAATATCGGCAGCAATCTGAAGGCTAAGCTATCGGCACGGGTTGATGGCGTTGAGTGGGGTGACTATCGCTACAAGGATATTACGGCTGAAGGCGAGGTAGATGGCGGAGAGTATATGGCTACGGTGTCGTCGGGTGATGAGAACCTGCAGTTCGATATGTCGGGTGCTATGAACCTCGATTTGGAGCGTCCTACATATAACCTATCCTTGGATCTGCATAGCGCGAACCTCCACGCTTTAGGCATAAACAAGCGAGATACGACCTCGCTAATCTCCATGAATGTCGGCATCGAGGCCTCGGGTAACAATATCGATGACCTCGATGGTGAGTTGAGTATCGCCGATGTGGTGTATAAATATCCGAATAACACCATCACCACCGACAGAATTCTTGTCTCGATGTATGGCGATGAGGGCTTTAGAGCTGCGCAGCTGCAGTCGGAGTTCCTCAATGTGAAGTTCCAGAGCTATCTTCGATATGGCGACATATATAGCTACATCCATAATTTCGTGTTAACCTACATACCGCTGCTCTATGATGATAATACGGAGAAGCGAAGCCTCAATCACGACTATGAGAATGATAACACCATGGTGAAGATTACCGTGGGCGAGAAGATCAACGAGCTGCTTGATGCCGTATCATCGAGCTTGCTTGTGGCGCCTAATACCGAGGCATACTTAGCATTTAGCCCATCGGCGAATAACATGATGCTCCGAGGTAGCTCCGAGGCCATCGAGTATAAGAGCATCATCATGGCTAACGCCTCGCTAAATGTGGATAAGCGAATGAAGGACTCACTCTCGATATGGCTCAACTCATCGTGCATATACGTTGGCTCGCGACCATTGATGCCGAAGTTCTCGATAACGGGAGGTGCAAATGAGAATAGAGCCTCTCTACGTGCTGGCTTTGAGAGCGAGGATGGCAAGGCGTCGGGTATGTTGGGTCTTCAGGCGAAGTTTAGCCGCGACTCTCTCTCTCGTCGTCGATCGATGCATATCGATATTACGCCATCGCACTTTACCAACGACAGTGTGCAGTGGCAGCTCTTCTCACGCGGTATCGATATCGCGGAGCGACGCATAACGATTAATAACCTACGTGTCATCCACCCCGGACAGCAGCTCGTTGTCAACGGCGTGGTCTCTGCTTCGGCGGATGATGCTCTACGACTGACGCTTGATAACTTCGACATATCGCCTTTGACTGCCCTTGTGAGTCGTTGGGGCTATGAGATTGAGGGTCGCTCGAATGGTAGTGCTGTTATCAAATCGGTGCTTAAGCACCCCGAGATTGAAGCAGATATAGAGCTTGATAGTCTGCGTGTTAACGGATTGTTGGCACCTCCACAGCGTATCACCTCGCAGTGGGACTTCGCCCAGAATAGGGCTCGTGTCTATATCTTCGACCGCATCACGGGCGATACGACCATCAGGGGTTATTACCAGCCAACTAATACGCGCTATCTTGCTACAGCAAAGATAGATAGGCTCAAGGCAGAGCTGCTGCAGCCATTCCTTCGTGGTGTCGTGTCCGAGATTGCTGGTACGGCAGATGTCGATGTGCGTATCGAGGGTACGGGACGTATGGCGAAGCTCAATGGTAGCGCCGCGATACGCGACATCGGGGCTACAGTAGACTTCACTAAGACGCGTTATACATCGCCTTATGGCGAGCTTAGGGTTAGGGATAACCACATATATGCCGATAGTATAAAGCTCTTCGATAAGGATGGTCATGATGCTTACTATAGCATGGACCTTAGCCTTGAGCATCTGTCGAATGTCGAGTATGATATCTCTGTTGCTGGCTCTAATGTTCTTGTGCTCGACACCAAGGTCAAGGATAACGACCTCTTCTATGGACATATCTACGCTACGGGTAGAGCGTCGTTTGTGGGCGATAAGCGAGGCATGAAGATGGATATTACGGCGACGAGCGCTGATAACTCGCAGTTCTTCATGCCATTGATGGGTAAGGAGAATGTCTCGTATGCCGACTTCGTGAGGTTTACGGCAGCTAAGGTGGAGGCGCCTGATACTACTACCTTCCTCAAGCGACGTATGGCGGCGCATGCACGTCGTCAGCGCTCGGTGAATAATATCAGCAGTGTGATGGATATCGACATGACCCTCAATGTAGAGCCTAATGTAGAGATGCAGCTCGTCATCGATCCTACCTTGGGCGATATCATCAAGGGTACTGGCTCGGGTCAGTTTACGCTTCACTATGTCCCCAAGGCAAATATCCTCGATATGCGAGGCACCTATACTATCAACGAGGGTAGCTACCTGTTTACGCTGCAGAATATCTGGCATAAGAAGTTTACCGTCGAGCCGGGATCTACCGTATCGTGGAATGGCGACCCTATGGCGGCGCAGTTGAACATCGATGCGGTCTATAAGACGAAGGCGTCGCTCAAACCTCTGCTTGGTGGCTCGGTGAGGGGTATTGACACCTCACGAGCAGTGCCCGTCGATTGCTATATCAAGCTTACGGACGATATGATGGAGCCTACGGTTAACTTCGATGTCAAGGTTCCGAATGCAGCTCCCGAGATACAGACTGTGATTAACTCGACGCTCACCGACCAGCAGGCTATCGCCACGCAGATGTTCTGGCTATTGGCTGCAAACACCTTCGCTGCGGATGACACAGGCGCTATGGGTGCATCTATATCTGCTACTACGGGCTTCGAGATGCTCTCTAACCAGTTGAGTAACTGGCTCTCGGGCGACGACTACAACGTCATATTCCGTTATAGACCACGTACGGACCTTACGGGTGATGAGGTCGACTTCGGCTTCTCGAAGAGCTGGCTTAACGATCGCCTTATTGTCGAGGTCGAGGGTGGCTATCTGTCGGATGAGTCGTTGAAGGCTACGGAGCGAGCATCGAACTTCGTTGGCGAGGCGTTCATCACATGGCTTATCGATAGCGACGGTGCATTCCGCCTTAAGGGCTTCACGCAGACGATAGATCGCTATGGCGAGAACCAGGGTATGCAGGAGGCAGGCTTGGGAGTCTACTATAGTGAGAGCTTCAATACGTTCAAGGAGCTGGGCGAGCGTATTAGGGATAGGTTTGTCAACCCGGAGCGTCAGCAGCGCCGCAAGGAGCGTCGTGAGGCGCGCGCTAAGGCGCGTGATGCAGAGAGGGGCGAGGCGCGTGAGGAGGATACAAAGGTGAAGATAGAGGTGCCTCAGGAGTTGGTGATTGATGACGAGGAGTTTAGAACCCTAACCTTTGATACTAACCATGAGAAATAGGCGTTATATACATGGCTGACAGATGTAAAATATAGATAATTATTAATTAAAAACGTTATAATATTATGAAGAAAATCCTAACAATCTTTTTCGGATTTGTGCTCTTAGCACTAATGTCGCCCTCGGTGGCAATGGCTCAGAATGGTAAGCAGGGTAATGGCAAGGCTGACACTGAACAGTCAAACCCAAATGCTCAGCCTGAGCAGCAGGACACAACTAAAATGCTCAATCCTAATGTTACACCCGGTGATACTGACACGAGTGGTGATGATGCAAAGGTGAAGACCATGAGCTTCTGGGAGCTTTTCCAGGCTGGTGGCTTCTTGATGTGGGTGTTGGTGTTGCTCGCCTGCGTCATGATATTCATCTTCGTGGAGCGTTTCCTCGCCATTCGCCAGGCCTCGCAGATCGACGTCGACTTTATGAACCGTATTCGTGACTATATCTCAGAGGGTAACATCGACGCCGCTATGGACCTTTGCCGTCGCACCGACTCGCCTATTGCTCGCATGATTGAGAAGGGTATCGAGCGTATCGGTCGTCCTATGGGTGACATCCAGACTACCATCGAGAATGTTGCAAATGTTGAGGTTGCGAAGCTTGAGACAAACCTCCCATGGTTGGCTTCAATCTCGGGTGGTGCTCCAATGATTGGTTTCTTGGGTACTGTAATCGGTATGGTTGGCGTCTTCATGGATATGTCGGCTAACAATGGCGGTATGGTAGATATTGCAAGCCTCTCGGATGGTATGTATACTGCTATGGTAACCACCGTTGGTGGTCTTGTTGTTGGTATCCCTGCATACTTTGCGCACAACTATCTCGTGGCACGTATCGAGAAGCTCGTGTTCCGTATGGAGGCTACCTCAATAGCGTTTATGGATATTTTGAACCAACCAGTACAAAATTAAGATGACCTATGGCAATTAAGCGAAGTTCAAAAATTAGTTCGTCATTCTCGTCATCGTCAATGACGGACCTTATCTTCCTATTGTTGGTCTTCTTCGTGCTGGCAACCACGCTCATTAACCCTATTCATGCATTGAAAATCTCGTTGCCAACAGCGGATAGTACCAAGGGGTCTGACAATTCATCTGCAACCATAATGGTTGTGGTTGAGGATAATTCGGTGTGCTACATGCTCAATGGTAATGTAAAGTGCACTAACGTTACGCAGCTGGGTGAGGCCTTGGAGAAGTATTACGATGAGTCGGAGAGCGCAAAGAAGAGTTCACCTGTTATGAATGTATCATTGCACTGCGACCGTGATAAGACTTCGATGCAGAATTTTGTTGATGTGGCAGAGGAGATCCAAAAGCTGAATACGCGTTATCACTCGCGACCAGAGAATAAGGGCGCTAAGGAGGATAAGTATAAGTTGGTCATTGCAACCAAAGATAGATAGTAATGGAGTATTACAATCCAAATGATAATAGGTCGAAGAGATATGCTGCGATAGCCCTTATCGTGGTGTTGGTCATCTTTGTATCTATACTCAGCTTTGTATCCATCTCCGTGGAGCCATCTGCGCCTCGCGATCTTATGATTAGCGTTGACATGACGGCGTCGAATGAGGAGCCCGAAGAGATAGAGAGAGAGGAGGAGAAGAAGGAGAAGAAGGAGGTCGTTCAAAATGTTGCCAAGGGTGACGAGAGGGTTAAGGAGAGGGTTGATAAGCCTTCGCCAGCCAACACCAAGCCTGCCGAGGAGCCTAAGAGCGAGGCGGTAAATGGCAAGGCGGAGGAGACGCAGACAAAAAATCCTAATGCAAGTTTTGATCCTTCACTGGCTCTCTCTACGGAGCGCGTTTCATCTGGTAATAGGAGTGCCGAGGAGGCAGATGAGGAGACGCGTAAGGGTGGTGGCTCGGGTCAGGACCTTGAGGGCACTGATAACCTTAGCCAAGGTCTTCAAAATAGAGGTCTGAGGGAGGCACTGCCAAAACCTGCAAAGACGTATAAAGTGGATGGCAAAATTATGGTACGTGCAAGGGTTGATAAGTTGGGCAATGTTGTCCATGCTGAGTACTCGCTTGGAGGCTCCACTACGCAGGACTCTACCCTGATGAAGCTCGCTATTGAGGCTGCCCTTAAAGCCAAGTTCGTAGAGAGCGATCATGAAGATGAGGGTACTATATTGTATAATTTTGAGCTTGATTAGTGATATGGGAGCGATGCGATATATTGTATTGATGTTTGTGGCGATGTTGTCTACAACGACGCTCTATGCTCAGGAGACCAAGGGTGAAGAGCAAAAGACGCAGACAAAAAATCCTTTAGCAAGTTTTGGTCCTTCACAGGCTCTCTCTACGGAGCGCGTATTAGATGGTAATAGGGGTGCCATGGAGGCTGATGGCTCGGGACACAATGTTCATGGCAAAATTATGGTGCGCGTGAGAGTTGATAAGTCTGGCAACGTTATGCATGCTGAATATATGCTGGAGGGCTCTACTACGCAGGACTCTACCCTGATGAAGCTCGCTATTGAGGCTGCCCTTAAAGCCAAGTTCGTTGAGAGCGATCATGAAGATGAGGGTACTATATTGTATAATTTTGAGTTTGATTAGTGATATGGGTGTGATGCGATATGTAGTATTGATGTTTGTGGCGATGTTGTCTATAACGACGCTCTATGCTCAGGAGCCTAAGGGTGCAGAGATTGAGTTCTCGTCGAGTGTTATCGACCTCGGAACACTCTCACAGGAGGACGACCCTCAGGTGTTGCGTGTGACCTATACCAATACGGGCAACCTACCGTTGGTCGTCACCGAGGTGCAGACATCGTGCTCATGTACCAAGGTGCAGTGCGATAGGCGCAAGGTGATGCCTGGCGAGCGTGGCTCTATCGTCATCACCATGGACCCATCGAAGGCCCCCGATGGCAACTTCTACCGTGTGCTGAAGGTACACTCAACGGCGAAGAGCGGCGTTAAGCACCTCACGCTTAAGGCTATAATCGAATAACGAGAGAAAATAAAATGAGATATGGAGATTAAACGAGTTGTTTTCAACCCATTCCGCGAGAATACCTATCTCGTGTGGGACGATACAAAGGAGTGTGTAGTGATAGATGCTGGCAATATGAATGCTGGTGAGAATAGAATTCTAAAGGAGATGATCGAGGCGCGTGGCCTAAAGCCCGTCATGGCGCTCAATACCCATGGCCACTTCGACCATACACAGGGCGTGCAGTGGCTCAAGGATGAGTATGGCGCGCAGTTCGCCTGCTCGTCGAAGGATCAGTTCCTCATCGATAGCACATCGGGAGGCGTGGTCTATGGCTTGAAGTGCAACGCTGTGCCAGCTGTGGATATCGACCTCGATAAGTTGGAGAGCATCAAGTTTGGTAATACCGAGTTGCGAGTTATTAAGACGCCAGGTCACACACCAGGTCATGTGGTGCTGCTTGACGAGGCGTCGAAGTCACTCTTCACGGGCGATACGCTCTTTAAGGAGAGCATCGGTCGTACGGACCTTCCTGGTGGCGACTACTCGTGGATTATGAAGTCTATCTTGGAGCAGATAGTGCCCCTTGGCGATGATGTGACCATCTACCCAGGTCATGAGGATAGCTCGACTATTGGTCACGAAACCCTCTACAACCCATTTATTGTCGAGGTGTTGAATAACGAAGTAAACTACAAAGGCTAAAGAGCTATGCGTATAGATATTATTACGGTTGTCCCCGAGTTGCTCTCTTCGCCGCTCAACGAGTCGATACTCAAGCGCGCCCAGGAGTCGGGACATGCCGAGATATATGTTCATAACTTGCGCGACTATACCGACGATAAGCGTCGCACGGTCGATGACTACCCATTTGGTGGCGAGGCGGGCATGGTGATGAAGATCGAGCCTGTGTTCCGCTGCATCGAGAAGCTTAAGTCGGAGCGCGACTACGACGAGATTATCTTCACCTCGCCCGATGGTATCACCTATAACCAGCACGAGGCAAACCGCCTCTCGCTGATGAAGAATATCATCATCCTCTGTGGCCACTATAAGGGCATCGACTACCGCATCCGCGAGCACCTTATCACTCGCGAGATATCTATCGGTGACTATGTACTTACGGGTGGCGAGCTCGCGGCGTGTGTCATCGCCGACTCGGTGGTGCGTATTATTCCTGGTGCCATTGGCGACGAGGCATCGGCGCTCACCGACTGCTTCCAGGATAACCTTCTTGCCCCACCAGTCTATACCCGCCCTGCGGAGTTCAACGGCTGGAAGGTCCCCGAGGTGTTGCTCTCGGGTAACTTCGCAGAGATTGAGAAGTGGCAGGACGAGCAGGCATGGAGTCGCACCAAGGAACTCCGCCCCGACCTAATAGAGAAGTAATTGTATAATATTGTAAAGCTATATTGCCTATGAAGCACTGCGTATAGAGTTAATACGCACAATTTAGACATATTGAAAAGCGTTTTAGCAACATTCTGTATTCTCAGAAGTTTGGCGACTAATTGAAATCAGCAGGAATTTTGCAAAGATGCTCGTGCCGTTTATCGGCGCGGGCTTTTGGTTATTCTGCTGATTGGGTTACGCCAAACACCCTGAGAATGGAGTATACTAATTGTCCCGCGCTTTTTTTGTGCGTAATCATTAATCATTATGGGGCAACAATTCTAACTTTTAATCTATACAACTATGAAAAACTTAAGAAGAACGGCTCTATTACTTATTGTTGCATTATGCACTATTTCACTAAGCTCATGTGGCGGCGAAGAGGAGAAGAAAAAGCCAAATACCTTTAATACTGGCGGTGGATATAATGTTAGCTTTAAAGGAAAACAGTCTAACAGCAGCGAGTGTGATTGCTATTTTTGTAATCGTACTGGTGATTGTCAGCATTGTGGCGGTGATGGAGTAGTAGCTGCTGGCGGGTATATTGGTGATTGTGCACATTGTTATGATGGTAGATGTACCCATTGTGGCGGTGACGGAATTTATGGCAATTAATGATGTGTGATTGAAATAGATTATAAATATTCATCCTATGAAACGATTATTGATGTTAATGACTACATGCTTAGTTGTTGCTCTATCAGCATGTAATGATTACAAAGAAGTAAAGCAGGATGCTGAATATTATTATAATAAAAAGGAGTCATATGAGAAATTGTATGGTTTAATTAGCGAGGAGATGAGTAATCTACTTGAAGAAGAAAAAAGGTATATAAACTCTCTCAATGACGATGAACGTGATGCGTATTTTGAGCGTCAAAACGAACTGATGAATAGATAAAAGGAGATCTCGGATAATCAATGACGATTTTACTATCATATATCAAGCCACTATATAAGAAAAAGTAGCCCGCGGGCTACTTTTTCTGTTCACTCTTCTTTTCGCTCTTCTGTTTGTTGTACTCCTCGACAAGGCTCTTGCCCATATTCTTTGCAGAGCCCTCAATCTCTTTATAGGCACCCACTGTAGCATTCTCCACAGCCTTATAGCCCTTAACCGCTCCATTCTCTATGGCCTTATAGCCACCAACCACTCCATTCTCTATGGCCTTGTAGCTGCCTACTACGGCGTTCTCAATGCCGATATAGGCCTTTACTATGCCCTTCTTAAGGCTTCGTTTCTTCTTTGTCTCTTCCATAGTCTTCTGTTTTTTGTTATCTTGCTGCAAAGGTATGGCAACAATTAAGGTAAACAAAGGGGTAATGTTCCCAATATTTGGACTAATATCCCGATTAAACATGAGAATATAGTAAATATATTGTATATTTGTGGAGTGATAGGGATATTTGTCCAAATAAAAAAGAATATTAGTCCAATGAGTGCAACTTTAGCAAAGACAATAAGTGGCTACATTAGTGCTGGGCACCAAGGTGTGGCCTATAGTGTCGGGGATGAGATAAGCATTATCGACAACCCCTCGTTCGACATACTTCCAAACCATCCATATCGCTCTCCACTTGTTGTTGCAGTATATTGCCAGCAGGGTAGTGGTCAAGGACGTATCAATGCCAAGACCTATAATCTCGAGCCGGGAGGCTTCTTCATCATCCTTCCTGGTCAGATTACCGAGATGGTCGATGTCTCGGAGGATTTTCGTGCTATATATATTCTTATGTCGGAGCACTTCACCGAGAGCCTAAGCATTGGTAATACCTTCGATTTGCGCAATATCGTTACTGAGAACCCCTATACCCTTCTTGAGGAGCGCGCGCAACAGGCGTTTGAGGGATATCTGACTATGTGTATGAACATAATGCCTATTGAGGAGCATCCTCATCGTTTGGAGGTGTTACGACTGATAACGCGCGCCTTCTTCCTTGGTATGGGATACTTTCTACACGACCAGCATCGTGGCAATAGGGGACAGACGCGCCAAGCAGATATAACCTCGGAGTTTATACGCATGGTGGAGGATAACTATCGCACTAACCGCGACCTTGCTTTCTATGCCGAGAAGATGGGACTGACGGCAAAGTATCTCTCGACGGTGGTCAAGGCGTCGAGTGGTAAGAGTGCCGTGGAGTGGATCGAGAAGTATGTTACGCTCGATGCCATCACGCAGCTCACATCGACAGATCGCACCATAAAGCAGATAGCCTATGGCCTCAATTTTCCGTCGCAATCCTTCTTTGGTAAGTACTTTGCGCGTGTGGTTGGTATGTCGCCTCAGGCATATAGAGCAAAACATCGTCGATAGCTTTTATCTTTTAAGATAAAGTGCTATCTTTGTAGTCTAAATCGAGTTAAGATGAAGTACTATGTTATAGCGGGTGAGCCCTCGGGAGATCTGCATGCAAGCAAGCTGATGCGTGGCATACACTACTCTGATGGCGCTGCCGAGTTCCGTTTCTGTGGCGGTGATCGTATGGCTGCCATTGGTGGCAAGGAGAACCTCCTCTATCACTACAAGGAGATGTCCTTCTTTGGTTTTGTGCAGGTGGCAAAGAACCTGCGCACCATATTTAAGCAGATGGATGCTGTAAAGGCGGATATTACGAAGTATCGCCCCGATGTCATCATCCTTGTCGACTACCCAGCCTTCAACCTACGCATCGCTAAGTGGGCAAAGGAGCAGGGCATAAAGGTATACTACTACATAGCACCCAAGGTGTGGGCGTGGAAGGAGCGTCGTGTGAAGAAGATTCGCAAGTATGTAAATAGGCTATACACCATCTTCCCATTCGAGACAGAGTACTTCCGTGGCCACGGCATTGAGCCCGTGTTCTGTGGCAACCCTCTTGTTGATGATATTGCGGAGCGTCGAGCAACACTCCCTACGCGTGAGACATTTATCAAGGATAATGACCTCGATGAGCGCCCCATAATCGCCCTTTTGGCAGGTAGCCGCGTATCGGAGATTAAGGCTAACTTGCCCGATATGGTTGCCCTCTCGCGCCGTATGCCAACGCACCAGTTTGTCGTCACGGCGGTGCCATGGATAGATAGGTCGCTCTATGAGAAGATTGTTGAGGGTAGCGATGTGCGCATAGTCGTGGATAAGACGCAGGAGGCCCTCGCCATGGCGGAGGTCGCCATCGTAACATCGGGCACAGCGACCCTCGAAACAGCCCTTATGGGCATCCCCGAGGTGGTGCTATACAAGGTGCCATGGTTGTATGAGAAGCTAAAGCCCTACTTCCTAAGAATACCATATATCTCGTTGGTGAACATCAATCTCAATCGCGAGGCTGTCAAGGAGGTTGTCGTGGCAAAGGTCAAGATGGATGCCCTATATGGTGAGGTGCAGTCGCTATGTGTGGGCGGCTCGGAGCGAGAGCGTATGCTGCGCGATTTCGATGAGCTACGAGCTATGATGGGCGAGGATAGAGCCTCAGATCGCTTTGCAAAGGATATTGTAAAATCGCTGATGTAATGAAACTTATTCATATTATAAATAACTACTCCGAGGCTGGCGATGCACCACGCTTCTACCTGAAGGCCGACACGGCGCTGCTGCGCAATAACGACGCCTTCTATATCCCCGATGGCGTAGGTCGTGTTGTTGCCGAGCCACATATCGTTGTGCGTAACTCGCGCCTTGCAAAGTGCATTGGCGAGAGGTTTGCCTCGCGATGTGTCGATGCTGTCATGGCGGGCGTAAGCTTCACGCAGGTCGATAGACTCGAGCAGTTGCGTGCAGAGGGGTTGCCCTGGGACGAGGCGGTGGGCTTCGATCACTCGTCGGCACTATCCTTAGATAGCCTTGGTCGCGATGCCATGTTTGAGGGCGCAACATTCATGATTAACGACGAGGTGCGCGCCAAGATAAAGCTGTCGGATATGCGCTTTACGGTGGATATGGTGGTTAGTACCCTCTCGGAGGCGATGACGCTGCGCATTGGCGACCTTATATACTTGGGCTCGGCGGAGCAGTTCGAGGTCAGGGCTGGCGACAACTATAAGCTCCTTATCGGCGATAAGGTATTGCTAAACTTTGATATTAAGTAGTATGGAGCGACATATCGATATTAACGACTTCAACTACGACCTTGCGGATGAGCGTATCGCCAAGTTCCCCTTGGCGGAGCGTTCGCAGTCGAAGCTACTCATCTACGACAATGGCACAATCCAGGAGAGCCGCTTTGCCAACGTGGCAGAGTATATCCCCGCAGGTGCACTACTCGTATTTAATAATACGCGCGTCGTGCGCGCGCGCATAATAATGCACAAGACCTCAGGTGCGCGCATCGAGGTCTTCTGCCTCGAGCCACACGCCCCTGCCGACTATGAGCACGCCTTTAGTGTGCGTGGTATGTCGGAGTGGAGCTGCGTTGTGGGTAATCTTAAGAAGTGGAAGGAGGGTGAAATATTCATCGACTTCGATGTCGATGGCGTGAACCATAGGCTGAGTGCCGAGATTGCCCAGCGTGGTACACGTGAACATATCGTACGCTTCCGCTGGACGGCAGATATGACCTTCGGCGAGGTGTTGGAGACCCTCGGAAGAATACCTATCCCACCATATCTCAACCGCGATAGCGAGGCGATAGACAACACCCGCTACCAGACTGTATATGCCAAGTTTGAGGGTTCGGTGGCAGCCCCCACGGCGGGTCTTCACTTCAGCGAGGAGCTGATGGAGAGGATGCGTACGGAGGGTTATAATTTTGATGGCGTTACGCTGCACGTTGGCGCAGGCACGTTCCTTCCCGTGAAGGATGATAATGCCGCAGAGCACCCTATGCACACGGAGCACTTTATTGTCACACGCTCGACACTGGCCAATATGCTCCAACATATCGATTGCATTGTTGCTGTGGGCACTACGTCGGTGCGCACCATGGAGTCGCTCTCGGCTCTCGCATGGCGCATTAAGAGTGGCGGCACGCCCGATGTGGAGCGCGTAGTGGGGCAGTGGGAGCTATACGATATCCCTGCTGAGTTTACCGGCAGAGAGGCATTGCAGACGCTGCACGACTATATGGAGGCGAACAATATGGAGCAGCTAAAGGCGGCCACACAGATTATGATTACCCCTCTTGGCTACCGTTTCCGCATTGTTAGGTATATTATCACTAACTTCCATCAGCCAAAGTCAACACTACTGCTCTTGGTTAGTGCCTATGTGGGAGGCGATTGGCATAAGATATATGACTATGCACTCAGTCACGACTTCCGCTTCTTGAGCTATGGTGACTCGTCGTTGCTCAAGGTGGAAAGATGAGATATATTTGTCCTTTTTCGGAACTTATGGGTGTTGAGTGTCGCTAAGAATTAATGTTTTAGCGACACTTTTTTGGTCTAAATTTCATATATTTGCAAAGTTAATCCACATTATTAATTATCAAAATATATGAAATCGTTGAAAATTGGAGACCTTGTCGCTCGTCTTCCCATCGTTCAGGGCGGCATGGGTGTAGGCATTTCGCTTTCGGGTTTGGCTTCGGCAGTGGCTAACGCGGGCGGTGTCGGTGTAATATCGTCAGCCGGATTGGGCTTGATTTATAAGGATAGGGCTAAGTCGGTGGCTGATGCTGCTATCGAGGGTCTCAAGGAGGAGCTTCGCAAAGCTCGCGAGAAGACCAAAGGTATAATTGGCGTTAATGTGATGGTTGCCATGTCCAACTTCTCGGATATGGTGAGCACCGCAATTAAGGAGAAGGCCGATGTCATCTTCTCGGGTGCGGGCCTACCACTCAACTTGCCATCTTTCCTTGTTGAGGGTGCTAAGACAAAGTTGGTACCTATAGTCTCTTCGGCGCGTGCCGCAAAGCTAATATGCAAGAAATGGTGGGCGGAGTATCGCTATGTGCCCGATGCCATTGTCGTCGAGGGCCCAAAGGCGGGCGGACACCTCGGATATAGAGGTGAGCAGATATTTGATGAGGAGTTTAGCCTCGAGCAGACCGTGCCACAGGTCGTTGAGGTGGTAAACAGCTTTGCAGAGGAGCGTAACTGCCATATCCCTGTCATTGCTGCGGGAGGTATCTACACAGGTGAGGATATCTATAACATAATGTCGTTGGGTGCTTCGGGTGTGCAGATGGGAACACGCTTTGTAACCACCGAGGAGTGTGATGCAGATGCTAACTTCAAACAGGCGTATATCGAGGCCTCGAAGGAGGATATCGAGATTATCCAGAGCCCTGTGGGTATGCCTGGTCGCGCTGTGCGTAGTTCGTTCCTTGACTCGGTGAAGGCGGGTCTTACCAAACCAAAGCAGTGTGCCTATAACTGCATCAAGACGTGCGATGTTGTGCATAGCCCCTACTGCATAATGTTGGCGCTATTTAACGCTTATAAGGGGCGTCTCGACCATGGATATGCCTTTGCTGGTGCCAACGCGTGGCGTGCCGAGAAGATAGATACAGTGCCGAACCTTATGGCGTCGCTATCCTCGGAATATGAGGCGTGTGAGGCTAAGGTCTAAATATTTGAGGGTGTCCAACGTTTGTTGTGACACCCTCATCTTTTACCTACTTATAGGTCGTATAATGTACCCGTAAGAGTAGTTGTCACTCTCTAAGCGGTATGGCTCGTGTGGCACAGCTCCCCATGAGTCGTCGCCACCAAGACCTCGCTGTGCAAGGTCGATATGTAGTACTACCTCGCGGCGAGGCTCTATGTCGGAGTAGTGCATCTGCTTCTTCGTTAGTCCTGGGTCGAGATCCTCCGAGCGGTAAGGCATGGCACTGATGTTCAGCGGCTGCAGGCCCTCAACGCGTATGCCGATGCCGTACTCATTCGTAAGCTCCACCCAGCGCACGTCGGTCTTATTGCCCGACTCCTGAGGGCGTACGTATGGGAATAGCTGCTCGTTGGTAGACTGCTCCCAGAGACCTATGAACGACGATTCGTTGCGATCCGAGTAGTTCTCCCATGGTCCACGACCATAGTATTTGAGGTTTTTGTACTCCTGTGGTAGTATCATGCGCATGCCGAAGCGAGGAAGCTCGGGGACATACTCTCCCTCGCGCTGCCACTCAGCCTCCACCTTGAGCGCTCCGTCGGCCATGAAGGTGTAGGTGATGAAGAGGCGCGATGGTGCATCCACCAAGAGGTATTCGCCACGCACAACAACCATGTTGTCGAGCCTCTCTACCGTAGCGCCAAGTGCCTTGCGGCGGTTTGTGCGCCATACGTTTGCCGTGCGCTGGAAGCCTGCGCCCCAGTCGTTGTCTGTTGGTGCGCGCCAGAACCATGGCTCGGGAAGCTGCGACATGAGGTCACGACCATCGACGATATAACGCGCCAAGGCTCCTGTCTTGGTATTGAAGAGCACGGCACTCTTGTCAGCATATGCTGCTAACCAGCCATCTCCCTCCTCGATCTCTAAAGTGCCCTCGGGTGCGGTGTGCGTGAAGTCGTAGCTATTAAGTATGAATTGCTCGGTGGCTGCCGTAACGCTCTGCATGGTGCCTGCATTGGTGAGGTCGGGACGCATGATAGTCGCCTCGAAGTCTATGGTATACTCCTTCGAAGGATTCATCTTGACGGGTGTGTAGGCAACATCTATGTATTCGCCAGGGGCGCACTTTATGCCGTCGAGTGTTCGCTGGTCGATAATCTTACCCTCGCACTTGGTCGTATAGCGAAAATTATACTTCGCAAGGTCGGTGAAGTTGAGGTTGTTGTGTATGCGCACCTTGCCATCCACCAACTCGAACTCTATATCCTGATATACCTTCTTCACCTCCATAAGTCCTGGGTGTGGCGTGCGGTCGGGCAATACAAGACCATTGCAGCAGAAGTTCTCATCGTGCGTATACATCCACGCACCAAAGTCGCCGCCATATGCCCAGTAGTGGCGTCCATCTCTTCCTGTGGCATCTATGCCCTGGTCCACCCAGTCCCAGATGAAGCCGCCCTGCATATGTGGGCTGGTGTTTATGATGTCGTAGAACTCGCGTAGGTTGCCCGTAGAGTTACCCATGGCGTGGGCATACTCGCAGAGGATATATGGCTTAGAGAGCTCGCGTGAGGCGTAGTACTCAAGCTCGCTGAATGGCGAGTACATAGGGCAGATGATGTCGGTGTGTGCGCCGCCGTAGCCCTGCTCGAGCTGCACGGGGCGTGTATTGTCGCGCTCGTGTATCCATGCATACATCTCGCCATAGACCTCGCCGTCGCTACTCTCGTTGCCCATAGACCATATGATTACCGATGGGTGGTTCTTGTCGCGCTCCACCATCGAGCGTACGCGGTCGTGGTGCGTACCCTTCCACTCCTCGCGGTGCGATGGGTGGAACTCGGGGTATGACTCATGATAGCTTGTGCCACATCCGTGAGCCTCGATGTTTGCCTCGTCAATGAGTAGTATGCCGTGGATGTCGCAGAGGTCGTACCACTCCGTAGGCTGTGGGTAGTGACTTGTGCGCACAGCGTTGATGTTGTGCTGCTTCATGAGGTTGATATCCTTGAGCATAAGCTCGCGGTTGATGACGTGTCCCGTTGCAGGGTTGTGCTCGTGGATGTTCACGCCGTTGATCATCAGATGCTTGCCATTAAGCAGAAGTATGCCATCCTTGATCTCCACTCTGCGGAAGCCGGTGTTACAAACCGAACTTTCGATGGTATTGCCCTTAGTGTCTTTGAGTGTCACAAGCGTGGTGTAGAGCTTGGGGCTCTCGTGGCTCCATGGCTCGATGCCTCCCAGCGTACGTGCAAAGTCGACATCTGCAGAGCTGCCAGCCTCGATGGTGACGCTCTTGGTGAACATCGCCACAGCCTTGCTTGTCATCAGCTGCTCCTTTGTGTAGTCGTACCATGTCTTCAATACAGAGACTTCGACAACGCCCTTAAATGCCTTGTCGTCAGTGTTTTGTAGGCTTACTGTCGCGTTGTACACTCCCTTGGTGTAGCTATCATCGAGGGTGGCAACGACAAATAGGTCGGCGATACGCGCCTTGTCCACGCTATAGAGCTTCACTTCGCGGTCGAAACCCGACAATCGCCAAAAGTCCTGATCCTCGAGGTATGAGCCATCTGCCCAGCGGTGACCCTTGATGGCGAGGGTGTTGTCTCCCGTAGTCGCCATGTCGGTGATGTCGAACTCGACGGCTGTCTTCGTGCCCTCGGAGTATCCCACCTCCTTGCCATTGACCCACACCTGCATGGCTGCCAAGCCCGACTCGAAGTGGAGGATTATGCGGCGTCCTGCCCACTCCTCGGGGATGGTGAAGGTGTGACGGTAGCACCCCGTAGGGTTGTCGTTATGAGGGATGAGTGGTGGGTTTTTGGGGTGTGGGTAGTTGACATTGGTGTAGATGGGGTAGCCATAGCCCTCAATCTCCCAGTTGCCGGGCACGCTGATGCTATCCCATGAACTATCGTCGTAGCCGGTAGCCTCGAAGCCCTCGGGTGCCTCGGCAGGGGTCGCTGTCCAGTGGAAACGCCACTCGCCGCTGATGTCCATCACCCACTCTGACTCGCCGCGCGTGAGCGCCTCGTCGGCAGTGGGGTATGGGAGGAGCGTGGCGCGTGCTGGTAGCTTGTTTATCGCATACACCTCGGGCTGCTCCCAGTAGGGTCGTGGCTCTTGTGCTTGGATGTCGCTGCATAGCATAACGCCCATGACAGCCATCACTATTGTTGCTATACCTCTTTTCATAACTATTTGATAATTAGGTCGTCAATCTTAATCTTTGGAACGTAGTGCTTCGCACCCTCGCGATAGTAGGTGAGCTTGTCGCCCTCGTTGCAGGGCTTCAGCTCGATATGCTCCGCAGGTCTGCCTATGGCAATGACAAGGAGTGGCTCATAGGGCAAACGTAGTATCTCGCGTAGTGGCTCATGGTCGAAGGCGCCTATGCAGATGCCACCTAAGCCTATCTCCGTGGCCTGCAGTAGCATCGACTGCGCCACAATGCCGAGGTCTATGTCCACATACTTCGACTCCTCCGCGGTTGAGCATATCACGATGAAGGCGTTTGGCTCGGTGCCAGGGAGGGGGAGGTGTAGCTCGGGAAGAGCGCCACCAAGGCGTATGTGCTTGAGTACCTCCTGCGCCTCCTCGCCCACTACGGGGCGGAAGCGCAGCACCTGCTGGTTGCGTGCCGAGGGGCATAGCGTTGCCACCTCGATGATGCGTCGTAGCTGGTCGTCGCGCACGATGAACGAGGCGTCGTAGCCACGATAGCTGCGGTTGCGCAGAAGTAGGTTGCGTAGTGTTGCCGTCTTACGCGTGCGAGGTTGCTGGTTGCGGTAGTCCTCCATGCGCTTCTCTAAGTAGTTGTCTGCCATTGTCGATACTATATTTTCACAAAGATAAGAAAAAAAAGTGAAAGGTGAAAGCTTTAACATCTCACTTTAACAATGGCATTATTCGTGCAACAGCGTAGTTAAAAACCGTTTGTATGAAAAAGGGATATATTATGAGTGTGATAGTTGCATTTCTTGCCACGCTTGGCTGTAATGCCCAGCCACGAACAGTAAACCGCACGACGGTGGGTGTCACAGATTTAAAACGCTATATGGGGCGCTGGTATGAGATTGCGCGCTACGACCACTCCTTTGAGCGCAATCTGGAGTGCTGCGAGGCATACTACACCCTGCTACCCAATGGTAGGATCACGGTGACAAATAGCGGCGTATCCAAGAAGAGTGGTAAGCGCAAGATCTCTATAGGCAAGGCAAAGCTTGGTAGGGTGGCAGGGCAGCTGCGCGTCTCGTTCTTCTGGGTTTTCTACTCCGACTATAATATCCTTGCCCTTGGCGATGACTATGAGTGGGCGCTTGTGGGCAGCCGCTCGCCCAACTATCTATGGATCTTGTCGCGCACGCCCCACCTGAGCAAGGCTACGAAGAGCCATATTCTCGACATAGCGCGCTCGCGTGGCTACGACATCGAGAAGCTGATATGGGTGCGCCAAGAGTCGGACATCATTCAAGGTGAAAAGTGAAAAGTGAAAGGTGAAAAGTAAGGTGCGCTTCGCGCGAGTTTTATATGCGCCGCAGGTACCTAACTTTTCAGTTTTCACCTCTCACCTTTCACCTAACAAAAAAGGCACCCCGCTTGGAGGTGCCTTTTTCTATGGATGTCACGATATTACTTAATAACAGTACCCTGGTTCTCGATCTCGCTAACATGGCCGCGGAAGGTACCCTTGATGTCGTTGCCCGCGTCATCCTTACCATCAACAGTGATTACGATCTCGCCGTTAACATTCTCAACCTTAATTGAGCCATCGATGATAGGAGCAGTGTGTGTCCAGTCGATCTGACCACCTGCGCACTCCATATAGAAGGCGTTGAGCATCTGGCTATCGTCACGAAGACGACCTGCAGGGAATGTCCACTCCAACTCCTTTGATGGGTCAGAGAGAGAGTACTCGCCGACGAAGCCCTCAGTGTTGTTGAAGCCGCCCACTGACTTAGGAACGATGAAGTTGAAGATGAGGTATACGCCTGAGAATGTAGGCTTATCCTCAATCATGTGCATAAACCATACATCGTCGCCTGTGCCAAACCAGTCGCCACGATAGTATGCATACATATAACCACCATTAACATCGAAGGTATGAGTGCTGGTGAATGGGCTAACAGGGTATACATCAGCATAGGTATCCTCGCTGTAGTCCTCCATAACAGGTGTGCCGTGGTACTCTACGTGGTGTGTCTCGCCGTTGAAGAATGTGATGTCGGCAATGATGCTATTCTCAGATACTACCAAAGTACAAGTCTTGTAGTTTGAAACCACCTGGTTAGCGCTTACATGGTATGAGCAATCCTTGTGTGCGTCGATGGTGCCCACGCGGTTTGTACGCTGGTGGTCGAGGGTGTATGTGCCCACAGGGACGCGTAGCTCCTTGTTGAACTCAGCACACTCGCCAGCGTAGATGTCGAAGCGATACTCTGTGTAGCCGTTGTGTAGGTTTGGAAGGCATGGCTGCGCATCCGACATGATGATGTGGTAGTTGAAGCCCTCAGTCTGACCACCATCTACAAGGAACTTGCCGTAATAAGTACCACCCATGTGTGTAGCTGTGAAGTTAACATCTGCCAAGGTAGCGCCTGCCTGCATAACCATCACCTGGAAGCTCTCAGCACCATGCTCGACCTTGATTGATGCGTTACGCTCGCCACCATTGTTGGCAGCAACGTTGAATGTCACCTTGCCATTGCCAACGGTGATGTCTGTAATCCAGTCAACAACGGCTGTTGCTGTAACATTGTTTGCGCGTGTCTCTTCCTCGACAAAGGCAAAGGTAATCTCGCCCTGACCACCTACTGCCTCGAAGTTCATTACAGACTTTGAGGTGAGTGTAAGCTTGCCCTTAGGTGCCTCCTCAGTGGTTGTCTCGCACGCTGCGAAAGAGAATGCGCAGAGTGCAAGTAGTAAAAATAGCTTTTTCATTGTTTAGTTATAGATTTTGTTTTAGGTTTTACTCTCGTTTATCGATACTCAAAAGGCTTGCTCTGGCCAAGACCACACATCGTGGTGTTCACAACCTCGTATTTGTCGTTGTAGTTGCTATCCTTGGCGGTGATGATTACCAATACCTTGCAGTTGCTCTTCACCACGCGGCTATCGGTGATAGGCATCTCGAAGACCTTGTTCGATGTTGTCTCAGCAGCCACATAGCCCCACTCTTCGCCCGATATATCGCTCTGGCTTATTGTGGCATAGCTTCCGCGTATGGCGTTGTTGTGGGTGCTCATCCATGTCTCCCACGCACCATACTGATAGCCATAGATGTCGTCCTCGAGGAGCAAGATATTGAACTTGTAGCTGCGTGCCTCCTTCGACTTGAGCGATGCGCTGACGATGATCTTGTCGCCATCGAGCTTTGCGGCTACGGCAACAGCGGCGTCGGTGCTCTCCCTCTTGAGCTTGTTGAAGTGGTTCTTTACGTAGCTGATGTTGCTACCCGCAGAGTCGCCATACTGGATGTTGTAGGTGAGCGTAGGGAAGCCCGTGAGCACCTTGAGCGTCTTCTGATAGTAGTAGCGCATGGTGAGCGCGGTGTTCGAGTATGCAGGGTCGCTCGTGTTGTAGGAGTGCGCCATGGCGATGTTGAAGTAGTCGTTGTAGGTTGGGTCCTCCTCGATAGTCTTGAGCGACTCCATCATATATGGGCAGTAGCCACAATCTGTTCCCGTATGGTCGATGAGCAACATGCGATACTTGAAGTTGTAGTTATCGGCATCGTCATCCTCGGGGAAGTCGGGAGCTGCTGCTGGATAGACAACAATTGACACAAGCTTCGATGTCGTGTTGTTGTACTTTGCAACATAGGCATACTCGCCAACCTCGTTGAATGTCATCGGGTTAGATATGGTCTCGCTGGTGTAGTAGTCGCAAATGATTGCCTCATCGGTGACATCCTCAGCGCCATACTCCACGCTGAATGTCACGCTCTCGCCAACGCGAGGTGTGGTGTTCGACGCGGTGAGCGTCACCTCGTCTGATGCCCCCTTCTGTGTGATGATGGTCTGTGCCGATGCTCCGTCAAGGCTGAGTGTGATGGTCGCCTTGCGCTGCTCCGATGAGGTGTTCTTCGCCACAACAAACGAGAGCTTCTCTGGGTCGATGCTTAGCTCCTCGATCCACTCGGCGTTGGCCTTAATCTCGGGTATTGCACCCTCCTCGGCACCCGATAGGGTATAGCCAATCTCGTGTGCGCCGCCCTTGGCCTCGATTTCGACCTTGCGCTCCTTAATAAATATTGTCACCGAGCTATCGCTGCTGCTCTTGCCCGCCTGCTGGACAGCTACGGTATACTCCTCAGCGCCATAAGCGATGTTGATAAAGCCTAAGCGTTGTTCTGCATTGTCGTTAGCCGTGATACTAAATGTTATCGTGCTATCGACGGTGATGTTCGAGATCCACTCGTCGTTGGTGGTGGCGCTAATAGCCAAGCCCTCGGTAGGCTGGCTGATGGTGTACTCAATCACGCCCTCGCCACCCTCGGCAGCGATGTCGACGAGCTTTGTCCAGACAACAAAGTTCGACTCATCGCTTGATGGCGTCTCTATCTGCACATCGCACGATGTGAGCATAGTGGCAATAAATGCCGCAAACAATAAAATTCTTCTCATGGTTTTAGGTTTGTATATCCTCGGCAAAGTTAATACAATATTCCCCACTTGCAATAGTGCGGCGATAATTTTATTTGTGTAACAAAAAAACCTTAGAGCCGTGTAGCCCTAAGGTCCTATTTTGTTATATATGTCGACTACCTCTTAACCAAGATATGACTTCAAGATGTTGCTTCGTGATGACTGACGGAGCTTGCGGATAGCCTTCTCCTTAATCTGACGAACACGCTCACGAGTAAGGTCGAACTTCTCGCCGATCTCCTCCAATGTCATCTCCGAGCAGCCAATGCCGAAGAAGTAGCGGAGGATGTCGCGCTCACGCTCTGTGAGCACCTCCAAGGCGCGCTCCACCTCTGTTGCCAACGACTCGTTGATAAGACCACGGTCAGCATTTGGCGAGTCGGTATTTACCAATACGTCCAAGAGGCTATTGTCCTCACCATCAGCGAATGGCGCATCTACAGATATGTGACGACCAGCCACGCGCAAGGTGTCTGTAACCTTCTCCTTTGGAAGCTCCAACTCGTTGGCAAGCTCCTCGGCAGATGGCGTACGCTCGTGCTCCTGCTCGAAGCGCGCAAATGCCTTGTTGATCTTGTTGAGTGAGCCTACCTGGTTGAGTGGCAAACGCACGATACGCGACTGCTCAGCAAGAGCCTGCAATATAGACTGACGAATCCACCATACGGCATATGAGATAAACTTGAAACCACGTGTCTCATCGAACTTCTCGGCAGCCTTGATAAGACCGAGGTTACCCTCGTTGATAAGGTCAGGAAGGCTAAGTCCCTGGTTCTGATACTGCTTAGCAACAGATACTACGAAACGAAGGTTTGCCTTTGTGAGCTTCTCCAACGCCTCCTGGTCTCCCTTCTTAATTCTTTGGGCGAGTTCTACCTCCTCCTCTACGGAGATAAGTTCCTCCTTGCCGATCTCCTGCAAATACTTATCCAACGACGCGCTCTCGCGGTTGGTGATCGACTTGGTAATCTTTAATTGACGCATAAAAATCTATTTCTTCTTACAACTTCTATTCCAATATTCGCCCTATATACGCACGCATACTCGAAATTGTTTCACAATGAACGAAAAATATTATTCAATGTTAGCTTAAGTGGGGCAAAAAGTTAAGTTTGGGTAGTGTGGGTAGTTCCGCTGCGCTATGGGTAGAGTGAGGATTAAGGATATTAAAGAGTTTAAGGATTTCGATAAATTCCCTAAATTCCTTAATTTCATTATAGCCAGAGTGCGCATAAGCGCACGGCTGTGCTTGCTCACCTCAGACTTTTTTTCGCTCCAAGAGGAGTGATTGAGAAGGGGTAAGGTGGTATTAGGGGTACGAGGGGGGTGCTATCAGCACCTCTTAGACCTCTTTCAGCCCTCAGCTATTTAACAAACGAGCGGAAGCATTCAGACTTCCGCTCGTTTGTTTTATGATATATATCAATCGCCTATTTAAGATTTTCTTTTATGATTTCAGCCCAATAGGGAATATCATCAGTATATTTTTTGAAAAGAGTTCCATCAACAACCCTAAATAATGGTCGAGCATTGCAATTCTCTGCTGAGTTATCATACAAGTAGCATCTGTCGACAATCTTTGCAGCATCAACGCAGTTTGCTATGGATAGGTTATAGCGAGAGATAATCTTCGAAATTGGCACGTCGTGACCGCCCTGCATAACTCGACGAGCAATTCGTGATGCGTTTATTGTTGGCGACTCAGTGCATACAAAGAAGAGGCGAACAAAAAAACCAACTTGCTTGGCTCGCAACATATAATCTACTTTGTCCTTACGAGATAGTACAGTCTCAAAAATAAGGCTCTTCCCCTCGGTCAAGCACCTCTCTCGTAGCTCCTCGCAATAGTATATCGATTTTGTTACGGCCTCCTTTGAGTTCCAGTCACCAAACTTTTCTTGCGCTACAATATCGGGATTGATATACACGGCATCCTCCATCCACTCGTGACGCATAATTTGCTCTGTCACAGTAGTTTTGCCAGAACCGTTAGGACCAGCGATAACAATCAATACGGGTTTATGATTTTTTATCATTGCCGCAAACGTAATTTGCTAAATTATCAGACACCAACTGCTCCAACTCTGCACGAAACTTTGCCTCGGCCTCTGCGCTTTTTCGGCGAGCTTCCTCGCCTGCAGCTTCCATTAAGGCTTCAAGCTGTTCGTCCGTAGGTTCCACCTCCGAGGTGAGCCGATATTTCTTTAATTCCTGTTCCGACATAACACAATTATTTATGCTACAAAGTTAATACATATCGTGTTATTTTGCAAAAATTAGGCACCATCTATTTGCGCCTTTTATGTTTTAGGAAATAAATGTAATTTATTTTTGGCAATTCTCGACTATTATTCCTATCTTTGCAAGATATTATGGACCTATGCTTTTGGGTGTATGGGTACTTGTTAGGTAAATTATTACTAATTACTAATTACTAACTACTAATTTAGTATGGCGCATCGTAGCGGTTTTGTAAATATCATCGGTAACCCCAATGTCGGTAAGTCGACACTTATGAACCAACTTGTGGGCGAGAAACTATCTATCATAACATCCAAGGCGCAGACCACACGCCACCGCATTATGGGTATCGTCAATGGCGAGGACTTCCAGATTGTCTACTCCGACACACCTGGTATCCTCAAGCCCAATTATAAGCTTCAGGAGAAGATGATGAAGTTTGTGCGCGGCGCAATCACCGATGCCGATGTGTTGCTATATGTCACCGACACAGTGGAGGATAGCGACCGCTCGGCAGATATCATCGAGAAGGTAAACCTCTCGGGAATACCAACAATCGTCGTTATCAACAAGGTGGATATAACAACTCCCGATAGGCTAACTGCTCTTGTGGAGAAGTGGCAGGCGTTGTTGCCCAATGCCATCATCGCCCCATGCTCGGCAAAGGAGAACTTCAATGTTGAGGGTGTCTTCAACCTTATCTTGGAGCGTCTTCCCGAGGGCGAGCCATTCTATCCCAAGGATACGCTTACGGATAAGACCTTGCGCTTCTTCGCCTCGGAGATTATCCGCGAGAAGATACTCCTAAACTATGACAAGGAGATACCATACTCGTGTGAGATTGCCATCGAGGCATACAAGGAGGAGCCCACAATCGACCGAATTTCGGCAACTATCTTTGTTGCGCGCAACTCGCAGAAGGGCATTGTCATCGGTCATAAGGGTGAGAAGCTCAAGAAGGTGGGTCAGGCAGCGCGCCACGACCTTGAGGCGTTCCTCGGCAAGAGGGTATTCCTTGAGCTCTATGTCAAGGTGCAAGAGGATTGGCGTAACAACGACAGCCAGCTAAAACGCTTTGGCTACGAGTTGGAGTAGACTAAAATCGAATAAAGGGCGTTTATAGTAGTGATGAGACGACTGTTGACCATAGTAGTAGTGCTGTGTGCGGTGTGTTTGTCCTCTGTTAGGGCAGATGCGCAGTACAACCGTAACTATATCTACTGGATGGGTCAGCAGCGTATGGTGGATAATGAATACCGCGAGGCGATAGATATTCTCAATCTGCTTCTGCGTCAGGATGATAGGGATTTCGATGCCTACTTCCTACGCGGTATCGCGAAGTATAACTTGGATGATCTCTTAGGTGCCGACTCGGACTTTAGTAGGGCGGTCGAGCTAAACCCTGTCTTCACGGGTGCCTACTACTATCGTGCCATCACGCGCACGCGTTTGGGTAACTACGACGATGCGCTTGGCGATTTCAAGCAGGCCATCGAGCTACGCCCCGATCTGCCCGATCCATACTACAGTCGTGGTGTCACGCGACTCTTAAATCAGCAGTTCGAGGATGCCATTGCCGACTTCAACCTCTATATACGCTACGAGAAGAGGGATGTGGGGGCATATATAAATCGAGGTCTTAGCTACTTGCAGCTGAGAGATACGCTGCAGGCGTATGCCGACTTTGACATGGCGATACGCACCAATAGGGAGGATCCCGATGGCTATAACCGTCGAGGTGCGCTACGCATGGAGCAGCGCCGCTATGAGGAGGCTATCACCGACTTCGATAGGGCTGTGGAGTGCGACTCGAGCTATGTGCCTGCGCTCTTCAATAGAGCCATTGTGCATGACTATCTCAATAGACCGATGCTCGCGCTTGATGACTTCAGCCGCGTGATTGAACTTCAGCCCTCAAGTGCCATAGCATACTTCAACCGCGCCATGGTGCGCTCGTCGATAGGCGACTACAATAGGGCTATCGAGGACCTTGATATGGTGGCGACCCTCTCGCCCAACAATGTCCTTGTATTCTTTAACCGAGCACATGTCCACACGCGCTTAGGCGATGTGGATGCCGCCATTGCCGACTATACACGTGCCATAGAGCTATATCCCGACTTCGTGAATGCCTATCTTGGTCGTAGCTACCTACGTCGCATGAAGAGAGATAATCGTGGCGCGGAGAGCGATGAGCATACTGCAAAGCAGAAGATTGCCGAGTATCGCTCGCGCCTTAAGGACTCGACATACTCGATATATGCCGATACCACGCAGCGCTTCGATAAGTTGCTCTCGTTCGATAGCCGCCTTATGGAGCGTAGCTTCGAGCGTATAGCCTCTACGCGAGGCGCGGGAGGTGACGATCTGACACTCATCCCCATGTTCCGCTTTACCCTCTTAGCGCAGGATAGCGTAGATGTGGATCACCGTGTTAAGCGCTTCGGAAGACAGCGTGTCAAGGACTTCCGTGCTAAGTTCGACAATCAGTTGCTGCGCCTCGACTGCCGAAATACGAATATAGCGCCCGATAGCCTTCTTGCGATAGATAGGGGGCTTGAGCAGAATACGCGCCCTGACGATGAGCGATGGATGTACCACTTCGAGCGAGGTATCAGCCAGCTCCTCATAAAGCAGTATACCAACGCTGTGAACTCATTTAGCGAGGCTATACGCCTAAATCCTACAAATCCGTTCCTATATATGAATAGGGCGGCGGCACGTGCCGAGATGATCGACTTTATATCCTCAATAGATAACTCCTACCAGAGCGTAAGTATCGATGCTGACCCATCGAAGCGACTACATAGCAGCACGCGTACCTATAGCTACGATGAGGCTATCGAGGATATGAATAGGGTTATAAAGCTCTACCCGGAGTTTGCCGAGGCATACTATAATAGGGCCAACCTGATGGCTATCTCGGGCAAGCTCCCCGAGGCGTACGACGACTATACTCGCGCCATTGAGCTCGATGCTAACATGGGCGAGGCATACTATAACCGCGGTCTTGTGCAGATATTTATGAAGGATACGCGCAAGGGTTGCATGGACCTCTCGAAGGCTGGTGAGTTGGGCATCGAGGCTGCGTATGACGTGCTGAAGCAGTTTAATATCATACAGCATAACTAAAGCGAAACAAATTATTTATTAACCTATAAAACAATTATTTATGACTCAAACTATTCAACGCAAACTGAACGACTCAGTGTTTGCACGTTGGTCAGCGGTAATCCTTATCTCGCTGATGATGTTCTTCGCCTACATGTTCGTGGACATCCTCTCTCCAATGAAGGAAAACCTTGAGAAATCACTCGAGTGGTCAAGTACTACCTATGGTACTTATGGCGCATCGGAGTACTTCCTCAACGTATTCTTCTTCTTCCTCATTTTTGCAGGTATCATCCTCGATAAGATGGGTATTCGCTTCACAGGTCTCTTGTCAGCATCATTGATGGTTATCGGTGCTGGTATCAAGTACTATGCTGTGAGCGATGCTTTTGCAACATCGGAGCTCAATGCAACAATGACAAGCTGGGGCATCTTCGACCTCCCAGGTACTGCTCTCTTGGCATGTGTCGGCTTCATGATCTTCGGTTGCGGTTGCGAGATGGCTGGTACAACAGTATCTAAGGCTATTGCTAAGTGGTTTAAGGGTAAGGAGATGGCTATGGCTATGGGTCTCGAGATGTCTATCGCGCGTCTTGGTGTATTCGCAGCTATGTGGCTCTCACCTATCGTATATAAGGCTGGTGGTGCGGAGGTATCTGCACCTGTGCTCTTCGGCGCAATCCTTCTTATGATTGGTCTTATCTTCTACTTCGTATTCTGCGTTATGGATCGTAAGTTCGACAAGCAGCTCAAGGCCTCTGGTGAGCTCTCTGAGGAGGCTTCAGAGGAGGAGTTCAAGTTCTCTGACTTGAAGAATATCTTCACAAGCAAGATGTTCTGGTTGGTGGCCTTGATGTGCGTGTTGTACTACTCTGCAATCTTCCCATTCCAAAAGTTCGCTCCAGACTTCTTGGCTAAGACACTCGATGTTGATAACGAGACTGGTGCACAGCTCTTCAGCTGCTTCCCAATCCTTGCGATGTGTCTTACTCCATTCCTCGGTGGTTTCATCGATCGTAAGGGTAAGGCAGCATCAATGCTTATGGTGGGCTCTATCATCATGATCGCTTGCCACCTTGCATTTGCATTCTTGCTCCCAGCAATCCCATCACAGGGTCTTGCTGTGGCTATCATCGCTATCCTTGGTGTCTCATTCTCATTGGTGCCTGCCGCTTTGTGGCCATCAGTCCCAAAGATTATCGACGAGCGCATCCTCGGCTCTGCATACTGCGTGATCTTCTGGATTCAGAACATCGGTCTCTTGCTCGTGCCTATCATCATCGGTGCTGTTAACGATGCTACTGGTTCATACGTGTTGCCAATGATTATCTTCTCATCATTTGGTGTTGCAGCACTCTTCATCGGTATGCTTCTCAAGCGTGAGGATACCAAGAAGGGCTACGGTCTTGAGTTGCCAAACATCAAAGAGTAGCGATTTCATGAGATAGGGCAGACATCTACTGCCGCTAACAAAAAGTCCCGACAATGAGCAGTACGTTAAGTACAGCCCATCGTCGGGATTTTTGTCGAGCGTTGTATCTGCAGCCTTCTATCATGAAATCGAGTTTGCCGAGGTAAGGTGATCTCATATCAAGAAATTCTCACCTTACGGCAATATCTTGAATCATCTATCAGTGTGTGAATACCTTGCCATGCTGCTTCTCTTGTGCCTCCCACTGCAGGCGCGACTGCGTTGGGTATTGCAACTTCTCGAACTCGGCAACGGCATTGGCGATATCCTTGAGTAGCATATCTGCCATATCGCGCGACATGCCCTGGCGAACGACAATACGCATCACGGTGATATCCTCGATATCCTTTGGTAGTGAGTATGCTGGCACCATCCAGCCGCTCTGCTGCAGGGCAGCCTGAAGGTCGTATAGCGTCCACTTTGCCGTGCGCTCATACTCCTCGCTGAGCGACCATACGAAGAGCGGGTTGACAACATCCTTCGAGTAGTTCTCGAAGCACGCCATAGCGCCAATGCGCTCATGGCAGTAGCGCGCTATCTCCATGCAGTTGTTCTGTATGTCGTGGTAGCCCTCCCAACCAAGGCGTATGAAGTTGTAGTACTGACCGAGTACCTGAGCTGCGGGGCGCGAGAAGTTGAGACCCACCTGTGTAACCTCGGCGCCGAGATAGTTCACCGAGAAGGACATCTCCTCGGGAAGGTAGCTCTTATCGCGCCATATCACCCAGCCCAAGCCTGGGTATACCAGGCCGAACTTATGTCCCGAGGTAGATATCGAGGCTACCCACTTTAGGCGGAAGTCCCACTTTGTCTTAGGACTGATGAATGGTAGGATGAAGCCTCCTGATGCCGCGTCAACGTGGATCGGTATATTGTGTCCCGTCGCCTTGTTGTAGGCGTCAAGCTCCTTGTCTAACGCCTCTATGTCGTCGTTGAGGCCTGTCCATGTGACGCCCGCGATGGGGACTATGCATATGGTATTCTCGTCGCAGTGCTTGATAGCCTCCTTGGGGCATAGCGTGCGGTTCTCGCGTGTTAGTGGCACCTGGCGTAGCTCAATCTGCCATAGCTGGCAGAACTTCTCCCACACCACCTGCATTCCCGAGCTCATCACAAGGTTTGGCTTGTCGTAGGGCTTGCCCTCGCTTATGCGACGCTTGCGCCAGCGTAGCCATGCCGCCACGCCACCGAGCATGCATGCCTCCGACGAGCCGATACCTAAGGCTCCGGTCTTCGAGTCGCCCTTCTCGGGGGTGTTCCATAGGTTGGCGAGGATGTTGATGCAGCGCGACGCCATGACCGCCACACGCGGATACTCGGTCTGGTCGATGTAGTTCATCGACACAGCCTCGTTCATCAGGCGTGTGGCGTGCTCGTCCATGTAGGTGGTGACGAATGTGGCAAGGTTGAGGCGTGGCTGCGTCTCGGCATAGGTCTCATCCTTGACCATGCGATAGGCAATCTCAGGTGTTGTAGGGTGCTCGGGGATTGTCATCGTTGGCGCGGGGCGCAACATCTCCTCCGAGCCATAGACCGCTGTTGTGGCGGTAGAGTGTTTTGTGTTGTTCATAATATAGTGTTTTAGATACACTCCGAACAACGACACAAACTATGCCACTGATGGTGTATCGGAGACCCTTTAACCAAAGATTAACTCGTTTGAAATATCTTTGAAATCTCGCAACCATACCTTTGTGCCATGAATGATAACAGTATGATGAAAAAGTATTTTTTGATTGTCGCATTGTTGGGTGTGGCTATTGCCGCTAATGCGAGTGGTGTTAAAGATGATTCACCTCGTGGTAAGGCCATAGTGCAGGTGTTTGGTAACTTCCATGCTGGTTTTGGCTCAGAAAATGAATATCGAGGTTTTGAACTCGAGCGTAGCTATTTGGGTTATGAGTATAGGCTAACTGAGGGTCTCACGGTTAAGGGTGTGGTGGATATTGGTAAGTCGAATGCAGTGGATGATTATCACCGTATAGTATATATTAAAAATGCTATGTTGTCGTGGAAGAGAGGTGACCTCACGCTTAGTGGTGGTCTTATCCCAACTACGCTATTCAACTTCCAGGAGAAGTTTTGGGGCTACCGCTATGTTATGAAGTCGTACCAGGACCTTTATAAGTTTGGTAGTAGTGCAGACCTTGGTATCTCGGTAGCCTATAGATTTACTGATTGGATATCTGCTGATGCGGTGGTTCTAAATGGCGAGGGGTATAAGAAGATACAGGTGGGTAGTGGTCTTAATTATGGCCTTGGCATTACTATTACGCCAGTTAAAGGTCTTCAGATGCGTCTCTATGGTGGCTTGAATGAGGGTAGCAAGAGTGGTATGGCAAATATCGTTAATATGGCAGCCTTTGTTGGATATAAGTGCGATAGGTTTGCCGTAGGTGCTGAGTACAACCATATGTTAAATAGCTCCTATGATAGGGGTGTGGATAGATATGGATATTCGTTGTTTGCCTCAGTTGTTGCCGCTAAGTTTGCCAATGTCTATGTTCGATACGACGATCAATATGCTTCTATAGGTGGCGCTGATGATAGAGAGGAACAGATGGCAATCCTTGGCGCGGAGTTTAAACTTGGCAAATACGTTAAGGTAGCACCTAACTTTAGGATGAATATGCCACAGCATGAGACAACACGCTATCGTTGCTATGGCTATCTGAACTGTTCGTTTGGTTTCTGACGGCAGAGTTTCGACGTAGTCGCTGTTTGAATGGGTATGTATTTGTGCTTGCACAATAATACGTTCCCCATTCAAACATAGGCACCTGATCCCCTATGTGGTGCCACTCAGCAACTTTTACCATAAAGCAAAAAAAGGGTCGTAGAAATACGACCCTCTATCTGTCGGGATACCAGGATTCGAACCTGGGACCCCCTGCTCCCAAAGCAGGTGCGCTAACCGGACTGCGCTACATCCCGAAACTTCTCGATTGCGGGTGCAAAGGTAGACAAAATATTTAATACTCCAAACTTTTTGCGAACTTTTTTGCAAAAATATAATATTTTTCTGCTTTTCGCCCCTTCCCCATCCGATTTAACCCTCGATCTCTTGTCGTTCCTTTGTGTCGGAGGGTTGTCAGACTTGCAAGTGTGGCATCGTGCTGGCGAGGTTTATATATAGTAAAAGAGATCCTCGGGAGTCGTTTTCCCGAGGATCTCTCATATAATTCGTATCCAACTATCGGTAGAAGATAGAAGAGATAGATTTGTAGTTGTGTACGCGCTCGATAACGTCAGCAAAGATAGGTGCTACGCTCAAGACGGTGAACTTCGACAAATCCTCACCCTCCTTCAATGGAATAGTGTCGGTTGTGATAACCTCCTGGATGGCGCTCTCGTTGATGCGGTCATAAGCCTTGCCAGAGAGCACAGGGTGGGTAACAGCAGCGCGAACGCTCTTAGCACCCTTGTCCATAAGCATGTTAGCAGCCATGCAGATGGTACCAGCGGTGTCGATCATATCGTCCACGATGATGACGTTGCGACCCTCAACCTCGCCGATAGCTGTCATTGAGCCAACGACATTTGCCTTAGCGCGCTCCTTGTGCGAGATGATGATAGGTGCCTGGAAGTGCTTTGCATATGATGAAGCACGCTTAGCACCACCCATATCTGGAGAGGCGATAGAGAGGTCTGGAATCTGAAGCTTCTGGATGTAAGGCACGAAGATACCTGAAGCGTAGAGGGCATCCATTGGAAGGTCGAAGAAGCCCTGAATCTGGTCTGCGTGGAGGTCCATGGTCATCACGCGCTGAACACCTGCTGCGATAAGCATGTTGGCAACAAGGCGCGCGGTGATAGGCACACGTGGACGGTCCTTACGGTCCTGACGAGCCCAACCGAAGTATGGGATAACGGCGATAACCTGGTGAGCCGAAGCACGGCGTGCAGCATCTGCCATCATCAAAAGCTCCATCAAGTTGTCTGAAGGTGGGAATGTTGACTGAATGATAAATACTGTGCAGCCACGAATAGACTCGTGGAAGCATGGCTGGAACTCGCCGTCGCTAAACTGAAGGACATCCGAGTCGCCGAGCTTAATGCCATACTCGGCAGCAATCTTCTCAGCGAGGTAGCGTGAGCCACGACCTGCGAAGAACTTGATTTTGTGGATCGCCATAATATAATTTAAGTAAGGTTTGGTAACTTTTGACAAAGTTAGTTTAAATAAGCCGAATTAGCAACTTTTTTAGTCTATAATTTTTTGCCGCCCATCAATTATTCGCGAGACACTCCTCGATGAATGCGAGTATCTCTTCGCGCCCTGTGCCCTTCTCGCTCGACGATATAAACATCGGTGGCAACTCCTCCCACTGCTCGCCGAGCACCGCTTTATAGCTCTTAATGTTGCGGTTACGCTGCGCCTGTGATAGCTTATCCGTCTTGGTGAATATTATGCCAAAAGGTATGCCATTTTCGCCTAAGAGGTTGATGAAGTTGAGGTCTATCTTCTGGGGCTCGAGGCGTGAGTCGACAAGCACAAAGAGGAAGTGCATCTTCTCGCACTTGAGCACATAGTCGAGGATGAGCTTAGAGAACTCGCCGCGTGTAGACTTCGATACACGAGCGTAGCCGTAGCCTGGTAGGTCGACAAGATACCAACTGTCGTCTATTATGAAGTGGTTTATAAGCTTTGTCTTACCTGGCGTTCCCGACACCTTTGCGAGACCCTTGATGCCCGTTAGCATATTCACCAACGACGACTTGCCGACGTTGCTGCGTCCGATGAATGCTATATCCTTAAAATCATCCTTCGGCACCTGCGATATCTTCTCTGAACTACACTTGAATTTAGCTTTTATAGTAATTGCCATACTCTCGAAATTTTCACAAAGGTACTACATTTATTTATAATTATGTTGCCGAATTGAGGAATTTTTTTATAACTTTGCATAGCCGAATTTGAAAACACAAACTAAAACCTAATATTATGAAAAAGCTTTTCTATCTTTTGTTGGCATTGCCTTTGGCATTTGCAGCATGTACAGAGCCTGATGAGCCAGGCGTGGAGAATAAGGAGTATACCCTTAATGTGACTTCGGAGAAGGTTCTTAATTTCGAGGCCGAGGGTGGCCAGGGCGTTATCACCTATGTTATTGAGGAGGTTACACGTTTCTCGCCTGTCGGACAGCCCGAGCCAGAGGTTGAGTGTGCAGCAGAGTGGATTACCGACCTAACTTTGGCGGATAACATCACTTTCAATGTTGCTGCTAACGAGGGCGAGGCTCGCGAGACAAAGGTTGTTGTTAAGTTTGGTGAGCAGCAGGTTGAGGTCGCTGTAAAGCAGGCTGCTAAGGAGATTAACAACGAGGATGATGGCGTAGTATTCGAGGCACAGATACTCACAGGTGAGTATTATGGCGACTACTACACTCCTAATGCTGGTAACTACTATATCTTCTTCTCTGATTATGGCTTTAGCGAGGATGGTAATCTTCTTACCAACTCTATTTACTATCAGCTTGATGTCTATGGTGCATTGTATGAGGGTGAGGCAGTGAATGGCTATATTCCACTTCCTGAGGGTACCTATACATTTGATAAGAACGACACTATGGCTGCTGGTACTATTGGCTACTCATATTCTTGCTATATGAAGACCAACGACTCTGAGATAGAGGTTGAGACATATTTCGATGCTGCTGAGCTTGTTGTTGCTGCTGATGGCTCATGTGTGCTAACAGCAACAATCCAGGGTGAGAAGCACACCGTTACATTCTCGGGCGCCTCTACAATCAGCGATAAGCGCGAGGTGAATACTGGCGGTGAGGATCAGCAGATGGCTGCTAGTGTTGCATATGCATACTACTATGGCGATCAGTACACCCCAGGTGTTGCCGATAACTTCTACTTCTTCCTTTCGGATGTTGGCGTAGATGCTGATGGCTGGGAGCTTCCAAATGGTACTTACTATCGTTTCGACCTCTATAGCGAGTTGGTAGACGCTGAGGAGGGTCTTGCAATTCCTTATGGCACATATACCCTCGATGGCTCGGGTATGGAGCCATACACCATCGGCACAGAGTACTCTGCATACTATGTCATGGATGACGCTGGTTGGGACTATGCCGTATCGGGCACTCCTACAACTGGTACCGTTGTTATCGACGAGAATGGCGTGACTGCAGAGATTATGGTAAACGGCGCTAAGCATACTGTTACATATGAGGGTAATATCATCGTCGTAGACGCATCAAGCGGTGGTGAAGGCGGTGGCGAAGGCGAGGGCCCATACTCGACATTGTGGGAGGATTATCGCTGCAACTTCAACGACCACACTCTCTACTACGCATACTATAGCGACTACTACGAGGTAGGCTATATGAACTGGACATTTGCCGTTATGCCTAACGATGGCGAGGGTGACTTCGTGCAGTTCGACGTTTTGGCAGGAGCAAATAGCACATCAGATTTCTTCGGTGAGTATGCTATCAACGACTCATATGAGGCATATACCTCATACCCAGGTTACATCGATTGGGATGGCTATATGGTGGGCGCATGGTACTACACCGATGACGGCTTTACAATGGCACCATTCGTTGATGGTACAATGTCGGTTAAAGATAATGGCGACGGCACTGTAACTGTTGAGTTCGACGTATATGACGATTGCGACAACAACATCACAGGTAGCTGGACTGGTGAGATGTTGTCGGCAGATGAGATGTCAACACGCTCAGAGAGTCTTAAGAAGGCTGAGGCAAAGCAGGTTAATATCCCTGAGAAGAGCGCAATCAAGGTTCAGAAGCGCGCTATCTCAAAGTTATAAACAATGACTACTTAGGGAGTGTCCGATAATCATAGGGCACTCCCTATCTTTAATAGATTTTACTGATGAAAAGATTACTTTTGTGCGTAGTACTTATGAGTGCTGCGCTTGTGGGTTTTGTGGCGTGCGAACGTGGCGGCGAGGATTTCGAGAATAGCGGCATCATCTTGTATAATAGCGAGATAGAGGTCGGTGTGGATGCCACCACACAGCGTTTCAACTACGATATCAAGGAGCGTATCGAGGGTGTGAGCCTCGAGATTGAGTGTGCCGAAGAGTGGCTAACTGTCGATAAGATTGGCGAGACTATCGTTGAGTTTTCGGTCTTGCAGAACGATGGCGAGGAGCGTGTGGCAACACTCAACCTTAAGTATGGCAGCGAGAGAAACATCCTCAAGGTGCGTCAGCAGGGCTATGAGGCTCCATTGAAGCTCACCATTGAGAAGAGCGACGCCACATCTGTGACCTTCTCTGTTGAGACTCTCGACGAGGAGATGACATGGATAGGTCAGATTGTGGGCAAGGATTGGTATGAGAGCTTCACTACCGAGGAGCTTCTAAACGAGGATATGCGCTACTACAACGGCGTGGCAGGCGAGGAGGGCAAGACACTCGAGGAGTACCTCTCGGGCGTGCTCAGCCGTGGCTCACACGCAAATATCCGCATGGCGGGACTCGACCCTAAGACCGATTATGTGGTCTACATCTACGGTCTTTCGGCAATAGGTGAGGTGACAACAAGAGTCTTCCACGCCGAGTTCGCCACGGAGGCACCATACGAGGGTAACGACGTGACATATGACATCAATGTGGAGGTAAATCGTGCCATAGCAAAGGTATCTATTCAGCCATCGCACGAGGGCGTTGCCTACTTCAACAACCTTATCACACGCGAGGACTTCGAGCTCTATGGTGGCGATATCAACAAGGCTGCCGATGCCGTTGTTGCAAAGATTGTCGAGGACTATGCCGCATGGGACTACACCCTTGCCGAGACTTTCGAGTATAACACCGACTATCTCGCTACGGAGTATGAGTTCGAGGCTATGGCAAATACGGAGTATGTGGCATTTGCCTTCAAGTGGAACGAGAAGTGCGAGCGCCTAAGCGAGGTGTCGTATAAGTGGTTTGAGATTGGCGAGATTGCACCATCGGAGAATGTTATCACCATGGAGATCAGCAACGTAACACAGTCTACGTTCGACATCGTGACTACCACAACAACCCTTGATCCATATGTCATCTTCCCAATCCATGCGCAGGAGATAGCAAAGATGCGTACCGACGATGCAATCTTCGACTATATCCTCAATACCTACGGTACATCGGGCTTGGCCTACTATATCTGTGAGGGTGATGTGGCAGGCACGTTCAGTGGTTTGGATGCAGGAACAGAGTATGCCGTGCTTGCCTTTGGCTATGAGGCGGGAACGCTCACTACATCTATAGTGCGTCAGAATATCACCACCGCAGAGGCTGGTGACATCGAGGCTTGTGTCTACGATATAGAGGTGACTGATGTCGACGACCGCGAGGCAATGGTGACAATAACACCTTCGGACTATAGCATCACCTACTATTGGAATGTCTTTGAGGCATCAATGACTGAGGAGGATATAAAGGCCTATATCTTGGACTCTTATAATACGACCTACTACGGCGATTATTGGGAGTTTAGCTACTATGAGCTTGCGCAAGGTGAGGTGAAGAGCCGTATCTCACACCTCAAGCCATCTACCGACTATAAGATTGTTGTCATCCCGATGAACCCCGACACATTTGAGTATCTTGGCTCTATGCGTAGTGGTGGTGAGTTTAGAACGGGTGATGCTGTCATCGCCGATATAACCATCACTGCAGGCTTCGATGCCTATTACGATGGCGATGAGGTCTATGCCATTGAGCCCGACTATTGCAGTTCGTGGAAGGGCTGGGTAGTTGTCCCAATGAGCGTAAATATCGAGGGTGAGTACTCGAGCTTCTTGTATACAATGTTCGAGTATGTCGATGGCCTTGAGGATGCTAATAAGTACTCCGATGATTTGCTTATCGACAACCTCTATAATGTGGGTGCTTATTGGACTCCAGCCTACTTCCGTGGTGAGTGGGATAAGACCATAATGATCGCTGCTGTGGCATTCGATAACGATGGCAATCCAAGCCCTGTATATCGCAGTGTTCACACCTTTACGCGCGATGGCGCTGGCGATGCACAGGAGTTTGTTGATAACTACATGAGTTCTATAACTACTTCGTTGTCAATGGATAGCCTTGTAGTCGATAGACGTTTGCCGCTTGCTACATCGGGTGCAGATGTCGAGAGCGAAATGCCAATTAGAAGCGTCGTTAAGAGAGCCTCTGGTATAGGCTTCGAGCGAATGTAAAAAGACTATATTCTTAGGTTTTGAGCCATGCAATTGCCCTCATGGGTGGTTGCATGGCTCTTTGTTTAAATCTCTTTATACTATGTAAAAAGGGGTGTTCGTTGATTTTTTTTCGTTCGGAAGTAATATTATGTTATCTTTGCCCCCGATTTTTTTATTATATAAAGTGTAATTTATGAAGATTCTTAGAAGATTGACCTCGGTGTTCGCTGTAAGTGTGATGGTTGTGTCGTGTCACAACGAGGTTGACTCTACAACTCAAACCACAATTTCTAATGCCGAGCAGCAGGAGGTGTGCATCGCACTACCAGTAGATGCAACACGCACGGGCATTGCTGATGATGGGAAAAGTACCGAGTGGCGTGAGGGTGATGAGCTTGTAGTATGGGCAGCAAATAGTGACGGTAGCTATGAGTTTAGCAATACCGTATTCATGTTGCGCTACTTCTCTACTGAGTGGAATAAGGCATACTTCGTTGGTAACGTGGCGACCATGGCAGAGGGTGACTACACCTACTACATGAGCTATCCACGCCCTGCGTCTGTTGAGGGTACGAATGTTACCTATCGTGTTGCTGCCGAGCAGTCGGGCGCGTACGACGGCAAGTATGATATCATGGTTGCTGAGCCAGTTGTTACTGGTTCGCTCACCACAGGCAAGCGACTGGAGATGAACACTATCATGCGCCACCAGATGCACGCCCTGAAGATTACCGTTCCCGAGAAGGCGTCGAACTTCGACTCGAAGGTCTACGCCTTGGATATCACCTTCCCATGCGCTGTAGTGGGCGATATTACCATCGATGTCACAAACCCCGATGCTAAGCCAGTGTATACCAATACTTCGAATACTATCTCGGTGAAGAGCGCCGAGGGCTTCGACGTGGGTAGCGACATCTGGGTCTTTGTACTTCCAGGCACAGTTTCGGGCGATGTTAGCTACACGATTAAGGGCGCAGCGCAGCGTTCGGAGGTTGCTACATACTCGTTGGAGCGCGAGTTCGTGCGTGGTCATGTAACCCCTATCCGCATGGCTATGCCTCCATTCGAGAAGTACACAGCCTTCCGCTTCTCTATTGGCGAGAACTACCTCGGTGAGGACTTCAACTTCTTCACGCTCTACGATAATAATGGTACCAATATGGGTACTTTCTATCGCAATGCTGAGAATAGCTACATCTTTGAGTACACAGGTGAGTTCGATGTTACGCCCTATAACAATAGCGAGTGGACTCTCGTCTTCGACACTGAGAATACGGTGGTTGAGAACAAGGTTAATATGGGTGAGTTGAAGCCATACTTCACACAGGATATCACCCCCGTAGATATGCCATACCTATTGTTCGAGAACTTCGAGAATGTGTCGGAGAGTGAGAGCTATGGTAACAACTCATATTCGTCGAATGAGCGTGAGCAGCCAGGTAAGTCGTTGGATGGTGTTATGCCTAAAAACGGTTGGAATGCAGCTCGTTACTGGCTTAAGCCAGGTGCTATGCGTATCAATGCGCGTCGCCAGTGCGTAAAGCTTATCGTGGCATTTGCATCGTCGCACCACGGTCGTATGGACACACCTCTACTCTGGGATGGAGCTCGAGGCATCAAGCCAGGCAAGAGTGTGAATGTTAAGTTGCAGTTTGATGCTGCGTTGAACCGCCACACAAGCAGCTCGCTTGCAGTTACAGAGGCTGGTATCGCTGTCGCTACGCACACCAATGCGAGCAACCCTATAGATGGTATTCCTACAGGTACATCTGGTCTTGGTTCAAGCTACTCTACTACGCTTGCCGACTTTGGTACCACTTGGTATGAGCAGCCATTGGCTGAGACAGCGGGCGCCGAAGACTTTGGCAAGACATTCCCAACATATACCACCGATTTTAAAGTGTCGAGCGACTCGCGTATATGCTTCTACCCAACCATCAAGACTGAAGATGGTTTCGCAGGGAATACGGAGATCAATGTCTATGTTGACAATATTAAGTTGCAGATTGCAAAGTAAATAACGAAAAATATATTAACTAAACAAACACAATTATGAAAAAGTTTTTCACATTGGCATCGCTTCTTGCGCTCTCGATGGTCGCTTGTACCAACGAGGAGCCTAAGGGTGAGGCAAATGAGAAGGGCGCAGTTCGCTTCGACCTTAGTATTTCAGATGAGGTTGTTGATACACGCGCCAATGTCAGCTGTACAACACCTGAGGCTGAGGATTTTACTCTCAAGATTGAGGGCGTAGGTCATACTTACAGTAAGGAGTATGCAAACATCGCTGAGTTTAACGAGGATGGCTACCTCCACCTCGGCTCTTACAAGGCGACAGTTACTGCTGGCAACATCGCCGTGGAGGGCTACGACAAGGCTACTTTCGTGGGTGGTAAGGAGTTCTCTGTTGAGGCTCGTAAGCAGACCGATGTTAATATTACAGCTACCATCGCCAACACTATGGTAAAGGTGGAGACTACCGAGAACTTCCGCAACTACTTCGTTGGCGGTCACTCTTTGGAGCTTACCACTGCTGCAGGCAACAAGTTCGATGTGTCGGCACAGAGCGAGCCATTGTTCATCGCACCAGGCGAGTTTAAGGTGAATGGTACTGCCACAAAGCAGTCTAATCAGTCGGGTGCCGAGGGCGCAGTAATCACTCTTCCGGAGTATAAGGTGGAGAGCGCTGCGGCACAGACCTACTACACCGTGAAGTTCGACGTTAAGGAGGCTGGTCAGGCAACCCTCGAGATTACTCTCAACGAGGTGCTTGTTGAGTCTATCGATATCGAGCAGGAGTTAAACGATAATGCACAATAATTCAATAAGATATGAAGAATATGTTTAAGACATTGAGCCTCGCGGTGGTTGTAGCACTCGCTCTTGGCTCATGTAGCAAGGATAAGGTTGACTACACTGGTGGTCAGGACGATGTAAAGGAGAATATCGGCTACCTCGCATTGGGTGGCATGGAGGCATCGATATTGGTTGACACAGAGAATATCGACTCGGAGACACGCGCCGAGGGTGTAGATATTGACTCTTTCGACGTGGTTATCACTAACCAGGCAGGTGCTGAGGTGAAGTCGTTTAAGTATGGCGAGCGTCCAGCAGAGGCTATCGCTCTTGAGGCGGGCGTATACACAATCACCATGCAGTCGGCAGCAATGACTGGCGCTGAGTGGGAGGAGCCTGTATATGGCGCTGAGCGTGAGGTGATCATCACCCGTAAGCAGACAACCGAGGTAAAGGATATCGTTTGTAAGCTTCGCAATATCAAGGTATCGGTATCTTATGCCGCAGATATCAAGGAGCAGCTCGATCCAGCATACACAACAATGACCGTAGCCTTGGCTGAGAGCTCTTTGGTATATGGCATCGAGGAGGCTCGTGGTGGTTACTTCGCACCTGTGGCTGAGGAGAACACCTTGCAGCTTACCTTCAAGTGCCGCTATGTGGATGGCGATAAGGATATCATCATGACAAACGAGATTACAGGCGTTAAGGCTGCTCAGTGGCGTAAGATCAATGTTGTCGTTCAGCACGCTGCTGATGGTACTGCAAACATCGGTATCGTTTGCGATACATGGACCTATGATGAGACTGTAGAGTTCGATACATCAGCATATCTCTTTGAGGAGGTATTGGTTGACGATACAGACCTTCCAGTTATCAACTTCGAGGGTCACGACCTCGCTGAGCCTTTCGAGCTTACTGACGATATGTTCGATGCTGATGGTAACTTCATCTCAAACATCAATATTGATATCACTGCTAAGTCGGATATCAACTCTATCGTAATCAAGGCTTCGTCTGACAATGACGAGTTCTTGGCTGCCTATGACGATGTTTTGCCTTTGGAGTCAGACATCTGCGATGGTACAATCTCTAACACCTTCCTCAAGTTTATGGGTTATCCAACCGACGCTAAGGGCGCCACTTCAACACGCCTCAAGTTCGGTGCTCAGGCCGATATGCTTCGTTCATACGAGGGTACACACGCCTATAAGATTACCGTTGTTGATGCGAATGGTGGCCAGTCAACAGCAACCCTCACCGTTAAGTATGGTCAGAATGTTGCTCCATCAATCGTATGGGTGGGTTATGATATCGACAAGCGTCAGACATATGTTGCAGGCATGACTTGTGATTTGAAGGTTAAGGCTCCACTTGCAGTTGCCGACTTCAAGGTTAAGATTATCTCTGAGACATTGAATGCTGATCAGCTTACATCTGTAGGTCTTGCCGATGAGTTCAGCCTTGTTAACGATACTCAGTTCTTCGAGTCACTCGGTGGCTTGGGCTTCCCAGTGGGTGATGCAGTATATGGCAAGTATGAGTTGGATCTCTCGATCTCTAACTTCTTGTCAGTTCTTGCAATGCTCGGTCCTGGTGAGCACGACTTCGAGATGAGCGTTACCGATATGGAGGGCAACACTACTACTAAGACTGTAATGTTCCGCTTCAACTAATTCATAATGCACCCCAAGAATTATGACTATTATGAAAAAGATATTTGCAATGTTGAGTGCGGTGCTCGTGTTAGCATCTTGCTCAAATGATATAGATACAACCATTGAGATGGCATCGGGCGAGGGCGCTGTGCGCTTAGGCGTTGCCATGCAGGCAGATGCGGCTCTTGATCAGAGCGTAATCGTTAAGATCTATAAGGTTGAGGGCGAGGAGCTTCAGCTCGTGCGTCGCTACGACTCTCTTAACGACGTTCCTGAGTACCTCTCGCTTCTCAATGGCAACTATGTAGCTAAGGTGCAGGTTGGCGAGAAGCGCATCGTATCGTTCGACGAGAAGTACTATATTGGCGAGCAGAGCTTCGCTATCGAGTCAGGTGTTGTAACTCCTGTTGTGGTAGATTGTAAGCTTCAGTCGACAATCGTTAAGGTTAACTACGACGCATCGGTAGCCGAGAAGCTCAGCGAGGGTTACTTCACAACTGTTGCCGTTGCTGAGAACTACGACGAGCAGGCTATCGCTACTGGTGATGTTCACTCACTCCGCTATGAGGAGACTAAGGAGGGTTACTTCATCCTCCCTGCCGATAAGACATCGCTCTTCTGGCACTTCGAGGGTACTCATCCTGTTGAGGGCGATATCATGAAGGAGGCAGTAATCGAGAATGTTAAGCCTGCTGCGAAGTACACCATCACCTTGAAGTACTCGAAGGATGCTCCAGGTAACCTCGTGTTGGAGGCTACTGTGGATGAGTCTATCGAGGAGATTGACGATACGCTTATCTTCAGCCCAGACCCAACAGTCATGGGTGATGGCTTCAACGAGAAGGAGCAGCAGTTATCTACAAACACCCGTACATATAACGTGGCGTCGTTGGCAAATATCTCGACTATGACCATTGCGTTGGGTGATGAGGAGTTCGATCTTCTTGCTGGCAATGTAGCGGGTGTCAACGTCGTTAAGAGCGACGATATGAACTATAAGGTGACTATCTCGCCTGAGTTCTTCAACATTGCCGCTGGTGGTGCTCGTGAAGTAGTGTTCAATGTGTTGGATGTTGATGGCGGTAAGTTGAAGAAGGCTATTAACTACAACGTTCAGGGTATCATGCCTTTGTCGGCTAATGACTACAGCTTGTGGTTCGGTACTGCTACATTTAAGGCTAATATCGTTGATAGCGCTGCTACATCTGTGAAGATTGCCTACTCTGCAGATGGTGCATCATGGACCGAGGTCGATGCTGTAGCTGCTGGTAATGGCATCTACACTGCTAATAGCACAGATTTTGCATGTGCTAAGAACTATACTTATAAGCTCGTTGTTGACGGCGTGGAGTATGGTAAGACTCTTGCGTTGACCACAGCTGCTGGTGCTCAGATCCCTAACGGTGATATGGAGCGTTGGAGCAAGCCTACATGGTGGTTGCCATATGGCGATGGTGATGCTCCATTCTGGCTCACAGGTAACGAGGGTGGTAATATGGCTGGTGCTACGCTTACTCAGCCTAAGGAAGATGTTCGCCCCGGCTCAACAGGTACTCAGTCGGCTTACCTCAAGTCGCAGAAGGCTTCAGTGATGGGTATTGGTAAGTTCGCTGCGGGTAACCTCTTCACAGGTACATTTGCTATGAATGGTTTGGATGGTATCGTAACCTTCGGTCGTGACTTTGCGTTCACCGCAAAGCCTAAGAGCCTATCGTTCTGGATGAAGAACAACGAGGGTGCTATCGACGAGGGCTCTCACGCTTCGGGTACCGATATCTATACTATTATGGTGATTATCACCGATGGTACAACCTATGCCGTAAACACCAAGGATGAGAGTACATTCCTCAAGGTTGACCAGTTGGCTAATACCCCAGGTGTTATCGGCTACGGTTATATCAGTGGCTCCGACTCACGTGCTGAGTGGACCAAGGAGACTATCGACATCACATATGTTGAGGGTATGAAGAGTGTCAAGCCTAAGAAGATTATTGTGTCGTTCACACCTTCTGGCTATGGTGACTACTTCTGTGGCTCAACAAGCTCATGGATGTATGTCGATGATATAGTGCTTAACTATTAATATAATTGGGATAGGGGCGTCGAGAAAAAGCTCGATGGCCTCTATCTCATTTAACTTTATTCAATGAAGAAATTTTACTTACTACTCCTACTCGTGGCCACCACCCTCACGGTGTCGGCACAAGATGTAGAGAGCACTCAAGAGCCTGCTGTGTTGGAGAATTATGTGCAGGAGCTTACGCCCAATGAGGCGCGTAAGCAGCGAGGCTTCTTCTCGGATAGCTGTTTTGTGCCAAAGGGTCAATGGATCTTTGGTGGCACAGCCGCCTATTCGGCACATCGTAATAGCGGTTATCAGTTCACGCTGATCAACGATATCGACTCGGAGGGTTATACCGTTAAGGTGAGCCCAATGATCGCCTATGCTCCTTGGAAGAATATGGCTGTCGGTATTCGCTTTAGCTATGGTCGTTCACTCTTCTCGTTGGATAACGCCTCGTTATCGGTGTCGGATGTTGATATCAACATCGATATGTATCATCAGCTCAAGCACTCATATACTGGTTCGCTCTTCTGGCGTCCATATATTCCGCTGGGATCGAGCAATCGCTTTGCCTTCTTCGCCGAGGTGCAGCTTAACTTCACTGGTGGTCAGTCGAAGTTGGTAGCGCGCACAGGTGAGGTGGATGGCTTCCAGGACTACCGAGGTACCTATGCTCGTAACTTCGGTGCCGAGGTTGCGTTGCAGCCAGGTATTGTGGCCTTCATATCAAACAATGCTGCCGTGGAGCTATCTATCGGTGTGTTTGGCTTTGGTTTCGATCGTACGCAGAAGGTCAAGAATCAGATTGAGGAGGCTGAGATCCGCACGTTGGATACAAGTTTCAAGATTAACCTACTCTCGGTAGGTATCGGTATGTCGTTCTACTTATAAAAAGCGTAGCACTATGAAGAGATATATACTATTACTTATCGCTGCTGCGTTTTCACTCTCGGTAGCAGAGGCGGCAGAGCCTGCAAAGAGAGAGAAGAGCGACTCGCTCGCAACCAAGGAGCGATTCTTGCCTACACGCCAGCGCATAGACCGCAATATTGACCTTACTAAGTTTGTCTACAAGGGTGAGTTCATGGTGGGTCTTAACGCATCGTATGGAAACCTCAAGTCTGTAGACTCTGATATCATGCTCCTCTTTGACAATATCAATGTGGGGCTTAAGAGTACTACCATTCGCCCATTCTTGGCATACTCGTTCTGCGATAACCATGCTATAGGTGTCCGCTTTGGATACGAGAATCTGCATGGTGAGGTGGGGAGCCTCGATCTCAACCTCGGCCTTATTGCCGACATTGAGAATATGGGACTCTCGAATATGGGCTTGCTCAATAAGAGCTACACATGGTCGATCTTCCACCGCAACTACATAGGTCTCGATCGTCGTGGTATCTTTGGCATCATTCTGGAGTCGGAGGTGCTCTTCAAGAGCGGTACGACATCTATGTGGAGTGGTCAGGGCGAGGAGTGCACAAAGACCAATAGTCGCAACTTTGCGGTACGCTTTAACTACAACCCAGGTGTTGCGGTGTATGTATTCCCTCAAGTATGCCTCACTGTCACCGTGGGCATCGGTGGCCTCTACTATAACAACGTACGCCAATTCGATATGTCGGGCGTTGAGGTGGGTCGTCGTGATCGTTCAGGCTTGCAGTTCAAACTCAACATCGCCGATATTCAGATTGGCCTTGTGGCGCATTTGTGGAACAATAAGAAGAAGTAGTGACTATGATGAAGTATTTTAGATATTTGGCTCTTTGCCTATTGTCGACTCTCGTTGTTGGCTGTATCGAGAACGATATTCCCTATCCAGTGGAGAAGATCGAGGTTAAGAGCATTGATGTTGAGGGCGTTATCTCAGCTCCCGTTATCGATGCCTCGGCACATAGCATCCTCTTCGAGTTGGAGGAGACAACCGATATTCGTAGGGTGAAGATTAACTCTATGGAGTTGACCGAGGGTGCTACATCAGATAAGACCTTCCCAGGAACATACGATCTGCGTACCCCACTATATGTTACCCTCTCGAAGTATCAGTCTTGGGAGTGGACAATCTCCGCTACGCAGAGCATCGAGCGCTACTTCAAGGTAGAGGGTCAGATTGGTGAATCGACGATTGATGCTGAGCATCACATCGCTACGGCACTCGTACCAATGGACTACGATATGAAGAGTGTAGTGATCACGGCAGTGAAGCTCGGTCCTAAGGATATTACCACCTATTCGGTTGATCCTCTTACGCTTACCGACTTTGAGGAGTCGGCACGTAATGTGACCATCACCTACCACGGTGATATCGATGAGGTGTGGACCCTTCGTGTCATCCCTACCGATGTGGAGGTTGAGTTCAAGGGCGTTGATGCATGGGCAAAGCGTATTTGGCTCTATGCTGAGGGTCGCAGTGGCGCGGAGCTTGGCTTCAAGTACCGCAAGGCTGGCGATGAGGAGTGGACGATGGTTGAGGATGTTACCATTAATGGTGGCAGCTTCTCGGCATGTGTTGCAGAGCTCGATACTCTTACCGAGTATGAGGTAGTTGCCTTCTCGGGCGAGAGCTTTACAGATGTTGTTAAGGTGACAACCGAGGATGTGTGGGCATTGCCTAATGCGGGCTTCGAGGAGTGGTCAACAAACAATGATATAGTCTATCCTTATGCCACAGGTAATGCGCCATTCTGGGCTACTGGTAACGATGGTGCCGCCTTGGCAAGCACAACGCTTACGGAGCCTACAACCGATGTGCGTCCTGGCTCAGAGGGTATGTATGCAGCATCGCTCCAGTCGAAGAAGGCTGCCATTATGGGTCTTGGTAAGTTCGCCGCAGGCAATATCTTCCTTGGCGAGTTCGGTGGCTTGGTTGGTATGGATGGTCTTGTTAACTTCGGTCGCCCATGCACAGCGCGCCCTGTAGCGTTACGTGGCTGGGTGAAGTATAACTGCGGTACTATCGACGAGTTCGGCAAGACACCTTCAGCACGCCCCGACTTGAAGAGGGGTGATAACGACGAGGGTCAGATTATGATTGCCGTGGGTAACTGGACCGCTGAGGAGTATGGTGGCTCGGCAGATTGCCCTGTGGTGGTTAACACAAAGGATGAGAGCACCTTCTTCAATAAGAGTAGCAAGAGTGTTATCGGTGTGGGCGAGTTGCTTCTCACGGAGTCTACGGATGGCTGGGTTGAGTTTACCTTGCCATTGGAGTATGTCTCTACATCTGAGGTGCCAACGCACATTATTATCGTCTGCACAGGCTCGCGCTTTGGTGACTACTTCACTGGCTCGACGCAGAGCTTGATGCTTGTTGATGACCTTGAGTTGATATATTAAACTCTTGTTATACAACTTCTGACAATGGGTGGATGTCCAGAACTTCTCGGACATCCACTCATTTTTCTATGTTTTAGGTTGCTTATTGCGGAATGTTTGTTAATTTTGTAGTCGCTATATAAAAAATAGAGCTATGAATACACTCACTACGAAGAAACGCCTTGTATTGGTAATAATATCCGTTATACTCCTATCTGTCGGATGGCTTGGTATCTCGGGTATATCGCTCCTCTTTGCCCTCGTTCCACTACTCATTATCGCCGAGTACTATGGTGACTCGCGTCGCGACTTTATGCGCATGATGGGCTGGGCATCGTTGACCTTTATGCTATGGAGCGTTGCCACTTTTTGGTGGGTTGCCGTAGCCCATTGGAGCGGTCCTGTGGCGGCTGGTATCGTCGGCACGTTCTGGAATACGCTCGCCTTTATGACCTACTTCTATGTCTCTAAGCGCGCTCCACGCGCCTTGGCATATACGCTTCTTGCCACTGTGTGGATTACTACAGAGTATATCTACTACTCGGCAGATGTGATGAGCTTCCCATGGCTACTACTTGGTCATGGCTTCTCGAACGATATATGGGCTGTTCAGTGGTATGAGTATACCGGAGTCTTTGGTGGTACGTTGTGGGCTTTAGCCTCAAATATCTCAATCTTCGAGGCTATGCGTACACGCCGCAAGGCTGCTAAGATACGCGCCACAATAATCTCGCTTGTGCCGATGATTGCCTCAATAATCATCTATATAGCCTATACACCATCTAATGATACGATACGTATGTCGGTCGTTCAGCCCAATGCGGAGTGCTATTCCGATAGTAAGCTCGATGCACAGATGATTGCTGAGCTTGTTGAGGAGGTCCCCGAGGATGTCGACTGCGTTGTACTCCCAGAGTCGGCGTTGTGCTATGTCGAGGGCATGGATCGCTCGATGATTGAGGATAAGAGCGAGCTATATGCCAATAACTACGCTCGTCTGTTTGGTACGCGCGATAACCTTTGTATGATTGTTGGTCACTCTACGAGGGCTTGCTATGGCGACAAGGCAGCCACCACCACAGCACGTCATGAGGAGGGTGTGGGCTATTACGACCTCTTCAACTCGGCACTGTTACTAACGCCTGATGGCAGGGTGAACGATATATACCACAAGGGAAAGCTTGTTATTGGTGTTGAGGCGATGCCCGAGTTCGTAAGCTCGTTTGTCGACTTAGGTGGCGTCACCGGACAGCTCGGCTGGGGCAGAGAGCACGATGTCTTCAATGTCGCTGATAGGAAGATAGGTCCTGCCATATGCTATGAGGCTCTTTATAGCGATCACTTCGCGGGCTTCGTACGCAAGGGTGCTGAGGCGATGGTCGTAATCTCGAATGATGGCTGGTGGGGTAATACCTCGGGTCATAAGCGACTCTACGACTTCTGTAAGCTTCGCGCTATAGAGACACGCCGAAGCATTGCGCGTAGTGCCAATACGGGTATCTCGGGCTTTATATCGCCACGTGGCGATAGCTTTGACGATACGCTCGAGTGGGACAAGCGCGGTGTTCTGACCGAGGATATTGAGCTTCGCAGCGAGACCACCTTCTATGTCCGTTATGGCGACTGGATTGCCAGCGTATCTATCTTTGCTGCAGTGCTATCGCTATTGTACTATGTCGCATACCGAGTGCGTCGTCGCAACCATCTAGTTGATTAATCTTTAATACCCAATGATATGAACTACACAGAGACTCTCGACTTTCTATTCACTTCTATGCCGTCGTTCCAGCGTGTTGGTGGCGACGCCTATAAGCCAGGATTGGAGCGTATAACCTCTTTCTGTCAGCACCTTGGCAACCCACAGCGCAACTACTACACAATCCACGTTGCTGGTACTAATGGCAAGGGCTCTGTATCGCATATGCTTGCCTCTATCTTGCAGCAGGCGGGCTACCGCACAGGACTCTTCACCTCGCCACACTTGAGCGACTTCAGAGAGCGTATTCGTGTCGATGGCGAGATGATACCTAAGCAGAAGGTCGTCAATTTCGTCGATAAGCACCAGGCAAAGATGCAGGAGTTGGACTTGTCGTTCTTCGAGATGACGGCAGCCATGGCCTTCGACTACTTCGATCAGAGCGATGTTGAGGTGGCTATCATCGAGACAGGACTCGGTGGTCGTCTTGATGCAACAAATATCATTGTGCCTATCCTTAGCATCATCACAAACATCGGCATGGAGCACACGGAGTTCCTGGGCGACACCATCGAGAAGATCGCTTCTCAGAAGGCTGGCATCATCAAGAAGAGCGTGCCCGTTATTCTTGGCGAGGCTTCGGAGGCATATAATGGAGTCTTTGAGGCGCGTGCCGAGGAGCTTCGCTCACGTCTAATCTATGCCGAGCAGGAGTGGCGCTTGAATGGCGTGGAGCACTTCGATAACGAAAATCAGCACTTTAGCCTCACCCGAGTGCGCGATGAGCGTGGCTATGAGCTCGATGTAGATTTGTTGGGTGACTATCAGCGTCATAATGTCGTTACTGTGTGTGCTGCTGCCGACTATCTCGCTGAGAATACGCCACTTACCATCTCGCGCCGTGCCTTCCGTGAGGGTCTTGCTACCGCTGCCGCTACCACATCACTCATGGGTCGTTGGCAGGTGCTTCATCGTGAGCCATACGTGGTCGCAGATACAGGTCACAATGTGCACGGTATGCGCTATGTCGTAGAGCAGCTCGAAGCATTGGAGTGTGACCGCCTCTTCTGTGTTATTGGCTTTGCTAAGGAGAAGGCATTGGAGGATATTATGGCTATTCTGCCAACTAAGGCGCACTATATCTTTACGCGTGCCTCTATCGAGCGCGCACGTGCCATCGAGGATATCGCCGCTGTTGCCGATAAGCTTGGTCTTAAGTATGAGTGTAAGCCAACCGTTAGGGAGGCTATCGCCTATGCTAAGTCGTTGGCGCTACCCACAGATGCTATATTCATCGGTGGTAGTAACTTCGTGGTAGCTGAGATTTAACGAGGCTCTCTATGGGGTGCAGGCACATCATATTCGACTTTGACGGCACGTTGGGCGATACACGCCAATCTATTGTCAACCTCTTCCAGGCGACAATGCGTGATCTGGGCCTCGAGGTGCGCGGTGAGAAGGAGTGTGTGGCAACCATAGGTCTTACGCTTGAGGATGGCTTTCTGGCGATGTATCCAGCGATGTCACGCGGGGAGGCTAAGAGGTGTGTGCAGCACTACCGCGACATACTCTATGGCTCTATTGAGCGGTTTATGCCCCTATGTTTTGATGGTGTGCAGGCTACGCTTGCGGAGCTTCATCGTCGTGGTATCACAATGAGCATCGCGTCGTCGCGCTCTACACCTTCGTTGCTACTCTTCATGCGCAATATGGGCATCGCCGACTATTTTGGCTATGTTATAGGTGCCGATAGTGTGACCCATCATAAGCCCGACCCCGAGCCCGTTGTCAACACCCTGCAAACGTTGGGCTTGGAGCCCTCAGAGGTAATAGTCGTAGGTGATATGCCCGTAGATATACTCATGGCGCGCAATGCCTCTGCGAGGAGCGTAGGCGTCACCTATGGCAATTCATCGCGCGAGGATCTTGAGGCGGCAGGTGCCGACTATGTTATAGATTCTATAGAGGAGTTATTATCACTACTATAATAAAATAGGGCATTACATGTGTAATGCCCTATTTCGTTGGTTTTATGTCGATTACAAGTCGCCAACAATCTGACCCTTAAGACGCTTCCAGTTTTCGGCATTGAGATACTCCTCGTATGCCGTAGCTGGCACATGAATGGTGGTCGTGTGGTCGAATACGTAGATGTTACCCAATGTTGGAGGAGTGGTAGGGTAGCAGTTTACTGCGGTCAACGACGCGCAGTTATCGAAGGCGTATTCACCAATGGTGGTCACGCTCGATGGTAGGTCGATGCTCTCTATGCCGCTGCCATCGAACGCGTATGACTCAATTGAGGTGATGCCCTCGGGGAGTATGATGCTGCGAAGCGATGTGCAGTTGTAGAAGGCGTGTTTGTCAAGCATCACCACACCCTTGCCCATATTGAGGTCGGTTAGTGCTGTGCAGTTAGCAAAGGCACCCTCACCTATCGATGCGACGTTGTCACCGATGGTAACAGTGGTGAGCCTATCGCAGAGCTGGCTTATCGTCAGATTGCCGATGGCGGTGACACTATCGCCGAAAGTAATCGATGGCGTGTCAAGACCGTGTAGCCAGTGCGATGTTGAGGTGGCATCCTTTTGGAAGTTTGGAGTGTTGAAGTTGATGGTCACACTCTCGGCAGAGCACTCGTAGAGGAACTTCTGCCCTACGCTCTTTATGCTGCTGCCCAAGTAGATGCTATCGACGCTGCATCCTGCGAAGCACTCCGCGCCAATGCTCGTAACCTCGTCATTTATATTTATATCGCTGACGTGCTGATAGTTAGTGAATAGGTATGCGCCAACCTTTGTTATCCCCTCGGGAATCTCAACGCGTGTGACAGATGTGCCATCAGCAATAAGCTCAGCCTTGCCATTAGCGATTGGGTTAGCGCCACCATTGTAGATGCTCATCTCATACCAATACGCCTCCGATGGAGTATTGACACTCTCAATATTTGGGCACTCCTTGAATGCGTCATGGGCGAAGTACTTCGAGCCATCCATCTCGATGGTGGTGAGAGGTGCGTATCCCTTAAATGCGCTCTTGCCCACGTTGCCACGAAGTGTGACACGGCTAATCTCTGACCCAGCCAGCCAGTGCTCATCTTCTGCCGTTTGGTCTGGGATGTTGTAGCAGATGAGGCTCTCCATACTACAGCCGTCGAATATGGCGTCACCGAGATATTTTAGGTCTGTTGGTAGAACAAACTTTGTGATTGATCTGCAGCCTGCAAATGCCTCAGACTCAATGCTCACGATGCCACTTGGTATGGTCACTGATGTTATGTTGGCTTGCTCTTTGAAGCAGTCAGCAGGGATGTTGCTGATAGCACCACTAAAGATGACTCTTCCCTGGCGTTTCTCTATGTCGAAGAAGTGGAGGGCAAGGCGTGCGCCGAAGTTCTCCTCCGTGCTTAGCTCCACAATATCGTCCATGTCACTGCTATACACAATCTCGTTTTGTGGCTCGCCTATGGCATCTTGCACAATTGTGATGTTGTGGGTAGTGTCGCTGCCATCTATGGTGTAGGCTATGCTGATTGTCGCTGTGCGCGAGATATTTGTTATGTTGGCATCAACGGCAAAGCTGATGGTCTCATCGCGCATGGCGCGAGTCTCGTTTAGCGAGATCCATGAGGCGTTGTTTCCCTGAGGCATCTGCACCCTGTAGTCGACGTTGGTGGCAAGGTCGATATCTATGGTGCCACCCTCGTTGCCTATAGTGTGTATTTCACCACTATCCTCCTCGTCTATGGCGAAGATCTCCTTCATATGTTGGTAAACGCGTATCTGGTATACCTCGTTGTTGGCAATCACCTTAACAGTGGTCGAACGCTCCTCGCCCTGCTCTTCGGGCTCGGCGGTGAGCGTAAAGGAGCAGACTCCTGCCGCACCCTCACTTGGTGTTGCAACCACCCACTCATCATCACACACTATACGCCAGTCAGCCGATGAGGTGAAGTTGAAGATCCATGTGCCACCCTTTGCCTCAAAGGCTACCTCCTCTTGAAATGCCGGTGAGAACTCGATCACAGGTCTTGGCTCCTCCTTCTCGCAACCACAAAACGCCGCTAAGGTTAAGATGGCTGTTGCAACGTAAAATAGACGTCTCATATCGCTATATTTTATATTATCAATAACATTGGTGCAAAGATATCTGAACACTATGTCACAAAGATATGAATATTTTCATGGATTATACAATATTATTGTAAAAAAATAGGGTCATCGAATTTCGTCTTCGACAACCCCTGCATTGACTCTCTATATTTTTGTGCTAAAATACTACTCGTAGACCTATCTGCATATGCCAGCGCGATAGTACATTGTCTGTGGTATACTCCGCACCATTAAATTTATATACTGGGCGGTAGCCACCATCCACCTCTTGAAGTTCGGTGATGCTCACGGGTGATAGTGTCCAGCTAGATGTGCGGTGTACCATGCCCCAAGAGCGCGATAGTAGGTTGCCGAAGTTGATGACGTCGAGCGATAGCTCTACGCGACGCTGCGATGTGCGGTCGAAGTAGAACGACTGCGCAACATGGAGGTCGAGGCGGTGAACGAAGGGCAACGAGTGTGAGTTGCGCTCGGCAAACTTGCCTCGATGGGTGCTGAGATAGCCATCTGCCTCGATGTAGTCGTTAAATGCCGCAGCAGATGTCTCGTCGGCCCATAGCATTGTCGCCATCTCCGCCTCCGTAGGAATGTATATGAGCGAGTTACCCTTGTAGGAGTCGCCATTTACATCCACCTTGCCCTTGGCGTAGGTTAGCGAGTAGTGCTCGCCCGAGTGACCATTGTAGAGGAGCATCACGTTTGTGCCAAACAAACCGTAACGGCGAGAGTATGATATAGATGCCACGATCTTGTGTGGGTATTCGTATATTGAGTTGCTTAGCTCTGGGGTGTTGCTATCCACAGCGTAGGTGCGACCCCAGTTCGAAGATGACTGTGCCGATACGCCATCGTTGATGCTTTTCGACTGTGAGTATGTGTAGGCTGCTGTAAGTCGTAGACCCTCGAGTGCTCTGCTGAAGTTGTACTCGGCGCGCGCTGTTGCCGACCATGAGTAGCCCCTCTGCGTGTTGCCCAAGCGATAGACGGCGGAGTACTCCTTGGTTGTTGCGTTGTAGTATGTTGCCGATGTGGTGCTATTCTCGCCACCAACAAATAGGCGCTGACCATTGTCCTCGGCCACGAGGTTTTCGACGAAGAGGTTGTTGATGCCCTTTGAGTAGTCTGCATCGAGGCTAAGGTAAAGACCGCGATATGAGTAGTCGAGACCGAGCGTGGTGCGCAGTACCTGTGGATAGCGGAAATCCTCGGCAACGATGTCGATAGCGGGGTTGCTCTTTATGCCCACCTCCTCGGGGTTGAGGCTAAAGTTGGGAGTCTCGGCAGGGTTGTTCACCGTAACACTCATCGAGCGCATGCCGTTGTTCTGGTAGCAGTTCGAGAGCCATACGAATGGCACGCGACCAGTGTAGATGCCGGCGCTGGCGCGAAGCTTTAGTCCTGCAGCGATGTAGCGCTTAAACTCCACGCGTGGCGATAGAAGCACCTGAGCACGTGGTATGTCGCCCGTCTTAGTGCCATACTTTGCCACAAAAGAGCTGCTGTTGAAATTGTCGTTAACGCCTGGTCTGTCGAACATTACGGGGATGTCGGCACGAAGGCCAAACGTAAACTCACCAACACGGAACCAACTGAAGTGGTCCTGGATATAGAGTGAGAACTGTCCCGTTGTCATCGCTGGGTTCTTCTTGCCATCGGCAAAGTAACCATACTGATACTTCGAGGCGTTGTCGGCGAGGAAGTCCTCCAAGTTGTTGTAGGTATATGTTCCTCGTGCATTGGCCATATATAGGTTGTCGGCACGGTAGATCTCGTTCGATGTACCAATCGTTATGTCGTGCTCGCCCCCAACCGTAAATGTCAGGTCGTCGCCAATGATGAATACATCCTGCTTAAGCATATTGCTGCCAGAGTATGGGCTCGTTCCGATGGTTGCTGAGCCGTTGCCACGCTCGCCCAACGAGTTGATAATCACCGCAGGTAGGCTCTCGGGCGTAGTACGACCATCCTTTAGGCGTGTGTATCCTATGCGTAATGTGTTGAATACCTGGTTGTTAAAGGTGGAGTTTAGCTCGCCTACGACTGAGTATGTGCGGTTTATGTTCGTATACTCCGAGCCAGTAAAGTAGAACGACTGCAGGGTGTTTGAGGTTGCATCTGCGTCGGCATGTAGCATATTGTATCGTAGCGAGAGGTGGTTATCTCTGTTTATGTTCCAGTCGAGGCGTGCAACGAACGACCCCGTTAGCGCCGTCACCATATTCTCGTCATAGCCGCCACCATCATAGCCCGTTAGCTCCTTGTAACGCTCCGATATCTCTGCCGCCTGCTCAAGTGTTAGCGCTGCGTTGCCCGTAGCGGGGTAGTTGGCAGTAGGTGTTGCATTGCGGTTGAACTCGCCAGCTACGAAGAAGAAGAGCTTGTCCTTAATGATTGGTCCACCGAGAGTTACGCCCACGATGTTTGTCATCTGCTGCGATAGACGTGTGCGCTCGGCGACATCTTTGCCTGGTGTTGTGCCCCAAAAGTGCTCATTATTAAAATAGGTGTATGCTGAGCCCTTGAACTGGTTATCTCCCGAGCGTGTCACGGCATCTATTGCACCGCCAGTAAATCCGCTCTGTCGAACGTCAACTGCCGATGTCGATATTGTCACAGCCTCCACAGCGTCGATAGGTATAGGGTTGGCATTTGTCAGCGAACCGGTCATACCCGTTGTGCCCAGACCATAGATGTCGGCAGAGGATGTGCCGTCGATGGTGAAGGCGTTGTAGCGCGTGCTCTGACCGCCGAGGATTATGCCTCCGGTTGCTGGTGATACGGAGTTGGACATAAGGCTCGTAAGATCGTATATCGAACGGTCGATCGAGGGTATTCCCTCCATCGTTTGGCGCGAGAAACGAGAGCCCTCGGAGAGACCCCCTGAAGCGCTTGCTACAACCACTACATTATCCACCTCGACGCTCTCTTCTGTGAGCCTAATATCGATGTTCTGATTTTCGCCAAGCTCAAGCTGTATATTATTATATATAATGGTATTATATCCTATATACGAGGTTGTTATATCGTATGGACCGCCAACTCTCATTCCACTAATTACGAAGTATCCCTCGCTGTTCGCAGATGCTCCATACTGGGTGCCTGAGGGTGTGTGTGTGGCGACTATATTGGCGCCTGTGAGTGGCGTATTTCCACTATCTGTCACCCTGCCTCGAAGCGTTGCGGTTGTGACCTGTCCCATTGTCGCTGAGACGGCAAAAATTAGGATTATTGTTAGTAGGATTTTTCTCATTTAGGTTCTCTTTTGCGGACACTATCAGTCTCTTCTGTTAGGTTTTTAGGTTTGCCGCTGCAAAAATATAAAAAATTTCCTAATCACGTATGATTTCGTAAAAAATATTTTTTATACCAATTATGATATTAAAATAATTTAATAAATAACGATGTGGAAATTGGGGCGTTTTCGATGAATATTTCATGCCATAAATAAAAAATAGGTGATAAATTTTGCAGATATGAATAAAGTTGCTATCTTTGTGCATTAACTTTACGCTTATGGTGTATGCTATGGCGTGGGGCATTACGAAAAACTTTAATAACTTTATAAAACTTTATTCACTTAAAACTAATGCTTATGGTTAGAAAAGTTGTACTATCAATGGTTGCAACTCTGGTCTTGGGATGCGTTAGCGTATTCGCACAAGGTCAGCGTGTTACCGGTACAGTGACCGATGAAACTGGTACGCCAGTTATCGGAGCAACGGTTTCAGTCGAGGGTACTACCCGAGGCGCTGTTACCGACATTGCCGGTTCTTATCAGATCACAGCTTCGGCTAATGAGACCTTGGTATTCCAGTACCTCGGTTACAAGACAGAGTCCGTTGCTGTTGCAGGCCGCACAACTATCGACATCACCCTCACTCCAGATTCGGAGAAGATCGAGGAGGTAGTCGTTCAGGCGTTCGGTACCGCAAAGAAGGAGGCTTTTACAGGTTCTGCTACGACTATCAAGTCTGAGGAGCTTACAAAGACTCAGTCATCAAACGTTGCTAATGCCCTTGTTGGTAAGGTAGCGGGTCTTCAGACATCACAGGGTTCAGGTTCGCTCGGTTCAGAGCCTACTATCCGTATCCGTGGTATCGGTTCTATCAACGCTGGTAACGATCCATTGTGGGTTGTTGATGGTGTACCTTACGAGGGTGATAAGAACAACCTTAACATGGCAGATGTTGAGACCATGACCGTATTGAAGGATGCTGCATCTAACGCACTTTATGGTGCTCGTGGTGCTAACGGTGTCATCATGATTACTACCAAGCGTGCTAAGGCTGGTGACGCTCGCGTTAACTTCGATGCTAAGTGGGGTGTTAACATGGCTGCTCGTCAGTTGTATGACTACACACGTGATCCAGGTCAGTACTATGAGATGCACTACACATCTTTGAAGAACTACTACATGGATGCTGGTCAGGATGCTGCTGCTGCTCACATTTCAGCTAACAGCGCTTTGACATCAAATGGTGATGGTGGTCTTGGTTACAACGTCTTCACTGTTCCTGCTGGTCAGACTCTTATCGGTTCAAACGGTAAGTTGAATCCTAACGCTACTCTCGGTCGTAAGTTCGAGCACAATGGTCAGGAGTATACCTTGTATCCAGATGATTGGTATGATGAGTTGTACAACCCTTCATTCCGTCAGGAGTACAACCTCTCAATTGCTGCTGCATCTGAGAAGTCTAACTTCTTCGCTTCATTCGGTTATTTGAACAACAACGGTATTACCGATGGTTCAAACATGTACCGTTACACTGCACGTTTGCGTGCTGACTACCAGGCTAAGAAGTGGTTGAAGGTTGGTGCTAACATGA
>JAZOLM010000074.1:0-40630 GCA_045652985.1 Alistipes sp. | reverse complement strand
GCATACGCGTTACGCACCCGTGCGCCGGTCGCCGTCAAATCCGTATTGCTACTTCATCACGCTGCCCCTCGACTTGCATGTGTTAAGCCTGCCGCTAGCGTTCATCCTGAGCCAGGATCAAACTCTCCATTGTAAAAAATTATAATGTATTGTTAGAGTCCTGACTGTTTCAATTTTTCCTAAAAGGAAATTGACAGATAAATACTACACTTTTCTCTCAATTATGAAAACCAGTAAATCAAAGAACCATTTTTAAGTCCACTTTCAAACCTCGTTTTTTTTTGAGGTGGGAAAGTGGTGCAAAGGTAAGGCAAATTTTTTAAACCACCAAATATTTTGGAAACTTTTTTCAAAAAATTTTTCTAAGAACCTTTTATACTCATCGCTCATTTAGAAGCGAAAGCGGGTGCAAAGATAAATCATATTTTTTAAACTACCAAATATTTTGGAAACTTTTTTCAAAAAACTTTTCTAAGAACCTTCTGCTGCTATCAGTCATCGTGTTGATTTCTGATTGCGGGTGCAAAGGTAGTGCTTTTTTTTTAATCTCCAAACTTTTTTTAAAGTTTTTTCATAATAATATTTAGCCCTGAAATATACACTCCTACAAATCAGTGTTTTACGTTAGCAAGCATTTTTCGTAGCATAAAAGACCAGTCCTCTATATATAAATATAGGTATAAATATAGTAGCACATGAGTAGTTGCCGACCAGTATTAGTACACATGACCAGTGTATAGCTACATAAGTAGCCTCGGGCACCCCACTATTTAGCTACGCACCGCGCCTCGAGCGCCACGAAACGAGGGAAGAGGATATTATTCTCGATATGTATATGCTCGAATAAGCTATCCATAAATACCTCGAGATCCTGGAGCATGAGGCGATAACTTACACATGCATCATCGGGAGCAACAAAGCCATTCATAAGGTTGCGGATATACTTATAGCGCGTGCCCTCATCGCTATGCTCGCTGAGCATAACCCTGATAGGATTGGCCACAGTGCCGCAGTGCATCTTCTCGCCATGCTGTCCCTGCATATTTGCCTCAAAGAGCTGATAGCAATATGGGAAGAGCACCTGCTCCTCCTTCTGCAGATGGCTCTCAAGATCCTCCAACGACGAGGCAAAGAGTGAGGTGAGCTGCACAAGCTCGGGGTGGCGATCACCATGCACAGTAGCTACACGCTTGATGTCGGCAAGGAGCTGTGGTCCCTTAGCACGGATGCCACGATGGTGAATCTTGAGCACATAGTCTATCAAGAGATCCGTAGGCCAGCGATCGAAGGGTATAGCCTGAGAGGTGGTGTTATTATGCACAGCGAGAGCCTCGCACACCTTGTCGACATCTGCACCCGCCATGCGACATGCATCAGCAAGATTCATATTACCCCCGCAACAAAAGTCGATCCCAAAAGACTTGAACACCCTAGCCGTGGCATAGTTCTCATTAACAATTGAGCCTACGCTCATATTTAAAAGAGTTGTTTTATTCATAGTTTTATATCTGTTTTGTTTATCTTTTTCGTTGCAAATATAGTATAAAATTAGCACTCCGCAAATCGGAAATTTCTATGCGATCATAGGCAAAAGCTATACCTAAAAAAAGAGGGATGATTGCACGGTGCAAGTGTGAGAGGGGTAGAATGAAGAGTCATAATGCAACAGCTGGCAAGATTAGTGAACTGCAGGAAGGATGGTAGCCACAATTATTCCGCTGCTACATGTATATGTTAACCCCATACACATGGGATATTGTCGAGGAAGAGTGAGAACGGCAGCGTTGCAAGAGACATAAATTAGCCCAAAGGGGGAATTAGAGGCTTGTTAGTCGAAAAAAGAAAGGGTCAATACAATTTTAAAACCGAGTGATGCGTTAGTTTGGCACGAGTATTGTACATTACTCATACAGCTACGCCGCTAAAACGACGTAGTTAGGTTTCTTCATTTATTTAAGTTTGGGTTAGTAGTTTTTACAGAATTTGTTTCTGGGGTATAGGCGGCAGTCGGGAGACTCCCGCCTATTACTTTGTTTATCCCTGTAAAAACTCCTTTCACCCTGAACGCCTCGGCAGACTTGTCTTCGCTATGGAATATTTGCAGAGTTGCTATGCAACCTTCAGGGTTGCGCTATCGTGCATTCTTGTGAACAAGCTCCCAAAGCACGATACCACAACCCTGCAACAAGTTGTCTGCAAAAAATTCCTTTCCTTCGGTCTGCTCTCGACTCGTGAGGGCGTTAGTAGTTTGCTAATGGTGCTGCGCAGTTATAGTTTTTACAGAATTTGTTTCTGGAAGGCGAGCGGCAGTTGGGAGACTCCCGCTCGTTTTTTTTATGTTCTGTAAAAACTATGACGCTTCGGTGGCGGCTCGGATGACTAATCTTGTATTGTGTGTGTGTGGCGAAGATGCTACACATCTACCGTGTCTGACATGTCAACAAGCACCCCATATAAATATGGCTGACTTGTTGCCAAATCAGCCACACATCTTCGATGTCGCCACACACCTCACCGCGGTCACCTCTCGCCTGCTGCGAACGTTAGTAGTTTCTAAAGGTGTTTCGCTGCGCTTCACAGATATTGTTTTACAGAATTTGTTTCTGGAGTACAGGGAGCTGTCGTGAGACACCTCCCTGTTGCTTTTTTATTTCTGTAAAAACTATGACTGCTCCCGCGGTGTGGCAGAGGGAAGTGGGCGATGACATATTGCAATGCAAAAAACGAATTGTGACATTGTAGCTTTTAGCTCTACCACTATGTAAGTAGATGGTAAAAACTTACATCATTTAACGCCCCACATCATCCATATTTCAGGTTGTTGTCGGATATTTTTTTCCAATTCGCTAAAAAATGCTTGGGTATAGGGAAACGGGTGTTCTATATCGGATGTGTCTAAAGGTATAAACTCAACTTCGTATTTGCCTCGTTGAGGTCTTGTTATATGGGCATACACAAATTCTGCCTCGAGGATATTTCCCATACGCTCCGTTCCAACCAACACATCTTCATCTTTGTTAAAAAAAGTAACTACACCTGTAGCGGCACCTTTGCTCGGCTGAAAATCTGCTAATGATCCTAAGACATATCCTAACTTTTCAGACTTTCCTGCGTCCATTTTATGTTTACACTTTATAATATGACGCATTGGATATTGAATAGGTATGCACACAGAACCAAAACGCTCTCGGCGCCTACGTACCCAGTCATCAATTCTTTTGTTGCTGGTCATATTATAGTAGCTAAACATACCATATTCATTTCTTAGTATTGGGTAACCTGCCAAAAATTCAAAACCTGCAAAGTGTCCACTAAAACATACTACAAACCTATTGCGACCAAATATTTTGTCTAGTACCTCAATGTTTTTATATACAACTGCATCTCTAAGTTCCTCCTCTGAAAATCGAGACAATGCCATAACCTCCACCACATTATCACATAGACATTTGAAATGCAGCCTCTCTATTTCTGACAATTTAGCGGCATCATACTCTGGAAAGAACTCTTTAAGTCGCTTGCGTACTTTGCGATGTATAGGCAATATTGTGGCGTGCGTCAGTACATAGAACATTATATCGGCAATCCGATATAACTTGTTCATCGGCAATTTCGCTAATCGCTCAAATATCCAAATTAGAAGATGCGCCATATAATAAAAATGATGAGGCTGACCCATAGGTCTGCCCCATCAGTAAGTCTAAGATATATTAGAATTTCATAAATGAGTATGCTGGCCATTCGCTATCACCGCCATCAGAGCAGCAACCACAGAAGATGGCATTGATAAACGACTTAAGCTTGACAATCACAAATTTGAAAGGCAACTTAATAAGCCACCATATAGGCAAGAGTGGGATAATGGTGAACAGCAACTTAATCCAAAAACTCTCTGTGCCACCAGAACTTGTACTCTTATCTACTTTTTCAGACTCCTTCGACGAAGAATTGCCATTAGCGTATTGGCCAAGTTTATTCTTTCGACAATATGAATCTGTATATGTCATCTCGGGATGTATCTCATCGCCATTATAGTAGATTGTTGCATAGCGCCCTTCGGATTTAATTGATGTGCTTTTATACATTGAATAATCCTCATTCGAAGATAACAATACGTCTTTTCTTTTAATAGTTCCCATAATAATTAAGTTTTTTAGTTAAACAATAGGTTTCATTACCACAGACAGCAACCGTTTAACTTAAAAGCAGGAGACTACCTTAAAAAGAAACGTGGGTAGTGCCTATCGGAAGAAGGGACGACCAAGTACCCATACGAACATAAGCACACCCACGCCATACGGCGTGAGCATTTAATGTGCCTATTGTCTGTTCGTTTAATAATTTTGGTCGTTTTACTTCACGAAACAATAGCCCTAAATGCCATCTATAATCACTGCATATTTCGCAATGATACTGCAAATATACAAAAGTATTTCCGAAAAACAAAATATCACACCCAAGAGTTATGAACTCTTAGGCGCAATATTTAACATTTTTTTTATGGATGGCAGTTAGTATCTCACCTTAAAATAGTCTAGCACCACTTTGTAGTTGTCTTGTGCCGTTAGGCAGGTATCGCACAGATACTCCTTAATGCGAGGCCACTCACGCAGACCGCGATAGTAGAACATTTTGAGTTCCTCGGTGATGATGAATGGCACATAACCATTCGCCAAACACTCCTTGAACATCACAAGACGACCGACACGACCATTGCCATCCTGGAATGGGTGTATTGACTCGAATCGCTGGTGCAGGTCTATAATATCCTCAAACGACTTCTGCTTCTTGCCGTTATACTCTTTGAGCAGAGCCTTCATCTCACGATGCACATCTTCGGGTGCGGTGGTCTCGTTGCCACCTACCTCGTTAGGTAGGCGTTTATAGTCGCCAACGGTAAACCAATCTTTGCGACTATCCGAAGTGCCAGATTTGAGAATTAGATGCAGCTCCTTGATAAGGCTCTCTGTAAGTCGCTCCTCTGCTCGGTCAATTATAAGGTCGATGCATCGGAAGTGGTTTGTCGTCTCGATGATATCATCCACACGAATACTCTCGCCCTCAATACCTATGGTGTTGGTCTCGAAGATATAGCGTGTCTGGTCGTGCGTTAGGCGGCTGCCTTCGATATGGTTGGAGTTGTAGGTAAGGTCGATTTGCATCTTGTGATAGATACCACCTTTGAGCCTTGCCTCCTTCTCTTGGCGCAGAACAACGAGCAGTGGCATCGCCTTACGCTGCCGAGGTTTTCTACCAGGAAGCTCCGCCTCGGCAGGAATGTTCCAAGTCTTACCCACGAGGGTTGCACCCTCAATCTTTCCGAGAGAGCAGTAATTACGCGCTGTGCGCTCCGAGATGCCATGCTTGGCAGCAAAATCTGTTACTGAAATATACTTCATACGCTACGACTATCGGCAAGTTTTAGACCGATTTTCTGTGCAAATATAGCAATTCTTGCCGATAACGGCAAGTTATCGGTATGAATTCGAAGATTTATTTACCTGTTCTCCCTGCTCTAACTTTAGAGCGATGATTAATTTTATAGAATTTGTTTCTGGAACACAGGGAGCTGTCGCGAGACACCTCCCTGTTGTTTGTTTATTTCTATAAAAATCCTTTCACCCTGAACGCCTCGGCAGACTTGTCTTCGCTATGGAATATTTGCAGAGTTGCTATGTAACCTACAGGGTTGTGCTATCGTGCATCCTTGTGGACAAGCTCCCAAAGCACGATTCCACAACCCTGCAACAAGTTGCTCGGCAAAATGCCCGCAACCTGATTTGATGTCAAAAGGCGTGAGATGTGGTGCATTACAAAAGTATCCCACACGGGATAGTAACGTGCAAATTTTTGATTAGAAGGCTGCAGATGCAACGCTCGGCAAAAAGAAATGCGGATGGGACATACTAAACGTATTTCCCATTCGCATTTCTTTTTGTTAGCGGCAGCAGATGTCTGCCTTATCATCAAAAATTTTATTTGGCGTAAGATACTGAGCGTGTCTCGCGGATGACAGTAATCTTAACCTGACCAGGATAGGTCATCTCATCCTGGATCTTCTTAGCTATGTCGTGTGATAGTGCCTCAGACTCCTGATCTGAGAGCTTGTCGGCACCCACGATGACGCGGAGCTCACGACCTGCCTGGATAGCGTAGGTCTTAACAACACCTGGGTATGAGAGTGCTATGCCCTCCATCTCCTTGAGGCGCTTGATGTATGACTCGACAACCTCGCGGCGAGCACCTGGACGAGCACCTGAGATAGCGTCGCACACCTGGATGATAGGTGCTATGAGCGATGTCATCTCTGCCTCATCATGGTGAGCACCGATGGCGTTGCATACGTCGGACTTCTCCTTATACTTCTCGGCGAGCTTCATACCGATGATTGCGTGTGGCAACTCTGGCTCATCATCGGGCACCTTGCCTATATCGTGCAAGAGACCTGCGCGGCGTGCTGCCTTAGGGTTAAGACCAAGCACCGCAGCCATGAAGCCTGCGAGGTAAGCAGTCACACGAGCGTGCTGCAAGAGGTTCGGACCATATGACGGGCGGGACTTCATCTTTCCTACAAGACGGATAAGCTCGGGGTGCAAGCCGTGGATACCAAGGTCGATGGTGGTACGCTTACCCACCTCGATGATCTCCTCCTCGATCTGCTTCTTGACCTTAGCAACGACCTCCTCGATACGTGCGGGGTGGATACGACCATCGGTAACAAGCTGGTGCAGAGCAAGACGTGCTATCTCACGACGTACTGGGTCGAAGCCCGAAAGGATGATTGCCTCAGGGGTATCGTCGACGATAATCTCGATACCTGTTGCAGCCTCCAAGGCGCGGATGTTACGACCCTCACGACCGATGATACGACCCTTAACCTCGTCCGACTCGATGTTGAATACTGTAACGGCATTCTCGATGGCGGTCTCAGTGGCTACGCGCTGGATAGAGGCAACAACAATACGCTTAGCCTCCTTGGTAGCCGATAGCTTAGCCTCCTCGATGGTCTCGGCAACATATGCCGCAGCCTCCGCCTTAGCCTCGTTCTTCATATTCTCGATAAGGACGTTCTTGGCATCCTCAGAGCTCATGCCCGAGATCTGCTCAAGGCGCTCGTTCTGCTCCTTGATAACTGCTGTGAGCTCCTCCTTGCGTGTCTCGACGCTCTGCATCTGAGCCTCAAGCTGCTCCTTGCGCTTCTCAAGCTCCTCCTTGCGCTTGTCGAGCTCTCGCTCCTTATGCTGCAAGTTAGCCTCGATCTGCTTTGCGCGCTGCTCGCTCTGCTGGAGCTTCTGGTTGCGCTCGTTGACATGGCGGTCGTGCTCACTCTTTAGCTGAATGAACTTCTCCTTCGCCTGCAACATCTTCTCCTTCTTTATCATTTCGCCGTCGGCCTCCGCCTTCTCAACGATGGCCTTTGATCGTATGCGAGCCGCGAAGTAGGCACCACCGCCTCCCACCAAGGCTCCAACAACGACACCGACAATTGTCAATACTGAACTCATAGAAAATTGATGTTAATATATAATTATTTAGGTTTAGTTTACAATAAAAAACCGCAGAGACTCCTTAACTTGTTTGACGAATCCAGCGATTAGTCATAGGTGGGGCTCCGAGGCACGCAACAGTCCACTGGTGGCGCTCACGCACCACACCCCGAGGGGTTGAGGCCTTGTTTTGTGGCTTTACTCGAAAGTTGTCCCAATGTATTATTAGTTGTACAGATCGCAAAGCTTTTAAGGAATCTATGCGGGATAGATCATAATCTATGTAAAGAACCTTGGCACGTTGTGGTGTGCCGTTCCCAATATCCAATTACTATGCCGAGTAACTACAAATATCTTGCCCTATGGCTACTCCTTTATATAGTTCTTGATGCGACGCTCAATAGCGTGCAACTCCTCCACATCGGCATCACCGAGCGAAGAGTCACGATCTGAGGTCATCGTAGTAATCGTATAGAGCAATGCCGCCATTGCCAATCGATCCTGAAGGTCGAAACGTGTGACCTTAGAATACTCTGCCACCTTAGCATTAAGACGATTTGCCGCCTCGCGGTATAGCTCCTCCTTAGCCACATCAATGGTCATAGGGTAACTTCTACCTGCTATCGAAAGCTCTATCTTTATCTTACCTTCTGCCATTGCTCAACTATTTTTCCTGTTCATGCTTAATCGCTGCTATGCAACGGTCAACCTCCCGCAATAAACTGTTGACACGCGCACGCGCACGCTCGACATTATCATCACCACCACGCATGGCACCCGCCAACTCGTGGTGCTTGATGATCTCCTCCTGCTCGCGGATACGCTCCTGCAAACGATAACGCTCCTTAGTCAGCGCCTCGCGCTCCTGCTCGAGTTTGCGACACTTCTCCATCAGCTGCTCATGGTTGGCGATAAGGCGCTCAACCTCATTAGCGAGTCGTTTAACAATATCCGTTTGAGCCATATTGAGGTTCATAAAATTTTAGTACCTCAAAGATAGGTATTTTTTAGCTAATATCAAAATTTTATTGCCAAAATCTACTTATAGCACCTCAGCATAGAGGTCGTAGTCCTCGCAATCGGTAACTCTAACGTCGTAGAAGCGACCACGCATAAGGCGCCTACCCAAGCTATCGATGATAAGCTCCTGGTCTACCTCTGGCGAATCATACTCCGAGCGACCGATATAGAAGTCGCCCTCCTTACGGTCGATGATTACGCGCATCTGCTGACCTATACGCTTGGCATTGTTCTCCAACGAGATACGCTCCTGAAGGCGCATGATGCGATCCACGCGGCTCTGCTTGACCTCCTCCGCAACATCATCCTTGAGGCGTGTTGCCGAGTAGGTACCCTCCTCCTCGGAGTAGGCGAAGACACCCAGGCGGTCGAACTTAGTCGCCTTGACAAACTCCTGAAGCTCAGCAAAATCCTCCTCCGTCTCGGTTGGATAGCCCACAAGAAGTGTGGTGCGAAGTGCTATATCGGGTATTGCACGACGTAGCTTCTCGATAAGCGCCAACGCCTCGGCCTTAGTATGGCGGCGCTTCATTGCCGCGAGCTGGTTGTCCGAGATATGCTGGAACGGAATATCCAAGTATTTGCAAATCTTCTTCTCACGCGCCATCACCTCGATAACCTCATCGGGGAAGTCGGTAGGATAGGCGTAGTGAAGACGTATCCACTCTATCTTCTTAATCTGACATAGGCGCTCCAACAACTCGGCGAGCTTACGCTCACCATAGATGTCAACGCCATAGTATGTCGTATCCTGAGCGATGACCATCAACTCCCTAACACCCTTCTCAGCCAACGCCTCTGCCTCGGCGATAAGCGCCTCCATAGGCACCGACTTATGGCGACCGCGGATAAGAGGTATGGCGCAATAGCCACACATCCAGTTGCAACCCTCCGAGATCTTCAGATAGGCGTAGTGCGAAGGTGTTGATAGCTCGCGCTTGGTTTCATTCTCCTTGCGGTACTTAGCACCGAGACGCTCCACGACACCAGCCCAGTCGTTAACACCAAAGAAGTCATCCACCTCGGGAAGCTCAGGGCGTAGCTCATCGGCATAGCGCTGCGAGAGGCAGCCCACGACGAAGAGCTCCTCGATCACACCCTCCTCCTTGAGCTGTGCGGCACGAAGTATGGTATCTATCGACTCCTGCTTTGCATCACCAATAAAACCGCAGGTGTTAATCACAACAACATCGGCATCCGTGCGGTCGCTATCGAAGACGACTTTATAGTCCATAGCCGTTAGCTGTGCTGCGAGGTGTTCCGAATCGACAGTATTCTTCGAGCAACCGAGAGTTATTATGTTTATCTTCTTCATAGAGCCTATCTTTATTGACTACTGCTTTGCATCGCCAAACAAGGCGCGAACAAACTCATGGCGGTCGAACATCTTGAGCTGGTCGATACCCTCACCAATGCCGATATAACGCACTGGAATATTGAACTTGTCGCTAATGCCAATAACTACACCACCCTTAGCCGTACCATCTAGCTTGGTGATAGCGAGCGACGTTACCTGTGTAGCCTCGGTAAACTGCTTAGCCTGCTCAAAGGCATTCTGTCCTGTAGAGCCATCCAACACGAGCATCACCTCATGTGGAGCGTCAGGAATAACCTTCGACATCACGTTTCTAATCTTCGTAAGCTCCTTCATAAGACCCACCTTATTGTGAAGACGACCCGCTGTATCGATAAGCACTACATCGGCGCCATTAGCCACTGCCGAGCGCAATGTGTCGTATGCCACGGATGCTGGGTCTGAGCCCATATCCTGGCGCACCATGGTTGCGCCAGCACGCTCTGCCCACACGCCAAGCTGGTCGATAGCAGCTGCACGGAAGGTATCGGCAGCACCGATATATACCTTGCGACCCGCCTTCGTAAGCTGCGCAGCGAGCTTACCGATGGTGGTAGTCTTACCAGCACCATTAACACCCACGACCATCAACACGTAGGGCATACCCTCCTTAACCTCGATGCCAAAATCCTTTGTCGAGCGGTGCGACTCCTCCATGAGCGATGCAATCTCATCGCGGAGTATCGCATGAAGCTCCGAGGTGTTCATATACTTATCCTTAGCCACGCGAGCCTCGATACGCTGAATAATCTTTACGGTGGTATCTACACCCACATCCGAGGTTATGAGCATCTCCTCGAGGTCATCCAACACATCGGCATCTACTGTAGTACGACCAGCGATGGCACGCTTCAGACGACCGAAGAAGCCCTCCTTGGTCTTCTCCAAACCCACCTCGAGCTCCTTGCGCTCAGCCTCAACTTGAGCCTGCTCCTCGCGCTCCTCCTGCTCCTTCTGAGCCTCAACCGCTGCTGCCTGCTCCTCTGTTAGATTCTCAACAGGTACTGCAGGTGTTTCAACACTCTTTTTCTTCTTGAATAAGTCAAAAAATCCCATATCAATATTTAAGTTTTAGTTATTATCCTTATATAGTAAATACTTCTTTCTTAGCTGCTTAAACACCTCAACATCCTCCGCCCACATAGCCTCAATATCGGCTGCCGAGCGACCCTCGATAATCATCCTACGCACATAGTCTACGCCTATGAGTTTCTCGAACATCTGCGTGAAGAACTTCTCACCCATCTGAAGGTCGTTGTAGGCATCTATGACATAGCTAAGGTCTAACCCCTCGCTCCAAATAGCCTCGTTGTCGAGCCCTCGTAGGTCGACGCCATGACATAGCTTGCCGCTATGTGGTGGTGTTGTCGAGCCATCATTTGGCTGTGGCGTGAAGCTAAACTCTCTATTCTCCATATCAGGGTGACCATAGAGCTCGAACGGAGCCTCCGTGCCACGCCCCATGCTCACCACCGTACCCTCAAACAAACAGGTCGATGGGTAGAGATAGATGGAGTGCTGCGTCGGCAGGTTGGGCGATGGCGCTATAGGCAGAGTGTAGTGTGTCGAGTGGTCGTAGTTGCGACACTTCACAACCTCAACATTGGCACTCTTTGCCCACCCCTCGCCAACGGCCATGAGGGCAATCTCGCCCATGGTCATGCCGTGCACAACGGGGATAGGCAACCACCCTACGCCCGACTTATACTTCATGTCGAGTATCGGGCCATCGACATAGTGACCATTGGGGTTTGGTCTATCGAGGACGATCACCTTGCAACCAAAATCGGCACAGGCATCTATCATGCGTATCATAGATATATAATAGGTATAGAACCTAAGTCCCACATCCTGCATATCTACAATCAGGATGTCGAACGAGCGCATAACATCATCCGAGGGGCGCTTTGTATTGCCGTTGTAGAGCGACAAGATAGGTATTCCCGTCACCTCATCCACCGAGTTCGACACCTTCAATCCCGCCTCCACCTTGCCTCGAAAGCCATGCTCCGGAGCGAAGATACCAACGATGTTGACACCCTCGCGATGCATCATATCGACAACGTGCTCCTCGGCACTATACATAGCCGTATGGTTCGCCAACACAGTCACCCTCTTACCCTGCAACATGGGTAGATAGGCGTCGGTATCGGTAGCGCCCACCAACACCTCCTGTGCCGATGCCGCCACCGTGAGCATGAGAGCCACAAATGCTATGTATAAACCTCTAAGCATATCTCAATCCTAATATTGTAGTAGATACTCCTTAATAAATGCGTCTAGGTCGCCATCCATCACCGCATCGACATTCGATGTCTGATAACCCGTACGGTGATCCTTGACACGTCTGTCATCGAAGACGTAGCTGCGTATCTGCGAGCCCCACTCGATACGCTTCTTCGTCGCCTCCAACGCCTGCTGTGTCGCCATGCGCTTATCCAACTCCCTCTGATAGAGCTTCGAGCGAAGTATGCGCATAGCATTCTCGCGGTTGTTGAGCTGCGAGCGCGTCTCCATATTCTCGATGAGGAACTCTACAGGCTCGCCCGTATCGGGGTCCTTGCCGTGGTAGCGCAGACGCACCGCCGTCTCCACCTTATTTACATTCTGACCACCAGCGCCACTCGAGCGGAAGGTGTCCCACTCTATGTCGGCCGGCGAGATGTTAATCTCGATGCTATCATCCACGGCTGGCGAGATGAATACCGACGCGAAGGTTGTCTGTCGCTTGTTGTTGGCATTAAAGGGCGATAGTCGCACCATGCGATGCACGCCACTCTCCGAGCGTAGGTAGCCGTAGGCATAGTCGCCCTCGAACTCCAAGGTGCACGACTTAACACCCACCTCGTCACCAGCCTGATAGTTGGCGACCTTCACGGTGTAGCCATGTGCCTCACCCCAGCGTGTATACATACGCATGAGCATCTGCGCCCAGTCCAACGCCTCGGTACCGCCAGCACCTGCGTTGATATCCATGATGGCACCAAGCTTGTCCTCCTTGCCCGAGAGCATCTGCTTAAGCTCCAACTTCTCGACCATCTCCAACGCCTCGGCATACTGAGCCTCCGCCTCCGCCTCGCTCAGTGCCCCCTCGCTCACGAAGTCGGGGATAAGCTCGAGGTCAGCAACGGCACGACGTACGTCGGCATACTCATCGAGGAGCGACTTTATGTCGGCCACCTTCTTGAGCTGCTTGCGCGCCTCGTCGGGGTTATCCCAGAAGTTTGGCTCCTCGGTACGCTCCTGCTCGTTGCGCAGGTCTATCTCGCGCTGCTCGATGTCGATCGATGAATATAACTTCTCGACACGCGCCTTAAGGTCGTTTATCTGTTCGTTAGATACCATAGTTTTTAAAATAAGGTTAGGGAAATTAGGGAGATTAAAGAATTTAGAGATGGTAGAGAGAGACTATACTCCCTAAACTCCTTAAGTTCCCTAAACTCCTTAATTACACTCCACCTTAACACGCTACTATTTGGTGTTGAGGATAGGCCCTTATCACAGCAACCTAATTTGTTGTCATAAGGGGTTAGATACAACGCTCGGCGAATTTCGAGGCGATGGGCTGTACTTTGGCGTACCGCCCATTGCTGAGATAATTCGTTAGCGGCAGTAGATGACCCCTTATCGTAACACCATATTTGTTGTCAGAAGGGGTTAGATACAACGCTCGGCGAATTTCGAGGCGATGGGCTGTATTTTGGCGTACTGCCCATTGCTGAGATAATTCGTTAGCGGCAGTAGATGACCCCTTATCGTAACACCCTATTTGTTGTCAGAAGGGGTTAGATACAACGCTCGGCGAATTTCGAGGCGATGGGCTGTACTTTGGCGTACTGCCCATTGCTGAGATAATTCGTTAGCGGCAGTAGATGACCCCTTATCACAACAAATTACTCTATCTCCCAGTCAAAACCATCCTTACGGTCCTTAACACGGATACCGATAGCGGTGAGGTTATCACGAATCTTATCCGAGGTAGCCCAATCCTTGTTTGCCTTAGCCTCCATACGCATGTTGAGCAACATATCAACAAGTGGTGAGACCATATCCTTACCACCAGCATCGGCAGCCTTCTCATTGCGAAGACCGAGGATGTCGAATACGTAGCGGTTGACAATTGTCTTCAAGGTCTCGAGATCCTCAGCGGTGAATGACTGCTGACCCTCTGCTGCCTGGTTGATGATACGCACCCAGTCGAAGAGCGCTGAGATAACCATTGGCGAGTTAAGGTCGTCGGCCATAGCATCTGCACAGCGGCGCTCAAGCTCTTTAACATCTGATGTCGACTTATCCTGCGCCTTGAGCTTGCCGAGAGTCTCGATACCCTTCATTAGGCGGTCGAGACCCTTCTCTGCCGCCTGCAACGCCTCGTTCGAGAAGTCGAGTGTTGAGCGGTAGTGTGCCTGAAGCACGAAGAAGCGGATGGTCATTGGTGTGTATGCCTGCTCGAGGATGGCATGGTTACCTGTGAATAGCTGCTCAAGGGTGATGAAGTTACCGAGCGACTTACCCATCTTCTGACCATTGATGGTGATCATGTTGTTATGCACCCAGTAGCGTGCCGAGTCCTTGCCGAGGGCGGCTGTAGACTGCGCAATCTCGCACTCGTGGTGTGGGAACATAAGGTCCATGCCGCCGCCGTGGATGTCGAACTGCTCGCCGAGATACTTTGTGCTCATCGCAGTACACTCCATATGCCAACCTGGGAAGCCATCGCTCCATGGTGATGGCCAGCGCATGATATGCTCGGGCGCTGCCTTCTTCCAGAGGGCGAAGTCGAAGGAGTGTTGCTTATCGGACTGACCATCCAACTCACGAGTGTTGGTGACGATATCGTCGAGGTTACGACCCGATAGGCGACCATAGTGGTAGTCTTTGTTATACTTCTCAACATCGAAGTAGATAGAGCCATTAGACTCATAGGCGTAGCCTGCATCGAGGATGCGCTTAACCATCTCTATCTGCTCGATGATATGTCCTGAGGCGTGTGGCTCGATAGATGGCGAGAGGACATTTAGGTCGCGCATTGCCGAGCGGTAGCGCTCAGTATAGTAGTGCGCAACCTCCATAGGCTCCAGCTGCTCGAGGCGTGCCTTCTTTGCAATCTTATCCTCGCCCTCATCGGCATCCTGCTCCAAGTGACCCACATCGGTGATATTACGCACGTAGCGCACCTTGAAGCCCTCAGACTGCAAGTAGCGGAACATAAGGTCGAAGGTTACTGCAGGACGAGCGTGCCCCAAGTGCGGATCACCATATACGGTAGGTCCGCAGACATACATACCCACATGCTCAGGGTTGATTGGCTCGAACTCCTCCTTACGGCGGGTGAGCGTATTGTATAGAACAATCTTTGACATAGTGTTATATTATTTTATTCATAAATCTCTTCACAAAGTTCCATGATGATCGGATTGCTAAGATACTCTGCAAGCGCAGCCGTATACTCTGCCACTACCCTCTCATCATCGACACTGCGCTCACGAGGCAGAAGCTCGTAGCCTCTAATAGCGATATCGGCAAACAGGCTATTTATATCGTTCTTCTCGGGCACCTGGCTGAAGTACGCGGCAGCGACATTCACGAAGCGCGACATAAGCGCATCGAACGACACCTGCTCAACGCCTTCAAAGTTATATCCTTTATCATTAGCCACCCAGTCGAAACTACCAGCCATCTCTGCGCTAATGCTGAGAACGTCGATGATATCGTACATGGCGCCATAGACCACCAATGCATCATCTATGTCATAGCTACCCTGCTCCATGCTCCACAGAGGCTCCTCCATCTCCGCAGCACGCTTGGCAATAAGCTCTATGGCTGCCTGATCACCCATCTTCAGATATTCATTAGCAATAGCAAAATCATCATCGCTCGCCTGCAACAACTCATGAGCCTGAGTGAGATCAATGCCGACCTCATGCGCCTTAGCCACCAACTGCTCGGCATACTCTGAATAGGTGTGGAAATATTGGAACATATCTCCATTCTCGACATTTATCTCTACACCCACCTGTGGCGCTATGAGCTCTACAGCCTCCTTCAAATACTCCGTTGAGCGCTTCCACGCCTCTAAGCCCTTTGCGTAGATATCAACGACTTCGTAGACATCATCCGTAAATCCACCGCTCTGATTTGCGCTACCCGTGTTAGATGATGACGACTCATCATCGTATGGAGTCAAGACTACTGGGAAGAGCTCATTGAAACCCGACTCATAGAGCAATCTTTCACGAGCATCGATAAAGCGATTCTCAACAGGGACTACCATGCCATACGCCATGTCACGCACCACATTCTCCATCAAATAGACAATCGCCTTATCATCATCCTCGGCATGCTTATACAATCCCTCCTGCAACAAGCATCGCTCATTGTGCTCCTTGCAGTATTTGTAGTAATCTGGATCATCATCCTTTTCCATGTTGCGGTAGTATAGTGCCTGTAGCAACCTATCATCACCCGAGCTCGCCCACTCTGTCTCTATCGCGCTCCTTATCGAGCGAGCCTTCGCAGGCATATCCTTAGGCATACAACCCGAGATAGCATTCATCAATCTCGTAGCCACAGCGCCCGGATGATGCTTACCGCAGCCATTAACAACGCTGTCATACAACTTAAACTCGGCAGCGCCTTGGGCATCACAGGTAAGCTGAAGTGCATCGCACAGACCACCATACTTTATGTAGAGCTCACGGGCTATGTCCATCGTGAGGTCGCCATTATTGAGGTAGTCGATATAGTAGTCAACCCACTCGGCGTGATTTATGATAAAGCGGCTATTTAGCGAGTTAGCCTTATCGTAGCATCGCTTTGCATCCTTATCAGCGCCCTTTGACATATATGTATCACCGAGCAAATAGTAGCACTTCAGATACTCGACGATATTCGTAGAGATATAGCCTAACTTCTCAGGAGGCAAGACATCAAGACCCCTATCGAGTAGCTTCTCCGCCTTTCTTAGGCTGCCCTTATCGCCACGCTGAGCGAAGCCCTGCGCGATACGAGCAAAGTGAAGCATTACACCCGACGCCTTCACATTATATCGCACGAAGTAGTCGGCAAGCACATCCTCGTCGGCTAAGTTACCGAAGCGCAACGCCTGGTTTAAAGAGTCCTTATCACACTCATCCATGTAGAGTGGATAGAGCTTATCTATATCCATGCTACCGACAAATGGATAGGTTTCCACATAAGGTGTCTTAATAGGCACGAAGGTATAGGTGTAGCCATCGAAACGTAGGAAATCCTTGAGGCCATAGTCCTCAGCGATAAATGGCTGCGTGAAGCATATTGGTCGGCTCCAGTCGTAGTTACCCAACAGGTCGTACATCATCAGCTGACCACGCGAGATAACAGATGGCAGCTTCAGACAGATCTCATCCTCAACCCTACCAGCATCGATATCCTCCTGTGTAACAAGACCCGCCTTCAGAGCAGCCTCCTTATCAACTGGGATAGTATAGACGTCGGCATAGACTATGTAGTCGATAGGCTCACCACTAAACTGGCTATCTACCTTTGCATATAGCTCTGCAACAACCTCATAACCCTCAGGGAGGATAGGCTCTTTATTCTCATTATAGCGAACATCCACGATACGCCACCTATCATCACGCTCCACACTCTTAACAAGCCACATAGTCTCATCCGAGATATAGTGAGCAATAGCATCGGCAAGAGGGAGCGATGTTGGTATATATTGTCCTGACAACCTGTAGTAATACTTATCATACCAGTCGTAGTCCTTCACATATGGATGACTGCTATCATTTGCGGCATAATGCAGCGCATATACCTGGTTCTCTAATGTCAGATAGTTATTGTACTCCGCGTCGCTCACTTCGCCATATTCAACGCGTTCGCGCAACTCCTCATACTCACCCATCAACGATTCAAAGGTAGCGTTAACCTCCTCGAACTTAAGCGTAAGAACAGATGGCGTTTTACGACCGTCGGCATCGATATGATCATACTTGAAGTCGTAGATACCCCTACCATCTATGTGGTTGATGATAGCCAGGAACTCTCCATACGCCTCCATTAGCTCCTTATCTATGACATAGTCACCAGGTTCATAGGTCAGGAACGTAGCGCCATCCATCAAGGTGTACTTCTCGGTTGGGATTGTGAATGGCACACCGGCAGCATCGTTCGAGGCGAGCTTCATCTGGTCGATATACCACTCGCCATCCAAATATGATGTGTTCATCACCTTCACATCGGGACGCACGCCCTCAACCTCCTGGCAGGACCACAATGGGAAGGTGTCGTTATCGCCAAAGTTGAGGATGATGGCATTCTTGGGGGCTGTCATAAGGTAGTTCCAGCCGATGTCGTGTGCGAAGTAACGCTCCGAGCGGTCGTGGTCATCCCAGTTCTCCACCGCGAGCACAATAGGCACCGACAATGAGAAGAGTATGGCAATAGAGACTGCCGCAAGACGCACTCCTCTCGCAGCCCATCCTGCACTCTTTGCCACCAGACTACCCAACTCCTTGAAGAGGCTACCCATAGCCATCACGCCAATGCCAATCCATATGCTGAAGGCGTAGAAGGCACCGGCATAGACATAGTCACGCTCGCGAGGCTCATTAGGCGCCGTATTGAAGTAGACAACAAGGGCAATACCCATCATCACGAACATCAACAGCACCACAAACCAGTTGCGCGTATCGCTCAGCAAGTGGAATATTAAGCCGAGCAGACCGAGCAGCAGCGGCAAGAAGAAGTATGTGTTACGCGCCGGATTGTTCGCCATATCCGATGGCAGGTTATCCTGCGGACCACAGAATATCTCATCTATGAAGTCTATACCCGAGAGCCAGCCGCCATGCAGGTAGGTACCATCGTTCACCTCGCTCTTCTGCAGCTGCACATCATCCTGGCGACCCACGAAGTTCCACATGAAGTAGCGCCAGAACATATCTCCCATCTGATAGCTCATGAAGAACGACAGGTCATCGCCTCGCGTAGGCTCCACCCACTTGCCAGCCTCATCGTGGGTGCACTCCACAGGCTCTTCAAGATACTGGGCGTAGTCATTAGCACGCTGGTGGTACCACATACGGGGGAAGTAGTGGTATGCCTCCTCGGGGTAGCTATGCTCCCACTCGCTCACTCGCTCCTCATACCTCTTGGTCTCGGGGTTATACCACATGGTCGTGGTGAGCTGGAGGTTGCCCGTAGGGGTGTAGTGATCCAGATGTCGCATTTCGTCCCTGCCCTGCTCCTTGGGCAACTTAGCATCGACTGTCGCGAGTGGCTTAGCATCGTAGTAGACGCCCTTAACGAGTGGACGAGCGCCATACTGATCTCGGTTAAGCACGCTGAGCAACATATGCGGATTGCTTGGGTTGTTGGAGTTCATCGGTGGGTTGGCATTCGCACGTATGGTCATCATGGCATACGACGAGAAGCCTATGAGTATCACCGTAACGCACAATGTCGCGATGTTCACAACCCTCCACTTGCGAATATGCGAGAAGAAGATGAGCGATCCCAAGAGCGCGAAGACGAGGAAGACATATATGAGCATACCTACATTCGCCGGCATACCCAAGGTATTCACCGTGAAGGTGTCGACATAGGCACCCAGAAGTACGGTGTAAGGGATGATCACGCCGTTGATAACGCCGAGGATGAGCATCGACACCACGAGTGCCGCAACAATCATCAAGAGGTACTTCCACCACACATCAGTTACCTGATAGCGGCGGAAGAAGTATATCATCACCAACGCAGGGATGGTCAGCAGGTTGAGGATATGCACACCTATGGAGAGACCCATGAGGTAGGCGATAAGGATAATCCAGCGCATCGACGTTGGGCTATCGGCATTCTCCTCCCACTTGAACATCAGCCATACGACAAGCGCCGTGAACATCGACGACATGGCATACACCTCGCCTTCGACCGCCGAGAACCAGAAGGTGTCGGTGTAGGCATACGACAGCGCGCCCACAAGACCCGCGCCGAGCACCAAGAGCATATTGTCGCTACTCATCCCCTCGCCATTGCGCATCACTATGCGACGTCCGAGATGGGTGATTGTCCAGAACATGAAGAGTATGGTGAAGCCACTCACAAGCGAGTTCATGCCGTTGATCATCAGCGGCACATGCTCGGGCGATGGAGCAAAGAGCGAGGCTATGCGCGCCAACATCATGTAGAGCGGTGCTCCGGGTGGGTGACCCACCTCGAGCTTATACGAAGTCGCGATATACTCGCTACAGTCCCAAAGGCTTGTCGTAGGCTCCATTGTTGCCCAGTAGCTGATGGTAGCTATTGCAAAGACCATCCAACCCACGATGTTATCCCAGAGTCTAAACGACGTGCGGTTATTGAGCCACATATTGGTTAGTTCTCGACTATTTAACGACGCAAAAAAACGCTGCATAATAATTTCGTTTTTACAATCTCACTGCGGGGATGCTTCACATACCCCAGTATTAACGTGCAAATATAATAATATTTGGCGGATAAACGAAACAGATTGGCAATTTATTTCGGAAATAAGAGATTTTGTGATGATATTGGGGGGGGCGAGGGGCGTGAGGGGTATGAGGGGTAAACGGTCAATGTCGCAGCCAGCCAACTCCCCTTAAACCCCTCAGACCCTTTAGCCCCCTACTTCCTCAGTCTCCTCAGCCTCCTCCAAAAATCGCAATTTTTTCCACTAAAGCCCACGATAAGCTCGACCGCTGTCAGTAGAGATATAGCACATTTACTACCCTATTTTTCCAATAGCAACCAACACTGATTCAACTCTTTTCAGAAGATAAAATTAATATATGTATAAATCGCTTGCATATTCGCGATAAAATACCTATATTTGTTGTAACAAATGCTCGCCAAATGGCGACTAATAACCCAACAAATGATAGCAAACGTAACATATAACCAACTGATAACCCGCGGCTTCGCTCATATAGGGGGGGGGGGATTTCTACCTCATTATCAGATAGTTACGCTATCATTCACACTTTAATAACACAAAACATAGAGAGTCATAGACGCCGACCGTAACGAAATGGTCGGCACAGGGCGGTTATGCACGTTACGCATAGTTGCCCAATCCTGCTTTGTGGCTTACGCAAAAGAGAGGATAAAATCGATTTACAAATTAATACACATTAACTAATTTATTAACTTTAATTTTTACTATTATGAAGAGATTGTTCATTTTGGCAATGGTAGCATTCGGTTTTGCTGCCTGTCAGACTGATCCTCAGGATCTCGACGTGACAACTGGCGGTGAGCAGACAACCACCATCAGCGTCGTACTTCCAGAGGACGCAATTACCCGTGCTGGTGGTACAGACAGTGCATCGGGTGGTTTGACCAACACTGAGGATGAGATTGTTCGTGTCATCCTTCAAGTTTATGATGAGAATGGCAAGGCATCTAAGGAGCGCCTTGTAGAGTATCTCCACCAGGGCGAGTTTACTGCAAACTTCGATGTTCGCCTTGTTCCAGGTCGAGACTATACATTCGTAGCATGGGCCGACCAGGTTGAGGCTGAGGCTAACGTGGACTTGTACTACAACACTGAGAACCTCGAGGCTGTAACCATGATGCCTGGCACATGGAATGCTATGGATGAGTCTCGTGATGCATACACTGCAACTAAGCTTATCGAGAACTTCAACAGCTCAAAGAACATCGAGCTTACTCTTAAGCGTCCATTCGCTAAGTTGCGCGTTGTGACTACCGATATGGTAGCTCTTAACAACCTCGGCATCGAGCCAACAACTGCAACCGTAGCGTACACTACTAAGCACTACACTACGTTCAATGCAAAGGCTGGTTATGCAATAGACAAGAATAACTCAGGTGTTGAGCACATAAACTACACTATTGCTCCTTACGGCGAGAATTGGACTGAGGGTGCTGATATGACACTCTACACCGACTACTTCTTTGCAGCTGCTGAGGAGGAGGTTGTAAACTTCACATTCGATGTATTCGACCAGAATGGCGAGCTTATCAAGTCTAACGCGTTCACCACTGATATTCCTGTTAAGCGTAATCACTTGACCACTATCATGGGTAACGTTCTTACTGAGAGCGACAACATCAAGGTTACTATCGACGAGCGTTTTGATGGTGCTTATGTAAAGGTTGAGGAGGCTGCTCATGCACAGAGTGAGCTTGACAACGCTATCGCTAACACCACTATCTATCTTAAGCCTGGTGTAAATTACGGCACCCTTTTGATTCGTCCAGTAGCAGGTGCTGCGAACACAACAACTGATTGCGACTACCTCGTATACCGTAACGAGATGCTTCGCAAGGTTGAGAACCTCACCATCGTAGGTGCTGAGGGCGCTACAGTTGATGCTATCAAGGTTGTTGCTGGCCACATCGAGGGTAGTACAGGATATGTTGTAGACATTAAGAATCTTGTAATTGATTCTGTTGAGTTCAACGACACTTATACAAATGCTCCACATAGCTACGCCGCACCTATCTTCATGGACCTTACCCATACAAATGTTGATGGTCTTACAGTTAAGAACTGTAAGTTGGTTGGCAACAATGATAAGATGAACTTTGTATATATCTATGGTAGTGGTAACCCTACTAACTCAACATTCGAGACTGCTGCAAAGAATATCGTTATTGAGAACAACACAGTTGATGGTATTGCAAGACTTTGCGAGCTTCGTCAGACCGAGAATGTTACCATCACTAACAATACAATCAAGAACACAGCTTTGCACGGCATACTTCTTCCTGTCGACAATGGCACTTACAGCGGCAATGTTACCATCACTAACAATATTGCAGAGGGCATTAACGAGCGTTTCGTACGTATGGCTGGTGCTGGCGATGCAGTTGTTGTTATTAAGGATAACCTAATTAAAGGTTATAAAGGTGCTGATGCAGACTTCATCAAGGTAACTGACGGCACTAACGTAACAATAGAAAACAACTATGTGGTTGCTTCTACTATTGACAACTATGACGCTTTCATAGCAGAGATTTCAGATGATACTTGGTATGATGATACTAAAACAGAATTAGCTATTGAGGACGTTGCTGATTTTGCTGCCTTTGTCGAGACTGCAAATAGCGGGAATGATTTTGAGGGTAAGACCCTTAAGTTGACCGGTGATATTGACCTCTACTTCGCGGATGTTACTGCTTTAGCTGATGGCGACCCTATTACTTTCCGTCCTATTGGCGATACTAAATATAATGGTGGCAAACCATTTAAGGGTACATTCGATGGTCAGGGTCATACTATCAAGAATCTCTATCAGAATGGTTGGGATCTCGGCTACCAGTGGGGTGTATATGGTTCATACGGCTTGTTCGGCTCACTTGATAATGCAACTGTAAAGAATGTTGTTATCGAGGGTAGCGAGAGCTACATCGAGGGTGGTGACGTTTCGTTCATCGCTGGTAGCGCAACAGGCGACTGCGTATTCGAGAACATTACGATTAATAGTGGTGTTGCTGCAACTTACAACAATGGTTGTGGTGGTATCATCGGCTGGTCAGGTGCAGGTAACTACACATTCAAGAACATCACAATTGGCGAGGATGCAGTTCTTGGTGGTCTTTGGGGCTCATTCGACTCATCAATCGGTGGTATCGTTGGCCAGGCTGAGCCAGGTGCAACATACAACTTCGAGAATGTAACCATCAACTGCCGTATCGATGCTTACAACGACTGTACTGCTTCTTACGACTACTACAACTACCGTATGTGCGGTATGATTATCGGTCGTTGCGAGGAGACTACTACAATCGACGGTACAAACTACCCAGACTTGTCAAAGTACAACCTCACATTCAACAATGTAGTTGTTAACTATGGCGACTGGATGAACTACCACTACTGCCGCAAGAGCGGTGAGCGTGCTGTTCGTATTGAGTCTGGCTATGCATATGATGGAGCAGAGAATCGTGACCATAGCGGAGATAATGCTCACTGTATGGAGTGGATTCCATTCAACCAGCTTATCGGTGGTGACCAGTATGCTGTTAAGGGTCTTCCTGCTGTTGAGGGTGTTACTGTAAACTACCCAGAGTCATTCTATGATGAGCAGGGTTACAAGGTTGAGGGTAACACATACTCAATTTACTCAGGCAAAGGCTTCAAGACTATTGCAACTACAGTTTTGAACGATGGTACAAAGAATGTAACAATCGAGTTGGCAAAGGATATCGACCTTGCAGGCATCGAGTGGCCAGCAGTTTGCACAAAGGCAGCATTCGTTCTCGATGGTAAAGGTTATGCAATTAAGAACCTCACTACTTCGGCTGTAGAGGATCACGGTTTCTATAGCACTGCATTGTTTACTTCTACTCGCAAGGCTACTACTATCAAAAATCTCGTTGTAGAGAACGCTACCGTAACCGGTAAAGGTGGTGACAACTCACACGGTGCTGTGTTGGTTGCTTGCAACTATGCAGATTTGAACATCGAGAAAGTTACTGTTAAGGGCTCTACAGTTTCTGACTGCGACCGTTCATCGGTACTTGTTACATATCTATACTTCACAAATGCAACTGTTAAGAATTGTGTTGTAGAGGGTTGTACTGTTAACTCTATCGGCACTGCAGGTGCGTTGTTGGGTATAAACAACAACCACAACTTCGAGGCTACAGGCAACACTGTGAAGAATACTACAATCTCTTCTTCAGAGGGTAGCAACAAGGCAGGTATCCTTATCGGTACTTGGCAGGGTACTACTGACAAATTGACCGAGAGCAACAACGTTGTTGAAAACTCAAAGGCTATTAACGCTGGTACAGAGACCAACAACAACATTGGTCGTACAGCATAAGTACAATTAGCAAATCAATCCGCGCAACGCCGACACTAATTTTGCTTTCATTAATATAGGCGTTGTGTGCGAGGGGCTGACCGATGGTCAGCCCCTCCTGTTTTAGATAATGGTCGAGCATGGATTTAATGAAATTAAAGAGTTTAAGTAATTTAGCGATTATTTCTCTCTTTCACCATTTCACCTCCATGATGTGGGTATTAAAAATAATACCCGCGATTGAGGAGGAGTAGATGGAGTTTAAGGGATGATTGGGGCACAAGACACAGCCCCAATTATAAAGTGAAGGGGTGGGTAGTGACGCTGCGCTATGGGTAAAGCCGTGCGCAGAGCGCACTATGGGTAGAGTAGGCATTTTCCCCAGAGCGTAGCGGAACTACTCAGAGCAAAGCGGCATTACCCAACCTACCCAGCCCCCCCCCGGAGCGAAGGCATTTAGTTTAACTTATACCAAAGCCAAGAGCAATAATGAAAATCTATCCTTAAAATTTGCAACTATAAAATAAAAGCCATATCTTTGAATTAGTTTATACCTAATTTTTTAGTTTAGTTAAATAACACCTATTTAAATTAAGTAAAAAGCTATTATGGAAAAGCTAAACAAACCAGCAATCTTAGTTGTCGACATGCTCAACGACTTTGTTTATGGTGCTTTGGCGTGTGAGAGAGGAAAGGCCATTGTACCAGCGACAGCCACCCTATTGAACGCAGCGCGCGAGAAGGGCGTGCCCGTAATCTTCTGCAACGATGCCCACCTAAAGGGCATAGACCGCGAGCTTAAGCTATGGGGCGACCACGCCATAGCAGGCACCGAGGGCGCGAAGGTCATCGCCGAACTCAACCTACAAGAGGGCGACTATGTAGTACCCAAGCGTCGCTACAGCGGCTTCTTCCAGACCGACCTCGACATCACGCTCAAGGAGCTCGGCGTGCAGACTGTGGTGATGACAGGTCTTCATGCCCATATGTGTGTTCGCCACACCTCGGCAGACGCCTACTCGTTGGGCTACGATATAGTGGTGGCGAAGGAGGCGACAGACTCCTTCACCGAGGAGGACTACATCGGCGGTCTCGCCTACCTAAAGCAGTGCTACGGCGCCGATGCCTACTCCAACGAGGAGCTAATAGCAATGCTATAATACAAGATGTGAGGTGTTCATCAGAGCACCTCACATCTACTTTTTAACACGTTACGTTTAATACGCTCCAGACCACTACGCGTCATTGCGGTATTGCCCACAACCCTCGTAAACTCCTCATCATCCATTGCAAGCCAGTCGACATCCAAGGGGTTATACAAAGGGTCGAAACGGGCATCGCGGTGCAGCGGCGCATGCTGGTTAAAGGGGCAGCACGACTGACACTCATCGCAGCCAAAGATCCAACCATGGAGCGGCACATCCGAAGTCGCATCCTCGCGCTCGATAGTGCGGCACGATATGCAGCGGCGCGTATCCACAGTGCGGTTGTCGAGGATAGCGCCATTAGGACAACTATCAACACATCGGCGGCACGAGCCACACCCCACGCCCTCCATCGGAGCATCGTACTCATCGACAACATCATCTATAACAAGCTCGCCGAGGTGGAACATAGTGCCAAGATGGGGGTTGACGACCAACGACTGGCGACCTATCCACCCGAGGCCCGCGCGCACGGCGAGGCTCTTCTCGGCCAAGGGGGCAGAGTCGGTGAAGGCGCGATAGCGAAGAGAGGGATAGTCGCGTCTAATCTCCTCCGCCATATCGCGCAGCATCTCCTTGATAGTGAGGTGATAATCGCGCGCTAAGGCATAGGATGCCACCTTCGCTGTGCACCCCTCATCGTAGCCTCGGCCAAAGGGTGATAGGTACGAAATAGCACAAACAATCACACTGCGAGCACCCTCAACTAAAAGTCGCGTATCGAAGCGTTTTTCGACATTGCGCTCGAGGTAGTCGAGCGACGAATTATTACCATCTAACAGCCACTGCTCGAAGCATTTACGCTCATCGCAAAGTGCCTCGGCAGGAAGCACTCCGATTAGGTCAAAACCGACACTGCGAGCGGCGTTTGTTATAACATTTTTACTGATCATTGAAAAATATTTTGCGTCAAAATTAACAATTTTTAATAAATAATTGGTAACTTGCACCCGATTTGTTATAAAAACATTAACCAAAACTCTTTAAGTATGACATTTAAAACCTTATACGAGGTAGTAAAGCACAGCGTTGAGAAGTTCTCGCAGCGCATCGCCTTTACGATGATCGACACCGAGGATGTCACCTACAAGGAGGTTGGAGAGCGAATTGACAAAGTGCAAAACATGTTGCTCGATGCTGGCGTAGGCGCCGGCGACAAGGTGGCTATCCTTAGCAGCAGCATGCCTAACTGGGGCGTATCATACTTCGCTGTGACTACAGCAGGCATGATCGCCGTGCCCATACTCCCTGACTTCACAAGCGAAGAATTAGACCTTATCTTAGAACACTCCGAAGCAAAAGCAATCCTTGTCTCCGACAAGCTCTACACAAAGCTATCGAAGAAGGTGACCGACAAGATGAACATCATCATCCGCACCAAGGGTCTCAACATCATCGCACAGAACGTTACCGAGCGCGCCGAGAAGCGTATCCCCGAGCCTGACGACTTGGCGGTAATCATCTACACCTCGGGCACAACATCGAAGCCTAAGGGTGTGATGCTCACCCACTACAACCTCGCCATGCAGCTAACCGTGGTGCCATCGCTCTTCGACTACAACGAGAACGACGAGCTGCTATCGATCCTACCCTTGGCGCACACCTACGAGTGTACGCTCGGCATGATCTTCCCATTTGCGCGTGGCGCACGCATCCACTACATGGATCGCCCACCTACCGCATCGGCACTCATGCCGGCATTGGCAAAGGTGCGCCCTACGGTGATTGCCTCAGTGCCACTCATCATGGAGAAGATCTATCGTGGCAAGGTGTTACCAACATTCCAGAAGAAGGCGATACTACGAAAGCTCTACGGCTGGCGTTGGTCGCAGAAGTTGCTCCACAAGGCTGCGGGAAAGCAGCTTAAGAAGCTCTTCGGTGGTCGTATGCGCTTGTTCGCCATTGGCGGTGCTAAGTTCGACCCCGAGGCAGAGCTCTTCCTCAAGGATGCTGGCTTCCCATATGGCATTGGCTATGGACTAACGGAGACAGCGCCACTCGTGGCTGGCTGCGTGGGTAACATGGTGCGCATAGGCTCAACAGGACCAGCGCTCAAGGGCGTTGACATTCGCCTCGACGACATCAATAGCGAGACAGGACAGGGCGAGATTGTGGTTAAGACCCCATGCTGCATGAAGGGCTACTACAAGAATGAGGAGGCCACACAGGCAGCCTTCACCGAGGATGGCTGGTTCCGCACGGGCGACCTCGGAGCCTTGGACAAGAATGGCTGGATATATATCAAGGGTCGTCTTAAGAATATGATCGTGGGTCCTTCGGGCGAGAATATCTACCCTGAGGATATCGAGGAGGTACTCAACAGCAACCGCCTTGTTGCCGAGTCGGTAGTATTGGAGGAGGATGGCAAGCTCATCGCCCTCGTACACTTCGACACCACGGCTCTTGAGGAGACCTACGACGAGTTCAAGCATAAGATGGCAGTGAGCAAGGAGCAGCTATCACTCAAGATGGAGGAGATTAAGCGCGATGTGATGAACTACGTAAACTCTAAGGTTAACCGCTTCTCGAAGATCTCGAAGGTGGTAGACAACGAGGGCGAGTTCGAGAAGACGCCAACAAAGAAGATTCGCCGCTTCATCTATAGCCGCAAGGGTAAGAAGGCGGAGGATAAGGCACAGAATAACTAATGAATGAACCAAAAAAATAGACTGCTTCGATCGAAAGCAGTCTATTTTTTTCCTTAATTTGCCATCTTATCTAATCGATCGAGAATCTTGGCACTATTCTCGTCATCAATCGACGCGGGCTTCGCCTCACTCACAGAGTGCGCTGCGCGCTGCTCCGCCTGCTTCTTAGAGTCTCCCGAGCCATGACCCACGGCGATACCATCAATATATACGGTAGAGACAAAGACGGGACGCGCCTGTGAGGAGTTACCATCGGTCGTTGTGCGGAACTCAATAGAGTAGTGGTTCTTCTGACACCACTCAATAAGTCTGCTCTTGAAATCGGTCTCCGACTGCATCACCTCCTCAATAGAGAGGTAGCGACCGAAGATGTCGTTGATAAGCAATCTATTGGCGAAATCATAGCCCATATCGAGATATATAGCGCCCATCATAGCCTCGAAGGCATCGCCGTAGATATGCTTCTGCGTGAGGTTTCCTGCGGCGTGCGATATGACGTGCTTGTCGAGACCTATCTTCGATGCGATACGGTTGAGCGACTGACGCGATACCATCTTCGAACGTAGCTGCGTCATAAAGCCCTCATCACGATCGGGGAACTCTATAAATATGTAGTCCGAGGTTATACTCTCGATTACAGCATCGCCGAGGAACTCAAGACGCTCATTGTTAATATGGCTACCATCCTCCAGCTCCACCGATGCAGACTTGTGTATCAGTGCTAGCTTATATAGTTCGATGTTATGTGGCACGAAGCCAAACATATCATCAATAGCAACATAAAAATGCTTATCGCGACCGAAGTGACGACGCAGAGGACGTAGTATAAAATCGAACATGTTCTTGTCTACAATAACTTAAGGGATGTTCTATAAATCAGTAAAAAAAGTTCTCGTTGTATTAGGATATTCTATTTCGGCTGTTTTTGAATACTCTTCAAAATCATCTCGAACTAATTTATAGAACCTCCCTTAGACACGAAGTATGGACTAAACCGAGGGGACTCCTTCGGCATAGTCCATACACTTCTTGAATACGAATCTAAATCCGTCTATTACTTGTGAGCCTCAATGTAGCTGATGGCATCACCTACAGTCTGAATCTTCTCAGCATCTGCATCAGGAATCTGAAGATCGAAAGCCTTCTCGAACTCCATGATAAGCTCTACCTGATCCAAAGAGTCCGCACCAAGGTGTGCTGTGAAGCTAGCCTCAGCAACTACCTCTGACTCCTTAACGCCCAACTTGTCAACGATAATCTCGACAACTTTTGACTGAATTTCTGACATAATAAATAAGTTTTAGTTAAACATTATAGTAGTAAATTGTATCTACTTTTAATGAGCCTGATATATTTTTTTTCATCAGACGGTACAAAAATAACACTTTTTTTATTATCTTTGACATTATCTCGCAAAAAAATTATCAACAATTTGATGATAAGATATGTTAAACCATTAATAACTAATACATTATGAACCTTTTACTAATTTCCAATTCCACCAATGCCGGTGAGCCTTACTTGAAATACCCTATCGAGGAAATCAAAAAAACATTGGCAGGTGTAACAGAGGTTGTATTTATCCCATATGCAGCTGTTACCTTCTCGTATGACGAGTATGAGCGTAAGGTGCAGGAGCGCTTCAACGAGATTGGCATTAAGGTAAATTCAGTTCACCGCGCCCTCAACAAGCGTAACTTCGTACGCCACGCTCAGGCTATTGTCATCGGCGGTGGCAATACGTTTGCACTTCTTAAAAAGATGCAGGAGGAGGATCTCTTGGACACCATCTTCCGCCGCGTGAAGGCTGGCACCCCATATATCGGCTGGTCGGCAGGTAGCAACGTGACCTGCCCTACAATCTGCACCACCAACGATATGCCTATCGTGCAGCCAGTATCATTCCGCGCGATTGGTCTTGTGCCATTCCAGATTAACCCTCACTACCTGGATGCTAACCCTGAGGGTCATGCAGGCGAGACACGCGAGCAGCGTATCTTGGAGTATCTCGAAGCTAACCGCAGCCGCTATGTCGTAGGTCTTAGAGAGGGATGTATGCTCCGCATCACGGACAACAACATCGAGCTCATAGGCTCACGCACCATGCGTATCTTCAAGAAGGGCATGGAGACATATGAGATTGCGCCAGGTAGCGACATCAGCTTCCTCATCAAGCGCTAATCGAAGCTCCGAGCAACTCTCATGAACGAGAAGAGCGCTATAGGTAGCCGTGGCGAAGATGCTGCTATGGAGTGGCTTCGTAGCCGCGGCTACTATATTGTAGAGCGCAACTGGCGAATAGGGCGTTATGAGATAGATATCATAGCCGAGCACTACGACACGCTCCACTTCGTCGAGGTGAAGACACGCAAGGCGGGGGGCTGGCAATCGGCATACGACAGTATCGACGAGCAGAAGATACGCACGCTACGTCGTGCTGCCGCCTACTACCGTGCCACGCGACGCCCACGCAGAATCATACAGTTTGACCTGATAGCCGTGAGCTACACCACGGAGGAGGAGTTTTCCATAGAGTACACGGAGAATATCCTTTAAGGGGGGATAATGGGTCGTATCGATACTTTTGTTGAATAAATGTGCCATTTTATAATTTTTTTTACTACATTTGTACTTTGTAAACCGCAAACTTAGCGATAGATGGGCATCTACAACATAGGTATGTGGCTCTTCGAGAGGGCTGTTGGAGTAGCAGCTCTGCGCAATGAGAAGGCCAAGCTCTGGAAAGATGGTCGTCGTGACATCCTCGACAGAATGTCCCAGAGCATAAAACCCAACGAGAAGATCGTTTGGGTACACTGCGCGTCGCTTGGTGAGTTTGAGCAGGGACGACCCATCATAGAGCAGATCAAGAAGGTTGACCCATCTATAAAAATCCTACTCACCTTCTTCTCACCATCAGGCTATGAGATTAGAAAGAACTACGAGGGTGCGGATTACATCTTCTACCTTCCCATAGACCGCAGCCGTACGGTAAAGCGATTTATGGATATAGTAAATCCCAGAGCTGCCATCTTCATCAAGTATGAGTTTTGGCTAAACTACCTTGAGGAGCTCGGCAAGCGCAAGATCCCAACATACGTAGTATCTGCAATATTCCGTCCTAAGTCGATATTCTTCCGTCCTTGGGGCTGGGCATGGCGCAAGGCACTCAAGAACTTCACTACCATATTTGTTCAGAACAACGAGTCGAAGCAACTACTTGAGGGCATTGGGCACACCAACGTGGTCATCGCTGGCGACACACGCTTCGACCGCGTGGCTGCCATTGCGAAGATGCGCCGCGACATCCCTATTGTTGAGCGTTTCAAGGGTGATAGTAGATTGTTTGTAGCTGGCTCAACATGGGGTCCCGACGAGGAGATCCTCATCGAGCTTATCAACGACAACCCAGATATTCGCTTCGTCATAGCACCTCACGAGATGGATGAGGCGCGCATCGAGCATATAATAAGCTCTGTGAAGGGTGGTGCTGCGCGATATACGAAATCTACGGAGGATAGCAACTTCGATAATACACAGGTGCTCATCCTCGACACCATAGGCATCCTCTCTGCCGTATATGGCTATGCCACATGGTCATACATCGGTGGTGGCTTTGGCGTAGGCATACACAACACCTTGGAGGCTGCGACATTCGGACTACCCATTGCCTTTGGTCCTAAGTATAAGAAGTTCCAGGAGGCGTGCGACATGATTGAGCTCAACGCTGCCACAAGTGTCAAGAACGCCGAGGAGCTTAAGGATTGGTTTGAGCCATTGCGCGACGATGAGGAGTACTTAGAGATGAAGAGCCACGCTGCCAAGGAGTATGCCGAGCACAACTGCGGCGCTACGGCGCTGGTTGTAAAGGCGGTACTTGGAAAGAGAGTTAATTAAACGATATAAAATTGGGGTGTCCGACGCATAATCGACACCCCAATCTATTTATAGGCTAAGATCCACCGATATCTCTATATCAGTAATCTCCTCTATCGACTCTATATGGAAGCCATCGGCACCACGCATATCGAAGAGAGTTTCATGTACAACATCAGAGGTGTAGTCGTGATATACACCCTCCACATAGCGGCACTCCTCGTCATCACCCCACTCTACCCTACCTGTGATATCATCGCCATACCATAGCGGCGAAGACAACGTTTTATTTTGATGAGTTAGTTTCAGGAGTAGACGATCAGGTGCTGCCATCTGCACGATAGTTACGATATGCTCCTCGGAGCCTGCGGTAATGGTAATGGACGCTATGCGCTTCTCTGCAGTATCATTTTCCGCAACCATGAAGCTCACCTCATGGCTCTCCATGCCACGGCTATCGACACGTTCAATCCAGTCGACATCAATATCAATATTAACCTCCACATTTGCACTATAGAGGAGTGTGATTGTCTGCTCCTCGTAGTTAAGTTCAAAACGATCACTCTCCACCTCAAGCCTATCGACAATAGGCTCGGGAAGTGGCTTCTCGCGCTTACATGCAAGGGCGAGAAGCATCAATATAAGTAGTATAGTCGCTCTTCTCATAGACTACAATGCTTTAATGGTAAATGTTAGCTCGCGCTGCTCCACACCCTCACGCACAAGGAGGATAGTATAGGTTGAGCCTGGCATGAGGTGCTGTGTTGCAATGGTCATCTTTCCCTTTGTGATAGTCACGCCATCCTCAACATATTGCTCATTGAGGTATAACGCCGACTTAACATCGTCGTCATAGTCCACAATAATGGTGTTACGCACCTTATCATAGTCGAAAGATGTAGTACTACCGATGGTTGGGTACTTCATAATCACCTCATCTACAGCTCCCTCAGCAAAGGCGCTCATCTTAAACCACTTATCGCTCGTATTACTACGATAGAAGAGAGATAATCTATCACCCATAAGGATATCCTCCGTAACTACAGCACTCATCTGGCTGGTGCCACCGCCATACATTGATGGTAGACTCAACTTATGGGTCTCCGTAGCCCACGACTTCCACTCGCCACGACTATCGCAGACACCCACACGCACCTCACCATCGAAGTGGAGCTGCGAGTAGTTAGCGACAGTGGCAGGCTCTATTGTAAATGATACGCCCTTCTCAAAGGTTGTTGTTGAGGCTCTTAGACCTGAGGATGAGAGACATAGCCAATTATCCACCTCTCCATCACGCATGGGACGCATGCCGAAAAGTGCCCACTGTGTATAGTCGAACTCATAGTTATCGAGAGTTAGAGCATCGAGCAAGAAGAAGCCATCGTAGACGCCACCCCAGCCCCAATTTACATGGAAATAGTTGTTTTGATCAACACCATCGAGGACAAAGGCATGACCAGCATCATCCTCAGTATAACCCGAATAGAAGATTGGATATCCTGCCTCTATCTCGCTACGAAGCAGGGCGTTCCAATACTCATCGGAGTAGGTAGCACGTAGCGTAATACGCGTTGCTGGGCTATAGCCGAACTTTTCATAGAGGGCTAACATATCGGGTAGAGCACCCGTATCAACAGACGTATAGTCCGCCCTGAAGGCGTATCCAAGGTCGGCCATAAGTATAGCCACAGCCTCGGCCTCAACATCGGAATACTCACCCTCGACATATGACTCAAGCATATTATCCCAATCGTAGGCATGATCAAGGTCGCGGGCAGGGACATATATTCCCTTGCGAAGAGTCGTGAATGGCTCGGTGACACCCTGGGCGCGCTCAGGCCAACGGTTGTGATGCATGATTATCGCCGTAGCTGTCTGCGTACAGCCGGTGAGGCTACGAGCGCCATCGTCCAACGGGCACTCGTTATTGTATGGTGCAAGCTGACTCCAACGCGCCGTATTTAGCATGATGGCATCAACAGGCTCATACCCCTCGCTCCATAACTGCTGCGTAGCAGCATCGGCGACAATACCCCTGTCACGAACATAACGTACAGACAAGTCAACATAGTTAAGCCACTCCTCAAAGTTGGGTGGTAGTACCGACGCCGAGGGGGCTGAATAGCGTGTTGAGTATGCCAAGATAGGAGTTATAGCATCGTCACCAGCAACGATAACAAAGCCAGGTGCAGACTCCGGAGCAACGACATAGAACGTAGGTGCATCATCGCCACTACGCGTGTCGGCAAGAGCCGAACTGTCCCACACAACAGAGAGGGCTCCTCCTCGCGTAGTCTCACCAAGAAGCTGTGAGGCTATGCGCAACGCCCTATCGACAGGCACCTCCTTAGCAACAACGCCACCAAGCGAGGCTACAAGGAGCGTAAAACATATAATTAGTCGCTTCATAGATTTAATAAAAGGGGTAACTCCCTAAAAGAATTACCCCATAGAAGTTTTATTATGCTCGATTACAAGAATGGAACAGCCTCAGCTGAACGAGTTGTTGTTGCCTCGTCGATGACAGCCTGAGGAATCTCACACGCCTCATAAACGCTCACAACGCTCTGATCCTCCTGGCTATACATAGTAAGCTTACCATCCGCCACCTCGAACTTATAGCCACAAGCCCAGTTAGTGCCATCGGCATATGTACCAGTAACGATATCGCCACTCACACTATAAGCGCCCTCGAAGTGCTCATAGTAGAGCGAGTATACCTGCTGGTAGATATCAAACTCGCCACTCTTGTACTCCACATATACATCGAACTCGGGAGTCTCGCCGTTCCACTCAACAAGGTGCCACTGACCATCGATGCCGCTTGAGACAGCAGGGCCATTGTGGTTTGGATTCTCGCAGCCCACCAACGCAAGGAGAGCAACTGCAAAGATTGCAAAATACTTCTTCATATCTTGAAACATTTTTAGCATTAGAACATTAATTACAACCAGCCGCCAGGGTTAAGTGGAGAGCCTGTACCCTCGTCAACCTTCACGCCAGGGCGCACGATAAAGGCAAACTCCTGCTGAGCCTCCATACCGCCAGTGATCTGACCACCACCCACGGCCGAGCCACCAGCAATATACTTCAATGTTACCAATGCCGAGCCTGGCTTTGTGCAGGTCATAACGAGCTTGCTACCCATAAACTTGCAATCGGTAATGCCGAGCTTCTCCTTAACCTCGTCAGAGATCTCCGACTGAAGCATCTTAACTGTACCCTTACCATTGCCAATGTAGTTGCTGATATCGAGGATCACCTGCTCGCCAAGTGGAATAGGGATACACATTGTACCACGCACCGCCATCAACACACGGAAGGCATCGATAAGACCGGTACCCATCTTGTTGTTATACGACGCGAGGTTCATAGAGCCACCACCATAGATTGCCTTCTGTCCCGACATAGTATCGAAGCATGTTACCGACGACACGATGATATCCTTCAACTCTGGGAGTGTCATAACGATGCCATTGTCGGCTGCATATGAGATTGCCAATGCTGCGATACCCGATACGTGAGGACACGCCATAGAGGTACCCTGCATACGAGCATACTTGTTGTTTGGCATTGTTGATACTACACAGCCATAGTCCATGGTTGAAGTGCCACGATGGTAATACTCGCCACCAGGAGCCGATACGTTACAGCCACGATCGTAGCAAGTGTAGTATGTTGGAAGACCATCAGGAGCGATAGCCGACACTGCGATAAGCTTGTTCCATGCAGCTGGATAGCCAGCAACAGCCTTACCATCGTTACCAGCAGCGAAGATCACGATACCACCCTCAAGGTTAGGATGATTCTTTGTTTCCATGAAGTATAGTAATGCCTGAGCCTCCACGCTTGTAGAGCCATTCTCGAAGCCTGAGTCGTTAGAGATCTGACCAGCGCCAAAGCCCCATGAGTTCTGCAATACGCAAGCACCCTTATCGGCAGCATACTCGATAGCAGCAGCAGTAGCCGAAACGCCCGCAGCAGTACCACCAGAGATAATCTGACAAGAGATAAGACGCACGCCATCGCCATTACCAGAGCCACCTGCAACGCCTGCAACACCAATACCATTGTTATTCACAGCGGCAACAGTACCTGCAACGTGTGTACCGTGACCAGAATCGCCCGAACGTGTCCAGGTAATCTTGCCTCCATTTACGAAGTTATAGCCATGGATATCATCTACATAGCCATTGCCATCGTCATCCTTGCCATCCTCACCATTAGCCTCAGCCTCGTTAATCCACATATTAGGCTTAATATCCTCATGCTCATAGCAAACACCCTCATCGACAACCGCAACGATAACATCTGGACGACCTGTTGTAAGCTCCCATGCATCGAACAGATTAACATCAGCACCAGCCTTAGCATTTGGGAAGTCTACAGTACCATCGTTGTTGTAGTGCCACTGCTCACTAAGCATTGGGTCGTTGAAAGGAAGCTCCTCAGAGCGTGTAGCAAAGAACTCCGAAGGATCGATCTCAGTAGCCTCAGCTGTAGGCACCTCCACCTTTGTTGAGAACTGCACGCGCTCAACCATACTAAGAGCGCCAAGAGTCTTAGCAGCATCAGTAAGGTCGTTCTTCTCCGAGAACTTCACGGTATACCAGCGGTGCATACCCAACTCACGCTTTCTATCAGCGTTAACCATCATGTTGAAGACAGGAGTAATCTCCTTTGCGTTGATCTCTGCCAATGCGGCATCGAGAGCAGTTACGCCTGAGCGTGTAGCGATTGCTGCGCCCTCAAGCTGAAGAGCCGTAGCCTCATCCACATAGATGATAAGCTCACCATCCACCGCCTTCTCAGGGGTGTTCACAAACTTCTTAACTGCAACAGCCTCCGTAGAAGCCGCCTGGGGCTCATCAACGTTGTCGACAGCACACGACATCATGAACAATCCCGCCAAAGCAAGAAGAGAGAGTTTTGTTCTATTCATAGTAGTCTTATTTAGTTAGTTACATTGCTAATCCTCGCGGAGTGCGCCAAACAAAGCACACCATCCAATTTGCAAATTTAGCATAAATTTTCGAAATAGAGACTATTAGCCGAGATTTTCAACAAGGAGAATAAAAAAATGGGGCTGTCTAACAAATTCGTTAAACAAGCCCCAACTGTTAGAAGTCGTATAACAAGAGTTAGTTTTAGGCGCACGAAGAGCGAAAAACCGCAGTTTACTGAGCGTAAATGAGGATTTTGAGGTCGAGTGCAACGCCAAAATAACCTTGTTAGGCGGCTTCAGAAGATTACAAGAATGGAACGACCTCTACAGCACGAGTACCATTCAAAGCCTCCTCCTTGATATCCTCAGGAATTGTGCAAGCCTCGTAAACACAAGTGATTGGGTTCTCCTCGTCGCTTATGAGAGTCAAGGTGTTGCCATCCTCAGATACGCCACCTGTGTAGGCACACTTCCACTCACCACCCTCGTAATACTCGCCAGTGAGCTTACCGCCCTCTACTGCATAATCACCATCGTAGAACTTGTAGTCGAGAGTATATACCTGCTGGTACATAGCGAATGTACCCTGATCGAAGCTGATATATACGTTGAACTCGTTAGCTACGCCGTTTACCGATACGAGCTTCCACTCCTTCTCGATATTATCGAAGTTGCCAGCATCAGCTGGTTTATCTGGACCACCACCTGTTTCCTCGCCGCAGCCTACCATTGCCATAAGCATTACTACTGCCAATGACCAAATCTTCAAACTCTTCATATAGTTAAGTCATTTTTTACAACGTTAAACACCTATTACAACCAGCCTCCATTGTCGTTAGCCTCGCGAGCAACAATCACGACCTCCTTCTCCATAAGCTTACCACCTGTAGTAGCACCGCCGCCGACCTTGTCGCCACCAGCGATATACTTTACGGTGATTGTGCCGATACCAGCCTTCTTACAAGTGAGGAAGATTGTTGTGCTGAAGAACTCTACTCGCTCGATACCAAGACGTGTCTTAGTCTCCTCAGAGATATCATAGCTGTTGTAAGCCTTAACCTTAGTATCGCCATTACCGATAAGCGCTGGGATGTTCAACTCGAGCTCCTTGCCTACGACAGCAGGAACACACTGCACACCACGAACGTTCATGATAGCCATCAACGCGTCGAGCTTACCAGTACCCATCTTACCCTTGTAAGTAGAGAGATTCATGTTGCCATATGACTCATAGCCAGGATACAAAGGCTTAGTGCCAGTGAGCTGACCGTCGATGTCACGCACTGATGATGCGAGGATGTCGTAAAGCTCGGTGTTTGTTAGAGAGATGCCGTTCTCCAAAGCATAAGAGAGCACCAACGCTGCGATACCCGACACGTGAGGACACGCCATTGATGTACCCTGCATATAGCCATATGAAGTACCATAAGGCTGACCTGTGTATGTGTCGATAGTCTCTGATGGGAGTGTTGAGAGTACACAGCCGTCATACTTATAGTCGTAGTACTCATATGCGAAGTCACCACCAGGAGCTGCTACGTTACAACCAGTATTGTAGTTGGTGTAAGATGTAGGAAGACCATCAGGACCGTATGCTGTTACGCACAAGAACTCGTTGTAAGCACCTGGGTAGTCAGCACCCGCCTTAGCCTCGTTACCTGCAGCGAAGATAACCACACCACCCTGCATTGCTGAACAGTTGCTCTTGCCCTGGAAATACTTCAATGCCTCAAGCTCTACGCCATAGTACTGCTCGTAAGCAGTATCTGACATTCTGCCTAGATCAGTTGGGTAACCCCAAGAGTTCTGAAGCACCGATGCACCCATGTCGGCAGCATACTCAATACCTCGTGCATTCTGCTCCAAGCCAGTATTGTCAACACCATCAAAGATCTGGATAGACATGATACGTACGCCATCGCCATTACCTGAGCCACCTGCAACACCTGCAACACCCATACCATTGTTGTTAACAGCTGCTACAGTACCTGCTACGTGAGTACCATGACCTGAGTCACCATCCCACTCTTCGCCACCTTTGCCATCAGGGACAAATTGACCGCGATTCCAAGTGATGTAACCGTTGCCCTTAACTGCGTTAAGACCATGGACATCATCCACATAGCCGTTGCCATCATCATCGATACCGTTGCCAGCAACCTCGCCAGTGTTTACCCACATATTGTCGACAAGATCCTCGTGGTCGTACTTAACACCCTCGTCAACAACAGCTACGATAACCTGGTTGTTACCTGCTGTGTAGTTCCATGCAGCAAAGGCGTTGATATCCTCACCCTCTTTAGAGCCCTTGTAGATCTTCTGCATGCCTCGGTTATCGTAGTGCCACTGAAGCTCAAGCATAGGATCATCATAAGGCATATCATCTGAAGCACGTGTTGCCATAACCTCCTCGGCAGGCTTCACCTTAACCTCAGGACGCTCCAACTTAGTAGCATACTGCACACGCTTTACACCACTGATAGCAGCGAACTTCTGAGCAACCTGCTCTACGTCAGCCTCCTTGTCGAACTCAACAACAAACCAACGGTGCATGTCGAGCGCCATCTTCTCCTCGCGGTTCATAGCCATGTTGAACACCTGCTCGATAGACTCTGCGCCGATCTCAGCAGCCACAGCGTCGCAAGCTGCTATGCCTGAGCGAGTAGCGCCCTCAGCCGATGCCCAAGCCTCTGCGGTAGCCTCATCAACGAAGAGGATAAGCTTACCATCGATAGCATGATCTGAGGTGTTGATAATCTTATTAGCCACATTCTCTTTTTTTGCATCTGCTTCAGACTCCTCCATTACTGGGTCCTGAACACATGATACTGCAAAGATTGCAGCCAAGGCAAACAATGTAATTTTAACCTTATTCATAGTTATTTAGTAATTAATAGTTTTTCTCGTTCTACGCGTAAGTAGTTGAAGGTCGGCACGATAGTACATCTACTAATGTTTCCGCACTCTCCCACGATGCAAATATACTAAAAAAAGACAAAGTATAACATTCGTAGGATAAAAATTTTGTTCGCAGGGTGGATAATGGGGGCATGTGGAGTTAGGAAAATTAAGGAGTTTATGGAATTTAAGGAGTTTAAAGCTAAATAACTAATATCCTTAATTTCACTATCTGTCCCTATTCCGGATCAGTCGTAAATTCCGGTGGAGGAGTAAAAATATTAAGCAAATATTGTAGCTAGTCGAAATATAAAGAAAGGTATATCGGATCACCTGCAAGTATGCTGTCTGTGACGCAGGTTTATAAACTCCGTCATCGCGAAGAATTGCAACCAACAACCTTGCTGATACTGA
>JAZOLM010000073.1:0-1267 GCA_045652985.1 Alistipes sp. | reverse complement strand
GCCTATCCGCTCTACATACCTCGTTACTACCCCTAACTTCGTGGCTTGCCACGTACAAGCATACTTGCAGATGTACGATGTGACCCGCGGTTTGCAAGATGGTGGTACCTTCCTTCTCAATACCATCTGGGAGGGCGAGGAATTGGCAAAGAACTTGCCAAACAAAGTGAAGAAATACTTCGCTGACCATAATATTAAGGTGTACTACATCAACGCTACCAAGATCGCTCGTGAGATTGGCCTTGGCAACCGTACCAACACCATCCTCCAATCTGCTTTCTTCCGCATTACTGAGGTTATCCCAGTAGAGCAAGCTATCGAGGAGATGAAGCACTTCATCGTGAAGTCTTACGGCAACAAGGGTGAGGATGTGGTCAACAAGAACTACGCTGCGGTAGATCGTGGTGGCGAGTACCAAGAACTTGCTATCGATCCAGCATGGTCTAATCTCGGCGCTGATGCTGCTAAGGACTATGGCTGCGAGCCTGAGTTCATCACCAACGTCGTTCGTCCTATCAACGCACAAGATGGTGACTTGCTCCCAGTATCTTCTTTCGTAGGCGTAGAGGATGGTACATGGCCTGCTGGTACAGCTAAGTACGAGAAGCGTGGTGTATCTGCTTTCGTTCCTGAGTGGACCGCTGAGAACTGTATCGAGTGTAACAAATGTGCATATGTTTGCCCTCACGCATGTATCCGCCCATTCGTCATGGACGAGGAAGAGGTGAAGGGTATCCAAGGTACTACCCGCGAGATGAAAGCTCCTGCAGCTATGAAGGGTATGCACTTCCGCATGCAAGTGGGAGTGCTCGACTGCCTTGGTTGCGGCAACTGCGTAGATGTATGTCCTGGTCATCCTAAGACCGGTAAGGCACTCACCATGGTGCCACTAGAGGGACAAATGCTCGAGGCACAAAACTGGGCTTACTGCGCGGACAATGTGAAGTCCAAACAACACCTCGTAGATATCCAATCTAATGTCAAGAACAGCCAGTTCGCTACTCCTCTCTTCGAGTTCTCTGGCGCTTGCTCTGGTTGTGGTGAGACTCCATACCTCAAGCTCATCAGCCAACTCTTTGGTGACCGCGAGATCGTAGCTAATGCTACTGGTTGTACCTCTATCTACTCGGGTTCTGTACCATCTACTCCTTATCCTACCACCGAGAAGGGTCATGGTCCCGCATGGCCTAACTCCCTCTTCGAGGACTTCTGCGAGTATGGTCTCGGTATGCAAATCGCTCACCGCAAGATCCGCGAGCGTTTGGCT
>JAZOLM010000072.1:0-1676 GCA_045652985.1 Alistipes sp. | reverse complement strand
TCGGTGACATCCGCTACGTGGGTATATTCGATATTATCAAGGTGGCAATAGTGTTCCATCTCAGCACGGTCTTTGGCTTCGATGACTACTGCCATACGCTCTTGTGACTCGCTGATAGCCAATTCGGTAGGATTCAAACCGCTATACTTAGTTGGTACGCGGTCGAGGTAGATATCGAGTCCGTCAGCGAGTTCGCCGATAGCGACGCTCACACCACCTGCACCAAAGTCGTTGGACTTCTTGATAAGGCGAGTAGCTTCAGGGCGACGCATGAGTCGTTGGAGTTTGCGCTCCTCAGGTGCGTTACCTTTTTGTACCTCGCTACCGCAAGTCTCAAGGGATGCTTCGGTATGCTCTTTGGATGAACCCGTAGCGCCACCAACGCCATCACGACCTGTGCGGCCGCCGAGGAGGAGGATGATATCGCCTGCCGCAGGGCTCTCGCGGCGGATATTGCTAGCTGGAGAAGCACCTACTACGGCACCTACCTCGAGGCGTTTTGCCACATACGATGGGTGGAAGATCTCACGCACATGGGTAGTGGCCAGACCGATTTGGTTGCCATAACTAGAGTAACCAGCGGCTGCCTTGCGAGAGATGATCTGCTGTGGCAGTTTGCCAGGCATGGTCTCTGCTACTGGCTTATAGATATCGCCTGCGCCCGTTACGCGCATGGCTTGATAGACATAGGCACGACCAGACAATGGGTCGCGTATAGCACCACCGAGACAGGTACTTGCGCCACCGAAGGGCTCGATCTCGGTAGGGTGGTTGTGGGTCTCGTTCTTGAATTGGAGGAGCCATTTCTCGGTCTTGCCATCCACATCCACATCGATGAAGATAGAGCAAGCGTTGTTCTCCTCGCTGACCTCCATATCGTCTAGAAGGCCTTTCTTGCGAAGGTAACGCGCACCGATGGTAGCGAGTTCCATGAGGCAGAGCGGTTTCTCTGTACGACCAAGTTCCTTGCGGATATCATGGAACATACCGAGAGTGGACTCAATCTCCTCTTTGACGAAGGAGTCATCGATCTTGATAGACTCGAGGATAGTAGTGAAAGTGGTGTGACGGCAGTGGTCAGACCAGTAGGTATCGAGGATACGGAGTTCGGTTTCGGTTGGGTTGCGTTGCTCCTTTTGGAAGTATGTTACTACCTCGAGGAGGTCGTCGGTGTTCATCGCCAATCCCCACTCTTTGCAGAAAGCCGCATACTCTTCGCGTGGCATAGTGATGAAGCCATCGAGTTGAGCAAGCGGTTTGACATCGGCTGTTTGGTTCTGCGAGAGCTGAGAGAGGTCTTTCTCGCGTGACTCTACGGCGTTGATGTAGTAGTGACGGATCTTGTCGAGCTCAGCGTCGGTGAGTTGCTCGTCAAAGACGAGGAGACGGCTTGAGCGGATCTCTACCTCCGCATTAGGGTCGATGAGGTGTACGCAGTCCACAGCGGATGAAGCGCGTTGGTCGAACTGACCAGGCAAGTACTCTACGGCGAGGTACTTCTTGCTGGTGAGGTCGCACTCGTCTGATACCGTGTCGGTTACGGTCTCGCCAAAGACGCTGTAGCGGCATTGCTCGAGTAGCTCTGGTGTAAAACCAAAGAGGTCATACACATTGATATAGCGTAGCGATTGCAGGTGGAGTTGGAGGTTCTCATTGAGCTCGTTCTTCAGACTACG
>JAZOLM010000071.1:0-109373 GCA_045652985.1 Alistipes sp. | reverse complement strand
TCCAATAAGTTTTTAGACACTCCCCCATTGTTCGAAGTTGTATAACAATAGTTAGTTTTAGGCGCACGAAGTCTGAGAAAGCGCAGTTTACTCGGCGTAAATGAGCATTTCGAGGACAAACTATTTGTTGTCAGAAGGGGTTAGATACTTTCGCTCGGCGAATTTCGAGGCGATGGGCTGTACTTTGGCGTACTGCCCATTGCTGAGATAATTCGTTAGCGGCAGTAGATGACCCCTTATCACGACAAAGCAGCCTTGTTAGACAGCTCCATATTTATTAATCACCTCTACTTGTTCTACTCAAGCGCCTCGCCGGCAGCCTCGCGCTGAGCGCGTGCCTCCTTGCGAATCTTGAGCGGCGTCTTCTTCAGATACTTACGACAGAAGAGCGCAAAATGACCGTGGTTTGTGAAGCCGTACATCTTAATGATGCTCTTCAGCGGCACGTTGGTCTGCACGAGCAAGCGCTCGATCTCGGTGATGCGCTGCTTCTGCATCCAGCTATATGGAGTGTCGTGGAACTCCTGCTTAAACATATTATTGAAGTGCTGAATGCTGAAACCACAAATATCGGCAAGCTCCTCAACGGTCTTCACGCGTGGTGCATTATTGCGCACGAGCGACGCAAACGACTGGTTGCGGTCGAAGAGGTTGTAGAAGGTACGCAGCTGAATCTGCTGAGTATAGAAGAACTTGAAGATTACGAACATCTCCTGAATCTTAGCACGGTGCAGGTGGTTGCAGTGCATATCGTTCTGAAGATATATCATCTTACTACGCAAGAACAAATCGAGTGGCTCGTTGATGGCCACCTGCGTAAATTTGTAGTTTATCTTCTTTATCTTGCCTACAATGCTGTTGAACGGTATCATGTCGCACATAGCACCCGCAGCGATAAAGTGCGCACGGATAATCTCGACATCGGTCACCGCCGTAATCTCATATTGAAATGCACGGAAACAGAATACGAAGTGTTTCTCTCGAACAGTATAATCTTGGCGCTCCTCAGAGTCAATGATTATATTTCCCGACATGAGAAATATCAAGCTATTGACGTCGCCTCTTTGTACAATAAACTTCTCACCCGCCTTTAACGTGATATACTTAAAGCCCGCCTCGGGCTCAAGAGTATAGGAGTGACAGGTGGCTGGACAATGGTTTGACATACTCAAGTTAGTGTTTTTGGTTGTAAATTATTATTTTATTGCTAAACAATCATATGCAAATATACGCAAATAAAATAATTTTCCAAGCATTTTAATACAAAAACATTAATAAAATATGCAAAATAAATTGCTTTAGGGTCTTTTTTCGGACAAAAAAACCCTGAAACTGAATAATAAAGACTATTTTACAATGGTGCAAAAAGTGGGCAACTAAGGCTCGAAGTTACAGCGCAGCATAGGCGCCGGCTCGCGCTTAGACTTAATATCGCCAATCATTCTATCGAGATACTCCTGGATGTCGTCGCGCAGCTTCTTATAGAGAGGACACGACGTATAGTTCTCATTATCAAGGAGTACATCGCGTATTGAGCGCAGTGTATTAGTATAGTTCTGAAGCTCGTTCTGGAGCGCCACGCCCTCGACCTTCGAGGTGTTTATCTTCGCCACAGAGAGCTGTCGCAGCTTGTCACATACGGCACTTAGCAGCGGCATAACAACATTATCCATCAGCGTATGCCCATGCATAAAGAGGTAGCAGTTATCACGCTCCACGCCCCTCTGCTTGAGCCTCTCGCCAAATTGAGCGACATCATCCACCATCTGAGGATTACTCTCCACCAGAGCACTCATACGGCGCTCCACATTGCGCCCGAGCCACGCCAAGGTACTCTCGCCATTGTGGCGTATATCGACATAGTTCAGGCGCACCGAGGCGCGGAACTCGCTAAGCGTAAAGACGCTTTCGGTGGCTAACTGCGCCGAGTAGGCATACCACAAAAAGAGGGGGTATATAGTCTCGGAGTAGTTAGCGAAGAAGCGCTCGAAGTCGAAGATGCGCGTGTCGTTCTTGGTCGCCTTCACGCAGACGTTGCGCAACGAGGGGGCATAGCAGAGGTAGTTCTCCGTGGCGTAGGTGTAGGTATGGAACATATTCACAGCACCTAATATCTCGCTCGACTGCTCCGTAGCACCATCAAAGAGGTAGTCGAAGTCGGAGTCCACGCAGAGAATGACGCGCTCGGGGTCGCTCTTGCCGAGCATCGACATAAGCACCTTCTTACCCTTGGGCAGATCGTCGCGGTTGGGCACCGATATCTCGAAGCGCAGGTAGGGGTTGCGGAAGTGGTCAAATATTCCACGCCAAAAGGCTACATCCTCATAACCCTCGACAAAGACATTAACAAGGTGGCGATCATCCTCGGGTGGCAGAACCTCGGGGAGTCGCTCGGGATTATAGTGCGCAAGGTCGCGCCTACGTCGTCTATGTTTACGCTCTTTCATAGTCGTAAAGTTACTACATTTTTAGATATTGCCCAAATTTTTGAGCCACAATCGACTACACATAAATAGAAATTGAGCTTAACAAATACAGAAGTGCCACAAAAATAAAGAGGGTATTATTTTTAATACCCGTGTCACTTGCGGGGGGGGCTGGGTACTTTTTTGAGTACCCACATTGTATTCCACCCATTCCGAGGACTTTCACTTTTACCGTCATCCCGAGGACACACCCCACCGTCATCCCGAGCCCCCCACCGTCATCCCGAGGAGCGGAGCGACGTGGGGATCTGTCCGCAGCAGGACACGCCATCGACCCAGAGATTGCCACGGGCTAAAGCCCTCGCAATGACGCATGGATGTTCATGGGTATCTTTTTGAGTACCCACATTATGGGGAAGGTGCGTGTGGGTGAGGTGCGCGGGTATTATTTTTAATACCCGTGCTATGGGAGGGGCATGAGAGGGGCGGTGGAGTGGGTAATACAGAGCACAGCGGGAGATTGCCACGGGCTATCGCCCTCGCAAGAGCAGCGCCACAGCGCTGAGGAGTTTTGGGTAGTTCCGCTTCGCTATGGGTAATTCTGAGTAGTTTTGTTTTGCTCTGGGTGTTGTGCCTTCAATTTTACCCAGAGTGCGCCATTGCGCACGGCAATACCCACTCTACCCAGAATCTTTTCAGAGAGAAAACAGGAAGAAATTTGGCGCTCCCAGAAAGTTCTCTGAGTACGCGCCATGCGGGCAGCGCCCGCAACAACTCCTCACTAAACAAAAAACTCCTCGCGCCCCAAAGCGCGAGGAGAGAGAGTAAAGCTGTGGTCGCTACCGACAAGCCTAAATCTTAAAAAGCGGACACAGCGCGCACATAGAGGCTGGTGTTCTTGAGACAGAGCTCACCAGTAAGCTGACCAGCAGACCACGCACCCGAAACGTCTTTTATATGCTCTGTCGACGACCATTTCCAAGCAAAGCTAAGTTCTGTACCACCATGTTTTGACAAGGTAGTATTAATCTTTAAACTATAGCTGCAAATAGTCTCTATCTCCTCTATGGCCGGCAGATACCAATCTGCGCCCTTTTCGCGACACCAAACAAAGGCCGGATATTGGTCTTTATCATCTCGTTCCATTACCACATCTGTATTTACCTTACCATTTTTTTCATTCGTCGAACCTAACTTAATACCCTTGCAATATTGTTCATCAGTACACCACAGCAATTTTGCTTCATCCAACGATACTATTTTACCATGGCAACCATCAGCAGACACCTCAAAAACAACACCCTCTTTGCCATTCTTGTTGTAGTAGTCACCAACCTCATATACGCCATCACGCCCAAGGCCTTGTACAATCATATTATCATAAGCCTCTTCATCGGCGATTCGATGTAGCTCAGCATTGCGCGCCTCTACGGCATGCTCCATTTTCTCCATATATAATCTTCTATCTGCATCGTTATGATAGTCATATAAAAAAGCAAACCCTATGAGTACCAAATAGCCGAGTAGCCACTGCCACCATCTAAATCTGAACAACAAGCCAAATACACACAAGCCGTAGCATCCTGCTGCCCACAAACCGAAATTAATATACAATGCAAAGATAGTCAACAAACCGAGAAGCCACTGCCACCAACGGCGTTTTGGGCGCTCTGTCTTTTGTTTGAGTTTAGGCTCGCGGTCTATCTGTACTTTGGGTTGTTCAACCTTAGGTTGTGGCGCAACAATCTTTGTCTTTTCGTCATCAGTCACCGCAGTTATCTTTGTCCTCTCATCATCTGCTACAAGCACCTCGACAACTGGCTTGACATTATCCAACAACGCCAAGAACTCCTTGATAGAGTGCGGTCTATCCTTGCGCTTCTCAGCCATGGAGCGCTCGATAGCGGTGCGCACGCTACTCGATAGGTTGGCGGGAAGTGTAGGCAGACCATCATCGGCAATATCGGCAGCCTGAGGTGGCACCTTGCCCGTAACGAGGTAGTACAATGTAGCACCCAAAGAGTATATATCCGTCTCGGGTGAGAACTTGCTAACACCGCCCTGCTTATACTGCTCCATAGGTGCAAAGCCATGGCTGACACCAACGGGCGTTGTCGAGGTAGCATCGCCACTCTCGGCATCGTAGTGCTTCGAAAGACCAAAGTCAATCAAGATGGAGCGACTATCCTTTGTGCGCACCATGATATTACCCGGCTTAACATCGAGGTGCATAATCTGCTGCTCGTGGATATGTTCAAGGGCTGCGGCCACCTGCTTAATATAGCCGACAGCATCGTGCTCACTCATAGCGCCACCACGCTTGACAATATCGCTAAGCGACTCGCCCTCGATATACTCCATAACGTAGTATGCAGTACCGTTCTCCTCGAAGACGTCGTATATAGGTATGATATTCGCATGATTGAGCGTAGCAATAGTCTGCGCCTCCTTGATGAACTTAGTCTTGAAGCGCGACATATTCTCCTTAAAGCTCTCAGAGAGTAGACTGATGCTCACGCTATCCTCGTCACGCTTGTAGTAGTCCTCGGGGAAGAACTCCTTGACGCAGACCTTGCGATGTAGGTTCACCTGCTCGGCAAGATAGGTGATGCCGAAGCCTCCGCGACCGATTGAGTTGATAATGCGATACTCGCCTCGTTTAAGAAGTGTGCCCGATTGTAGATGCATAGTAGTTTATTTGTTTGTTTCGGTGATACAAAGATAGGAACGATGGCAACGAAATCCAAACAAAAGAGCGGATATTGTATGAACTATATGGAGTTATGTATGAAATTGCAAGAAAGAGGGAGGGAGAGTGTGCTACAAATTAACAGTGAGCAAGCTTATTAAGCGAGCTGATTTGTTGTCAGAAGGGCGCCGAGTGCACCGCAACCCAATTTGTTATTAGAATAGGCTACGCAACATTAATTAGCACCGCAACCCAATTTGTTGTCAGAAGGGGTTAGATGTGGCCTCGACATGAAATTGGGCTGGATAGGACATACTGAGCGTATTTCCTATTCAGCCCAATGATTGAGAGGTCGCAGATGACCCCTTATCACAGCAAATTTGTTATCAGAGTGGTGCTAATGTGGCGCTGACATGAGAAAGCCCGGATGGGACATACTAAGCGTATTTCCCATTCGGGCTTTAGATTGAAGCGTCGCAGTAGCGCCGCTATCACAACAAATTTACATGCACTGTGTAATATCCCACACAAAGGCACGTGAGCCCTGCATCTCGGTGGTTGAATCTATCTCGCGCACCGCATCCAAAAGCTCCTCAACCTTCTCGTCTTCGACAATAGCGAGGATTGAGGTGTTCATTGATGGCCATGCATGTGTACCGTAGTGAGGCTCACCATTATAAGAGCCACGGCCCTCGGTGAGTGCCCAGCGGGTGAAGCCACGAACACCATGGTCGTCGAGCATCTTATTTACACGGTCAGTAAGAGCCTGGTTGTATGATAGAAAGAATGCTTTCATTGTTCTTTTGTTTTAGTGTCGGTGGGCATACACCCACCGACAGAGATACTATACTACTTATTATCCTCGTTCTGAGCCTTTGCGGCACGCTCAGCCTCGATCTTCTGCAGACGCTTCATCTTGATGAACTCGTCCTCCTCGGCCTGACGCGCTGCCTTCTTAGCCGCCTTACGCTCCTTGCGACCCTGCAACATAGCATATAGTGCAGGAACGATGAAGAGTGTCAAAAGGGTAGACATCAACAGACCACCTACTACCGCGATACCCATAGGCTGCCACATCTCAGAGCCCTCACCGATACCCATAGCCATAGGCACCATACCGAGGATTGTTGTCAAAGATGTCATAAGCACAGGGCGTAGACGGCTCTTACCACCAGCGATAACGGCATCAGCAACATTTGAGCCTCGCTCAACAAGCAAGTTCATGTAGTCAACCATCACAATACCGTTCTTAGTTACGATACCCACGAGCATGATAGCACCGATAAGCGCGATGATTGACAATGGCGTAGCGGTCATCCACAAGGCGATGAATACACCCGACATCGCAAATGGGATGGTAAACATGATGATGAATGGGTAAACCAACGACTCGAACTGCGTTGCCATCACGATGTAAACGAGGATTACGATAAGGATAAGAAGCATACCGATATCGCTAAATGCCTCACCCTGGTCCTCGATAGAACCACCGATCTCAAGGTTGATACCCTCTGGCACCTCATACTCCTCGAGAAGGGCGTTAACCTCTGCCACAGCGTCACCCAAGGCAACACCTGCACCAACAGAACCCTTCACGGTGATGATACGCTGACGGTTCTCACGCTCGATCATAGGTGATGCGAGCTCCTCATCAACAGTAGCTACATCCTTAAGATAGATTGTTGTACCCATAGGTGTGGCGATGGCGATGTTCTTAACATCATCAAGGCTCATACGGTGGCTCTTGTCGTAGCGAACAACAACATTGTACTCATCACCATCCTCACGATACTTCGTACACTCGTAACCATAGATACGGTTACGTACAAGCTGACCCACCTGTGCCATGGTTAGACCATGCTGCGAGAGCTTCTCGCGGTCGAAAATCACGTTGAACTCAGGCTCGAGGTCATCACGCGAGAGCTGAACATCACGCAATGTGCTCAAATTCGACATTCGCTTCTGCAGATCCTTAGCCGTTGCCGTTGCAACCTCCATGTCGTGACCAAAGACCTTGATATCTACGGTACTTGCGCCACCCATACCACCTTGCTGGCCACCAGGCACTACGCTAAACTCCTCGATCTCTGGAATCTGAGCAAGCTCCTTACGCAACTGATCCGAAATCTCGAAGATTGTAGGACGGTCGATATCCGTGAGTCGTGGCATACGGATGTTGTAGTTGATAATGTGCGAGCCCGATGTCTGCATCGCTGCAAAGGCGTTATCCGAAGAGTTCTCACCAGCCGAAGTTGACACCATGTTGATATATGGGAACTTCGCAGCGATGATAGAGTCGATCTGTCGTGCTACGCGTGTTGTCTCGCTAACATGAGTATTCTGCGCAAGCTTAACGGTCATCGAGATACGAGCATTATCGGTAGGTGGGAAGAACTCAGTAGGCACCTGGCTTACGAGCATCAACGAGACGCCGAATACCGCCATGAGCAGAAGAATAGTTGTCTTCTTCCACTTAACAACGAAGCGGAGCATCTTCTCATAGATGCGATCCAAGAGGCGCAATGACCAGTCGATAGGCTTATAGATGACACCGATACCCTTATATGTGTGCTCACCACCCTCGAGCTTAAGCATATATGCCGAGAGCATAGGGGTAAGGGTGATCGCCGCAGCTGTAGAGACGCAGACCACGATGGTCACAATCCAACCGAGCTCTTTAAAGAGGATACCCGACATACCAGGGATCATGGTCAATGGCATAAACACGGCAACGACAACGAGTGTTGTTGCGATAACCGAGAGCCACACCTCATTGGTAGCGTAGATAGCCGCCTCCTTAGGCTTAGAGCCTCGCTCGATATGCGTTGTAATATTCTCCAACACCACGATGGCATCATCCACAACCATACCGATGGCAATAGAGAGCGCCGACAAAGAGATGATGTTAAGAGTAGAGCCTGTCGCGTATAGGTAGATGAATGCACATACCAACGAGATAGGGATTGTAAGACAGATGATGAACGTAGCACGCCAACGACCCAAGAAGATCATAACCACCAAGATCACGAAGATGAAGGCGAACATGATAGTCTCGGTAAGCGAGTTGATCGCGTCGTTAATCTGCTGTGATCCCTCATAGATGGTCTCCACCTTACAGTCGGGTGGAAGCGTTGGGATGATCTCCTCGAGCTTTTCCTGCACCTGCTCGATAATCTCCACCGAGTTGGCACCTGTCTGGCGCTGCACAAGGATACGAACACCCTGGCGACCATTGATACGCTCATCCATGGTCAACTCCTCGAGGGTATCCTCGATGGTTGCAACATCGGTAAGCATCACCTTCCTACCGCCGACATTAGTAATCACGATGTTCTCCAAGTCGCGGCTATCCTTAAACTGGAAGTCCGACTTAAGGTTGAAGGTCTGTATGCCCATATCGAGCTTACCAGCTGGCACATTGGCATTCTCTGCCGCGATGATACCACCAAGGGTCTCGATAGTAAGACCATACTGCTCCAACTTAATTGGGTCTACATGCACCTGCACCTCTCGCTCACGAGCACCAATGATTGATACAGAACCAACACCATTGATACGGTTAAGCTCATTAACGAGCTTATCGTCGAGAATCTTATAGAGCGCATTGTAGCTCTCCTCGGCAGTTACCGAGAGCATCATCACCGGCATCATCGATGATGAGAACTTCATGACTGTAGGATACTCTACATCGTCAGGAAGCATTGACTGTGAACGGCTGACAACGTCGCGAACGTCGTTGGCGGCCTCCACCAGATCGCATCCATATTCAAACTCCAGAGTGATGATAGATACGTTATCCTGCGACTTAGAGGTAATCTTATCGAGATTATCAACCGTATTGAGCTGATCCTCCAACACACGCGTGATATTGGTCTCGATATCCTCGGCATTACCACCAGGATACATGGTGATAACACTGATATACGGGATCTCAATATCGGGATATTGGTCAACGCCCAGGTTCTTCAACGAGTAGAGACCAAAGACGATGATACCAACGAATATAAGTGCTACCGAAATCGGTTTTCGCACCGCGGTTTCATAAATTTTCATCTTTCAAAAGGTTTTTCCTAATTGAACCTACTCATCCTATTTTACGATTTCAACATCGCAACCATTCAACAACTTTGTAAGACCTGTAGTGGCAACCTGCTCACCAGCCTTAACGCCATCCAAAATCTCCATGTACTCGCCCAAGCGCTCGCCATCCTCAACAAAGCGATACTCCGCCTTGCCATCCTTGATGATAAATACATAACGCTCAGATGAGCCCACCTGCTTCTTAACAGCTACTGATGGAACCATAACGCTATTGCGCTTACCCATCACGAAGGTTGCGCGTGTCGACATACCTGGGCGAAGAAGCTCTACCTTATGTACATTGCCATCCTCATCCTTCTGCTCGAACTTATTAGGTACGGTAACCTCAACGGTGAAGGTACGTGTCTGAGCGTTAACCGCAGGGCTGATGCGTGATACGGTACCCTTGAAGATCTGACCTGGATATACGTCGGTCTCGAACGACACCTCCATGCCAACTGTCACATGAGAGTAGTAGATCTCGGCAACATCTACCGTAGCCTTAAGCTTATCGGTCTGCATGATATGGTAGAGAGGCATAGAGGCAAAGAGATCGCCAACCTCAAAGTTACGAGATGTTACAACACCAGAGATAGGTGACTTGATAACAGTATTCTTACGCAACTGATCTACCTGCTCCTCAAGAGCTTTAACGGTATTCTCAGCCTGTACGAACTGCTGCTTCGATACGCCACCAGCCTCTTTTACTGGCTTAAGACGGTTATAGGTATCCATAGCTGTTGCGAGGTTAATCTCCAACTGCTTGAGAGTGGTAGCATCAAGCTCAGCGATTACCTGACCCTCCTTAACTGTGTCGCCCACATCAACTAAAATCTTCTTGATGTGCAAGCCCTGAGCCGCAGGGGTGATGTTGTTCTCCTTGAATGGCTTCAACTCGGCAGTGTAGGTCTCAGTTAGGTTAATAGTATCAACAGTTGCTGTTGCCACCTTAACCTTCACAACTTCCTGAGCCTTTGGCGTACTCTTCTTTTCAGTATCGCAGGCAACAAGTGTAGCTGCTGCGATAAACATAAATAGAATCTTCTTCATAGTTATTATATCTTATTTTTGATTCTCTTTTTAGATGTTGCTTCTTAGTTGTTTACCTGATAGTCGATACCCAATACACGCTCATACTCAGCATAAGCTGTGAGGTAGTTGTATATTGACTGTGAATAGTTGAGCTGTGCCTGTGTCATCACAAGCTGTGCGTTATTTAGCTCGAGCATTGTGCCCGCACCTGCATCATAACGGCTCTTCGAGATGGTGTATGCCTTGCTTGCCTGCTTTACAACAATCTCGTTCGAGAGCATTGTCTCGCGCTGTGTGAGTAGGTTGTTGATAGCCTGGTTCACCTGAAGACGGATGCCCTCCTCGGCATAGCTACGCTGTAGCTCAAGCTGTGTCTTCTGATTACGAGCCTCGCGAAGCTGGTTTGTCTTCTTCAAACCACTGAAGATAGGGATGTTAATCTGCGCACCAACAGTGATAGGTACCTGCCACCAGAACTTCGACTGATTGGAGCCAGCACGTGTGAGGGCCTGCTGCTGAGCACCGCCGCCACCCATGCCGCCCATAAGGCCGCTAAGGTCAACGCGCTCCTGACCGATGAGCGACACCTGACCGAAGGCTGCGATAGTTGGCATGCGAGTAGTCTGGATAAGCTTTATCTGGTGATCGATCAAATCGGCATTGATGTCGAGGCTCTTAAGAGTTGTATTCTGCGAGAGGTCGTAGTTGTAATCCTCGCCCATGAGCACCATGTCACGGAAGTCGTCGAGGTTGCCGGTGACAACAATATTAACATCCTCTGGCAACGAGAGGTACATCTTGAGCTGCATCTTAGTAATGGCAATACCATTCTCCGCCTGCAACACCTGAGGCTTGAGGTTGCTGAGCTGCACCTCCGCTGAGAGGTAGTCATACTCCGAAGCCAAACCATTCTCGAAGAGAACCTTAGTATCATCTACCACCTTCTGTGTTGTGGCAACAGCCTCGTTGAGCACCTTCAACGACTGCTCTGCAAGCAAGATGTTGTAGTATGCTGAGCGTACGGCAGACACCATGTCGATGCGGCTGGCACGAGCGCTCTCAACAGCAGCCTCCCTCTGAGTATCGGTCATCTTCATCTGCTCGTATACCGATGGCACGAAGAGTGGCAACGAGATATTACCCGCCACGTTAAAGGTGTTCTTACCACCAAACGAGAGGCCCTTGGTCATCTCCTGCTTACGAATAGCCAAGGCATATTGTGCCGAGGCGTCAATCTGAGGATAGAGCGTCGATACTGCCTGCTTGTAGACGTAGTCATAACGCTCAACCTCCATGTCAGCAACCTTGACGGTTGGGTTGTCGCTAAGAGCAATCTCTATGGCCTTATCCAACGATAGCTCCAAGCTCTGAGCCTGCGCTACGCCGAGTGACATAAGGCTCACACCGATTAACATTAAAAACTTTTTCATCTTACATATGTTTATATTATTACTCTCTACTTTTTTCGCCTACTTGACCAGCTACCATGCCGCCAAAATATTTGTCGAAGCTTCTATCCACGATCTCCACGCCCTTGGCGGTGCACAGGCCGCGGATGAATATCACCAAGGCGTAGGTCATCATTGCCGTCACCTCAACATGGTCATTCGTGTCGTATAAATCGGAGCCCATCATGCCCTGTGCGCTATCATGCAATACCTTTACCACAAAATCGCTATCCGAGGTCTTGGTGAAATAGCCCTGCTCGACACAGCGCTTAATCCACAAGACGATGTTTCTACGCGACTCGCTCTGTATCTCCTGCTCTATGCGCTGGTGCACTGCAGGATAGAAGCGCGACATATTGCGGCGCAGACGATTTGCAATGGGTGCCGAGTTAACCATATCGCGCAGACATATGATCATCACCTCCAAGACGTTATCCGCCTGCTCAATGAGCTTGCTACGATGCTCCGATGTCTGACGTAGGTAGTGAACGATACTCTGATAGAGAAGCTCTTCTTTGTCACCAAAGAGCTCATATAGCGTTCGTTTAGAAACACTTAGCTCATGGGCAATATCATCCATGCGCACAGCCTTCACGCCGCGCGACACGAACATCTTCATTGCACTATCAACTATAATCTCCTTAGAAGTCATTACTATACACTCTTAGACGGTACAAATGTAGTAAAGAAAACTCAAAAAACAAATAAAGTTTTCAAATTTTTGCAATAATTGTAAAAATAGACCAAAACAGGGGCATAGCAGCAATCCACAGGGCAAAGAATTAGGGGTAAGGTCGCGATTGACCTCACCCCTAAAATCATAGAATATCGTCTAACTAACAGAGCATTATGAGCGCTGCTATATGAAGAGCCAAGAAGAGTGGCACTGAGACAACAAACTTCGCGTGTCGCGTCTTATGTCTGAAGAGTGCCATGCCCAAAAGCGCCCCCGCAGCACCTCCCACTAAGGCAAAAAGCAGCAGTCTACGCTCGCTAATGCGGCTTGCACCACGCCTTGCCTTAAGCTTATCGATGCCATAGGCGATAAAGGCACATAGGCTCATTATCGCCATGAACACGACGTATGCGCACATACTACTCGACGCGCTTCAAAAGCTCAACGAGGAGCTTCCAGAACTTATCGACAGTAGCAATCTCGAGACGCTCGTCTGGCGAGTGTACGCCGCGCAAAGTAGGACCGAACGACACCATCTCCAAGTGAGGATACTTCTCCAAGAACAAGCCGCACTCCAAGCCCGCGTGGATAGCGCGCACCTTAGGCTCTGTGCCGAAGAGGTCGCGATAGCACTCTACGGTATCCTTCAAGAGCTTAGAATCTGGGTTAGGAGCCCATCCTGGGTAGCCATCAGAGTGCTCAACGTCGAAGCCCGAGAGGTAGAATACCGACTCGATGGTCTGTGCAGCATAGAGCTTTGCACTCTCAACAGATGAGCGCTGCGATGTTGTTACAACAACCTCCTCAGCCTCAATATTGAACTTCACAGATGCGAGGTTTGAAGAGGTCTCAACAAGACCTGGCATTGCGAATGACATGCCGAGAACGCCATTAGGCAAGCCAACGAGGGCAAGCAAGAAGTAGCACATCTCGTCGTTGGTCATAACCTTCACAGGTGCCTTCTCCACGTCGCTAACAGCAAAGCGCATACGTGGCTCCGTGTGCTTGAACTCCTCCATTAGCGCCTGACCGAACTCCAAGTAACGCTCCTCGAAATCCTCCTTCGACTCTGCTGGCACACCCACGATGGCATAAGCCTCACGAGGGATGGCATTACGCAAGTTACCGCCATTGAACTCTGCAAGGGCGATCTGGAAGGTATCACACGCATTGTAGAGGAAGCGAGCAAGGAGCTTATTTGAGTTGGCGCGACCCTTGTCGATATCGTCACCCGAGTGACCACCGAGCAAGTCGGCAACCTCCAAACGCACGAAGGCATAACCTTCAGGCACCTCCTCACTCTCGTAGTTGAGCTTTGCTACGGTGTCGATACCACCAGCGCAACCGATGAAGAGCTCACCCTCATCCTCCGAATCGAGGTTTATGAGGTACTTACCTGTGAGCATACCCTCACCAAGACCGAAAGCACCAGTAAGACCAGTCTCCTCGTCTACGGTGAAGAGTGCCTCGATAGCTGGGTGCTCAAGGCTATTGTCAAGAAGCACGGCAAGAGCAGCTGCCATACCGATACCGCAGTCAGCGCCAAGCGTTGTATCCTTAGCCTTCACCCACTCGCCATCGATCCATGTCTCGATAGGGTCGTTCTCGAAGTCGAACTCCTTAGATGAGTTCTTCTCGCAGACCATATCCATGTGCGACTGAAGGATTACCGCTGGGCGGTTCTCATAGCCTGGTGTTGCAGACTTGCGCATAACAACATTACCTGTCTCATCGGTCTGGTAGTCGAAGCCATGCTTCTTAGCAAACTCAACAAGCCATGCGATAATCTTACCCTCCTTCTTAGATGGACGAGGCACGCGTGTAATGTCATCAAACTGCTCCCAAATGAGCTTAGGCTCTAAATCTCTGATTGTCATAATTATTAAGTTTAAGTAGTTCTATCTATTTTTACTCTTTCTCTCGAATAGGTTCACATTGCGAAGTAGCGGATTGCGACGTGGGAGGATGAGCATCTCGATAATCAGCAACAACACCGCCGCACCTACAAACCACTGGTACTGCTCATCGAAGGCGATATACTTCAGCTCCTTAAGCTGACTCCTCTGCACACTATCCAAGCGCGACATAATGGTGTTGAAGCCCAAATCGTCGCCCTCAGAGCGAGTATAGATGCCATTGCCAATCTCGGCTATCTCCATGAGCAACTCCTCGTTAAGCTTAGTCACGATATACTCGTTATCGAACTTCTGAGGCTCGCCATCAATCGTAAGCATCACACCATCGGGGCTACCAATGCCTATACAACAGATTACAACACCCTCATCCGCAGCCCTCTGCGCAGCGAGTATCGCCTCGCTATCATGCGCCTCACCATCGGTAATGATAATCATCACCTTGTTGCGACTACTCTTGGCGCCATCCGCCTCATCAGAGGCTACGTCCGCCGTAAAGCTCGCCAGGGCGACATCTATAGCATCGCCAAGATTGGTGCCCTGATTGCTTATGAGCGATGGTCTAAGGCTATTAACCCTCGACTTTACAGAGCGATACTCCGAAGTTACGGGCATGACGACCTTAGGCTCATCGGCAAAGGCAACAACACCGATGCCATCATTCTGCAACTTGCCAAGCAGCTGCGATATAGCCTGGCGCGTGTACTCCATACGGTTGGGGTGGATATCCTCCGCGAGCATCGAGTTCGAGACATCGACAACGAGGACTATCTCGCGTCCCTCGCGCTTCTCGCCCATCACCTGAGCACCCGTGCGAGGGCGTGCCAAGGCGAAGAGACCCATGGCAATGGCCAAGGCAAAGAGCGATATACGTATCCAGCCACGCACAGCCGAATAGTCGGGCATCAACTCCCCAAGCGTTGAAAGGTTGCCCATACGACTGAGCTTATATCTACGATAACGTAGCAACGCCCAATATATCAAAAGTATGGCAGGCACAGCAAAGAGCCACCACAGCATATCTGGTCTGCCAAATTCAAACTCTCCCATCTATTATACAAGAATAACTAAATTATTACTACTCCTCGCGCCCGCCCTCTGCTATGGTAGGCGGTTAAGGATAAAGCGACCTATGGCAAACTCAAGAGCCAAGAGTATAAATGCCAGCACTAACCACCTAACAAAGAGCTCATCCTGGAAGTGATACTCCTCAACCTGCACCTCGCTCTTCTCAAGAGTATCAATCTGGTCATAGATCTCCTTTAAGGCTCGCTTATCATTGGCCCTAAAATATTTACCGCCTGTCATAGTCGCTATCTCACGCAACAAATCCTCATCAAGAATCAGCTCTCCAGAATAGGGATTTATACTCTGACTACCCACGCCGATAGTGTATACCTTGACACCCATATCGTGCGCTATCTCGGCAGCTGCGACAGGTGTAACCATTCCACTATTATTCGCACCATCCGTTAGCAAGACCACCACCTTAGACTTTGCATCGCTCGCCCTAAGGCGATTAAGCGCCGTTGCCAAACCATCACCAATAGCAGTGCCATTGGATAAAATCTGCGACTGATCAACGTAGCCAGTTCTCATGTATTCATCCTCATCGATAAGACAGACACTCAAATCGTTAAGCAACTTCTGCACGCCACCAAGATTTGATGTTAGTGGGGTCTGTGTCACCGCCTCACCTGCGAATGCGACGAGTGCAAAGCGGTCGGTCTCGCGCCCCGCGACAAAGTCAGAGGCCACCTGCTTTGCCGCAACAAGGCGATTAGGCTCGAAATCCATCTCCATCATAGACGAAGAGACATCCATTGCAAGGGCTATATCTATACCCTCGACAGCCACCTCTCTACTGCTTGACCTATCCACAGGACGAGCTATTGCGACGATAAACAGAGCAATCGCACCAAATCTGAGTAGGATGGGGAGTGGTCGTAGCCAAAAGCGCAGAGTACGCGGCATTCGTTGACCTCCCAAGGTCGAGACGTGAAGCGTAGCCTTACGACGACCAATAAATATGTAGTAGGCTGCAAGGAGCGGAATTATCACAGCCAACCATAACAACTTCGGATGTAGAAACTCCATAACTTACCAATTTTTTTTCTTCTCCTGATAACGACCCTGCGCCTTACCCTCGTTCAACCTATCTTGAGTCTTATCCTCCTGCGCCTGCACAGCATTCAGCAGATCCTCCTGCTCATCACTCAAACCACCCTGACTATCACCATCTTGGGGTTTGTTATCACCCTGCTGATCAGAATCTTTGTTTTGGTCGCCATTGCCATCACCTTGCTGATCTTTGTTTTGGTCTTTGTTTTGGTCACCATTGCCATCACCCTGCTGGTCCTGGTTTTCATCCTGGTTTTCATCCTGGTTTTGGTCGCCGTTGCCATCACCATTTTGATCCTGGTTCTGGTCCTGGTTCTGGTCACCATTGCCATCACCCTGCTGGTTCTGGTTTTGATCTTGGTTCTGGTTTTGGTTCTGATCGTTATTACCGCCACCCTGCTGGCTCTGCTGATCCTGGTTTTGGTCCTGCTGATTTTGGTTCTGGTTTTGGTTTTGATTCTGCTGGTTGCGCATCTCATCCACCACGCGCTTTGCAAGCACATAGTTATACTTGGTCTCCTCGTCGTTTGGATTTAACAACAACGACTCTCTGAAGGCATTTAGCGCAGCCTCATACTCCTGCTGACGCATAAGGCTCTCACCCACATTACGCAGCACCTCGCCACGCTGAGTGTCATCCATGCGCCCATCGGCAAGCATATCCTCGTAATATCTATTAGACTCCTGCCATGTCATGGTCGAATCGCGACCATCGCCACTCAACATCACATGATGGTAGGCGTTAGCACGGTTATAGGCAGCCTCCATGCAGGTGGAATCAACCCCAAGAGCTCGGTTGTATAGATCGAGACTCTTGTCATAATCTCTCTCCTTAAAGGCTGCATTGCCCTCACGAACGAGCTTACGCTCGCCATGCGCCTGTGCCACAGCACAATCCGCATATAGCGAACTAATGGCTACGATAAGCAACAAGCATATATTTATCTTTCGCATTACTCCCCGATTTTTGTTTCACTACTAATCTCTCTCTTATCATCGCTCTCCACCTCCACGGGCTTAGTGTTCTCCACAAAGTAGTACGCCTTGGTGTAGCACTCCTCGTTGAGCATACTATCAGGCTCCGCCTTGGCAAACTTCGCCATATCAGCCGTACGAAGGATAGTAGCAATATCCGCACGACACTTGTCGGGCATATCAATACTCTGCAGCGCAGCCATAGTCTCATTTGTGGTGTACTCCATAGCGCGAACATCCCAGCGACGAGAGATATACCTACGAAGGATATGTGTTAGAATTGTGTAGTACTGGTTATACTTGCCGCCCTGCCACAACTTACGATTGTTAAGCTCGGCGAGCGCCTTGTTTGCCTCAACGTGTGGCGGTAGTATCACCTCACTCTCTTTACGCTTGCGTAGCTTGCGCCATACGAAGTATACGATAATGCCCAAAACAAGGATAGAGGCAAGGATAATATAGAGAATCATATTATCACCCTCGCTCTTCGCATCCTCACTTTGCTGCACCTCCTCATCGATAAATGGCATATCGCGCAAATCGACCAAGCCACCTGTCTGAAGACGCTGATTTACAGCCATCACATCGACACCATTAGCCGTCATCACGGTCATCGTATCGATATCCTCATAACCCCTAACATAGAGCGCTATGTCGTCCGTATAGATAGTATCTGCCACGCTGCTATTCTTCGGATAATAGAGAATGCTGGGGCGAATGCTAAGGCTGCCCGTCTGCATCGCAGCAAAGCGATAACGCTTGCGAAGATGGAGCGTTCTGCCATCCTGCTTTATGGTGTCGATAGGATAATCCTTGAGTAGCTCCAACGCATCTTCATCATACTGCTTATAGGTCGAGATGCTGCCACGTATCTGCTGGCGCTGTGCCTCCGTTGTGACCTCACCAAAGAATGGGATGCCAATCTCCGTAGCCCTATCAACCTCAATGTCGAGGAGATACTCTACCTGCTCACCTATCTCAACACTATCCTTCGAGAAGCGACCATCGAAGATGGGCTCCTGGGCATAGCTCCTCATAGCGCCACCCACAGAGAGGATGGCAACAAGCGATAATACTATCTTGAGTGCTACTTTCATCGATTCTTAAACATTTTTATCAGTTTGATAACATAGTCATCGTCGGTTGCGATATCAGCCACATCGACCCTATTTTGTCGCAATAGGGAGGTCACCCTCTGGTGGCGCTCCTTGTAGCTCTCGGCCCAGAAGTCTCGCACCCTACGCGAAGAGGTATCGACCCACTCCCTGCGACCACTCTCCGAGTCACAGAGCTCCATAATACCGACATTGGGCAGCACAGCATCGCGCTCATCATAGACGCGAATAGCCATTATATCGTGCTTTCGCGAGGCAATCTTGAGGGCATCCTCCAATGCTGGGTTGTCACCCTCCGAGTTTATGAAGTCCGAAAGAAGGAATGTTGTCGCGCGCTTCTTATTGACACCCACCAAGTAACGCAGTGCCTCCGAGATGTTCGTCGCGGTGCCTGTGGGCTCGAAGCCGACAAGCTCGCGTATGATCGTAAGCACATGGCTACGACCCTTCTTTGGGGGTATGAACTTCTCGACGCGATCCGAGAAGAGTATACATCCCACCTTATCGTTGTTCTTGGCTGCCGAGAAGGCGAGGGTTGCCGCTATCTCGGTGATCACGTTCTTCTTGGTCAGCTCCTTACTACCGAACATTCGCGACGCAGAGACGTCGACAATGAGCATCATCGTCAGCTCACGCTCCTCCTCATATACCTTGACATGGGTATGCTCAGAGCGTGCCGACACGTTCCAGTCGATGTCGCGCACATCGTCACCCACGCGATACTCTCGCACCTCCGAAAACGACATACCGCGACCGCGAAAAGCCGTGTGATACTTGCCGGCAAATATCTCATCCGACAGACCACGCGTCTTTATCTCGACCCTACGCACACGGCGTAAAATATCGCTCTCACTAAGGCGCATACTATGGTACGATTACGTTGTTCAAAATATCGGTGATGATCTGCTCCGTGGTGATGTTCTCAGCCTCCGCCTCATAGGTGAGACCTATGCGGTGGCGCAAAACATCGTGACATACGGCGCGCACATCCTCAGGGATGACATAGCCGCGACGCTGGATGAAGGCATACGCCTTAGCCGCCTTGGCTAGCGAGATACTTGCACGTGGCGAGCCGCCATAGGCGATAAGCTTCTGCAAATGGTCGAGCTTGTACTCCGATGGCTCGCGTGTGGCGAAGACTATATCGACGATATACTTCTCGATCTTCTCATCCATATATACCTTTGAGACTACCTCGCGAGCACGGATGATATCCTCGGGCGTAACCACCTTATTTACAGCAGGCAACGAGCCACCATTGAGGTTCATGCGGATAATATCCAACTCCTCGTTGCGCTTAGGATACGAAATCTTTGCCTTAAGCATGAAACGATCGACCTGCGCCTCTGGTAGAGGATATGTACCCTCCTGCTCGAGTGGGTTCTGCGTTGCGAGCACAAGGAATGGCTTAGGTAGGGCATAGGTATTATCACCGATTGTCACCTGACCCTCCTGCATAGCCTCGAGGAGTGCCGACTGCACCTTTGCTGGTGAGCGGTTAATCTCATCGGCGAGGACGAAGTTGGCGAAGATAGGACCGCGCTTCACGGTGAACTCCTCGTTGCGCTGCGAATAGATTAGCGTACCGATAAGGTCGGCAGGCAAGAGGTCGGGGGTAAACTGAATACGTGCAAACTTGGCATCCACAGCCTTTGATAGTGTGGTGATTGCCAAGGTCTTAGCAAGACCAGGAACACCCTCCAAGAGGATGTGGCCATTTGATAGCAGACCTATGAGGAGCGTATCTACAAGGTGCTGCTGACCCACGATAACACGTCCCATCTCACGACGCAAAGCCTCGACAAATACAGACTCCTGCTCGATATGAGCATTAAGCTCACGGATATTAACTACTTCGTTCATTCTTTTTTATATATTTTTTACTTTTAACTCCCATATCTCATTCACATCATCGCCACGGCACTACGCCTGCGATTTAATGTGCAAACGACACATCGCGCCAAATTATTGCAAATATAGTTATTTTCTCCGAAAATATCAATATCACGCCACATATTTGAACAATATAGAGAGATGGCACATACTATTTTTGGCTTTTTTTCGCACCCATGTTTGCGCAATGCCGAAAAAAGGGTTATCTTTGTAGGATGATGGCAAACAAAGAGCATAAATATTTGGAGCGTGTGGCTACGCCCGACGACCTAAAAAAGTTGTCGGTGGCGGAGCTTAAGCTCTATTGCAAGGAGGTGCGAGAGTACATAATAGAGTGTTGCGCAAGCAACCCCGGACACCTCGGCTCAAGCCTTGGCGCTGTGGAGCTTACCGTGGCGCTACACTATGTCTACGAAACGCCGAACGACCGCATCGTGTGGGATGTGGGTCATCAGGCATATGCCCATAAGATTATCACCGAGAGGCGCGAAGCCTTCACCACAAACCGCACGCGCGGAGGTATCAGTGGCTTCCCTCGCATGGAGGAGAGCCGCTACGACGCCTTTGGCGCTGGTCACTCATCGGTGAGCATATCTGCCGCCTTTGGCATGGCCAAGGCCATAGAGATGCAGGGTGGCAAGGAGCACGTCGTTGCCGTCATCGGCGATGGCGCCATGACCGGAGGCCTCGCCTTCGAGGGCATGAACAACGCCGGTGCATCACCCAAGAGCGACCTTCTTGTTGTGCTCAACGACAACGAGATGTCCATAGACAAGCCTACGGGAGCCTTAGACCGCTACCTTGTGCGTATGTCAACGTCGAAGTGGTACAACTCCCTCAAGCGCACACTATGGAAGGGTCTGAGCATAGTGCCCCCCATACACCGTGCCGTGCGCAAGACGGGAAATGCCGTTAAGCATGGACTACTGCAGAATAGCAACCTCTTCGAGAGCCTCAACTTCAGATACTTCGGCCCTGTCGATGGTCACAACCTCGAGGAGCTTATCCATACACTCCGAGCGCTAAAGACCATTGGAGGTCCTAAACTATTGCATATCAAGACTATCAAGGGTAAGGGCTACGCCCCTGCCGAGGCAGACCCTTCGGTATGGCACGCCCCAGGTCGTTTCGACGTTGCCACGGGCGAGCGCATCAAGACATCATACCCTGCAGCACGCTACCAGGATGTCTTCGGTCAGACACTCTTAGATATAGCACGCGAGAATGAGCGCGTGGTGGGCATCACACCCGCCATGCCTTCGGGATGTTCGCTCAATATCATGATGCGCGAGATGCCCGACAGATGCTTCGATGTGGGCATCGCCGAGGGACACGCCGTGACCTTCTCAGCAGGCATGGCAGCAGCGGGCTACCGCCCTGTCTGCAACATCTACTCATCATTCATGCAGCGCGCCTACGACAACCTTATCCACGACATAGCACTTCAGAAGCTCCCCGTGGTGATGTGCCTCGACCGCGCCGGCATTGTTGGCGAGGATGGCGCAACGCACCATGGTGCTTTCGACCTCGCCTACCTTGGCTGCGTGCCCAACATTGTTGTTGCAGCGCCACGCAACGAGTGGCTACTACGCCAGATGCTATATACGGCAGTGAGCGCTGACTACCCAACCGTCATACGCTATCCACGCGGCATTGGCGAGGGCGTAGAGTGGGAGAAGAGTCCATTTACCACCATCGAGGTGGGTCGTGGCGAGCAGCTACGCGAGGGCGATGATGTTGCAATCCTTGCCGTTGGACCTATGGCGAATATCGCCATGCGTGCCGCAGAGCGCAGCTCTCGCAGCGTTGCCGTCTACGATATGCGCTATGCCAAGCCCTTAGACATGGAGCTTATCAAGGGTGTAGCTTCACGCCATAGCCGAATTATCACCATCGAGGATGGCGTCATCCGCGGAGGTGTTGGCGAGAGCATAGCAGCAGCTATTGTCAAGATGGGCTACAGCCCCACATTCAAGAGCCTCGGCATCGACGACCGCTTTGTGGAGCATGGCAAGCCCCAAGAGTTGTATGCCGAGTGTGGCTACGACGACGAGGCACTTATAAGGGCTATCAACGAGATATAAACTCATTTTATTTACAATAATCCCAACCACTATGAAGAGGTTTTTATTTCTACTTACCACCAGCTTGGTGCTAATATCGTGTGGCAACAACTCAAAGAACGAGGAGGAGAAGAGTGACAACTCAAAGGGCAAGGAGATAAAGGCTGATGATCAGATAGAATATGTCATCGAGTGTCTCGATGAAATGTTAGAGGCGGCAGAACAGTGTGATGAGGCGGCTTTTAAGGATGCGGCTGAGCGATATAAGAGAGTAATGGGAGAGTTAGATAGGTGGTTTGAGGAGAACGAATATCGCATTTATTCTTCAGATTTTTATTTTCTGTATCAGCTATATGCACTCGACTCCACTTCAGAGCCCGAGCCCGAGCCATACAGCCCATCCGTAGACGATTGGGAGCAGATGGAGCTTGAACAGATTGAGCGTACAGATCAGCAGAAGGAGGAGCCTAAGATGGAGAATAAGAAGGTTCAGACTGCTGTCATCCAGGATGCGATTAAAATTATGCCTTCCGAGGCTGAGGAGATGACTGCCCCAGAGCTGATCTTTACTGACAATACCTCAGAGTTTGAGGATCTCGAATTCGAGATTGAGGTAGTCGAGGAGGAGTCAGCTGAGGACGACGCATTTACAATCTTGGAGGATCCTGCAACCTTCAAGGGTGGTGGTCTTCCTGAGTTCCGTAAGTGGGTTATGGAGCACTTGCGCTATCCACAGATTGCTCTGGAGAATGGTATCCAGGGTAACGTTGTTATCGAGTTCGTCATCAACGAGAGCGGTGCGGTTGATCGTATCAAGGTGCTTCAGTCACCAGACCAGTCACTCGCTGATGCAGCTATTGCAACGCTTAAGAAGTCTCCAAAGTGGAAGCCAGGTAAGAAGCGCGGCAAGGCTGTAAAGCAGAAGTTCGTATTGCCTGTTGCATTTAAGATTTATAGTGATACGCCTCAAGATTATGAGTCCAAGAGTGATGGACCTAAGAATTACGAGTTCCACGAAAACGAGATGTACAAGTAGCGTGGTTGTCTGATAGGAACAATATGAGTAATAGGTCCGCTTCGCTTGATAGGAGCAATAGTAAACCACAAGTACGTCACTCACGCGCAAGCAATCCCATTATTCCTATTGCGCCTACGCTATAGTATAAACTTATGCGTCACAGACACCATACTTTTCAGTTTTCACCTTTCACCTTTCACTTTATATTTGTTCCTCCACCGGGTTTTACGGCTATTCCTATTTACTGGTGAAGAGACTTAGCCATAGATGGCTATTCCCATTGCGGCAGATAGCACGATAAGAAGTATGGGGTTGACCTTGCGCGCAGAGAGGATGAGCGTTAGGATAAATATCGCCCAGCTCCAGCCATCAATAAAGCTACGCCCATCGTCCGAGTGTGGGAAGATAAGCAGGAGTGCCGCCGCCATGATCATGCCGATGACCACAGGCTTCATGCCTGCTACAACACCCTTGACGTAGGGGTTGTCGTGAAGCTTGATGAAGAAGCGCGTGAGAAGCATCATTATGGTGAGCGCTGGTAGGCACACGGCAATGGTGGCCACAATAGAGCCCCATATGCCAGCCACCTCGTAGCCTATGTATGTTGCTGAGTTTATGGCGATAGGACCTGGCGTCATCTGCGATATGGCAACGATATCCGAGAACTCACCGTTGGTGAGCCAGCCGTTATGCACCACCACCTCGCTATGTATTAGCGAGAGCATGGCATAGCCGCCGCCAAAGCCGAAGAAGCCTATCTTCAGGTAGCTCAGAAAGAGGTGTATAAGGGTCATTATCATCGCTTCATCCTCCTTCCGTTATTTGCTGCCCAGAGCACTCCGCCCATAGCTCCTGCCATGAGCAACCATACGGGCGATATGCCGAAATACCAAACGACGAGCGATGTCGCCGCCGCAACCGCAATTAGCGTCCAGTGCATACCCTTAGCAAGACCTACGATGGGGGCTACGATAAGCGCCACCACGGCAGGGCGCATACCGCGAAAGGCGGCATCTACCCAGTGGTTGTCGCGCATACCCGCAAAGAAGAGCGCCACGGCAAGGATTATGAAAAACGACGGTAGCACAACGCCCAGCACCGCCGCCAAAGCACCACTATACCCCCTCTGCTTATAGCCGACAAATACCGCCGTGTTAAGGGATATAGGTCCTGGTGCTGCCTGCGCAAGTGTGAGCAGGTCGCCAAACTCACCCTCCGAGAGCCACATACGACGCTTTATCACCTCGTGTTGGATAAGGGGTATCATGGCGTAGCCACCACCAAAGGTGAAGGCTCCAATCTTCAGAAACGACCAAAATATCTCAACAAGGACGCGCATGATATGGGCTATCTCCTAAAGCGATAGTATGTGCCAAATGGTATCTGCTTCTTGCTTCTATCTTCGAAGTATAGCTCGCCCATCTGCTCCATCTTGGGCACGCCAAATGCCTGATGCACAGCCGTGCGCGCAAGCATCGACGAGAGTCCCATGGAGTATAGATTAAATACCAAGAAGGCATTTGTTGGCTCGAGGAGCTTGGCGCAACACTCCAGCATATTGCAGATGTCATCCTCAAGTACCCACTTCTCGCCATTCGCTCCACGACCGTAGGCTGGTGGGTCGAGGATGATGCCATGGTATTTATTGCCACGCCTTACCTCGCGCTCGACAAACTTTGTTGCATCCTCAACAATCCAACGTACGCCATCAAGATTTGAGGCCTCCATATTCTCGCGCGACCATGTTACGACCTGCTTTACGGAGTCGACATGCGTCACATCGGCACCCGCAGCGCGCGCAGCAAGCGTCGCACCGCCTGTATAAGCGAAGAGGTTCAATACCTTGGGGCGCTCGATGCCCGAGCCCTGAAGCTCGTTGATCGTGTCGTATATAAACTCCCAGTTTGCCGCCTGCTCGGGGAAGATGCCGACGTGCTTAAACGAGGTGAGTGCCAGGCGCATACGAAGGTGCATATCCTTGTAATCTACACACACCTGCCAGCGTGAGGGCATCTGTGGCTTTAGTTTCCATTCGCCACGCTCCTCGGACTTCTGGTCGCGTAGGAATGAGGCATCGGCCTTGAGCCACTCCGCCTCCTTGAGGCTCTTGCGCCATATCGCTTGTGGCTCGGGGCGACGTGTCACATAGCTACCAAAGCGCTCAAGCTTCTCGCCATCACCCGTGTCAAGAAGCTCATAATCAGGAATATTGGGAGTCAACTGCTTTATCATCGTTGTCTAAAATTTTCGGGTTCTGAACAATCAATCAAATTCATGCGGCATTTCGCACAGTCGAAGTCGAGACGATAGCGGTGGCGGCCATGCTCGATATAGAGTCTATCTCGTAGTTTAGTGCCCTTTTTGAGGCACTCGCCAATCTCACGGCGTATGCAGTAGCTCGACTCCATAACCCTCTCGCCATGTGTCGTAGCCCAGCTATCCAAGCCCTCGACAATATGCTCCACGCCATGCTTGAGGTAGAAGCGACGCGAGAGTGAGTTTACGACATTGTGCTGTGGAGAAAGGCGTTTCTCGGGATACTTGGCCTCGAGGTTTTCGGGGCGCGTAAAGCGCTCTGCATTAGGCTCTACAACGCGCTTTGCTGCCAACATAGCAAGAGCCTCGCGGCGTAGCTCGGCAAGGAGCTTGGCGGTAGCAAAGTAGTTGGCACCAACAACCTCGACGCTTGTCACGCGGAAGATGCTATCGCCACTCTTCGCCATCTGCTCCTCGGCCACCGAGCGCATCTTCTCAATGCTCTTAGCCTCGTCGAGCACAACATCGCGTACCACCTCTACACTGACACCACGACCATCGGTATAGCGCGCCACAATCCTATCAGCAGATAGCTCAAGACGACATACGACATCTATGGCGCGGCGTATGCGACTACGCTCCACCGACTGCGTGAAGCGGTGGTCGTAGTTGCGGTATATCTCCATGCCCGCCTTGATGCCATCCATGCGGTTAGGCTCTATTATGTTGCCCTCCACGCGGTTGATGTTTGTGCCTATGATGCCCTCACCCGAGGTGAAGCATACGCCATCACCTGCGCTCAGCGGCACACGGCTGACGATGCGCAGGTCGCGACGACCAACAACGGCAACCGAGCCTATATACTCGCCCACGGCCTTGGGGGTGTTGAACGAGGCGACACCACCGCGCTTGCCCATAAACATATACTCACCGCCATCGCGCGTAAAGCTCTTCTTGGGGTCGGGTACGAACTCCACCTCGGAGCGACCCTCCGAGGCGCGTGTGCAGTGTGGACGCGTAGCAAGCGCCTCGTCAATCTTCTGACGGTAGTAGCTCACCACATTCTTTATATAGTTGTCATCCTTCAATCTGCCCTCAATCTTGAACGACATAACGCCAGCATCTATCAAATCGCCGATGCGCTGCGAGAGGTCGAAGTCCTTGACCGATAGGAGGTGCTTGCCCTTGATAAGCTTCTCGCCATGCTCCGTAACAAGGTCATAGGTTAGGCGACAGGGCTGCGAGCACTCGCCACGGTTTCCCGAGCGCGACGACTGCGAGCGAGAGAGGTAGCAGCGACCGCTATGTCCCACACATATTGCGCCATGCACGAAACACTCGAGGTCGACGGTAGTAGCCTTGCGTATAGCCTTTATCTCCTCTAAGGATAGCGCACGCTCGAGGATCACGCGCTCGAAGCCGCACTCCTCGAGGAACTTTGCACCCTCGGGGGTCATGTTGCACACCTGCGTTGAGGCGTGTAGTGCTATGGGGAGGTTCATCTCGCGATATGCCATATCCTGCACAATGAGGGCATCGACACCCGCCGCTATAAGCTCGCGGGCGAGGGTCTCGGCACGCTCCAACTCGCTCTCATAGAGGATGGTGTTGAGCGTCACGAATACCTTGACGCCAAAGAGGTGGGCATAATCTACGACGCGTGCTATGTCGGCTGTTGTGTTCGTAGCACCGCGGCGTGCACCGAAATTGTTGGCACCAATATATATTGCATCGGCACCGCAGTTGATGGCTGCGATGGCGGCGTCGTAATCTCTTGCAGGCGCAAGAAGCTCGATATTATGTTTATTGCTACTCATTTATGACCTATTAATGCACAAAGATACAAAAAAATTTATCCTTGCAGTTGCAGCTGCAAGGATAAATTTTATAAAAGAATTAATTCTGTATTTTGAATGCAATAGGCAATGTATACTTACACGCTACAGGCTTGCCCTTCTGTTTTCCTGGCCTCCACTTTGGAGACTTTTGAACCACTGCGACAGCAGCCTCAGAGAGTGTTGCATCTGGCGATTTAACAACCGTAACATGACGAACATCACCACTCTTATCAATAACGAACTCGACTACCACAGTTCCCTGAATACCATTCTCTAAGGCAATCTCTGGATAGCGCAAATGCTGCTGCACCCACACGCGGAAATTCGCAAGAGAACCACCTTTGAAGGTTGGCAATTGCTCGAGTAAGCCGTGTGCCTCGATAGGCATGTCAGCATCGGCATAGATGCGACCCAACTCATATTGTGCAGCTGCAACACCCTGCTCCGCAGCCACACTCCACCAATATGCCGCCTCATTAAAATTCTGTGTGACACCTATACCCTCGGCATAGCAACAACCCAACTCGTACTGTGCTTGAGGCATACCCTGCTCTGCAGCTTCACTCCACCAATATGCCGCCTGGGCGCAATCTTGCTCACTACCACGACCCTCTGCGTAGCAACAACCCAACTCATACTGCGCCTCGGCAATGCCATTCTCCGCAGCAAAAGACCACCATGATGCAGCCACGGTATAGTCCTGCTCAACGCCCTTACCCTCAGCATAGCAATATCCCAACTCGGATTGTGCCATGGCAACACAATGCTCTGCCGCCTTATGCCACCACACTACAGCCTCGGCATAATCTTGTGCCACGCCCTTGCCCTCGGCATAGCAGCAGCCCAACTCATATTGCGCCATAGCCACACCCTGCTCTGCAGCCTCACTCCACCATACTACAGCCTCGGCATAGTTATGATCGACACCCTTGCCCTCGGCATAGCAACAACCCAACTCATATTGTGCCTTAGCCACACCCTGCTTCGCAGCCTTAAGCCACCACACTACAGCCTCGGCATAATCTTGTGCCACGCCCTTGCCCTCGGCATAGCAGCAGCCCAACTCATATTGAGCATCAGCATGACCCTGCGATGCCGCCTCTAAATACCACGACGCTGCATAGGTATTATAACCTTCATTATCAAGGTATAGGACATATGCCTCCGCATTGATGTGACCCTGCCGTGCCGCCTTGCGCCACCACTCTATAGCCTTATCACGATCGAGCTCAACACCACAACCCTCTGCATAGCAACAACCTAATTCGTACTGCGCATCGGCACTTCCATTGTTGGCAGCCCTTTGCCACCACTCGATAGCCTTAAGAGTATCACGCTTGACGCCCTTATTGTTAAAGTAGCACCAACCCAACTCATACTGTGCTGGGGCATACTCATTGTTGGCAGACTTTCGCCACCACTTCAACGCCTTATCCATATTGCTCTCCATATGTACACCACTCTGATACCCCAGACCCAAGGTATACTGCGCTTTAGCGTAGTTGCTCTTAGCCGACTTATGCAGCATCTTGTACGCCCTCTTATATTCACTCTTATTATAGAGCGTCTGATACTTGTTGAATTGATTAACAGCCCTCTTCGATGGCTCCTTTGCCGATGCTACGCTTATGGTCAGCATGGCAAGCATAATGGTTAATAGTACTCGTTTCATATTGCTTGTGTTTTTGTCGTTTCGTTACCACAAAATTAGGCTATAAAGGGGCTCTACACAAGCTATTTTGGGCATATTGTAGGAAATGACAGGATTAATGTATGAAATGGACGATTTGAGGGATATGTTGGTTTTGGGCTGTCGGCGACTTCGCGCGCAGTTTTTATGCTTGAACGTAGGAGCAATAGGAACAATGGGGGCGATGGGATTGCTTGCGCGTGAGTTACGCACTTATCGCTTACTATTGCTACGAAAATAGGCGCTCATGGGCTTAGGTAAATAATTTTTTGGCGCTACGCAGTACAACGTAATTAATAATGTTGTATCTTTGTGAGTTGAAATAAAATCAAATCGTAATATATGCTTACACTAAAGCAAATTCGTGATAATAAGGAGGAGGCTATCCGCCGTCTTGCAAAGAAGGGCGTGGAGGCTGCTCCAATAATCGAGAAGATCGAGGCGCTCGACGACAAGCGCAAGGCATTGCAGAATGAGTTGGACGGCTGTCTTGCACAGCAGAACCAGGCTGCAAAGCAGATTGGCATGCTCATGGGCAAGGGCGAGAAGGAGGCTGCCGAGGCTAAGAAGCAGGAGGTGGCAGCACTCAAGAGCCGCTCAGCAGAGCTCAAGGAGGAGTCTGACAAGGTGGCTGAGGAGTTGCAGAACGAGATAGTAAAGCTCCCTAACTTCCCTGCAGAGATCGTTCCCGAGGGTCGCACAGCAGAGGACAACCTCGTTGTCAAGCTCGTGGAGAACTACACCGAGATTCCGGGCGAGGCATTGCCACACTGGGAGCTTGCCAAGAAGTACGACATCATCGACTTCGACCTTGGCGTGAAGCTTACTGGTGCCGGCTTCCCAGTATATAAGGGCAAGGGTGCACGCCTTCAGCGCGCCCTCATCAATTACTTCCTCGACTGCAACACCAAGGCTGGTTATCAGGAGGTTGAGCCTCCTATCATGGTCAACGAGGCATCGGGCTTCGGCACAGGTCAGCTACCCGACAAGGAGGGTCAGATGTACCACGCTACGGCCGATGGCTACTACCTCGTGCCTACTGCTGAGGTTCCCGTAACCAACATCTTCCGCGATGTAATCCTCGAGCAGAACGAGTTGCCAGTGAAGATGACAGCTTACACCCCATGTTTCCGTCGTGAGGCGGGCTCATATGGCAAGGATGTGCGTGGTCTTAACCGCTTGCACCAGTTCGACAAGGTGGAGATCGTGCAGGTGTCACACCCCGACAACTCATACGAGGCTCTCGACACGATGGTGGCACACGTAGAGTCTATCGTCGCATCACTCGGATTGCCATACCGCATCTTGCGCCTTTGTGGTGGCGACATGTCGTTCACCTCGGCTCTCACCTACGACTTCGAGGTATACTCTGAGGCACAGAAGCGCTGGTTGGAGGTATCGTCAGTATCGAACTTCGAGTCGTTCCAGTCGAACCGTCTGAAGTTGCGCTATCGCGATGATAATCGTAAAACTCAGCTCTGCCACACTCTAAATGGCTCGTCTCTTGCATTGCCACGTATTGTAGCAGCACTGCTCGAAAACAACCAGACTGAAGAGGGAATTCGCATACCTGAGGTATTAATTCCTTACACAGGCTTTGATTTTATAAAATAATTCGTATATTTGCAGTAAGAAACACTCATTATAAACTATAAAGTATTATGGCTTACAAAATTTCAGATTCTTGCGTTGCATGTGGTACATGTATCGACGAGTGCCCAGTTGAGGCTATTTCAGCAGGTGATATCTATTGCATCGATCCTAGCAAGTGTATCGATTGCGGTACTTGCGCAGGCGTTTGCCCATCAGAGGCTATCGCTCCAGAGGAGTAATCGATTTACTACCTATGAATAGAATGGGCTGGCCAACAAGCATGTTGACCAGCCCATTAGTTTGTAGAGCACGCCTTACAATCTCTCCAACAACGAGGTCATAAGCACGCCGAAGTGGTTACCCAAGGCGTAGCCAACAATGCCGGCACCGAGACCTACGATAAGGACGCGCTTATTCTTGAGCACCGCAATCATCATAGGCACGAAGGGTGGCGAGTTGATAAACGACACCGACGATACGGTCATCGAGTCGGCATCTACGCGCAAGATACGGCAGAAGATGGCATGCAGCAACAATGAGCCAAAGACGGCTATCGTGAGGAAGATTATCTGGTTGAGACCATCGTCAATCCTAAGATTTGAGAAATCGGCCATCGAGGCCATGGCGATGCTAAATATATATATAAGGTACATGCCTATATCGAAGCTACGCTCCAACTTCCTGACGGGCTTCCAGAATGAGAAGAGAACGCCAAGCGTGCTCAGCGCAAGGATGAAGATCACCATAAACGACTCCTGGCTAAATGGCAATGTGGTGGCTGCCGCCAAGGCAACAACGACAACCGCAAAGCCCACAATCTTTGCCAACTCGCCAAGCCCCGACCTGCTCGCAAGACCCGCATAGGGGTTGCGCTTGGCCTCGGCTATCTGCCTATCGAGCTCCTCCCTTTCGCTTTGGGTGAGTGTTGCGCTGCTCTTCTCGCCATACAAGCGTCTAAATAGCTTGTATCCCACCGATACCAAAAATATGAGGTAGAGGAACGAGATGACGATGTCGTAGGAGCACATTATAACATAGTTCTGCTCCTCGACATTGAATATCGTCTGTAGCGCCGCGGCGTTAACCATGCCGCCGGTATACATTCCCGACATGATGCCTCCAATCTTGTCGCCCTCGGGGATATGCTTGCCCCAGAAGAGATATCCTATGACAATGGCTATGGCAACCGATAGGAAGCCGCAGATGATGACCTTTATTTGTGTGCTCACATCGCTGCGCGTGAAACGACAGCCGAAGAGCATCATAGGTATCGCCAAGGGTATTGTCGCCTCGGTTGCAACCTGCTGAACAACAGCCATATTAGGGATGTCGAGCGGCAGATTGCCGATGAGCATACCTAACGCATAAAGGACCATTATTGGACCTATGGTGTCGAGTAGCGGAAAGCGACGACATAGCCATATCACACCTGCAGGTGCAAGACAAAATATAGCTGCGAGTAGTATAGTTGACATAGTAATTGGGTTATAAAAGTTCAACAAAAGTAGTAAAACTTCTCGTAGGATGCATTATTTGCCCGATATTTTTTTATCGCCCACTGGGGATCTCGTTATTACATTTCAAGATGTAAGACCGGGACTCGAACTGCGGTCAGCAGAGCGAGAGCAGACCGAAATAGATTGGCGCAAGCACTTACTTTATGGGATGCACTGCCTGGGACTCGAACGTCCGCAGAAGCCGAGAGGTGACCGAGAAGGGGAGTGATGTGCAGACAACCGCAGGTTGTGGGGTTGGGTTGAGTGCATATGCCGTGCTTGCATGAGCATATGTACTCAGCCCATCACCGTTGTTGCGTAGCAACTCTGCACATCATGCACGCGCCGAAGACAAGTCGCCCGAGGCGCTACAGGAGGTTCGAGTCCCTTTGAACGCAAAAAAGCGACTGTCAAAAAGACAATCGCTTTTGTGCGGACAAAGGGACTCGAACCCCCACGCCTCTCGGCATCAGATCCTAAGTCTGACGTGGCTACCAATTACACCATGTCCGCAGGGATCTTAGCTAATCGCAATCCCCAACCGGGGTACTTTAGCGGTGCAAAGATATAAACATTTTATAATTTACGCAACATTATGCGATTTTTTTTAAAAATTTTTATTCCGCGCTCTATAAATGACAAAGCCCAATACCGCAACATCGTCGCCGCGTCTACGAAAAAAGCATATTTACCCGCCCCAACACGCGTTTTTGCCCCATATAACGCCACAATTATTTTAGGGAGGTTCTATAAATTAGGTCGCGATGATTTTGAAGAGTATTTCGAGGAGATTTCCATTTGAGGATATGCAGATAATAGCGGGCTATTTTCAAGTATCTCAAATGGGAAGATACCGAAAAGAGACTCAAAGAGACCGAAACTGATAAGAGAAAAAGAGAAAACTTATTTAATAAAATTCAAAACAACTTCTCCATTCAAAAGCAGCCGAAATAGAATTTCCCAAGACACAAGAACTTTTTTACTAATTTATAGAATATCCCTTTAAAAGTTGAAAATTAATTTATAAATTTGCGTCCCTTATATCCCCAGTAAAAGAGGAGATAAACATATTAAATATATTACTAAACACAAATTATGAAGAAAAACATCTATTTCAGCGAGGAGTACACAGCTCCTGAGTTGGAGGTCTTCTCAACAGTTGTTGAGCAGGGCTTTGAGGCCAGCTATGGCGACTTTGGTGAGGCCGGTGACGAATTCGACACCAATGACAATGGCGTATTTTAATTTTTTGTAGCTATGAAGAACATCTTTAAGTATTTGATGCTTGTTGCAGTAGCTGCAATGGGCATCGCATGTCAGGAGAACATCAACGATGAGGCTGCAGCAGTCGTAAACCCTAACGAGGTTGAGATGACTATTACTGCCGGTATGGACGAGACTCGCACCTATATCGACGAGGATAACAGCAAGGTGCAGTGGAGCGAGGGTGACCAGCTCAAGGTTATCGAGAACTCGGCTACCTACCGCACAACAACTAAGACTACAATCGAGAATGGTTTGGCAAACTTTGCCGTATCATTCCCAGCTAACACTACCGACGCTGAATTTACTTACAGCGCAGTATACCCAGCATCAGCCGTTGTTGAGGATGATGCAGAGAAGATTGATGCTGCGAAGATTAAGGTTATTGTCAAGGATCAGCAGAATGCTACTGCCGCATCTTTCGACCCACAGGCAGATATGTTGGTGGCAAAGCAGCTCGTGTTCGACGCACAGCCTACTGCGCTTAATATGCAGTTCAAGCGCTTGGTAGCACTTGGTAAGTTGACCTTGACTGGTCTTCCTACTGATGCTAAGATCTCTCAGGTTGTATTCACTGCAGGTGCTAACGACGTGTTGGCTGGTCGCAACTATGTGAATGCTACCACTGGCAAGGTGTTGGAGTATGGCTACTTTGGCAAGACCAATGTCATCACAGTGAACTACGACGAGGCTATCTCAACACGTGATACCTACTTCACATGCAACCCATTCGTTATGGAGGCAGGCGAGACCTTCAAGGTGAAGGTGGTTTGCGAGGATACGTCATACACTCGCGAGGTTACTATCCCTGAGGGTCGCTCATTGACATTCACCGAGGGTAACTTGGGTACATTCTCAGTAGACATGACTACCGCTACTTCTGAGACTGTTGTAGCATTTGCAGAGGGCAACTACGTTGTCATGGCTAAGAACGGTTCTAAGTACTACGCTATGAAGGGCGTTAAGGGTTCTGGTAACTTTATGACTTATGCCGAGGTTAGCTACGATGGAGCAGCAACAACCTTTACTACCGATGATGATACATTGGTATGGGATATCGCAGCTGTTGAGGGTGGTTATACTCTCCAGAATAACGAGGGTAAGTATCTATATGGCTCAAATTCTGGCAACTACGCTTACTTGGGCGATGCTCAGACATTGACAATCTCTCCTGTCGATGGCACTAACCAGTATAAGATTGCCATTAAGGATATCTCTGAGCGTATTCTTGCGTTTAACACCAACTCAGGCCAGGAGCGTTTCGCATTCTACAAGGGTACACAGGCCAATAAGCTCTACCTTGTACCTGTAGGTGAGGATACAACACCTCGCTTCGAGGTAGGTCCTGAGACTTTGGAGTTTGATAGCGATGGTAATTCTATTGACGATGACTTCTTCACAGTAACATCTGTTAATGATTTCGACATCACAACTGTAAAGGCTTCAACTGATGCTGAGTGGCTATATATCGATGACTCTGAGGCTTCAGATGGTATATTCTATATGTGCCCAGATGCAAATGATGGCGAGAAACGTAGTGCCGATGTAATCTTCTCTGCTGAGGGTCTATCAGTTACTGTTACCGTAGAGCAGCAGGCTGCTCCAGGTGCTGAGGAGGATGAAACTATGACCATTGCAGAGTTCTTGGAGATGAAGGATACTACTACAGAGTATACCCTTACAGGTAAGATTACCAATGTAGCTAACACAACTTATGGTAACTTCGACCTAACTGATGCAACTGGTACTGTTTATGTATACGGCTTGCTTACCCCAGATGGCGCTTCACAGAAGCAGTGGGCTGCAGCAGGTCTTAAGCAGGGCGACATCATCACCATCAAGGGTAAGTACAATGTTTACAACGGCAGCCCACAGATTAAGAATGCGGTATATGTATCGCACAAGGGTATCAATGTAGACAATAGCACACTTCAGTTTACTGCTGAGGGTGGTTCATTGGATATCACCGCAACATTGGTTAATGCAACAGATGCTATCTCTGTAAGCGTTGATAACTCACACTTCACCGTTGCGTTGAAGTCTGGTACAACCTACACTGTTACAGCTCCTGCAAATGAGACTGGGGAGGCTATCTATGCAAATCTTACATTCACCGCTGGTGAGTTGTCTGCTGTAGTGGCTATCTCTCAGGAGGCAAAGCAAGTAGAGGGCGAGGTTGTTGGTGGCCGTGATGACTTCAATACTGTGGCTGCAAATAGCGGTTATGCTACTCGTACCTCAACTAATGGCTGGAAGGGTACAAACTGTGCAGTAATGCAGGGTGGTACATCTGATAGCAACCCAACCTTCAAGTTCATTGGTTCTACAAGTGCTACACGCGCATTTACAATGAATGGTAAGACATCAGCTAAGGGTAAGATTGTATCTCCAACACTCACTACAGGTTGTGGTAAGCTCTCGTTGAAGTATGGTCATGCATTCTCAGAGAGCAATGGTGTTGACTTTACCATCACTATCAAGCAGAACGGCACTGCAGTGCAGACCTATAAGGTTGATGTTAACTCAATTACACAGAAGAAGGTCTACACCTGGGAGCAGGATGTTAATGTTGCTGGAGATTTCGTAATTGAGATTACCAATAATTCTCCATCAAACAGTACATCTAATAAGGACCGTGTCTCTATTTGGGACATCGAGTGGACTGGCTACGCTGAGTGATCTTCGGGTGGTGGAACGGGAGGTGGGCAGACACCTCCCACCACAGACCCTACACCGGGAACTGGTAATGATAGCTCGGCGGGCGTAGCCTCTGAGACGTGGCTCGAGCTCCCCGCAGAGCGTACTGATGGGGCGTATCCCAATGCTACAGAGGTGAAGGTAATGTCGTCGGGTGAGCGTAACTACACCCACTACTACGACTCCGCAACATACACCTCGCTGTGGACGGCATATCCTCTTGAAGCTAAGCACATGGGCTCATATTCGCGTCCTGAAAATTGGTCGTTCAACCCAAATTTGTCGACAACTGTTCAGGTGAACCTTTGCAATAGAAGTTACACTAACTCCGACACCTACGTTCGAGGACACCTGATACCAAATGCCTCGCGCAATGGCATCAAGGCGATGCAGCTGCAGACATTCTACGTCACTAACTCGGTGCCACAAATTCATGAAAATTTCAATAGTGGCATATGGCAGACCCTCGAGGCAGCATTGCAGAGCGAGGCTGAGAGCGAGATTGTGTATATCGTTACAGGCGTAGCATTCAATAAGGTGGGTGAGTCGAAGACAATAACGTATACCACAGCCAAGGACGACACCAAGAGAGTGCCCATCCCAAACTACTTCTACAAGGTGGCTCTCAAGGTGACAACAAATAGTAGTGGCGTAGTGACGGATGCCGAGAGCATAGGCTTCTGGTTCGAGAATAAGGCCTATTCTACCACGGCATATACGAACTACACGGTGACGGTAGACCAGGTGGAGGCGTGGACAGGCTTCGACTTCTTCCCCAATCTCCCCGATGCGGTGGAGAGCGGTGCCGAGAAGAATAACTCGTGGAGTACGTTTAGCGGCTTCTAGGGAAGTGGTATAAACGTCATCGCGAAGAATTGCAACCGAGGAGTTTACTGATACAGATGGCGGTATATGCAATTCTGTGGCGATCTACCGTTGTGTTTCGCCATTGCTGATACAGTTTAACCCTCTGCATTGGCAGGGGCTATAAACAGCGGAAGATCCTCACGTCGGCGCATAGAGCGACAATTCACCACGACCCCCTCGGTTGCGCCTCCTCAGGATGACTTAGTTATATATGTTTAAAAGGGAAACTACTTTTATAAACGCATAGGATTCGTCTTATGCGTTTTTTTTGTATATTTGCCTATTAATTGACCGATTATGCCAAAGACAGTGACCCTGCAGTTGTCGCCCAAGCAGGCGGCAGATGAGAAGTTCTACGTTGCACAGGTGGCGCGTAGATTAGGTGTGCAGCAGAGCGACATAGCCCTCGCGCGTGTCGTAAAGCGCTCCATAGATGCGCGTCAGCGTTTGCCTAAGGTGAACCTTACCCTTGAGGTGTATGTCGACAATGAGCCACAACCAGCACCTCTCCACTTCGACTACCCCAATGTGGAGCATGGAACGGAGGTTGTTGTCGTAGGCTCAGGCCCTGCGGGATTGTTCGCCTCGCTACGCCTCATAGAGCTCGGCTTTAGGCCCATACTCCTCGAGCGCGGTAAGTCGGTATTGTCGCGCAAGTATGACATTGCGCAGATAAACCGCGGTGGCGATATCAACCCCAACTCGAACTACGCCTTTGGCGAGGGTGGCGCAGGAACATTCTCCGACGGTAAGCTCTTCACACGCAGCAAGAAGCGCGGCGACTACAACAAGGCGCTGCAGTCGCTCGTATGGCATGGCGCCAACCCAGCAATCCTCTACGAGGCACACCCACACATAGGCACCGACAAGCTACCACGCATCATAACGAACATATGCCGCACCATCACAGAGCATGGCGGCAAGGTGTTGTTCGAGAGCAAGGTATCGGGATTTATCGTCAAGGATAACTGCATGACGGGCGTGAGGGTCGGCGATGATATTATCGAGGGCGCTGCCGTAGTGCTCGCCACAGGACACTCGGCGCGCGACATCTACGAACTGCTATACCGCGACGGCGTGGCTGTGGAGGCGAAGCCCTTCGCCATGGGCGTGCGCATAGAGCACCCACAGCGACTTATCGACAGCATACAGTATCACTGCGAGGAGCGCGGCGAGTGGCTCCCTGCGGCAAGCTATTCGCTTGTTAGCCAGGAGGCTGGACGCGGTGTCTACTCCTTCTGCATGTGCCCTGGTGGCTTCATCGTGCCAGCGATGACCTCCTCGGAGCAGACCGTCGTCAACGGCATGTCGCCAAGTGGTCGCAACTCGGTATTTGCCAACTCGGGACTCGTCACGGAGATACGCCTCGAGGACTTCGCGCACCTTAGAGAGGAGTGGGGCGAGCTTGCAGGACTACGCTACCAGCAGCTCTTCGAGGAGCTCGCGCGCGAGCATAGCGGCGATAGGCAGGTGGCACCAGCGCAGCGCGTGTCGGACTTCGTGGCAGGACGCGCCTCAAAGAGCCTTCCACGCACATCATATGTTCCAGGCATAACACCTTCGCGTCTCGATCAGTGGATGCCTGAGATTATCGCCGAGCGTCTGCGCAGTGGCATTGCCACCTTCGGACGTAAGATGCGCGGCTTTGTCACAGATGAGGCTATCGTTGTGGGTGTTGAGTCACGCACATCGACACCTGTGCGCATACCTCGCGACAGCGAGACACTCATGCACACCCAGATCGAGGGTCTCTTCCCTGCGGGTGAGGGTGCAGGATATGCCGGAGGTATCATCTCGGCAGCACTGGACGGCGAGCGCATCGCCGATGCTGTGGCACGCTACTGCAATAAGCACTAATATAATACTTTACGATGAGCAGCGCAACAATAATAGCAACAATAGCAGGATATATCATCCTGCTATTTGTCGTTGCTCGCTATGCCGCACGCCGCGTCGACGATAGCAACTTCTTCACGGCTGGTCGCTCGACGCATCGTGCCGTGGCCGCCATAGCCATGGTGGGCGCTGCAATGTCGGGCGTGACCTATATCTCGGTGCCTGGCTCTGTAATGGCCGACAGCTTCTCCTATCTGCAGACAACGCTCGGCTTCTTCGTGGGCTATCTCATCATCGCCTTCGTGCTTGTGCCGCTATACTTCCGCCTCGGTGTGGTGTCGCTATACGAATACCTCGACCATAGGTTTGGTGTCACAAGCCACCGCACAGGAGCGTGGCTATTCTTCATATCGAAGCTCCTATCTGCCTCGCTACGCGCCTTTGTGGTATGCGTGGTGCTACAAACACTGCTCTTCGACCGCTACGATATCCCCTTTGCCCTGAATGCTGCGATAATGATGTCGCTCGTGTGGCTCTACACGCGTCGTGGTGGCGTTAGGAGCGTGGTGTGGATAGAGATGCTCAAGACAATAATCATGGTGAGCAGCATCGTGCTATGCATAATCTTCATCATGCGTGCCTTGGGATATAACATTGGTGAGGCAGCCACAGCAATACACCATAGTGACCTCTCCAAGGTCCTCTTCTTCGACGATCCGATGGATAGGCGTTACTTCTGGAAGCAGTTCCTGGCGGGCATCTTCCTTGTGGTGGCGATGACGGGCATGGACCAGGATATGATGCAGACGGTGTTGTCGTGCCGCTCGAAGCGCGATGCGCAGCGCGGACTGATAAGCTCTATCATCGTGCAGATGGTCGTCATAGTACTCTTCCTCGTGCTCGGCGCACTACTATATATATATGTCGCAGGGCGTGAGGGCGTGCCCGAGGGCGATGCGCTCTTTGGATATGTAGCCACCGGGAGTGGACTACCAGCCATTGTGGGTGTGCTCTTCCTGCTCGGTCTTGTTGCCTCGACATACTCGTCGGCAGGCTCGGCGCTCACGGCACTCACCACCTCGATGACGCTCGACATATTGGATGGTCGCAAAAAGGGGGATGAGGGGCTTGGCAAACTGCGTCGTGGCACGCATACGGCGATAGCTGTGACGATGGCTCTTATCATCGTTGCCTTCAATGCGTGGAGCTCGGCAGGTGTTATCACCCTTATCTTCACTATGGCGAGCTATACCTATGGTCCGCTGCTCGGCATGTTCCTCTTCGGTCTGCTCACGCGTCGCACTATAAACGAGCGCGCGGTGCCTATAATAGCCATACTATCGCCACTCATATGCTACGTTGTTTCAACGCACTCCGCAGCATGGTTTGGTGGCTACACCTTCAGCTATGAGATTATTATTCTCAACGCCGCGCTGACAATGATGGGTTTATATATCTTTAGTAAGTCTCCATCCACAGCCAATAAATAATGGGGCTGACTAAAAGTATCTTTTAATCAACCCCATAACTTAAGAGTAATCGTTTCACTATAGATAACTATTCAACACATCGACCACCGCATCTTGAGTCTCCTTATCAACACGCAACTCATCAAGGTCTATTACAATAGTTTGCTTAGCCTCCTCTACCGTTTCTATCACCTTTGAATCCTCGTTGGTCTTCTCGTTAGCTTTAGCCTCTCTATACTCCTGCATCTCGTTATCATCCTTGCTACCGCTCTCCTCAATATAGCTAATTAGCTTCTCCAACGAAGGATTGTTATATGTTGCTTTCTCCTCTGACTCACTTTCGCACGACTTGGCAAGTACAACAACGATGATAACAAAAGCAATTAATGATACGATAGTGTAGATTAAACACCCCTTAAAAGCAAGTGTCGCGATCCTTGACAAGAGACCCGGTTTGCTACTCTCTCTCAGCTGTGGATTGTATGGTTCAAAACTCATATTAAAGTAGGTTTAGTTGTTTTTACATATAGAGGGTAAACTGCCGCTATTTCTAACAGTGCAGTATGTACAAATTATTCTTTTTCCTCCGGAGCAGTGTATGAAATATTCAACGCCTCTGCCTCACGAAGTTCCTCCTTAAGCTCGGTAAGCCTGTCATCACTCGCGCTATCTTGCTCACGAAGGTTAACAAGGGTATCTGAACCGTCTATTATAATCTCATCATTGAACTGAATGCTCGCTGCATCCGCTCCGCGTACTCCCAGAAGCTGATCAACAAAAATGGTGTCCATTTTTGTTCTATCAAGCTCCGTAATATCCCAGGTCCTGTTCCCCACTCCTTGCCCAACATTATCTGGTATTATTGCAGGGTCACACATAACTACTACTACATCACCCTCTCCACTCTCCGACTTCTGCTCACTCGACTCTGCATTATAGCCAAGCGCAATACAAATATAGAGAAGAGCGATAGTTGAAATTATCAAGCATCCGACAATCACCCATTTGAAAATGCCCGATATTTTAAGTCTTCCCCCATTATCACTTTGAGGGTTGTTAGAGTTCTGCATCGTAGTATAGTAATTTTAATTGTGTAGTACACAGAAACATATAACAAAGATAGATAAATTTTGGCAAACAACCAAGTAATAGGCAATAAAAAAGGGTGGCAACAGCCACCCCAATTTACACGTACCCTTATCGCTATATCTTGCAACGAAGGAAACCTATACCGAAGCGCTCAACTGCTGCACGCTCCAAGTCCTCGCGGACTGATGGATCGGCAACCGAGATAAGCAACTTAGCACGCTGCGCCAAAGACTTGTTGCGCAAGTAGACGATGCCGTGCTCCGTAGCGATATACTGAGCCTGGAAGCGTGTTGTAACAACGCCTGCGCCCTTAGTCAAGGTAGGCACAATCTTCGACTGACCCTTGTTGGTGATTGATGGCAGGGCGATGAAGCACTTACCACCCTCCGACAAGGCACCGCCATACATGAAGTCGTGCTGACCACCAACACCCGAGAAGATGCGCTCACCGATACTATCGGCACAAATCTGACCCGTGAGGTCGATCTCGATAGCCGAGTTTACTGCCATCACCTTAGGGTTCTGACGGATATTCTGTGGGTCGTTGGTCCAAGCCACGTCGCGGATTACCACGTCGCGGTTGTTGTGCAAGTAGTCATACAAACGCTGGCTACCAAGACACAAGCATGCCAACGACTGACCTGGGTATAGCTTCTTGAGCGAGTTATCGATGATACCCTTCTGGATGAGGGGCACCACACCGTCGGTCATCGCCTCGGTGTGCAAGCCGAGGTGCTTGTGATCATGCAAGGCGTCGAGCACAGCATTAGGAATACCACCTACGCCAATCTGCAAGGTAGCACCATCGGGAATCTCCTGTGCGATGAAGTTACCGATACGGCGCTCCACGTCGTTAGGCACAACGGTAGGCACCTCGATAAGTGGCTCATCACCACGCACCAAAGCATCAATCTTCGACACATGGATCACAGGGTCACCAAAGGTACGAGGCATATACTTATTCACCTGCGCGATAATCACCTTAGAGCACTCAACAGCCGAGAATGCAAGGTCGGCAGATATACCATATGAGCAGTAGCCCTCCTCATCGGGCTCCGAGACGTTCAACAATGTCACGTCCAATGGAATCTGTCCCGAACGGAAGAGGAATGGAATCTCACCAAGGAATGCTGGGATGGTCTGCGCCACACCCTCGTTGATAGCCTTGCGAAGGTTGTTGGCCACAAAGAAGCTAAGTGGCTCGAACGAGTCGCGAAGCTCCGCCTTAGCATAAGGGGCATCACAGCGACCAATGGCAAAGGCTGTATATACCTTAACGTCGCGAAGCTCTGGTGCGCGGTCGGTCATCGCCTGCACCAACACCTCAGGGATGGATGTCGAGCCCTGGATATATACCGAGTCACCCGACTTAATAAGTTTTACGGCTTCAGCCGCACTAACTAATTTCATGCCTTATTCTCTTTATAAAGGGCTGTCCTAAACGGGCAGCCCTAAATTAATATCTATTAATAGTCCTGGCTGAACATGCGGAGGCGCTTATCGAGCTCATCGTACTGGTAGTCTGAAATCATCGACACGCAACCACGCAAGCCCTCGCGAGAGCTACCCGTAGGAGCGAGCGTAATAGCCGAGATACCGTAGTAGATAAGCTTGTTGATAAGCTGCTCACCTGTCATATCCTTGTAGCCGAAGGTGAAGAAGAAACCATCGCTCACCTCCTGCTCGCAATCCTTATCGTAGACGATATGGAAGCCATTCTTCACCATGATCTCCTTCACGCGCTGCGCACGACGTGCATACTCGCGTGTGTGACCTACGAAGTCGAGGCGACCATCCGACGCAGCACGGAACATCGCCGCCAAGGCGTACTGCGCTGAGTGAGGAACACCCGATGAGAGGACGTAGAGGATGTTGAATATGAAGTTGCGGCGGAACTGACCATCGTTGCCATACTTCTTAGCAAGGGCATCGTAGCAACGATCAGCAAGTGCTGGGTTCATGGCCACGATGGCGATACGCTGACCCGCATACGAGAACATCTTAGAGCCTGACAAGAGGTGTAGGCAGTTGTTCGTATAGCGAGCTACAGATGGCTGATATGGAGCCTCGAAAGGCTTCGAGCGATCCTCACGGAAGTCCATGTTGAGGTATGCCAAGTCCTCGACTACGACAACGTCGTACTTGGTTGCCATGCGACCGATAATCTCCAACTCCTCCTCGTTGAGGCACATCCATGTAGGGTTGTTAGGGTTAGAGTAGATCATACCGCTGATGCGACCTGATGAGAGCACCTCCTCGAGCTTCTCCTCGAGCTTCTTGCCGCGATAGTCGATAACGTCGAACGACTCAAAGCGGATGCCCTGAACCTTACACTGCGCCTTCTGCACAGGAAAGCCTGGGTCGATGAAGAGGATGGTGTCGCGGTCGTCGCGCATCTGGCTGAGAGCCATGAATGTGGCGAAGGCACCCTGCATAGAGCCCACTGTAGGCACGATGCATACAGGAGGAATGTCAAGGTTGATAAACGCCTTGATGAAGCGCGATGCCTCCTTAGTAAGAGGCTCGATACCGGTGATAAGAGGATACTTAGAGCCCACGCCTGAGAGCAATGCCTCGTGCTCAGCCTCGATGCCAATCATCTCGGCAGGAAGACCTGGCTCACCAATCTCCATGCGAATGTACTCCACGCCCATCTTAGCCTCGATATCCTTCACAACGCTCACGAACTGGCGGATAGATGCAGCGCCAAGCTCCTTGGCGTTACGCAAACCGTTGGCGATACAGATGTTATCGACGGTCTGTTTGTCTAATGGTCTATCCATCGTCATCTTATTTTTTGATAGAGTTGTCATAACCTGCGCGTACTGCAGCGAGGTTCTTCTCGATTACCTCCTCACCCTTGCGTGCGAAGATACGACGAATACCCGCCTCAATCTTCTCAAACTCGATGTCGAGCATAGGGATAGCCGCACCGAGCAATACCATATTGGCAGCCTGCAATGGTGCGCCAGCATCCTTTGCCAACTGCTCTACGTTGAGAGATACGCAGTTAGGAAGTGCTGCAAGATGCTTGTTGAGCTCCTCCTCTGCTGGGTAGTTAGGGATATTTACGAATGGAACGTTAGATGTTACCACCCAGCCGTCCTTCTTCAAATACTCCAAGTAGCGCAATGCCTCCATGGGCTCCAACGAGATGATGATGTCGGCACCACCCTTAGCGATAAGGTCTGAAGCGATAGGCTCTGTTGAGAGACGAAGGTTACTCTGAACATCGCCACCACGCTGGCTCATGCCGTGAACCTCTGCCTGCTTGATGTTCCAACCCTCGGCCATAGCAGCCTCACCGATGACTGTGGCAATCGACAAGATACCCTGTCCGCCGACGCCTGCCAAAATAATATCTTTCTTCATGATAGTTTCGTTTTTGTTGTTAGCGGACTTACTCTTTCTTTGCAGCCTCGCGTGCCTTAGCGTGACGCTTTGCTGTCTGGATACACTCACGACGTGGGATGATCACAGATACACCCTTGTACTCGATCTCCTCGCGGATGGTGTTCTTGATCTCCTCCATGTTCTTTGGAAGTGGAACAACAACGCGTACATGATCAGGGTGAACACCGATACCACGGCAGATATCCTCAATCTTGCCAGTACCTGCTGAGTTCTGACCACCGGTCATACCTGTTGTGAGGTTATCAGAGATAACGACAACAACGTTAGCGTTAGAGTTAACACAGTCCAAAAGACCGGTCATACCTGAGTGGGTAAATGTTGAGTCGCCGATAACTGCGAATGATGGGAACTGACCTGCATCAGAGGCACCCTTAGCCATGGTGATTGAAGCACCCATCTCAACGCAGGCGTGCAACGCCTGGAATGGAGGCAACGCACCAAGAGTGTAGCAACCGATATCACCGAAGATACGAGGATTCTCATACTCGGCAGCTACCTCGTTCAACGCCTTGTACATATCGCGGTGACCGCAACCCTGGCACAATGCTGGTGGACGTGCTACAACGATGTCGTCAGCCTCGAGGTTCTCCAACTTCTCCAAGCCGAGCGATGCGCGTACGCTATCTGGTGTAAGCTCACCTACGCGTGGTAGATCACCTGTCAAGCGACCCTTAACAACAACAGTTGAAGGAACGATGGCGCGTACCATCTCCTCAACAACTGGCTGACCCTCCTCCATAACGAGGATCTCCTTAGCGCCATCCTCAACCATCTTCTCGATGAGAGCTACTGGCAATGGATACTGCGATACCTTGAGCACGCTGCGCTCCTCAGCACCTGCTACGTTCTCCATGTAGTAGTTGTAGGCGATACCTGTGGTGATTACACCCTTCTCAGGGTTAGCACCCTTGCGGTAGAAGTTATACTTAGACTCCAACGATGCCTTCATAAGGTCGTCCTGCTGCGCGAGAAGCTGAACATAACGCTTCTTAGCAAATGCTGGCAACAAGATCCATGTGCGTACATCTGTTGGGCGGTTGATCTCATTCTGTGTGCGTGGGTTCTCAGTAACCTCAACCACGGCGCGAGAGTGCGCCATGCGAGTTGTCACACGCATCAATACTGGGAGCTTCACAGCCTCCGAGAGCTCGAATGCTGCACGTGTCATCTCGTATGCCTCCTGCTGGTTCGATGGCTCGAAGATTGGCATAAGAGCGAACTTACCATAGAAGCGAGAGTCCTGCTCGTTCTGTGATGAGTGCATTGATGGGTCGTCGGCAGCAACAACTACCAAGCCACCGTTAACACCTGTCATCGCAGAGTTTACGAATGGGTCAGCAGCAACGTTCATACCAACGTGCTTCATACATACGAGGGCACGCTTGCCCATGTATGACATACCGAGAGCGCCCTCCATAGCGGTCTTCTCGTTAGTTGCCCAGCGGCAGAAAATCTTGTTCTCAGCATCGCCACGCTTCTCCTCACGGAGCTGAATGAATTCGGTAATTTCGGTAGACGGAGTACCAGGATAGGCATAGACACCTGATAGACCAGAGTCGATAGCCGCCTGTGCTATAGCCTCGTCACCGAGAAGTAGTTTTCTCATATCGATATTGTTTTAGGTTTTGTATAATGTTTACTTTCGTGTATTGATATTCTATCAATTTGTCAAAGGTAGTAAGAATTTCCGAGAGATAAAAATATTATCGCTATTTTTTGAGATAAAGATGAAAGGAAAAAGGAAAAGTTCGGCGCGCTTTGCGCGAGGTTTAACGCAACATCGTGGGGGCGATAGGAGCAATGGGGGCAATAGGATTGCTTGCGCGTGAACAGCGCGGCTCTCTCTATTGCTCCTATCAAGCGAAGCGGTCCTATTACTCCTATTGTTCCTATGTTCAAGTGCGAGACATCGGTTTGCGCACGCGGGTATTAAAAAAGATACCCGCAACGTGAAGGTTGGTTCGTGTAAGAGCAAGAGGGTGGATGCATATAGGTACTCAAAAAGATACCCACGACCACGGGGGACGCCACAGCCAAACGGACATCGGTTTGCGCACGCGGGTATTAAAAAAGATACCCGCGGTGCATAGGGAGAGCTCACATGCGAGAGAAAAATCACGGGTATTAAAAATAATACCCGCGTCACAAGGGGGGGGCTCATGGGGGGGCTCGCGGGAGGGACCAGCAGAGGGGGCAAGTGCGTGGGTGGGATGTGTGGGTGGGACAAGTGGCGGGACAGGGCAGGACAAGCGTGTGGGGTGTAAAGGCGTCATAGAAGGCACCTGTCTAAATCTTTCGCAGGGCTGTTTCTAATCGGAATTCCTGAGAAGGCAACGTCAACACCATTAGGCTATTGTGTCATTTCATACAGTAACATGGGCATTTCATACAATATGCCCGAAATTGTTTGGCGAGGCTTAGTTTTTCATCTATCTTTGTATTGCAAAACAGAGGCAAAGTGACACAAAATTACAGTAAATTATAAACAAAATTTAAAATCTATTGTTATGGTATCAAAGAGACTTTTTACGCTACTTTGTGTTGTTGCAATGGGTAGTACGCTATTCGCAAATGAGCTTTATGCAGCAGGCGCAAATCCAAGTGCAGATAGAATTGCAAAGGATCTTATCGGTGTGAAATACACCGAGACCTCCAAGGATGGATATTTTAGCACGCAGAAGATGATGTTCACCGAGGAGCAGAATCCGCAGGTGGTAATTAATGATTACACCATGGATGGCGCCGACTTGGTCTATGATGTAACCATCGAGTTCACAACGTCTACCCGTGGTTGCTACTATGTTGAGGGCGAGGTTACGTACTATCGTAGCGGTAGCGACTGGAAGTTCGATACGTTCATATGCCGCAGCATCATGCCAAGGATAACCAATAAGTATAATGATTGTATATCTGCGAAGATTGTTAATGAATCAGGTATAGGCGTTTTGGTTCTTGAGAACAACAGCAATATAGGATTGGGCGTATACCTCGTGTTATACTCGGGTTATTATGGCGAGAAAGTGGTCAAGGGTGCAGCTGCAGTCGATCCTAACGGCAAGCGTACAGTTGGTGGCATATTTAGTGGTCTCGATATTACAAAGTATGAAATTCACTATATCGAGCGTACCTAATGGGGTGAATATGTAGCGAGGATTAATTATAAACAGAGATAATATGAGAAAGTTACTACTATCTATGCTCGCGCTAACTCTTGTTGTTGGCTGCGGCAACACGGACAAGAAAAAAGATTCTAACCCCTCTCACGAAGGTCACGAGTATGTAGATCTCGGTCTGAGCGTCAAGTGGGCAACGTGCAATATCGGAGCAGAAAATCCCGAGGATTATGGCAATTACTATGCTTGGGGCGAGGTAAGTACAAAGAGTAGCTACTTAGGCGATAATTGCACAACATGGAATAAGAGAATGGAGGACATCAAAGGCACAAATCGCGATGTTGCATTTGTTGAGTGGGGTGGCAACTGGCGTATGCCTACAAAAGAGGAGTTTAATGAGTTGCTTGAGAAGTGTGAATGGGAGCGAATAGGTAATGGTTGCTATAAGGTTACAGGCCCTAATGGCAATAGTATCTATCTTCCCGCTGCAGGTTATCGTCGTGGCGAAACGCTCTACTACGATGTTGAGGGTGGCGGCTATTGGAGTTCTACGCCATACTCAGAGTATAATCAGGACGCATTTCGTCTAAACTTGGGAAACCTTCACGCTGTGGTTTGGAGTGCTCGCTATGTTGGGTATCCTGTACGCCCTGTCTTAGAATAAAGCGCAGCGCTTCTGGTTTATCTCCTCGCAGTTTCGGCTGCGAGGAGATTTTGTTAGGTGAAAGGTGTGGTGTCTGCGACGCATATAAACCTCGTCATCGCGAAGAATTGCAACCAATAGCCTTGCTGATACTGATATCGGTCTATGCAATTCTGTGGCGATCTACCTTTGTGTAACAACCTCGCTGATAGATATAACCCTCTGCATTGGCAATGTCTATAAACAGCGGTAGACTTATCTAAAATTAGTAATTTGTCAATTAGTAATTAGTAACAAAATTTATGAGCGCTGATGACGCTCAACTATTACTAATTTCTCACTACTCTTTACTAATTGATTTGCGCCTCCTCGGCATGACGAGGGTTTATAAGGTGAAAGTGAAAAGTGTGGTGTCTGCGACGCAGGGTCTAATTGCTCCCACGCTCCTGAATAAACCTCACGCGCGAAGCGCACCATACTTTTCACTTTTCACCTTAATAAAGGGGTTGTATACAACCTATTTCTACAAATTATACTCTGTTTTAACGCGCGTATGCGAAAATATTTATAAATTTGTAGAGCCTTTATTGAAATAAGACAACATATAATATCTATACAAACTATGAGATTTAAGAGAATGTTACAATGTGGCACCATGCTCCTGGCGGCAACAACGATGGTTGCCTGCAGCGGAGGCAAGAAGAGTGATAAGTTAGAGCCTAACAACCAGGCGACTGACACAGTGTCCGAGCGCAAAGAGGTGTATTCCGTACCTGAGAAACATATCGAGGAGATGGTCTACACCCCCGAGAAGTGCAGCTTCGAGCTATGGGCACCAACTGCCGACGCCGTGGCACTACGACTCTACGAGGGTGACACCTTTATTGAGGAGTATGCCATGGAGAGGGGCGAGCAGGGATTATGGAATGTCGAGGTGATGGGCGACAAGCGCGGTATGTACTACGCCTTCCAGGTGAGCATTGGTGGCGAGAAGCTCGAGGAGAGTGCCGGCATCTTCGCCCGCGCGCTAAACGTAAATGGCGACCGCGGCGCTATCATCAACCTTGATGAGACAAACCCTCGCGGCTGGAATAAGGATAAGAGCCCTAAGGTAGACCCAGCAAAGAGAGTAATATACGAGATGCACTATCGCGATATGACGGCGCACACCTCGGCAGGTTGCTCTAAGCCAGGTAAATACATCGGCATGGCGGAGCGTGGCACACATACGCCTGATGGTCTTGCAACAGGCATCGACCACCTTGTGGAGCTTGGTGTAACACACGTTCATCTGCTCCCAACAGCCGACTTCGGCTCTATCGACGAGTCGAAGCCTTCGAATGATTACAACTGGGGCTACGAGCCTAAGAACTACAACACCCCAGAGGGTACATATGCCACCGACGTAAACAAGCCTGAGACACGTATTCGCGAGTTTAAGACCCTTGTCAAGGCGATGCACGATGCGGGTCTCTGCGTAGTCCTCGACGTGGTATACAACCACACCACCGATGTCAATAACTGTGGCTTCGAGCTCACCGTGCCAGGCTACTTCTACCGCATGAATGCCGATGGCACCTTCGCCAATGGCTCAGGCTGTGGCAACGAGACTGCCAGCGAGAAGCCTATGATGCGCAAGTATATGGTCGAGTCGTTGGAGTACTGGGTAAAGGAGTATCATATCGATGGCTTCCGCTTCGACCTTATGGCAATCCACGACATTGAGACCATGAACCTTATCCGCGAGCGTCTGAGCGCCCTCAACCCAGACATCCTACTCTATGGCGAGGGCTGGGCAGCATCGGCACCTCTATACGACGAGTCGAAGCTCGCCTTCAAGCGCTATACCTATCAGATGCCTGGCGTTGCGGCATTCTCGGATGACATCCGCAATGCTCTACGCGGCAACCTCGAGTGCACAATAGGAGGCTTCATACATGGCGTAGGCGGCAACAAGGAGGCTCTTAAGTTCGGTATTGTCGGCGGCGTAGAGCACCCCGAGGTAAATCATAGCGAGGAGGCATGGTGCGCAAACCCACGTCAGCATATCAGCTACGTGAGCTGCCACGACGACCACAACCTCCGCGACCGCCTCGAGCTACTATCGCCAGATGCTGACGAGCAGGAGCTCCTAAGCATGGTCAAGTTAGCACAGTTTGGCGTATTCACATCGCAGGGTATTCCATTTATCTTCTGCGGCGAGGAGCTCTTCCGCACCAAGCTCGGCGAGAAGAACACTTATAATAAGTCCGATAAGTATAACGCCATAGACTGGGGCAACAAGGCGCAGTATAACGACCTCGTGGAGTACTACAAGGGTCTTATCGCCATGCGCAAGGCGCACCCTGCATTCTCTCTCGGCGATGCTAACCTTGTGCGCGACCACCTAAGCTTCATCGAGCACGAGAACGAGGCTGCCGTAGGCTTTGTCCTCTCCGACATCAAGGGTGTGGATAGCGCCAAGAGCATTGTTGTGCTTATGAATGGCTCACGCGAGGAGGTCGAGTTCGACATCCCCGAGGGCACATATAAGTGGGTGTGCGACGGCACGACGATTGTCCCCAATGGCATGGGTAGCATAACCATCACGGATGGCAAGATCAGCGTAGCACCAATCACCGGCATCATCCTTGCCGAGTATTAATAGCGGAGCATAGTCGCTCCAACAGTATGAGGGTGTCCACGAGCTCGTTGGACACCCTCTTGCTGTAAGGTGAAGAGTTAATTAGTAGAGAGTAGAGAGTAATTAGTAATATTTCGCTCCGATGGAGCGATTGGGATATTAATGAATTTAGGGAAATTAAAGAAATTAGTGATTTTGCTTTAAACTCCTTAACTTCCTTAAACTCCCTAATTTCCCTACCCCATTGCTCCGCAGGAGCAACACCATTACTAATTACTCTTTACTCATTTCTAATTCACTTTTCACCTCTCACCTTTCACTTTAAAAGGGGCTGTCCAACAAGTTTGCTGGACAGCCCCTTTGAGATTGCCGCAGGACGCGGCTATGATATGAGATTAATCCTCATCAGTGTCGGTGTAAGCCTTGAGGAGCTTATCCTGAACATCTGCAGGCACCTGCTCGTATGATGCGAACTGCATGGTGTATGTAGCAGCACCAGATGTGAGTGATGACAAAGATGTAGAGTAGCGATAGAGCTCTGCCAATGGCACGCGTGCGTTGAGGCGGTCGAAGCCCTTATCAGACTCCATACCCATAATCATAGCACGGCGGTTCTGAAGGTCGCTCATCACAGCACCCATATACTCGCTTGGTGTGAGCACCTCAACGTTGTAGATAGGCTCCATAATCTTTGGACCAGCGTTGCGGAACGCATCCTTGAAGGCGTTACGGCCAGCGAGCTTAAATGAGAGCTCGTTTGAATCTACTGGGTGCATCTTACCGTAGTAGATAACAACGCGGATGTCGCGAGCGTAAGAACCTGTCAATGGACCCTCATCCATCTTCTCCATGATACCCTTCAAGATAGCTGGCATGAAGCGAGCGTCGATAGCACCACCAACGATAGAGTTGTAGTACTGGAGCTTACCACCCCATGGGAGGTCATACTCCTCCTTACCCTTAACGCTAACGGCGATCTCCTGACCGTTTACCTTATACTTAGTAGGCTCTGGCATACCCTCGTAGTAAGGCTCGATGACCATGTGAACCTCACCAAACTGACCAGAACCACCAGACTGCTTCTTGTGGCGGTAGTCGGCCTGAGCCACCTTAGTGATGGTCTCACGATATGAAATCTTTGGAGCGAAGTACTCGATCTCCATCTTATTCTCTGTAGAGAGACGCTGCTTGAGGATGTTGAGGTGGGGCTCACCCTGACCCTGGATGATGGTCTGCTTGAGCTCCTTAGAGTACTCAACAAGGATTGTAGGATCCTCATACTTAGCGTCGTTAAGAAGCTTACCGAGCTTCTCCTCATCGCTCTGCTCCTTAGCCTTAACAGCTGCGCGGTAGCGAGGCTCTGGGAATACGATAGGCTCAATGGTGATAGGTGCTGCAGGTGCTGCAAGAGTATCGTTGGTGCGAGTACCCTTAAGCTTCACTGTGCAACCAATGTCACCTGCAGAGAGCTCAGTAACCTTAACACGGTTCTTACCAGCCACGGCGAAGAGCTGCGATAGCTTCTCCTTGTTGCCTGTGCGTGAGTTTACAAGCTCCATACCCTCGGTAATCTTACCACGTACTACGCGGAAGTAGGTGATCTCACCGATATGCTGCTCTATCTGGCTCTTGAATACGAATGCTACAGCTGGCTCCTCAGCGTTTGCAAGGATCTCCTCACCCTCAGTTGATAGGAATGCAGGTGCCTTCAATGGACCTGGACCTACGTTGATGATGAACTCCATAAGACGCTTAGTACCGATGTCGCGCTTACCTGAAGCACAGAAGATAGGCATGATGTCACGCTTAGATACACCAAGCTTCAAACCTGCACGGATATCGTCCTGAGTGAGTGAACCCTTCTCGAAGTAGAGCTCCATGAGTGCGTCATCATAAACAGCAGCTGCCTCAGCAAGCTCCTGGTTAAGAGCATTAGCACGCTCGAGCTCACTCTCTGGAATAGGATACTCCTCACGCTTACCATTCTCATCTACGAACTTGTAGAGCTTCATCATCAATACATCGATGAATGAGTCGAAGCCAGAGCCCTGGTTAATAGGATACTGAACGATAACAGGCTTTACAGATGAGTTGGCGCGGATACCCTCGATTGTAGCGTCGTAGTTAGCCTTGTCACCATCGAGCTGGTTGATAACGCCGATAAGTGGCTTGTTGAGGATGCGTGCGTAGCGAGACTGAAGCTCTGAGCCTACCTCCCAGCCATTCTGTGCGTTGAGAACCATAACACCAACGTCACCTACCTTAAATGCAGAGAACAACGAACCACAGAAGTCGTCAGAGCCTGGGCAGTCGATGATGTTGAGCTTACGGTCCATAAACTCAGTAAAGAGGGTTGTTGAGTATATCGAACGCTTGTACTCGTGCTCGATATCGGTATTATCCGAGATGGTATTGTTATTCTCGATACTACCCCTGCGATCAATCACCTTACCCTCGAAAGCCATTGCCTCTGCAAGGGTAGTTTTTCCGGCGCCAGGCGCACCAATAAGAACGATGTTCTTAATCTCTTTTGCTGAATAGTTTTTCATAGTATGTTAGTTTTTTAGGTTTTTTGTTGTCGCTTAAGCTCTCAGAAAATCTCACTTTCTCGGACCATCTCAAATGCTTAAGTGCCTTTGCGGATTATAAAGTTAAGCACTTTTTTTTGAACCACAAAATATAATAGCATTTTTTTGATAAAAAACAACTTTTATGTCGCTAAAACTGAATAAATATGCGCATAAATATGTGTATTTAGACATGCCCCTTAGACCATCCTCACGCCACTACAGAGAGGAAAAAGTGTTTGTCCGGTGATGAAAATATGTTATCAAACTAAAGAAAGGCTCACCACAAATAGTTAGGATCGGAAAAAAAATCTTAACTTTGTATTTTACATTCCAAACATTAAGTATAGGGAGGTTCTATAATGATTAGTTGCCGCATAAAAAAGATTGTGTTGTGCATAGTGGTTGCCATATGCCATGTGCTACCACTCTCGGCACAGGAGCTCGATGCGGACTACATTCTATACAAGTACTACGACGACGAAGAGGAGCAGTACCTCAACCTCCTCGAGGAGTATCAATCGGTAGTCCCCGATGCGGGAGCAATACCCTACATAGCCTCCAATGCCGAGTTCGCCATGCGCGGCGTAACCAACAACATACGCGGCGGTCAGCGCGGCGAGGAGGTGACCATGCTTGGTGCCATACCCATAGACTATACCACATCATCGGCACTCAGCACCCTCGGCATCAGACGTATGCGCTATCCGGGTCTTAGCAACGCCTCGCTATCGGGAACAACGACATCGTCGCTAAGCTATAACCTTGAGGGTGAGAAGAGGTATCGGTTTGATAGTCATGACCTACGTGGCGACATCTCGGGGCGTAACTACCTTGCCGCGATCAGCTACCGCGGCACATACCGCATATCGCACAAAGGCATTGAGCTTAGCGATGACTGGGTGCTGACCAGTAGCGCACGCGCGCGCATGGGACGCGATATATATGTAGATGGCGTGAACAACAACAGCTTCGACATAGCCCTCCACGCCTCACGCGAGTGGAAGGGGAACTCGCTACACCTAATAGCCATAGCGCCCTACAGCACTCGTGGCACACGCAAGGAGACATTGGAGGAGTGCTTTACGCTGACCAACAACTATCTCTACAACCCCTCGTGGGGTATGCAGGCGGGCAAGATGCGCAATGCCAACATCGCAACAGAGCTACGCCCCGAAATTATCGCCCTATGGCGCCGAGAGCTTAGCGACAACACCTCGCTCAGAGCGATGGCGGACATAAGCTACGACCTCTACAGCTACTCTACCCTAAGCAACATCGACGCGCCGACGGCGGCGCCCGACAACTACCAGCGACTACCCTCCTACTTCACAAACGAGGAGAGCATTGCCGAGGTGACTGCCGCATGGCGAGATAACGACCTGAGATATACGCAGATAGATTGGGACTATCTCTACCACACTAATGCCCTGCAGAGCGATGGTCACGCAGCATATATCGTTGATAAGCGCCACAACAACATACTACGCACAGCCCTTACGGCAGAGGTCGAGCACCACATCAACAGTATGACAATCAACGGTGGCGTTATCTACGATATGAGTAGTGCGCACCTCTTTAGGAGCGCAGATGATATGCTTGGTGCCGACCATATCCTCGACTACGACTACTTCAATAGGGAGCTATCCGCGAATGGCGTTCCGCCTAAGAATAACCTGCGCGATGAGGATATTAGAGTTACCGAGGGCGACCACTTTGGCTATGACTACCTACTCACGCGTCACCACACGGAGCTCTATGGTAGTCTTGCGCTGAAGTATGGTCGTAATAACTTTGCTGTGGGCATACACCTTGGCACCGACATATCGCAACGCCGAGGCAACTTCGAGAAGGAGCTATTTCCAGGCAGAGGGTCGTATGGCAAGTCGCAGAGCATCAAGCACTTCCCCTACCGCATCAACATCGGCTGGACACATAGCATTAGAAATCATCATATTAGCGCCTCGGCAATGCTCCGCAGGGCTACGCCCAAAATAGATATGCTCTTCCTGCAGCCACAGTACAACAACAGGACGATACCCGACCCCGAGCTAAGTACTGCATTTGCTGCCGAGGCGTCGTACCACTATCGACATGAGCGTGTCGAGGTCGCGGCAACACTCTTCGTAACCACGCACACTAATATGAGCAGCGTTTTGCGCTACTACGATGATATGGCATCGACGATGGCAAATGCCGTGGTCAACGATATAGGAGTTCTGAATTTTGGTATTGAGGCATCGGCCAAGGTGCGATGGATGAACATCTTACAATCATCATTTGCCCTCACCGCAGCGCAGTATCGCTATATGCGCAATGCCAACATCATGTGCTATGCCGATGCGGATAATCGTCTGATTGCCAATACAACATCCTACATCAAGGGCTATCACACCTCAACGCCCGAGGTAACGCTCTATGGCGACCTTGAGTTTCGACCTAAAGGTGGCTGGATGGCGCGCCTCTCGGCAAGCTACTGGGGCATGCGCTACGCCGAGCCATCCTTCATACGCCGTAGCGAGCGCATCACCTCGCACGCACCATCCAAGGAGGAGTACAACACCCTGATGGCGCAGCAGCGCCTCAAGGATGCTGTGCTTGTTGATGCCGTTGTGGCTAAGACCTTCAAGCTAAAGGATGATATGTCTATACGACTACAACTATCCGTAAACAATCTGCTGGGCAGCAAGGTGGTGTATCGCAGCTATGAGCAGCATCGCGTACGCAGAATAAATACAACAAGCCATACCCATCTCATGCCCTTCGGCAATATGACGCAGTATGGCTATGGTCGTACCTTTAAGTTTATGGTTAGCCTCTGGTTCTAACCATATATCGTAGGCGCTGGATATTAGCCTCCAGCCTTTTTACATCTGTATCCCGCCTTTGTAAGCAGGTCGACAACGCGGTCGCGGTGGTCGCCCTGGATGATTATCTCGCCATTCTTAGCTGTTCCACCCACGCCACAGCTCCTCTTCAGCTCCTTGCCGAGCTCCGCAAGGTCGGCATTGCTGCCCACAAAGCCTCGCACCACGGTGGCCACACGACCACCCTTCAGCCTATCGAGCCAGACGCGAAGGTTCTGCTTTGCAGGGGCGAGGGTCTCAGCCTCGGCCTCAGAGGTTGTCTCATATTGAAAGTCGGGGTTGGTGGAGAACACCACACCGAGACGCTCTTTCCAATCACTCATATATGGGTCTGTACTTTATAATTTTAGAAGCGGAAGCCGAGAGTCAATACCGCAAGGTGGCGATATGAGTTAGTACGCACAGGCACCGCCTCGATATTTAACTCTGGGTCAAAGCTATCCGTAGCATAGAACGACTGATACCATGTGCGCTCGCGCTTATTGTACTGGTATGCGAAGTCGAGGTATGTAATCTTGCCAAGCTTGAATCCCAAGCCTGCGGTGATGTAGCTCTCGCGGGTGGTAAGTGGGTGTGTAAATATCTGATTTTCATTCTTCACACCACCATCACTATAGATATAACCAGCACGAATATCGGCAAACGGAAGAACACGGAACTCAGCACCTACGCGCAGGGTGTTAGAGGCACGGAACTGCTCCTCGATGGTTGATGTATAGCTGAGGTTGGTAATAGGAGATTTTACAAGGCGTGTCTTCTGATACCAGCTACGCTCATAGTCTGCCGAGAGTATAAAGCGATTGGCGATGGTCACCGCAGCACCTACCATAAGGCGTGATGGCGAGTTAAACTCCCATCCATAGTCACCCGAATCCTCCCACTCTGGAGACTCCACATAGTCGGACATATAGCCATAATTATCTAAGTCGTAGCCATCGGGGTTGTTACCAGCGCTGAAGGTCTCAGACCACATATCGGCACTATAACGCAACGATAGGTCATACGCCGTTGGTGTATGGTAGGCAACACCCAAGCGCAACCACTTCACAGGGCGCACCGTCATACCCACCTTGAGGTTTAGACCCGAGCCTGAGATATGTGTCGACTGCTGGTAGTTCATAAAGGTGAGCTGATAGGGCATCTCCTCGCCTGATGGGTAGCCTTCGGGGTAGTTATAGTTCTCACCATAGTATACCGTATGCTTATAATCCACGCTCTGAATACCGAGTGTTACACCGAGGTAGAAGATATCCATAAAGTTGAAGCCTACGGGTATTGCGAACTCACCAACCGAGCCACGTGTCTCCACAGCTGTAAATTGGTCTATCTCGGCATCGACGCCTATACGGTCGATATACCAACCCTGGTCATCCTTGTTCGTTAGACCATTCTTATATGCAAGCACCGCACCCCAGTAATATGGGTCATTGCCAAAGGAGATCCTACCATCGCTATCCGTTAGGAGTCCATCGACATTCGAAAGGGTGCAGAAAACATTTGCCATTGAGTTGGTGCCCTTGTTGCCAAACGATGCGAATTTATAGTTTTGGTTAAAGTCGGCAATGCGGTTATAGACAAAGCCTATGTTGAGGTTTGTCAAACCTCCTGTGCCACGATAGACTGTAAAGATACCACCAGCACTCGCCATACCGAAGCGATTGCTACGCTCACTAAAAGAGTCGCTATTGTTGAACTCCGCACCCTCGGTAGGGCTATTCACGAACTGCATCATGGGGGTGAAGCTCAAGTCGCTATTAATATACATACCGATACCCGCAGGGTTTATCGACGCCGAAGCCATGTCGGCGCCAAGAGCTGTAAAGGCGTTACCCATGGCCATGGAGCGCGCCGTGCCGTAGTTGTGGGTGGTGTATGATAGGTTATAGAGGTCGCCCCAGCCGACAATATCGTTGTTGAAGGTGACACCGCCAAAGTTCACCACCTGCGCCGAGGCACTCGGCATAATAGCCATGCTCAATATGGCAGCTGCCACAAATGTATATATCTTTCTCATAGTCGTATGATGTTATATGTTTATTACTATTGGGGTATGCCTGGCGCATACCCCAATATTTAGATCATTAGCTATCTGCGTGATGAGGTGCTACCACCGCCACTGCGTGATGACGAGCTTGAGCTCGATGAGCTACGCGATGAGCTGCCTGAGCTACGATAGCTGCTCGATGACGAACCTGAGCTACGGTAGCTGCTCGACGATGAGCCAGAGCTGCGATAAGAGCTTGACGACGAAGAGCTTGAGCTACGGTATGAGCTCGATGATGAGCTGCTGCCCGATGAGCGCTTTGAAGAGGTGGAGCCTCCCGAAGAGCTCACTGTACCACTGCTTGAACTGCTCGATGATCTGCTCGATGTGCCACCCTGGCGGTAGTTATTGCTACGTCCAGCGTTGATGGTGGTTGTCACACTGCTATTGTTGTTGCGTGTGCCACCATCGCGAACTGTGGTAGATACGCCACCCGTTGTTGTCGAAACGCCAATCTTAGTGCCACTCACACGATAGTTGCTATTGCTATTCACGCCTGTCGACACTGAGCCGCCACGAGCTGGTCGTCCGCTGCCAATTGTCGTCTCCACCTTGCCGTAGTTGCGGTTGGTAGTTGGCGATGTATAGCGTGAGCCCGTATTATCGCGATTACCATTGAGGTTGGCAATAGGACGTCCAGCACTTGCACCCGTGCCCGTTGTCAGACCGTGGTTAGGACGGTTATTGGGTCGATAGCCCGGACCATCGTGATTAGGACGATGCTGCGGTGGGCGTGGTGGATTATAGTGGTGACCTGGACCGTAGTGGTGGTGATGGTGGTGGTAACCATAGTAGTATGGATAACCCCACCAGTCGTAGTAGTAGTGATATCTATTATAGCACACATTCCAATTCCAGTCGTACCATGAGTAGCGAGGATAGCCCCACCATGAGTAGTAGAATGGATCTACGTTGATGCACCAGCCATAGTTCCATGGCGATGAGTAGATGCCATAGGTTACGTTGGTTGCACCCCACGCGCCAAACATCGAGGTCACGTAGCGAGGCTCCACCCATACCTGATTACCCGAAACCATGATGTTGTAGTAGGCAGGGTCGTAGGCAGAGGCATAGCGCATTGCATCGCTATAGAGCAACGAGTAGTAGCTCGATGGATAGTTATATGTTGGCGAGTTAAAGCCATAGAGACGACGAGCATAGGCGCTATCGTAGTCATCCGCAACGATGTTGATATAGTCGGGACTCTCGCTAATTGCAGCATAGTACTCCGCCTCGGCAGCCTCTGCATTAGCCTGTGCGGTGCGAGCCTCCCACTGCGCCTGACGTGCAGCGGCCTCCGCAGCCTCGGCCTCAGCCTCAGCCTTCAACCTATTGGCAACCTGAACGCGGTTGTTGGTATTGTAGAGGTCGTTCGACCCATAAGACGATGCGTTAAACATCGCCGAGCAGCTGCTCATCACCACCGCAATGGCAACCGCTGCAACAATCCATAATGACCTTCTCATAACGCTTATCTCTCTTTTTGGGCACAACACCAAGGTCGCGCCCTATGGTTAATCTACTACGTAGCGACTATCTCGCTCATTACAAAGATAGTCAAAAATTATTCAAAACAACACAATGTAGGGCTAAATATGTTAAAATAGTCGGTGAACCGCCCAAATAGCGCCGCGAATTGCTGATTATCACTCCTCAACATAGTGTCTAATGCCCTCTATCTCATACTCCATGTATGCCGCCACGGGGAGCTCAACAAGGATAGCAGAGCGTGTGCTGTCCGAGACCTTTTTACCCGTAACCTTAGCCAACGCTGCGGCAAGGGCTATGTCGTGCTGGTAGTCGCCCCAGTCGGCACGAGGCAGCGGATAGTTCTTGTCCGAAATAGAGAGCTCGTTACCCTCCTCGGTAAGGTCTATATCGGGCACTATACCATCACCCCAATCACCCTCACCCTTGTCATTGAAGCACATAAAGGTGATTGGTGCAAACTCCACGTTTATGCCCTCGATGGTGCGACGTGTCACATCCATACCGCAATTCTTACCCTCGGTCGCTGAGCCAATAAGCGTTACTGGCACATCCAAGCCCCTCAAGCCCATGATGAGAAGCTCCGATGCCGAGGCGCTATACCCCGAGCAGATGACCGTAAGCTCATCAAGCTCGAGTAGACTACCCGTATCCTTGAGATTGAAGTCTGATACTTGGTCGCTCACCGTGTTCTTAGGATTACGCTCAATTCTGCAGAGCGTTTTGCCCTCATATTTTGCAGGCATAAGAGCGGAGCAGAGCTTCACTGCCGAGTTCACCGAGCCACCGCCATTTATGCGCAGGTCGAGGATAACCTCCTCAGCACCACCCTCTTTGAGCTCACTAATAGCCTCTATAAGCGCATCATCATACTCAGAGTCAAAGCCAGTATAGACAATATATCCAATCTTTTTATCTTCGATGGTTATCACCTCGTGATGTGCCACTGGGCTCTCCTCGTAACTACCCATATTGAGCTCCGCGGTGTAGACCTCACCATCCGTCTGACGGCGTAGCGACAGCTCCACGGCTGAGGCGCTGTTATTCTCTATCCTCTTAAATAGTTCGGCATAGTTCATTTGGGTGATATACCCCCTATTTACCATCGTTATCACATCACCACGCCTAACTCCTGCCTTATGGGCGGGGGAGTCCGCATAGACATTATCTACGAGAAATCCCAAGTGCTGATTTTCGCTATCAATAACGGCTATGGTGTAGTGCAAGCCGATGCCAAAGCCCATAGTCTCGCTGCGCGTAGATGACTTATATTCACGTATATATGAGTACAGCACACGCTGCCCCTTGCTATTCACATAGCCATCATCAGCATTACTCTTTAGCCCTCCAAGCGACACCGATAGATACTCCTCCCACTTAACACCACGATCGAACGAAGCGCTACGCTCAACGACCTCATCGAGCCAGTAGTACTCCGTCGCTAAGCGCTGGTCTATATAGGCTATAATAGACCTATCCTCGCTTGACGTCCCTGTCGATGGACGGTCGATTGAGGGATAGGGTGTTGATGTGCACGCCACAACAAGTGACAGGGCGATATATAATAACCTCTTCATGGCTTATATGTTATTCTGTTTGAAGTATTTACAAATATCTGTAATGCCACACTCCTCGCACTTAGGCTTACGCGCTATGCAGGTATATCTGCCATGCAGTATTAGCCAATGGTGGGCGATAGGAAGTAGCTCCTTGGGGAAACCCTTCTCCAATTGTCGCTCTGTGGCCAATGGTGTCTTGGCATTTCGCGAAAGACCTATGCGTGCCGCAACGCGGAAGACATGCGTATCTACGGGCATCACCTCCCTGCCCCAGAGCACCGCACCCACGACATTTGCCGTCTTGCGCCCCACGCCCTGCAGCGACTCCAAATCCTTAGGGTCGTAGGGCACCTCGCCACCAAACCTATCGACTATCTGGCGCGAGAGCGCGGCAAGATGTTTAGCCTTATTGTTAGGATAGGATATGCTCTTTATATATTCGTAGATCTCCTCCGCCGTGGCCTTCGACATAGCCTCCGCCGTGGGGTATGCCGCAAAGAGTGCCGGCGTGGTGAGGTTAACGCGCTTATCGGTACACTGTGCCGAGAGCACAACCGCCACCAATAGCTCGAAGGGGTTGTTAAAGTTTAGCTCACTCTCCGCCGTAGGCATAGCCTTGGAGAAGTACTCCACAACACGATTATATCGCTCCTTAGTTGTCATCATCGCTTACTTTTATGCCACATACGCCAGCATATCTTCTTGACGAAGAGTCCGTACGAGGCTATATTCTTAATAAGTGGTCTATAGACCTTTATGTCGGCGCGCCAACGCTTGAGATACTCCCACACCGAGCCATTGTAGGATAGCACCCATAGTGCCGTATTGTGCTTTGCGAGCATAAGCTCCGCATAGAGCCTACCACCATTATAGCGCTTGTCATACCAGATGCTTATATCCGATAGCGAGTCCACAAAGGCTATCTTCTTGCGATAGTCGGGGTTGTGGCTCACACTATACCTCAACACACGGTGCACTGCCATAGGGCAGTCGATAGCCATATAGCGGCTATTGGCGGCAAACCATAGCCACATGGGTAGATCGTCGGTAGCCCACTCGGGATGGCTCTCGGGGTCGACCTCGGCATAGTATCTCATAACTAACTCCTTGCGCGCCACAACGGTGCAGTTCTCCGCGGGGTTGCGTCTGAGCATCGCCTCAAAGGTGGTGGGCATATCCTCGCTCTCGGGATATGTCGTTGCCACACCCTGCTCATCGATACGCTCCGAGCGACCATAGCACATACCCACATCAGGGTGCTCCTCCAGCAGCTCCACTTGCATCTGTAGCTTCTTGCGGTGGGTGAAGTAGTCATCACCATCGAGCAGTGCTATATACTTACCGCGCGCAGCCTCGATAGTGCGGCGATAGTTCTTGCGCCACCCGACATTCTCCTTCGAGGTTACGATGTGTATCGCCTCGGGGTATTGACGGGCATAGTCCTCGGCGATGGCAAGCGTTCTGTCGCTGCTACAATCCTCGCCGATAACAATCTCTATACGAAAGTCGGTCTGCTGCCTTAAAACGCTCTCGATGGCCTGCGCCAAGTAGCGCTCATGGTTGTAGGTGGTCATTATGACCGATAGCATCACCCCCTCCATGGCTACATCTTTGTTAGTTTTGCATAGTTGGCAAGCAGGGTCTTCGAGCCGTAGCTATCGAAGTTAATGACAAGCTTATGGTCTGTTGCCAACTGCTCTATGCGCTCAATCGTGCCGACACCAAACTTAGGGTGCGACACACGCTCACCTACGGCATAGGCACAACCCGCAATAGGGGCGCTGCTCGCCACAGGCGCTGCACCACCCTGTCGCGTACCCACCGAGCGCATACCTGCACGCTGTGGGTCTACAGGAGGCGTTGCGACCACCTGTGGTCGTGGACGCTGCTGCGACGCACCACCGAAGTTACGCATAGGCACCTCACCGCGGCGCGTATCGTAGCGCTGCTGTGGGCGCTCGCGGCGTGCGAAGATATCGTCATCGTCACCATCTACGCCGGCACGCTCCCAGCGGTTGCGACCATGCAGCTCCTCGATATTGAAGTTTGCCTTAAGGTACTCCTTATCTATCTCCTTGAGGAAGCGGCTGGGCATGGTGTTCTCGGTCTTACCCCATACGCGGCGCATCTCGGCAAACGACAACATTGCCGCCTTCTTGGCGCGCGTCAGGGCTACGTAGAACAGGCGACGCTCCTCCTCTAAGTCGGCCAACGACTCCGCCGAGCGCGACGAGGGGAAGAGCCCCTCCTCCATGCCGACAATATATATATAGTCGAACTCAAGACCCTTGGCCGAGTGCACGGTCATCAGCGTGACGCGGTTGCCATCGTCCTCACTATCTTGGTCGGTCTGCAACATGATATTCTGCATCCACTCGTCGATGGATGGCTCGAAGTCGGCATCACGCAACCCCTCGTCCATATCCTTGGCGCACTCCTCCTCATAGGCACTCATCATACCAAGCAACTGGTCGAGGTAGTCCTTAGATGTCTCATTCTCGGGCTTCTTATCGGCCTCGAGCATATGCAAAATGCCCGAGCGCGCCATGATCTCCTTGCCGAAGTCGGTGACGCTCATCTGGTGGCGCATCTTGGCAAGCTCCTGTATCATCCTCACGAACTCACCCACCTTGCGCACCACGACCTTTTCTACGTTGTCGAGCGTGGGCGAGGCGGTAAGCTCCTCTACGGCGTGCCACATAGAGAGATTTTTGGCGCGCGCTATCTCCTCGATGCGTGCGACGGTAGTGTCGCCAATGCCACGCGCAGGGTAGTTGACAATGCGCTTGAAGGCCTCGTTGTCGTGGGGGTTGATGATAAGGGCTATGTATGCCAGCATATTACGCACATCCTTATGCTCCAAGAGCGACATGCCCTTATATACGCGGTAAGGTATAGCGCGGCGTGTCAACGCCTCCTCGAAGAGACCATGCTGCTTGTTTGTGCGATAGAGGATTGCGAAGTCGCGCCACCCGGCACCCTCGCGTGCCCTATCCTTGATGTCCATGGCCACCTCAACAGCCTCGTAGTTATCCTCCAACACGCGCACAAGGCTTATCTTCTCACCCCTCTCGGCTGCCGAGAAGCACCTCTTATCGAGACGTCGCGAGTTATGGGCAATGAGCGAGTTGGCGGCATCGACAATGGTCTGCGTAGAGCGGTAGTTCTGCTCAAGTTTGTAGACCTTGGTTGTTGGATAGTCGCGCTGGAAGGATAGGATATTCTCGATCTTTGCACCGCGGAAGGCGTAGATACTCTGCGCATCGTCGCCCACAACGCATACGTTGGAGTGCTTCAGCGCAAGGCGGCGCACGATGATATACTGCGCCATGTTGGTATCCTGATACTCATCCACAAGAATATACTTAAACTGCTCCTGATACCTCGCCAACACCTCGGGGGCATCCCTCAGAAGGATGTTTGTCTGCAACAGCAGGTCGTCGAAGTCCATCGCTCCATTCTGCTTGCAGCGACGGCAGTACTCGTTGTAGATATCGCCTATCTCGGGCATTTTCAGCTCGCGGTCCTCGGCGGCAAGTGTGGCATTGGCTATATAGGCGCCAGGCGTTATAAGGCAGTTCTTGGCCATCGATATGCGTGCCGCCACCGCCTGTGGCTTGTACCTCTCCTCCGAGAGCTGCTTATCCTTGATGATGCTCTTTATGAGGTTCTTGACGTCGTTGGGCTCGTAGATGGTGTAGCTATCGGGGAAGCCAATCTGCGCGGCATTCTCACGCAAGATGCGCGAGAAGACCGAGTGGAAGGTGCCCATGCGTATGTAGCGTGCCTGGGGACCCACAAGGTTCTCGATACGCTCACGCATCTCGCGCGCCGCCTTATTGGTAAATGTTAGGGCGAGAATGGAGCTTGGCGCCACGCCATTGGCGAGCATATAGGCGATGCGCGTGGTGAGCACGCGCGTCTTGCCAGAGCCCGCGCCAGCGATGATTAGCGATGGTCCCTCATAGTTGATAACAGCCTCACGCTGTGCAGGGTTTAGTCCTTGTATTATATCTTCGTACATTATCGTCTCTCTTTATTGGGCAAAGATACTCTTTTTGGAGGAAAAAATATATGATACTCTCAATAAAATTGAGAGAAATATTTTCAGTGGGTGGGGAGTGTGTGTATAGCCGTGCGCAGGGCGCACTCTGGGTAGTGCTGGGTATTTTCCCCAGAGCAAGGCGGAACTACCCACTCTCCCCATAGTTTGCACAGCAAACGGCCCTACCCAGCCGCCACAGCACCCCCGCCCTTCATCTAAAATAAAATCTCCTCGCAGCCGAAACTGCGAGGAGAGAGACCAAAAGCGCTGCGCTTTATTCTAAGACAGGGCGCACCGTATGCCCAGTAAAGCGATTGCCCCAGTCCGTGTAGGCAGCCGTTCTATCAAAGTCAAGAAAATTTGAGTTCGTTGTACTATCCAACTCCGGTGTAGAACTCCAATAGTAGCCAAATGAATCTTCGCCGTATAGTTCCTCATAAGAACGGAAACCTGCAGCAGGTAGATAGATACTATTACCATTAGGTCCTGTAACCATATAGCCACTACCTGTCCACAACCAATCACACTTCTTAATCAACTCATCAAACTCCTCCTTGGTCGGCATGCGCCAGTCACCACCCCACATAACATGAGCTACATCGCGATTTGTACCTTTGATATCGCCAATTTTCTGATTCCATGTTTCGCAGTTGTCCCTAGTGTAGCTACTCTTTGTACTCGTCTCGCCCCAAGCGTAGTACTCACCATAATCCTCGGGATTTTCTGCTCCGATATTGCACGTTGCCCACTTGACACTCAGACCGAGGTCAACATATTCGTGACCTTCGTGAGAAGGGTTAGAATCTTTTTTCTTGTCCGTGTTGCCACAGCCAACAACAAGAGTTAGCGCAAGCATAGATAGTAGTAACTTTCTCATATTATTTGTGTTTATGATTAACCTGCTATACAAAGATAGCAAATAAATCACATATTACCAAAGATTTACGGCATAAGTATCGAAAAAAAGACTGCCGGTCGAAACCGACAGGCCACGGACACAAACAATTATTAACTTTTTACACTACTAATTCTCTTTTATCTACACAAACTTTTAGCTTTTAATTTAACCCTTAACTTATATTAACTCTTTTTACTTATTCTCTCTCTCTGCTATCCCTCTCGGGAGCTTATCAAGACCTCAAAACCCTTTAGTTTATTAGCCTTTTTTATTTGTTTCTGGTGCAAATATAAAGCGAAAAAATCAATGTTCCAAATCAAAAATATTTATCAACCCATAAACAACGCTTATAGTTAGCGGAATAACTATATATTTTATATGATATGTATTTAAAAAATAGATATATTATAAATGTATTAAACGAAAAAACAATATGCAAATCGGGTAATAATCAACGATATATACCAATACAAACCGACATCAGTGAAAAAATCTATAAAAATTTTCAGTCCCCATGCATTTTTTTTCGTCGACCAAGAGGGATGTGGGGCAGATAACCCCTTTCGAGTCGAATCGCCACGCGCAAAGATTGCGCAACGGGGAGTGGGAAAAGAGGCGGGATGAATCATGATTTTCGAGCAATATTGCATCGTCGATAAAATTATGTTTTGATTTTTTTGTTTTTATTGAAATTTTTCGTACATTTGCATCAATTGGAAAAAAGTGAACTTAAAATGGCTAAGGTACCACAACAGAGCGAGTATCTGCGTAAACCCGAATGGCTGAAGATTAGCCTCAGGAGTACGGCAAATACGGCGGAGGTCGAGCAAATCGTCGAGGGGCGTTGTCTGCATACTATATGTAGTAGCGGAATGTGTCCTAACAAGGCGGAGTGCTGGAGTCGTCGTACCGCTACATTCATGATTTTGGGTGACATATGTACTCGCAACTGTCGCTTCTGCGCCACGACAACGGGTCGACCCCTGCCCCCTGATGAGCAGGAACCCGACAAGGTGGCAGAGAGCGTGAAGCAGATGGGACTGAAGCATGTTGTAATTACATCGGTAACGCGCGACGACCTCGAGGATCATGGTGCAGCCATCTGGGCACGCACGGTAGAGGCTGTGCGCCGCGAAAATCCCGAATCAACAATTGAGCTCCTTATTTCCGATATGGATGCACGCACAGAGCTATTAGACGTTGTGCTTGCATCGCGTCCCGACATTGTGGGACACAACATCGAAACCGTCGAGCGACTAACCCCTGAGGTGCGTTCGCGTGCAAAGTATCGCACGTCACTCGCCACCTTGAAGCATATTGCTGATAGTGGGGCTGTTGCGAAGAGTGGTCTGATGGTCGGATTGGGCGAGAGCGAAGAGGAGATACTTCAAACACTACGCGACCTACGCGAGGTGGGAGTATCCATCGTAACCCTCGGGCAATATCTTCGACCCACAAAGGAGCACTATCCCGTAAAGGCGTATATCACTCCTCAAAAGTTCGAAGAGTACCGACTCAAGGCTCTCGAGATGGGTTTCGCTTACTGTGCGAGTGCACCATTGGTGCGTTCGTCATATTTAGCAGATGCCGCACTTGAAGCTGTAAGAGAGGTATGCAAAACGAAGTAGAAATCAGAGATTTACAGAGCATGGCGTATGGCGAGTGCTGGGAGTTACAGCGTTCGCTATTCGATGCGTTGTGTCGCAAGAAGCTCGAGAAGAGCTTTACTGACGACGAGCCACGAGGCACGATACTTATTGTCGAGCACCCAGCAGTCTATACGTTGGGTAAGAGTGGTCACGCCGAGAATATGCTCGTCACAGAAGAGTACCTCAAGAGTCTTGGTGCGGAATTTTATCATATAGACCGCGGTGGCGATATCACGTTCCACGGTCCTGGGCAGCTTGTATGCTACCCTATCATCGACCTCGACGCAGTAGGTCTTGGCGTTCGCTCATATATCGACGCCTTGGAGCAGACGGTCATCGACCTTGCCAAGGAGTATGGCATCGAAGCGCACCGCTCAGAGGGTGCCTCTGGTGTGTGGATCACACGCGGAGCACGCCTTGAGAAGCTATGTGCCATTGGCGTGCGCGCCTCACACGGCGTGACGATGCATGGTCTTGCGATGAACGTAGAGACAGACCTCAACTGGTTCCACCTTATCAACCCATGTGGTTTCACCGATCGTGGCGTATGCTCGTTCACAACGCTCACAGGTCGCCAGGTGACCATGGAGGAGATCAAGCCGAGGTTTATTGATTACTTAACGAAAAATTTGAATGTTAAAATATATAAAAAGTAAACGTTATGCCCATAGAAAAGAGATGGGTTGTCAAGCCACAGGGCGATCGCGCGGTGGTGGAGGCTTTGGCCTCACGCCTCGGGATGCCAACAACGCTGACAAACCTATTAGTTCAGAGGGGCATAGACACCGTGGAGAAGGCAAAGAAATTCTTCTCACCATCGCTTCGCGACTTGCACGATCCCTTCCTGATGAAGGATATGGATCGCGCTGTGGAGCGTATCGAGAGAGCCGTCAAAAATCAAGAGACAGTCATGATTTATGGCGACTACGACGTGGATGGCACCACTGCAGTGGCGCTGGTCTACAAGTTTCTAAGCCAGATAGGACACAAGAATTTGTTGTTCTACATTCCCGATCGATATGTCGATGGATATGGCATATCAATCCGCAGCATCGACCATGCTGTACGTAAGGGCGTATCGCTGGTCATAGCTCTGGACTGCGGCATCAAAGCCGTGGAGAAGGTGGCCTATGCCAAGGAGAAGGGCGTAGATTTCATCATCTGCGACCACCATTTACCTGCCGAGGAGATACCTCAGGCAGTGGCTGTATTGGACCCCAAGCGCAACGACTGCAACTATCCTTTCGATGAGTTGTCAGGCTGTGGCGTTGGTTTTAAGCTCGTCGAGGCCTACGCACGACGCAACAACATCCCCTTTGCGGAGATTGAGCACCTGCTCGATTTGTTGGTTGTGAGCATCGCCTCAGACATTGTGCCATTGGTTGACGAAAACCGCATTTTGGCATACTACGGATTGCGCAAGCTCAATGCTGCGCCATCAAAGGGACTCCTCTCGATTATCAAGATATGTGGTCTTGAGGAGCATAATATCACCATCGACGACATCGTCTTCAAGATTGGTCCACGTATCAATGCTGCAGGACGTATGCGCATGGATGAGGAGGATGTGAATGCTGCACCTTCGGGCGGCCATGCTGCCGTGAGCCTACTTATCGAGGGTAACGAGAAGGAGGCGGAGAAGTTCGGCGAGGTCATCGACTCCTACAACCAGGATCGCAAGAGCATCGACCGCAACGTGACACAGGAGGCGCACGACTATGTGGAGTCGCACCCTGAGCTCAAGGCGCGTAAGAGCACGGTGATATACAACCCCCAGTGGATGAAGGGTATTGTGGGTATTGTGGCATCGCGCCTCATCGAGACCTACTATCGCCCAACGGTGGTTCTTACCAAGTCTAACGGCTTTGTTACGGGTTCGGCACGCTCGGTTGCAGGCTTTGACCTCTACCAGGCTGTGGAGTCGAGCTCCGACCTCTTGGAGAACTTCGGCGGTCATATGTATGCTGCAGGACTCACGATGAAGGAGGAGAATGTGGAGGCCTTCACAAAGCGCTTCAACGACTATGTGGAGAAGAATATCGACCCTAACATCCTTGTGCCACAGGTGGACATCGATAGCGAGTTGCTATTCTCGGAGATCACTGACGACTTCCACCGTCAGCTCAACAATTTCCAGCCCTTTGGTCCTGGAAATAGCGCTCCTGTCTTCATGACGCGTGGCGCGAGCAACCGCGGTGATGCCAAGCTCGTGGGCGTCGAGTGCGACCACCTACGCATGGATCTTATCCAGAGGCAGAAGCCTCACACGTCGATAGCCGCTATCGCCTTCCAGCAGCCCACACACTATGAGTGGGTACGCGCAGGCAAGCCTATATCGGTATGCTACCAGATTGTGGAGAACCACTATCGTGGCACCGTATCGAAGCAGCTTCGCGTGAAGGATATCAAGCCAGAGCGATAGATCAAGGTGCAATGTGCTATCAATAAACTGACCCCAGGGTTCGAATTGAACTCCTGGGGTAGTTTATTATTACTCTTGCACGGCTACGTATATATATAAGTAGTATAGCGATAGGATTTTTTTACTAACGATGATATAATCATGGGGTCAATACCCTCTCTATATATACAATCGGGAACCTAAGAGAAATAATTAATAACTTAACACGAACTACTATGAAAAAACTATTTGCGATGTTAGCCATTGCAGCGTCATTTACTGCACTTGTTGGATGTAATGATAAGTCAAACAACAAAGAGAACGATAAGAGAGGTCTTGTTGGCGAGTGGAAACTAACATTTAGAGAGGGCGCTGGCGATGATGCCGGATACATACTATATGACTTCAAAGCCGATGGCACAGGCGTTGTAACCGAAATTGACGGAGGTCACGTCGATAACCACGAAAACATTAAGAAGTGGACATATGACTCTGAGGAGGAGCGCATTGTCTGTATTGTCGAGGAGGAATACGAAGATGGTGGTGGGACATACCTAATGGAGCTAAAGATTGTAGAGGGATCTGTCGCAGGCAACAAGATGAAGTGGATATGGGTTGGCGAGGATAACAACAGAGCATATCCAGTGGTAAGATTAAACTAATATGATAAATGGCAGCGTTTTTTCGCTGCCATTTATCATTTCATCGACACAACAAGATGCTTCACGATACGCTCAAGCCACACTCTATCGACATCATCGAACGTGGCAAGATGCTCGCTATCTACATCCAGCACACCCACGACAACACCATCTTTAATCATCGGCACGACAATCTCGCTACGTGAGGCGCTGCTGCACGCTATATGCCCCTCAAACTTGTCGACATCCTCAACAACGATGGTACGCCCCTCGCGCCAAGCGGTGCCACACACGCCTCGTCCATAGGCAATACGGCTACACGCCAAGGGTCCCTGGAAGGGTCCTAAGACCAACTCGTCGCCAACAACACGATAGAAGCCCGTCCACCAGAAGTGAAACGTAGCATCGATCATCGCGGCTATATTTGCCATATTGGCAATAGCGTCGCTCTCTCCCTCGACAAGTGCCGCCACCTGTCGATGCAATAGTTCGTACTTACTCTCCTTATCGCCCGTGGCGACAACAAACTCCTCTGCCATAATAGTAGGGATGTTCTATAAATTAGTAAAAAAGGGGGCACAAATATTTGCCCCCCGTATTAAACATAGGTATAAAGGATTACTGAATACCAAGCTCCTTCTTAACGTCTGCGGTGATATCCTTCACCTGTGCAGGGTCGAAGTATGCCAAGCCTGCAGATGACGCCTGGTCGCCAGCGGTGCTGAAGACAACGGCGTAGCCACCAGTTGCTGCCACCTTGTTAACAGCGGCATTTGCCTTCTCATAGATAGGGGTCATAAGGTCTGCCTCCTTCTTCTGCAAATCCTGCTGTGCATACTGCTGCATATCCTGAAGGCGCTGATTCATCTCCATAAGCTCGCGCTCCTTCATCTGACGCAAAGAGTCGCTATAGGTGCTAACGTTCTTCTCGTAGTCAGCATACTTGTTGTTGAGCTCCACGTTCATCTGCTCCAACTGCATTGAAAGCTCCTTGCCGAGAGCCTCGAGGTTGCTAACAGCCTCAGTGTACTCAGGCATGTTTGGAACAATAGCAGCAAGGTCTACACGACCTAACTTCTGCGCTGACGCCGATGTTGCTCCAAGAACAAAAACAAGGGCGAGGGTCAGTTTCAAAAACTTCTTCATCATTTGTAAATTATAATCGTTAAAAATTTCTAAATTTCTACTTTAGTGCCGAGATAACGCGATCGGTAAAGTCTATCTTCGATGAGTAGTACAAGATAGTTGGGTTCGCCGAGATATCGATAACCAAGTCGTAGCCATACTGCTTCGAGAAGCTCTCGATAACACCAAACACCCTCTCCTGGATGGGCTGTATAAGCTCCATACGTCGCTTCATCAGCTCACCCTCGGTGCCGAACAACGACTCTTGATACTCGGTAGCCTCGGCCTCCTTCTGCAAAATCATCTGCTCATACTGCTGGCGGTAGCTCTCCGAAAGCGAGGCACGCTGCTGAATATATGTGTTATATAGCTGCTCCACCTCCTGGAACTTTGCATCCACCTTCTGCTGATACTGCTCTGCGAGCTTGTCGATGCTATCCAATGCCGAGGTATATGAACTAAGCGACTTGAAGACCTTCTCGCTATCCACAACCATATAGTTCTGCGCTGAAGCAAGACCCGCTGTCATCATAACCAACACAAGTGTAAGAATCATCTTTTTCATAATCGTAAAGTTTTAAGTGATCTTCTATTATATAGCGTACTACATATCAAATTTATTGCCACCAGACTACTAATTAGAACTGCTGACCCAAGACAAAGTGGAACTGCGAGCCACTTGGCTTAGTCTTGCCATATGCTGGGTCGAAACCGTAACCCCAGTCAATACCAATCATACCGACAATTGGGAGGTAGAGGCGCACACCGACACCCGCCGCACGCTTAATCTTGAATGGCGAGAACTCCTTCCATGAGTTAAAGCCATTACCACCCTCCAAGAAGGCGAGCACGTAGATTGATGAGTTTGGCTTTAGGATCACAGGGTAGCGCAACTCCATGGTGTACTTATTATATGCCACAGAGTAGTAGCTCGATGGATCGAGCGCACCATCCTCATAACCACGCAGAGCGATGATGTCGACACCATAGATGTTATAACCCGTCATACCGTCACCACCAATCTCGAAACGCTCGAATGGCGACACCTTATTCTTGTTGTAGTGACCCAAGTAACCCATCTCGGCACCAAGCATAAGCACAAGGTTCTGGTTGCGCGTTAGTGGGAAGTACCAACGACCCTTCAACAACCACTTGTGGTACTCAATCCAGCGGTAGCGCTCCTGGTCACTAAGCTCTGTTGAGGCGTAGTCCTTGCCATCCCATGCTGAGAATGGAGGTGTTGCCTGCACCGAGAGTGTGAACTCCGAACCCGAGCGCGAGAAGAATGGCGCATCGACAGATGAGCGCTGCAACACAAGCTTCAGAGCAAGGGTGTTAGATACACCGTCGCTGATGATAAATGAGTTCCAGCCCTTTAGACCATAGCGCTGATAGCCCAACTCACCATAGAAGGTGAAGTATGGATCGGGCCAACGTAGACGCTTACCAAAGCCGATAGCCACACCCGCCGAGCGGTAGTGCATGGTGGCATTCTGCCATACGTAGTAGGCGTTATTCTGCTCAGAGATATATCCCGAAATGGAGAACGAGTTAGGACGACGACCACCAAGCCATGGGTCGGTGAAGCTCAACGACAATGCCTTGTAGTATGTACCGTTTGTCTGTCCCGAAATCTGCAAACGCTGGTTCTGTCCCGATGGGTATGGACGCCATGCACCCTTCTTGAAGAAGTTGCGCATAGAGAGGTTGTTGAGGGTAATTCCCACAGAACCTACGAAGGTACCCGAGCCCCAACCACCGGCGATATTGAACTGGTCGGATGCCTTCTCCTGCAATGGCCAGTTAACATCGACAAGCTCGTCGGTCACAGGCTGGATATCTGGGACAATTGCCTGCTCATCGAAGTGTCCCATGCCCATGAGCGTACGCATGGTCTGCATCAATAGGGCGCGGTTATAGAGCTCACCCGGACGAACATATAGCTCGCGGCGGATAACCTCATCGTCGACACGCATATTGCCCGAGATACCGACATTATTGATGGTGAATGCCTTGCCCTCGAATACACGGATCTCCAAGTCGAGAGAGTCGGGACCTACCACAATCTCGGCAGGCTCAATCTGCGACATGAGGTAGCCGTTATTCTGGTAGAGCGACGATATGGACATCTCCTCGGGGTTCATCTCCTTGCCAATGCCGAGGCGCTTATGCATAGACTTCTTGTCGTAGACATCGCCAGGGTGTATGCCGAGGAGGTTATTTAGGTACTCCGTAGTATATATTGAGTTACCCACCCACCTAACATCGCGGATGTAGAACTGATTGCCCTCCTCAACCTCTATATCGATGCCGAGAGTCTGATCGTCGATATAGTATACAGAGTCACGAACAATCGATGCGTTGCGATAGCCTCGCGAGTTATAGAAGTCCAACAACAACTCCTTATCGGCCTCATAGTCATCCTCGTTGAGCTTTCTATTCTGGAAGAAGAGGATGCTCTTCTGGTGTGTCTTCTTGAAGGTACGGCGCAGGCGCTTATCCTCGAACGAGTCGTTGCCACTGAAGTTGATCTTACCCACACGCACCTTAGGACCACGGTCGATAACAAAGGTGACATTCACGCACTGCTCATATACAGAGTCGTTGGTAAGACGCACCTCCACCTCACAATTTCTGAAGCCCTTCGACTCGTAGTGCTCCTTGATGAGCTTCACATTCTTGTCGATAACATAGTCCGAGAGCTCGGTATTACGACGTAGCTTGAGCACCTCATCGCGCAAATCCTCCTTCTTGCTCTTCGACACACCCTCGAAGTTCCATGTGAGAATTCGCGCACGCTCCTTGAGGAAGATCTCCAAATCCAACGAGTCGCCCTCGATGGTGGCACCTATCTGCACATCCGAGAAGTAGCGGGGCGCCCATAGACGGTGCATGGCATTCGAGATGAATGAGCTGGGCAGATAGATAGAGTCACCCTCAATGAGTCCTGCCGACTGCTTGAGGATGTCGTGATTAAGGTACTTCACACCGTGAAGGTTGATGTTGCGGATGTAGTACAACCTGCCATCACCCTCAGTCAATATCGGGGTCTTAAGGTCGAAGTCTATGGAGTCACTAACCTTATTGTTCTGGTCATCACCAATATTGTAGTTGACAGTGCGCACCTGCGCCTCTGCCGATGCCATCTGCACCAATATCGCCACAACGGTGACTGCAAATATCTTAAATGCTCTTATCATTGTTCGTAGAAAAGCTATTTCTATTCCTCATCTGTTACCAAACCGTAGCGACGATCGCGCTTCATAAACACCTCTATCGCCTTGTCGAACTCCTCCTCCGTAAAGTCTGGCCACATCACCTCGGGGAAGTAGAACTCTGCATATGATGCCTGCCATAGGAGAAAGTTACTTAGGCGACACTCGCCACTGGTACGTATTATCATGTCGGGGTCGGGCATGCCGCACGTCATAAGATGATTGGCAACCACGCCCTCATCTATTGACTCCGCGTCCAACACACCGCTCTTTACCTTCTGAGCTATATCCTGAACGGCCAATACCATCTCGCGACGCGACGAGTAGTTGAACGCCAACACCAATGTTAAACGCTCGCCACCCTCGGTGAAGCGCTCAATGTGGTCGATCATTCCCAACACACGCTCCGAAAAACGTGTACGCTCGCCCATCACCTTTACTCGCACACCCTGCCTCTTAAGGTCGTCGCACTCGCCCATGACGCTCTTGCAGAAGAGCTCCATGATGGCCTCGACCTCGGCTGCGGGACGGCCCCAATTCTCAGTTGAGAAGGCGTATAGCGTAAGCCACTTCACGCCATTGCGCGCTGCGGCACGCACAGCGCCGCGCACAGACTCTACACCGGCGATATGACCCTCATAACGCTCCTTGCCGTGCTGCTTCGCCCAGCGACCATTACCATCCATGATGATGGCTACGTGTTTAGGTATGGCTCTTTTTTCACTCATAATAACTTGCAAATGTAAGCAATAAAATCCACAAATTGCAATAGTGCGCCGACTATTTTTCATGCGCACGCGTAGCGCGACGATGTATATATCTGATAATCAGCGTAATATTTATGCAATGCGCACTACACACTAACCCCTCTTTAGAAGTTGTAGAACAAGTGATAGTTTTAGGCGCACGAAATTCGCAAAACCGCAGTTTACTGAACGTAAATGAGGATTTCGCGAATGAGTGCAACGCCAAAATATCCTTGTTATACGGCTTCTATTTTGTTAGCGGCAGCAGAGTCTGCCTTATCTCAGCGCGTCGGCCAATTTGGCGATAGAAGGCTGCAGATGCAACGCTCGGCAAAATTGTCGGCGATGGGCTGTACTTGGCGTACTGCCCATTGCTGACATATTTTGTTAGCGGCAGCAGATGTCTGCCTTATCTCGTCAAATTACCTATTATCGACCCCCCACATCATCTTCTCTCTCAACGTGTCGTAGAAGGTATTATTGTGTGAAGTTGCTAAAATAAGAGTCTCGTCGGCAAGGCGGAGGGTTATACACGCCCCATCGTTGAGGGTGTAGGTGCGGTTGTCGGCAGAGAGGAAGGCATCACCACCACGCGATGATAGCTTGAGGGTGATGGTATTGTCGTTTGGCACAACTATTGGTCGCATGGTAAGGTTATGTGGCGCAAGGGGTGCGAGGATAAAGCAGCGGCAGGTGGGGTCGAGGATAGGTCCGCCGGCACTCAGGGCATAGGCTGTTGAGCCTGTGGGGGTTGATATCACAAGACCATCGCCATGGTACTTTGCCACAGCATTGCCGTTGATAAATGCCTCGATGGAGATCATCGTAGCGCCGTGGCGGTGTATGGCTACCTCGTTGAGGGCAAGACACTTACCCTCGCACCCTATATCACCTTCGACGCTCAGCATATCGCGCTGCTCGGTGGGTAGCTCACGACGCACAATACGCTCCATAAGCTCCTCAACGCCGCTACCATCATCGACGGTGAGATAGCCCAATCGACCGCAGTTGACACCCACAACAGGTATATTGTAATTAGGAAGCAAGCCTACGGCCTCGAGGAGTGTGCCGTCGCCTCCAAAGGTGACCACCACATCGTCGCCCTTGGCCTCGATGGCTCCCGTGAAGCGATGCTCGGGGGCAATAGTCGTATCGAGCAGCTGCTCTATGTCTGAGGCAAAATCCTCATTTATAGTGTAGTCAACGCCCAAACGACTCAATGTGCCCAGCATCTTTGCGAGCTGCTCGGGGCGGTGAATAACCTGCTTACGAGAAAAAAGTATTATATTCATTGTGCCAAAATGAAAAATTATCGTAACTTTGCTAACGCAAAGATAATAAAATTATGACAAAATTAAGCGTTAACGTAAATAAGATTGCCGTTGTTCGCAACTCGCGAGGCGGAAATATGCCCAACCTCTTGAAGGCAGCACTCGATATCGAGCAGTTTGGTGCCGATGGTATTACGGTACACCCACGCCCCGATGCACGCCATATTCGCTATAGCGATGTTCGCGAGCTTAAGGCAAATATCACCACCGAGCTAAATGTCGAGGGTAACCCCATCGAGAGCTTCTGCGAGCTTGTCGAGGAGGTGCGCCCAGCACAGGTGACTCTTGTGCCCGATGCCGAGGATGCCATCACCTCATCTGCTGGTTGGGATACTATCAAGAATCGTGACTTTTTGCGCGCCATGTCGGAGCGCTTCCATAAGGCGGGCATTCGTGTGTCTATCTTCGTAGACCCTGTGGTTGAGATGGTTACAGCTGCCAAGGAGTGTGGCGCCGACCGCGTGGAGCTATACACCGAGGCCTATGCCGCAGGCTATGCCAGGGATCGTGAGGCAGCCATAGCGCCCTATGTGGCAGCTGCCGAGGAGGCACGACGTGTGGGTCTTGGTCTCAATGCTGGTCACGACCTCAACACCGAGAATTTGCAGTACTTCATAGAGCGTATTCCATGGGTTGACGAGGTGTCGATAGGTCACGCCCTTATCAGCGATGCCTTGTACTGGGGCTTGGAGAATACCGTAGAGATTTATCAGCGCTGCATACGTCGCGCTCAGGAGGCTAAGTAGGATGATAGCACCCCTTAAACACCCTATATTCAAACATATTACGCCCATCGTCGATCGTATGGGCGTGGAGGCGTACGTCGTTGGTGGATATGTGCGTGACTACTATCTCCGCCGCCACTCGTCGGATATCGACGTGGTGGTCGTGGGCAGTGGCATTGCCGTTGCCGAGGAGCTGGCGCGCGAGCTAAATAGCGAGGTTGTGGTATTCAAGACCTATGGCACAGCCATGGTGCGCTATGGTAGCCTTGAGGTAGAGTTCGTTGGAGCACGCAAGGAGAGCTACTCGCCCGACTCGCGCAATCCGCATGTCGAGAGTGGCACTTTGGAGGATGACCAGCGTCGTCGCGACTTCACGATAAATGCCCTCGCATGGTGCATCAATGGCGATCGCTTTGGCGAGCTTGTCGACCCCTTTGGTGGCATGGAGGATATGGAGGATTGCATCATTCGCACCCCATGTGAGCCAGATAATACCTTCTCGGACGACCCACTGCGCATGATGCGCGCTGTGAGGTTTGCCGCACAGCTCGGCTTCGACATCGACGGGGAGACCTTCGACGGCATATGTCGCCAGGCGGAGCGTATCAAGATCATCACTCGCGAGCGCATAGCTACCGAGTTCAACAAGATGATGGCATCGCCAGTGCCCTCCATCGGTCTTATGTATATGCATCAGACGGGATTGCTCAAGTATGTGCTTCCCGAGTTAGAGAATATGACGGGCGTGGAGCGTCGCGGCAAGCATGCACACAAGGATAACTTCGAGCATACGCTCAAGGTGTTGGATAACCTCGCCAAGCGCAGCGACGACCTATGGCTACGCTGGGCAGCCCTACTGCACGACATCGGCAAGCCATCGACAAAGAGCTACGATGCGGGCCACGGCTGGACATTCCACCAGCATGAGGTGGTGGGCTCGAAGATGATACCCCATATCTTCCGCCGCATGAAGCTGCCGTTGGGCGAGCCTATGCGCTTTGTGCAGAAGATGGTATTCCTACATATGCGCCCTATTGTCCTCTCCGAGGAGCTCGTTACCGACTCGGCGGTGCGCCGTCTTCTGTTCGAGGCGGGCGACGACATCGAGAAGCTGATGACACTCTGCGAGGCGGACATCACCTCGGGTATCGACAGCAAGGTGCAGCGCTACCTGAAGAACTTCCAGCTGGTGAGGGAGAAGCTACGCGACCTTGAGGAGAGAGACCGCATACGCAACTTCCAGCCACCAATCACGGGCGAGATAATAATGAAGGAGTATGACATTCCGCCATGCGCCGTCATTGGCGAGATTAAGGAGGTCATCAAGAATGCCATCCTCGATGGTGTGATACCTAACGACTACGACGCCGCCTACCGTCTTATGGAGGAGGAGGCAGCGAAGAGGGGACTTACTAAGAGAGCATAGCCGAGGGTATGATGTGGGCGTGGTTAGCGATGATGGTGGTCTATATGGGTGGCAATGGCTACCTATATTGGAGATTTCTACAGACCATAGCATTTATGCCCCTCGGAGGGCGCATCGCACTCTCGATACTCTTTTGGGTTGCCGCCATGGCACTCTTCATCTCATTTGCTCTTCGCGATAGCAATATACCACTCACGCAGGGACTATTCAAGGTAGGCTCTGTGTGGATGGTATTTCTATTATATATGGTGCTCGCAACGGCGCTCTTCGACATCATAGGGCGCTTTGTGCCATCTATGGGGCATAGCTTCTTGTACGCCCTTGCTGTGACCACCCCGCTGCTTATCTACGGCTATATCAACTACCGTATGCCACGCGCCGAACATATCACCATAGATGTAGAGAAGCCCATCGAGGGCGGCACATATCGCATTGTTGCCATTAGCGATGTGCATCTTGGGCATGGCACCTCGCGCAAGGACTTAGCGCGTTATGTAGATATGATAAATAGCCATAATCCCGATGTGGTGCTTATCGTGGGCGACCTCATAGACAACAGCATAACGCCCGTCATCGAGGGCGATATGCTCGAGGAGTTTAAGCGCATCGAGGCACGCGATGGCATATATATGGTGCCTGGTAACCATGAGTATATCAGCAACATAGAGCGATGCGCAAAGCATATTGCCACAAGCCCTATTGTCATGCTACGCGATAGCATCGTGACACTCCCCTCGGGCATCCAGATTGTGGGTCGCGACGATAGGTCTAACCATAGGCGCAAGCCTCTCGACTCGTTGGTTATGATGGTCGATAGCTCGCTTCCTGTTGTGGTGCTCGACCACCAGCCCTACGACATTGCCACAAGCGATAGATTGGGTGTCGACATACACCTCTCGGGGCATACGCACCGCGGACAGGTGTGGCCACTAAGCCATCTTGTGGATGCCATGTATGACCAGAGCCACGGCTATCGCAAGTGGACAAATACCCACGCCTACGTCTCGTCGGGACTATCGCTCTGGGGACCGCCCTTCCGCATAGGCACGCACAGCGACATGGCGGTTATTGATATAAAGTAAATTTTTACTACCTTTGTAACCAAGAAATAGTAACAATAATTGATATATGAAGAGACTTTTTACATTTGTAAGCCTTGTGCTACTTGCACTCATTGTTGCAACACCTAATGCCGAAGCTAAGAAGCCAAAGCAGCAGGGCATCATCACCGTTGAGGATGGACAGTTCATGCGCAACGGCAAGCCCTACTACTTCGTGGGCACTAACTTCTGGTATGGCGCAATCCTCGGCTCGGAGGGCGAGGGCGGCAACCGCGAGCGTCTATGCAAGGAGCTCGACTTTATGAAGGCCAACGGCATCGACAACTTACGCATACTCATCGGTGGCGAGGGCGAGAATGGACTCTTGGGTAAGATTGAGCCAAACCTACAGTCGGAGCCTGGCGTATATAACGACGACGTGCTCCAGGGTCTCGACTTTTTGATGATGGAGCTTGGCAAGCGCAACATGACCGCTGTGCTATACTTCAACAACGCCTGGGAGTGGAGCGGTGGCTACACACAGTATGTGGCGTGGGCAAACAACACTCCTGTGCTTGTGCCACGCGTAGATGGCTGGTTCTCGTACAACACCTTTGCTGGTGAGTTCGTGCGCAACGAGCGTGCTAAGGAGATCTTCTACGACCATGTGCGCTACATCGTATCGCGCACAAACCGCTATACTGGCATCAAGTATATCGACGACCCAGCAATCTTCTCATGGCAGATATCTAACGAGCCACGCGCCTTCAGCAGCAAGGAGGTGAACAACCAGGAGGCATTCGCCGAGTGGATTACAACATCTGCGAAGCTCATCCGCGAGCTCGACCCCAACCATATGATATCTACCGGCTCGGAGGGTTACTATGGCTGCGAGTGGGATATGGATCTCTGCGAGAAGATACACGGCATCCCCGAGATTTCCTATATCAACTGCCACGTATGGCCCTACAACTGGAAGTGGATGCGCGGCGACCATATGCATGAGGACTTGCAGAAGTCGTGCGAGAATACCGAGGAGTATATCAACATGCACCTCGAGCTTGGCGAGAAGATCCAGAAGCCTGTGGTTGTCGAGGAGTTCGGCATGCCACGCGACAATATGGACTTCCACAAGGGTAGCCCCGTGACCTGCCGCGACGTATACTACACCTTCGTATTCGACCTTATCGTAAAGTCAAAAAAGGAGGGCGGCGTATTTGCCGGCTGTAACTTCTGGAGCTGGGGTGGCTACGCCAAGACCAATGTCGAGGACCACGAGTACTGGGCTAAGGGCGACGACTACACGGGCGACCCAGCACAGGAGCAGCAGGGTCTAAACTCTATCTTTGTTGAGGACGACTCGACAATGAAGATTATCCGCAAGACCAACAAGAAGTTGGGTAACTTGTAGCATCGGGAGTGGGTTTTAGGCTTGATTTATACAGCTATAACCATTACTGCGTAGCGAAAAAATAAAACGATTATAACCAATTAAAAGAGAATTAACCATGAAGAAGTTTTGGACTATTTTGGCTGTTGCTGCTTTGTTCGTAGCTTGCGGCGGCAACGATAAGAAGGATGAGAAGAGTGCCGAGGGCGAGCAGCAGAAAACTGAGCAGACCGAGGAGAAGGATACTGAGGATAATGGCGAGAAGAAGGGTGATGAGGAGAAAGAGAACAAATGCTGCGAAGAGGGTGAGTGTTGCGAGGAGCAGGCTGCTGCACTTGTAGTTGCTGAAGACGTAGAGGCAAAGGCTGTTGAGTTTGCTACAAAGTTGATGAACGCTACAAGCGAGGAGGAGGCTATGCAGATTGCTGAGGAGGCTGATAAGTGGTTCGACTCATTGAGCGAGGAGGAGGCAAAGAGAGCTACAGAGGCAATGTTGATGATGTAATATTACAAACATTATAATAATGAATTAGGGCTGCTTTTGAAAAAGTTGCCCTAATTTAATTTAAGGGATTTAGTGAAGTTAGGGAGATTAGAGTTTAATCCTTAATATCATTAAATTCCTTACTCTTACTAATGAATAATTCAGAAAATAAAGAAATATTACTAACAATAAAAAAATTAGGACAGCTTAATAGAGTTCCCTAATTTATTTAGAATCACCTATAAAAGTCGGGGGAGGCTAAAAGTGAGCAAAAATAGACCACGTCATACCGAGGAGGCGCAACCGAGAGGGTCGTGAGTAGTATTCGATATATGCGCCGACGTGGGTATCTACCGCTGTATATAGGCATTGCCAATGCAGAGGGTTATATGTATCAGCAAGGTTGTTACACAAAGGTAGATCGCCACAGAATTGCATAGACCGACATCTGCATCAGCAAGGCTTTCAGTTGCAATTCTTCGCGATGACGAAGTTAATGACTAATTGAACATGCGTCGCAGACACCTTACCTTTCACTCTCTATCATAGACCTCGCACCGCCTGTAGATGGTGCATGGCGTGACCCAAGAAGCGCTTATTGCCAACATATCTAAAGCCCAATGAAGCATACAGACGCTCGGCGGCGGGGTTATCGACATCAACGATAAGACCCACACGCTCGAAGCCCCTGTCGAATGCCATATCGCGCATGGCCGAAAGAAGCGCGGAGGCTATACCCATGCCTCGATATTGGGGCAGAACGCCGAGCGAGTCCAAGTAAAACTCATCGCCATCGGTCTCATCCTCAATAGTAAGTGCGCTACCCAAATGGCGCTCGATAAGCTCGAAGATAGGCTGGCGTAGCTCCTCAAGAAGAGCGCCGTCATACCCCACCAATGCGCCCACAGCGCGCCCGTCGATCTCGGCAACAAGCGTATTACGATAGCTATACTGCGCCACCTCGCGCCCAGCGAGCTCCAAGAAGACGGGGTAGATGGGGTGCTCAGTGGTATAGCCCACAGCCATGCAGACCACCTCGGCAATAAGCTCCCTATCGTGAATTGTTGTGGGACGTATAGTGACTCGATTATTCATGTCACAAAGGTAAGAAAAAATAGAGTATACTTTTCCCCTATTTGGTTTCGCTTTTCACAATTTTTTATTAACTTTGTATCGTATTGTATGCTTCGGCATAGCACGCAGTGTGCTTACTTGCGAAGCGTCAAACACTTAGAAGAGATAATTAACCAAAATAGGATATAAAGTGAGCAAGGAGTATAAGCGTTATCTTATAACATCGGCACTTCCATATGCCAATGGTCCGGTACATATCGGCCACTTGGCAGGTGTTTATGTGCCCTCTGACATCTATACACGCTACCTTCGTCTAAAGGGTCACGACGTGATCTCGGTATGTGGTAGCGACGAGCATGGTGTGCCCATCACAATCAAGGCACGTAAGGAGGGTATCACCCCTCAGCAGGTCGTTGACCGCTACCACGAGATCATCGAGAAGTCGTTCCGCCGCCTCGGCATGTCGTTCGACATCTACTCTCGCACATCGTCACCAACACACCGCGTGACAGCTTCGGAGTACTTCCGCAAGCTCTACGACGAGGGTAAGTTCATCGAGCAGACATCGATGCAGTACTACGACGAGGAGGCACAGCAGTTCCTCGCCGACCGCTATATCGTGGGTACCTGCCCACGCTGCCAGAATGAGAAGGCATATGGCGACCAGTGTGAGAAGTGCGGCTCGACACTCTCGCCCGACGAGCTTATCAACCCACGCAGCGCACTCTCAGGAGGCGCCATCGTGAAGCGCGAGACAAAGCACTGGTACTTGCCTTTGGATCAGTACGAGGGCTTCCTACGCGAGTGGATCTTGGAGGGTCACAAGGAGTGGTAGTCTAACGTATATGGTCAGTGCAAGAGCTGGCTCGTCCTCGGCCTTCAGCCACGCGCCGTAAGCCGCGCCCTCGACTGGGGTATTCCCGTACCTGTGGAGGGTGCCGACGGCAAGGTATTGTACGTTTGGTTCGATGCCCCTATCGGCTATATATCTGCTACTAAGGACCTTACGCCCGACTGGGAGAAGTACTGGAAGAGCGAGGACACCAAGATGGTACACTTCATCGGCAAGGATAACATCGTATTCCACTGCATAGTATTCCCATCGATGCTCAAGGCTCATGGCGACTACATCCTACCAGAGAACGTGCCAGCCAACGAGTTCCTTAACTTGGAGGGCGACAAGATCTCGACATCGCGCAACTGGGCAGTATGGCTCCACGAGTACCTCGATGAGTTCCCAGGCAAGGAGGATGTATTGCGCTACGTATTGTGCGCAAATGCCCCTGAGACCAAGGATAACGACTTCACATGGAAGGACTTCCAGTCACGCAACAACTCGGAGCTTGTAGCCATCCTGGGTAATTTCGTGAACCGCGCATTGGTGCTCACCAAGAAGTACTACGAGGGCGTGGTGCCTGAGCGTGGCGAGCTTACGGAGTATGACGAGGCAACAATCGAGGAGATGCAGAAGATCAAGGCGTCGTTGGAGCGCAACATTGAGCACTACCACTTCCGCGAGGCATTGAAGGATGCCATGAACTTCGCGCGTATCGGTAATAAGTATCTCGCCGACACTGAGCCATGGAAGGTGGTGAAGACAGACCCCGAGCGCGTCAAGACAATCCTCAACATAGCACTTCAGATCACCGCCAACACAGCCATCGCCATCGAGCCATTCATGCCATTCTCGGCAGCCAAGATGCTCAAGATGCTCGCTGCGGAGAAGTTCTCATGGGAGCAGATGGGCTCAATGGAGCTTATCGCCGCAGGTCACACCATCGGTGAGGCAGAGCTCCTCTTCGAGAAGATTGAGGACGACGTGATCCAGAAGCAGCTCGACAAGCTCGAGGCAGCACGCAAGGCTATCCTTGAGGCTGAGGCAGCACAGAACGTCACAGAGCAGAAGGCAGAGGTAACGTTCGACGACTTCCAGAAGATGGATATTCGCGTATCGACAATCCTCGCAGCAGAGAAGGTAGCCAAGACAAAGAAGCTCCTTAAGCTATCGATCGACACAGGTATCGACAAGCGCACCATCGTATCGGGCATCGCAGAGTACTACACTCCTGAGCAGCTCGTAGGTCGCCAGGTGCTTGTTCTTGCCAACCTCGCGCCACGCGAGATCAAGGGTATCGAGTCACGAGGCATGATCCTTATGGCCGAAGATGCACTGGGTCGCTTGGTATTGGTACAGCCCGAGGACAAGACAATGTCGGGAGCGATGATTGGCTAATAAATGGCTGATAATTAAGTGTTTACATTTATAAACAAACAAAATAACCAACTTAACTTTTTACTTAACTATGGAAAACATTAAATGGGGAGAGCTTGGTTTTGCTTACTACAAGACAGCTTTCAATGTTCGTTACCACTATGAGAATGGTCAGTGGAGCCAGATGCAGGTTACCGATGACGAGTACATCAAGATGCACATGTCTGCAGCCTGCTTGCACTACGGCTTGGAGATCTTCGAGGGCTTGAAGGCTTTCCGCGGTGTTGATGGTAAGGTTCGCCTTTTCCGTCCAGATGAGAACGCAAAGCGTATGATCAACTCAGCAAACCGTCTCTGCTTGCCAGCACCTACTGTTGAGCAGTTCGTAGAGGGCTGTATGGAGTGTGTTCGTCGTAACATGGACTTCGTTCCACCTTACGAGACTGGCGCATCACTCTACTTGCGTCCTACCCTTCTTGGTACTAAGACTTGTCTTGGCGTTCGCGCTGTTGACGAGGCTGACCTCATCATCTTCTGTGCTCCTGTAGGTCCTTACTTCAAGGGCGGTATGAGCGCTATCAAGGCTCTTATCATGCGTGATCAGGACCGTGCTGCTCCACGTGGAACAGGTGACGTAAAGGTTGGTGGTAACTACGCTTCATCAATCTGGTCTTTGGAGGCTGCTCACACTAAGGGCTTCGCAAACGTTCTTTACCTCGACGCTGCTACTCACTCAAAGGTTGAGGAGTTCGGTGCTGCAAACTTCTTCGGTATCAAGAACAACACATACGTAACTCCTAAGTCTGCATCTATCCTTCCATCAATCACAAACAAGAGCCTTCGCCAGATCGCTGCTGACCTCGGTCTCACTGTTGAGGAGCGCGACATCCCAGTTGATGAGCTCGCTACATTTGAGGAGGCAGGTGCTTGCGGTACTGCAGCAGTTATCTCACCTATCGGTGCGTTGTATGACCTTGACAATGGCGTAACTTATGACTACGGCATGAAGGTTGGCGAGACTTGCAAGAAGATGTACGACCATCTTCAGGGCATTCAGTACGGCCGCGTAGAGGATATCCACAACTGGAACGTAGTTGTTGAGTAAGACTCTTGCAACTGACAACGTGTTATTTTAACTCGTTATCAAAGAAAATGGGCTGTCCAACAAGTTTGCTGGACAGCCCATTTGTTTGTAAAGTTGTATAAAAAGAGTTAGTTTTAGGCGCACGCAGTCTGAGAAAGCGCAGTTTACTCAGCGTAAATGAGTATTTCGAAGACAAGTGCAACGCCAAAATAACCTTGTTAGACAGCTTCTCTATTTTTGCATATAGTTTGCGAATTCTGGCAATAAAACAAATGGTATGTTCCACGTGGAACATACCATTTATAACATGAATATATCGCTAAATTATCGTCCGAACTTTATCAAAAGGACATTGATATCGGCAGGCGAAACACCCGGAATACGCGAAGCTTGACCGATTGTCGAGGGGCGAATACGCGTCAACTTTTGGCGCGCCTCGATAGTTAGCGAGGTAAGAGCATTGAAATCGAAGCTCTCGGGGATGACGATACTCTCCAACCTATGCATCTTCTCAGCATAGTAACGCTCCCTCTCGATATAACCTCGATACTTGATTTGGATCTCCACCTGGTCGATGACCTCTCTCGAAAGCTCGCTCTTCTCGATGAATTTTGCAAGCTTTGGCACTACCCTACTCAACCCATCGATGGTCACACCACTGCGCAAAACAACATCGTAGAGCTTTCTTCCCTGTGTCAAAGGCTCCTCACCAACCGAAATTAAATAGCTGTCAATTTCGCCTATTTTGACCGAGTATGCACGAAGGAAGGAAATAAGCGATTCTACAGAAGATAATTTTTTAAGCAAATTATCGTGCTTCTCCTCCGAAACAAGACCAATTCTATAGCCAAGAGGTGTCAATCGTTGGTCAGCATTATCCTGTCTAAGCAAGATGCGATACTCGGCACGCGAGGTAAACATACGGTAAGGCTCATCAACACCCTTGGTCACAAGGTCGTCAATAAGCACACCTATATATGCCTCATCGCGAGCAAGCACAACGGGCGACTCACCTCTGAGCGTACGATGGGCATTGATACCCGCCATAAGACCCTGCGCCGCCGCCTCCTCATATCCCGTAGTTCCATTAACCTGACCAGCAAAGTAGAGACCCTCAACGAGCTTCGTTTCGAGCGTATGGTCGAGCTGCGTTGGTGGGAAGTAGTCATACTCGATGGCATAGCCAGGACGATAGACATGCACATCCTCAAGACCCTTGATAGCGTGCAAAGCCTCGAGCTGAACCTCATAGGGCAACGACGACGAGAAGCCATTTAGGTAGTACTCGTTGGTATTGCGACCCTCGGGCTCAAGGAATAGCTGGTGCTGACTCTTGTCGGCAAAGGTGCGTAGCTTATCCTCAATACTTGGACAGTAGCGAGGACCGATGCCCGAAATGGTACCATTAAAGAGTGGCGAACGGTCGAAACCCGTACGCAAAATCTCGTGTACGCGCTCCGATGTATAAACCATAAAACATGGTAGCTGATTGCTAACCACCTCAGTATCAGGGTCATATGAGAATTTCGACAACTCCGTATCACCCTCCTGCACCTCCAATGCGTCGAAGTTTATGGTGCGAGCATCCAAACGTGCTGGTGTGCCGGTCTTCATACGTCCGCTCTCAAAGCCGAGCTCACGAAGCCTCTCCGTAACGCCATACGACGCCTGGTCTCCAGCCCTACCACCCTCAGCATTGGCATCGCCGCAGTGCATCATGCCACCGAGGAAGGTACCCGCGGTGAGCACTACCCTACTGCACTCTATAACCACGCCCATACGCGTTTTAACGCCCCTTACACGAGGTTTCTCACCCTCGTGGTCTATGAGTATGTCAACGACAGAATCTTGCCACAAATAGAGATTTTGGGTGTTTTCAAGGGTGCGACGCCACAGGCGCGAGAACTCCGCCTTGTCGCACTGCGCACGTGGGCTCCACATGGCTGCTCCCTTAGAGCGATTAAGCATGCGGAACTGAATGGCACTCTTATCGGTAATACGTCCCATCATGCCACCAAGAGCATCAATCTCGCGCACTATCTGCCCCTTTGCGACACCACCAACTGCAGGATTGCACGACATAGCGGCAATCTTATCCATGTCGATGGTAATCAGAAGCGTACGCGAGCCGAGGCGCGCCGCTGCCGAGGCAGCCTCACACCCTGCATGACCAGCGCCAATGACAACAACGTCGTAACTTAGCTTCATAGCTGCTCTCTGAGTTGTTTGAGGTATCTATTCTCCATGCGACGCATATTCTTCTCCGCCCAAGGTGTCTTATCCTTATGTCCGCAGAGGTGCAATGCTCCGTGAACAATCACGCGGCGCATCTCGTTGATAGGCAAGACATTATATATATCGGCGTTATCCGTAACCGTAGCCACATCGATATATACCTCGCCAGCTACAACACCCTCGCCTACCCTACTATCGCGATCCTCAAAGGTGATGACATCGGTATAGTAGTCGTGACCGAGGAAGTCGCGGTTCATCTGGCGATGATACTCCGAGGAGCAAAATATATAGTTTATCTCGCCAGCGGTATAACCCTCCTGGCGTATAACCTCCTGAATCCAACGGCGTATCTTTAAACGGTTGGTAGGCAGATAGTTGCAATCCTGATTAAAGAAATGTATCATATGAATGATCTCGTAAGGGATGTTCTATAAATTATTTCGGGCTAAAGAACTTCATAACCTCCTCCATCTCACCTGTGCGATGGTTATAGACCATGAACTGTATGAAGGATCGTTGGGTGCCGTCGTAGTCCACAAAGAGACCCGCAGCACCTATCTTCTGGTTCTCCTTAACCTTCTGACCCACCTTAACACACACATTTGTCACATGAGTATATACCGTATAGAAATCCTTGCCATGCGCCACCTTGATGATGTAGTGACCACCACTTGTCTCGGAAATCTCACCTACAGTACCCGCCTCAACACACCTAACATCGGCACCGTGAGGACCGCTAATCTCCGCCATATTCTTCTGCAATGGGCGTATTCTACCGCCCTCGATAGGGAGCTTCAGGCCGCGTGTATTCGACGAGAAGTTGCTACCCACAGTATTCTCCGCGAGGATCTTCTCGAGCTGTGCATTCGCCCTCTTATACTCCTGCTCCTGACGCTTCTTCTCGTTTAACTCCCTCTTCTCGAGCTCCGACAGCTCGTTTAGAGCACTCTGCGCCCTCCTCTCTTCCGATTTAAGCATCTGCTTCTCACCCTCTAAGGCGAGCTTCACGGAGTCCAGCTCAACGAGTCTCGCCTCGAGATTTTCCCTGACAGCAGTAAGCTCGGCACGCTGCTGACGAGCCGTATATGCCACCTCCTTATAACGCTCGGCAAAGCGCTCGACATATACCATACGGCGCGTAAGCTCGTCGAGCGACGTAGAGGAGAATAGGTATGTTGAGAAGCTATTGCGTCTACCCATACGATAGGCCTGCTTAACCATCTCAGCATATTGGGCACGACTCCTATTAAAGGCGACCTCGAGCGATGCTATAGACTCACCCAAAGCAAGCGTATCTTGCTCGATAAGCTCTATCTCACGCCTTATCTCATCAATCATCGCACTACGCAAGTTTATCTTGCTATTAAGCTCCTCATACTGCTTATATGCGTTACCCTTCTCTGCGGATAGCTCCTTAATACGATTATCTGTCTCCTTGATATCCTTCTTAAGCTTATCGACATATTTGCGCTGCTGCTCGATCTTCGAACTGTTACGCTGAGCATAGAGCTCTACGGGCGTAAACATCATAAGCAGCAGTAGGGTAGTAGCGATAAAAAATATAGATCGTTTCATATCGTTGCGGGGTTATCATTTCATCAACTCTGCCTTATGGCTCTCCATTAGCTCTGCATCGTAGCCGCTATCTACCGCCTTCTCCCAATAGGTCTCCGCAAGGAACTTCTCGCCCAACGCCCATAGTATATCACCGAAGTGCATAAGCAGGTTGGCCTCTGGCTGTGAACTGAGCGAGAGCGCCTGACGCATCACCTTCTTAGCCTCATCATTACGACCTAAGCGATGCAATACCCAGGCGTGAGTATCGAGATAGGAGCTATTGTCGGCCTCAAGAGCTATGGCACGCGACGACATCGTAAGCGCCTTGTCCAACTCCATATCCTTAAGCGATAGGAAGTAGGCATAGTTATTCAGAACCAAAGCGTTATCGGCATTATAGCGCAGCGCCTTTTCATAGGACTTAAACGCCCTCTTATCCTTGCCTTGCTCATGGTATACATCGCCGATATAACCCCAAATAGAGCTCAACTTGTCGTCGTCAACGGCGATATCAAGAGATCTGTTGAAGACATCAAGGGCCTCACTATAATAGCCCTTATCCGTATATATAAATCCTGCGAACGACAAAAGACCAAAGTGGGTAGGGTAGAGCCTTAGAGCCGTCTCGAGGTCCTCAAATAGGAGCTCGTATTCATCAAGATAGTACTCCAACTGCATCACAGATATATAGTCATCTGCATCCGCCGTGGCATCCTCAAGATGACGCCTCTTATAGTCGAGCGCAGCCTCCCTCTCGCCACCATAGATAAGGTGCGTTGCGTAGATATCTATGACACCCCTATTGCTGGGATGCTTGATTGTCAGTGCGTGTATAAGTCCTCCAATAGAGAAGTAATTATTAGCATAAAGCTTTAAATCGTAGGTGTATTGCAAGACACGGTGGAGCTTATCCTCAACCGATATCTCATCACTTCGCATAAGCATAGCATCGTAGTCGAACATACGGGTCATGTCACCCTTACGCGCATGATAGGATGATAAGCAATCAATGACATCTACGTTTGTAGAATCAACAATGAGTGCCTCCTCAAGGCTTCGCAAGGCCATGGAATCGCGCCCTGCCACCTCATAGGAGTGTGCGAGCATCAGGCGCGCATCTATGTCATATGGAAACTCCGCAACCACACTACGTCCATCATCTATGGCTCTGTCATACTGCTTAGTATCGAGGAGTAGCTGCTGCTTGAGGGCAGAGATACGAGGATTACGCCCCAAACGCATATCCGCCGAGTCGAGAACCGCAATCGCCGAATAGGGCATACGACTATAACTATAGAGATATGCCAAGCCATAGTACGCCGAGATGTTATGCTTGTCAAGCTTCAGTAGGCAGCGGTATACGGGCAACGCACTCTCATACTCACTACGCTCGATGAGCTTTGTGCCATAGTTTAGGACATACCATTTGTTTGTCGAGTCGGCAACATAGGCTCGTCGCGCATACTCTACTGACTCATCATCGATGCTCGAAGAGCTACGGCTAAGATAGTAGTATGCAGGGGCATAGCTATCATCCTCACTGATGATGTCTCGCCATATCTTGCGCGCAGCAAGCGTATCTTGATGTATGGTTAACAGCTGCACCGCATCGGTATGGCGATAGGTACGCCTCAGTGAGTCGGGCACACTGCGTCGGAGAGTGTCCGCACCCTCAGCATCCCCTTGTGCCGATAGCGTCATCGACATAAGGAGCATGCACAGTAGCAAGGTTATGTTGCGAATAGATGGCATAACTATAAAGTGAAAGGTGAAAAGCCTTCACCTTTCACATATAATATCTTATATTGCTTACAACGCCGACTCAAACTGGTTGAGGAAGCGCACGTCGTTCTCGAAGTAGAGACGTAGGTCACCAACGCCATACTTGAGCATAGCAATACGCTCAATACCCATACCAAAGGCGAAGCCAGAGAACTCGTTAGGGTCGATATTGTTAGACTTCAAGACGTTAGGGTCAACCATACCGCAACCCATAATCTCCAACCAACCAGTACCCTTACATACGCCACAGCCCTTGCCACCGCATATTGAGCATGATACGTCAACCTCGGCAGATGGCTCGGTGAATGGGAAGTATGATGGACGCATACGAATCTGTGCCTGCTCGCCAAAGAGCTCCTTAGCGAAGTAGAGTAGCGACTGCTTCATATCGGCAAACGATACGTTACGGTCGATATACAATCCCTCAATCTGGTGGAAGATACAGTGTGCACGATACGAAATAGCCTCATTACGGAATACACGACCTGGGCAGATAACGCGGATAGGTGGCTTCTGACGCTCCATGGTGCGCACCTGGATTGATGAGGTGTGTGTGCGAAGTACTACATCGGGGTTGCTCTCGATGAAGAAGGTATCCTGCATATCGCGTGCTGGGTGCTCTGGTGGGAAGTTGAGAGCCGAGAATACGTGCCAGTCGTCCTCAATCTCAGGACCATCAGCCACGGTGTAGCCAAGGCGTGAGAAGATGCCCACGATCTCATTCTTTACGATTGAGATAGGGTGGCGCGAACCAGTAGGCTCATTACCACCTGGACGTGTCATATCATCGATCTTCGATGCATTCATGGCTGCGGCATTCTGCAACTCCTCCTTAAGAGTGTTGATGCGCTCGGTAGCCACATTCTTAAGGTGGTTGAGCTTCTGACCAAGCTCTCGCTTCTGCTCCGCTGGGACAGTTTTAAACTCCTCCATAAGGGCTCCAAGCTCACCCTTCTTACCAAGAATCTTTATACGAAAGGCCTTAACATCGGCAGCTGTAGCTGGCTTAAAGGCCTCAATTTCGCTAAGTAGTGCTTCAATCTTCTGTATCATATCGTGTAAATATTTTTATCTTTCGTGCACATATATATAAATAACGTACAAAGTTACTAATATTTTTCATATCTTTGCATAGACTTTGACAAATATTTCACTAAATCTATTTTACATGGAGAGCAATAGAGAGATAAATAATGGCGATGAGCACTTTTTGAATGCTACGACTAACGTGGTTTTTAATAGTGGAGATGATAGCGTTAAGAATAGGAGTGTTAAGCCTCAGCCTGCCGTAAGCTTTTGGAAGATATTCGGTGCCACCATGGCAGCCGTAGGTGTCTGCATGGTTATAGGCTTCATAATACTCATCATCATGGGTATTAGCTTTTTGTCGATGTTTAATCTTAATATGCCGAAGGATGAGGTTAAGCCTCAGTCGGTACTATGTATCGACTTTGCGGAGAATATTGTTGACGCCCCACGTGTCTCAATGTTCGGTGAGTTAGACGTCGCCACACTATCCTTCTCGGAGCCACTTACCATGCTTCATGCCTTGTCGGCCATCGAGAGCGCCGCTACGGATGATAATATCAAGGGTATATGCATCAACGTTAATGGCATGGGTAGTGTCAGTGCTGCCAACATCGAGGAGCTTCGCTCTGCCGTAGAGCGCTTCAAGGCTTCGGGTAAGTTTGTTGTGGCATATGACGATAGTTATACACAGAGTGAATACTACTTGGCATCTGTTGCCGACCATATAATACTCCACCCCGAGGGCTCGTTAGAGTGGCGTGGTGTTGGCTTTAGCTCAATCTATTTGAAGGGATTACTCGATAAGATAGATGCTAAGGTGGAGGTTATACGTCCTACGGATTGCAAGTATAAGAGTGCTGTTGAGACCTTCACCAATACCTCGATGTCGGATGCCGATCGTGAGCAGATGGAGGCTCTTGCTAACTCGATGTGGGATGCTATTGTCGCGGATGTTGCACTAAGCAGAGATCTCGATGCAGAACTACTCAAGCAGAAGGCTGCAAACCTTGAGATAAATAGCGCGGAGGATGCCTTAGCAGCAGGACTCATTGATGAGATAGGCTATAAGGATAACCTAATCGACTACTTTACAAAACATGGTGTTGAGAGCAACGAGGTAAATGGTACAAATCTTATCTCGCTCGGTAGATACTCCTTTATAATACATGCCGACTGGCAGCGCGTTCCATTTATGGAGGGATCAGATATATATAAGACACCTGAGGATAAACCACTCGTCGCGGTAGTATATGCTGAGGGCGAAATTGTCGATGGTAATATGCTTATGGATGACTACGTTTATGGCGATATGCTTGCTGCGCAGCTACGCTTCTTGCGCAACGATGAGAATACGAAGGCCGTAGTCTTGCGCATCAACTCGCCTGGTGGCTCGGCTCTCGCCTCAGATGTTATATGGCGTGAGATGAAGCTTCTACAAGAGACCAAGCCATTGGTTGTATCTATGGGTGGATATGCTGCAAGTGGTGGTTACTACATATCTGTTCCTGCCGACTTTATCTTCGCCGATAAGTTGACTCTTACGGGCTCGATAGGTGTCTATGGTGTGATGTTTAATCTTGAGACCACACTCAAAAAGCATTTGGGTATCACCATTGATGGTGTTGGCACCTCGCGCGAGGCTAATGGCATAAGCATGGTTGCCCCTCTCACAGCGCGCCAGAAGGAGGTTTTAGAGGAGGGTGTTGATAGAATATATGCCACCTTCACGGAGCATGTTGCCGAGGGTCGTAACATGGCGCAAAGCGATGTGTTAGCAGTTGCCGAGGGTAGGGTATGGAGCGGTAGCGATGCTCTTAGGTTGGGTCTTGTAGATGGCATAGGTGGCTTCAAGGAGGCTATATCTATTGCTATAGACCTTGCCGACTTGGATGACTATCTCATCTACGAGTTATCGGCACCACCAACACCTCTTGAGGAGTTCTTCAACTCTGTAAATTCACTCTTCACAGCCTCTTGTGGTCTAAATTATGGGGTGCAAGGTGATGATATTCGCAAGATGATAGAGCAAAATCTATATCTATACAAGTATAACGGTATGCAGTGTATCATGCCTGTAAAAGTAAAATTAAATCTATAAAACATATATTTATGAATGAACAGTTAGAGGCACTACTACGCCAAATAATGCACCCTGAGACGGGTGATAACATTGTGGATAGTGGCTTTGTAGATCGTGCCGATAGGGGCGAGGATGGTAATATCGCCATCACACTACGCTTCCAGAAGGCACGCGACCCATTTACTCAGAAGATTAAGCGCCAGGTGGAGGAGCTTATGGCTGAGAACTTCCCCGAGAGCAACACTCTTGTTATCATCCGTGAGGCGGCACCAAAGCCTCGTCGCAGGGAGCAGCAGAGCACCATAAATGATATATGTCGTATTATCGCCATCGCCTCGGGTAAGGGTGGTGTAGGCAAGTCTACGGTTACGGCTAACCTCGCTGTGGCACTACGTCAGAGGGGTTATAATGTTGGTATCTTGGATGCTGATATCTATGGTCCTTCGCAGACAAAGATGTTTGGTTGTGAGGGTTATACGCCCGATGCAGAGGTAGATGATGCTGGTAACCAATATATTGTTCCTGCGCAGTCGTTGGGTATTAAGATACAGTCTATCGGCTTCTTCATTCGCTCAACGGATGCCCTTATGTGGAGAGGTGGTATGGCAGTAAATGCTCTTCACCAGCTTATTCACCAGACTAAGTGGGGTAAGCTCGATTATTTGTTGATAGATCTTCCTCCTGGCACGGGAGATATACACCTATCTATTATCAACGAGTTGAAGATTTCGGGTGCTGTTATTGTCTCTACACCTCAGCAGGTTGCTGTTGCCGATGTTATTCGCGGTGTTGAGATGTTCCGCCACGAGCAGGTTAACATCCCTATCTTGGGTATTGTCGAGAATATGGCATGGTTCACTCCTGAGGAGTTGCCAAATAATCGTTACTATATCTTTGGTAAGGGTGGCGCTAAGAGATATGCTGAGCAGGTAGGTGTTGATCTATTGGGCGAGGTGCCTATTATTCAATCTATCATGGAGGGTAGTGATGAGGGACGTCCTGCGGGAGGTTTCGATTCGCGTGTTGAGGAGTACTACGCAGCAATCGCCGCAAAGGTTGTTGACAAACTACCATCGGAGTGTTAACTCTGCTGTTGGTAATTGTTGATAGATTTTATAAAAATAAATTTGGAAGTTTGGAGGTAGTCGTTGTATATACGGCTACCTCTATTTTACAAATTATAAAGCCATATTTTTATCACATCTTTATCAACGTAGTTATTCTCAATTTTTTCATTTATGATGTTAATATTTTAAAATAGTTAATATGTTAACAACATAGATGTTGAAAGTGTTAATACTAATATATTTTATTTATTTTCAATATTTTAGAAATAAAAAATAATAAACAAAAATAAAAAAAAGTGTTGATAAGATAGAGACTCAAAAGTTACTAACACAATCAACAGCTATTATTATTTTTATGATTTTATTAATATTTAAATATGTATATAAAAAATAAAAAAATCATGTTGACAATCTTCGGCTGATTAGGTGTCGTATTTAATAAATTCGTGCTTATTATAATATATAATTTGATAGTTCCCCTAAATTTTATTACATTTGCATGATTTATACATATTACTGAAGGGATTATGCATATAGCAAAAGATAAGATAGATGAGCTTAGAGGTATGCTTGAAACATCACCACACGTGGTGATACTCTCGCATACTAACCCTGATGGCGATGCTATCGGCTCATCATTGGCATGGGCTGAGGTGTTGAAGCGCCATGACCATGAGGTGACGTGTGTCGTACCTAATAAATATCCCTACTACCTCGACTTCATGCCAGGTGTAGAGGATATAGCTATATTCAAGAGTGATGAGGAGCGTGTGAAGAGGGCGGTGGAGGAGGCCGATATAATCTTCTGTCTCGACTTCCATACAATGTCTCGTCTCGATAAGCTTGCCGATATCATAAATTCCAATAAGCACGCTAAGCGAGTGTTGATAGATCATCATCTTGACCCTTCGGAGGACTTCGACCTTATGTTCTCCTATCCTCAGGCATCAAGCACCTGCTATCTTGTAGCCCTCATCGTTGAGAATATGTTCGATACGGTGAGCATAACACCTACAATGGCGGAGAACCTCTTTGTGGGTATGATGACCGATACGGGTAACTTTGCCTTCTCTTCAGTAACTCCCGACCTCTTCCGTATGGTATCGGTGTTGGCAGCAACGGGTATATCAATACCTTCAATACATAACAATGTGTATAACTCCTTCTCTGAGGGTCGTGCTCGTCTGTTCGGCTATGTTATAAATCGCAAGATGCGTATCTTCCATAATGGCACCGTGGCGCACCTATCCCTAACGGGTGATGAGATGCGTAGATTTTGGTTCCAGCAGGGCGACTCAGAAGGCTTTGTGAACTATCCGCTCACGATAAAGAAGATGAAGATGTCGGCGATGTTCACCGAGCATAACGACTATATTCGTGTCTCGCTTCGTTCGCGTGGCGATATCGATGTAAACCTCTTTGCGCAGCGCTATTTCAATGGCGGTGGTCATAAGAATGCTGCGGGTGGTAAGTCCTTTATGACTATGGAGGAGACCCTAAAGCACTATGAGAAGTGTGTTAAGGAGTATGCACACGAGGGTCATTTGTAATGAGAAAAATGTAGTACTATATGTTTAAAGTATATTTTAGAATTTTAGGTTTTGCAAAGCCTTTAAGTAGATACGCTGTACCATACTTTATCTTTGCACTGTTGCATGCCGTGTTTAACACCTTCAACTATGCAATGATTATTCCTATCCTCGATGCTATGTTCGCTTCCGAGGGAGGATTTGTGTTCACTCCTCTCTATACATTCCCAGAGCTTACCTTTGATAATGAATTTTTCTATGGCTCATTAAGCTACTTCTATACATTCTTCTTTGGTGAGAACTTCGAGCAGATAAAGTTCTTGGCAATGCTGGGTGCTGTTACCGTGGCTATGAACCTCCTAAGTAATCTCTTCAGATACGCAGCATCAATGACCGTTGAGAAGCTACGTATCAACACACTTCGCCGTATGAGAGATGAGATGTTCACGAAGGTTATAAACATGAACGTGGGCTACTTCAGCGATCAGCGTAAGGGTGATATAATGTCTAAGATTACGAACGATGTGATGGTTGTTCAGTACTGTATCACCAATACCCTGCAGGTGGCATTCCGTGATCCTCTTCTTATCATCGGCTTCTTGTCGTTGATGATTGGTATCTCATGGCAGCTATCTATCTTTGCAATAGTATTCCTACCTATCGTGGGTGTTATTATTGGCTCTATTGTCAAGCGTCTTCGTCATCCAGCGAAGAAGAGCCAGGAGAGTATGGGTGAGATGGTATCGGTGTTGGATGAGTCACTCTCTGGTATGAAGACCGTGAAGGGTTACAACGCTACAACAATGGTACTCAATAAGTTTATGTATATAAACGAGAGGTTCTCAAAGTTGGTGCTCTCGATGGCGCGACGTCAGCTGTTGGCATCTCCAATGAGTGAGTTCTTGGGTATTACAGCAGTGGCTATCATCCTTGTTTTTGGTGGTACCTTGGTTAGCGAGGGTCTTGTAAGCGGATCAGGATTTATCGCCTTTATCGCCGCCTTCTCTCAGATCACACGCCCTCTACGTTCGTTTATCGACCAGTTTGCAAATATCAACCAGGGTGTGGCTGCCGGTGAGCGTATATTCTCGGTTATAGATGTTAAAAACGAGATTGAGGATGCTCCCGACGCTAAGGAGTTTGAGGGTCTTAAGGAGTCTATTGAGATTAAAAATATCCACTTCTCGTATGACGGATCGCGCGATGTTATCAACAACGTATCTATACGCGTGCGCAAGGGTGAGACAGTAGCCCTTGTAGGACCTTCGGGCGGTGGTAAGTCAACACTTAGTGAGCTTATTCCGCGCTTCTATGATGTTACGGCGGGTGAGATTCTCTTCGATGGAGTAAATGTTAAGAACATTAAGCAGGAGTCGCTCCGCGCTCGTATGAGTATTGTGGCGCAGGATACAGTTCTCTTCAACGATACCATTGAGGGTAATATCCTTATGGGTAAGCCTACAGCAACGCGTGAGGAGGTGATTGAGGCAGCTAAGATTGCCAACGCACATAGCTTCATTAGTGAGACACCTGAGGGCTATGAGACAAATATTGGTGATCGAGGTAATAAGCTATCGGGAGGTCAGCGCCAGCGTATAAGCATAGCACGTGCTGTGCTCAAGAACCCCGAGATACTTATCCTTGATGAGGCTACCTCGGCACTCGACACAGAGAGCGAGAAGCTCGTTCAGGATGCCCTCACAAAGCTTCTTGAGGGTCGTACATCAATAGTTATTGCTCACCGTTTGAGCACTATCTATAATGCTGACCGCATCTATGTTATAGACCAGGGACGTATCGCCGAGGAGGGTACGCATAAGGAGTTGGTAGAGAAGGGTGGCATCTACGCTCACCTTATCGAGATGCAGAGTTTCACTTAGTAGATAGTAAAATCGAATGAGTTGCGCGGGTGGTTTATGGCTATCCGCGCATCTTTTTCATAAGCATAAATACTTAATTTATATAGTCTAAAGGCTCAAAAGCATATCATTTTTTGTCCATAATATATAAAATGTCTACTTTTGAAGAGAAACATAAGGATATTTTATGGAGAAAAATAGGACACCCAGAGATCACTCCTTGCTGCTTAAGGCATTTCGTTCATATTTGCAGTATGTCAATTCGCGTCTCTACTTCCGTAAGGAGTATGTCGTAAATAAGGAGAATGTGCCAGAGAATGGTACCCCTGTTGTGGTTGTATCAAACCATCAAAACTGCCTCAACGACCCCTTGTGCGTATGTCTAAAGCTTACGGATAGACGTATGAACTTCTTGGCGCGTGCCAACGTATTCAAGCGACCCATATTCAATAGGGCTCTACGTGCCATGGGACTGCTTCCAGCATACCGCATGGATTATGAGGGCTACTCGGCAGTGGCAAATAATAGGGAGACTATGGATGATGCTGGCAAGGCACTCATGGTTGGTGAGACGGTGATGTTATACCCCGAGGGAGGACACCAGGATAAGCGATGGTTGGGTAAGTTTAAGCTCGGCTACCTGCGTATAGCCTTCGATGCTGCGGAGCGTATGAACTTCGAGCGCGATGTTGTGGTGCTACCATCGTGCAACCACTACTCTAACTACTTCCATGCTCGCTCCGATATGCTCATCAAGTTTGGTAAGCCCGTATCGTTGAAGCCCTACTATGAGGATTATAAGCGTGCGCCACGCGAGACGATGATGCGTATTAACGATATTGTGCACTCCGAGATTCGCTCGCTAATGTTGTATGTAGATGACCTTGAGCACTACGACGAGATAGACTTCTTGCGCGATAATGGCTATGGCTTCGACTATGCCAAGAGGCAGGGCTTGCGTCCTCGCCATCTGCCCTCACGCCTCGTATCTGACCAGAAGCTTGTAGAGGCGCTTCAGAAGGCTTATAAGGAGCAGCCAGAGCGCATGGAGGAGATATATGCCGACACTCGCGAGTACTCCGCCGAGTTGGAGCGTCTAAATATACGTGATTGGCTCTTTGGTAAGGGTAGTGGAGTAGGGGGCTTCATACTTCGTGGATTGGGTCTTCTAATCCTTTTACCCCTATTCTTGATATCTATAATACCATCATCCTTGATGTTCATCATCCCTAAGATCTTCCTTAAGAAGCTCATCAAGGATAAGATGTTCATCAGCTCGTTCAACGTAGCTGTGAGCGCCCTTATTACCGTTCCTGTGTGCCAGCTATTGCCCTTTATCCTGCTATGGGTATTTGCGGGCTTCTGGTGGGCATTGGGCTACTTTGTCGCCTTCCCATTTATGTTCGTGCTGGCATGGAACTACATACGCCTAAGCCATAAGTTTATGGGCTCATGGCGATTTGTGTCGCCCTCAAATCGTAAGACTATAAAGCGTCTCAAGGCTCTGCGTGCATCGATACACGAGCGCTTGGATGCTATCTTGAAATAGGGCGTATTACTCGTCGAGAAGTTGAAGTGTTGTGATGCCGTTTTTCGTGCCCACAACATAGCTTCTACCCACCTTATCCTCCTCGCCACAGCGACGGAAGTCAACCATCGAAAGCTCCCTGCCGAGGGTGAATTGAAGTGCTGAGAATGTGTCACCACGCTGCATTGTAGCGTTGTGGCACTCCTCGGCAATAAACCTATTATCTCCCATGTAGCGCACCGTGCACAATCTATCTGGTAGCCATCCGATCCTTATGCAGCTGCCCTCCTCAAGGTCGCTTGTGGATATAGACTCTATGTCAAATAGCGAGGACTCGCATAGTGACTTGCTGCTTAGCTCTTGGCAGAATGACTTCCAGTTGCACCCTACGGCGTAGCTTGTAAGGATATTTAAGGTGTGTAGTGATACCGATGCATAGCCGCGTGTGGAGTAGTTCCATACGCGCTCTAGTGTAGACTCGGAGATATGTTGGTGTAGCTTTTGCTCGATGGCGGCTACGAGCGCAACAAAGTCGGAGTGTGTAGTAAGGCTCCTGCCAAAACGCTCCTCGACAGATGAGCGTAGTGCACTAATTTGGGGTATATCGCTTCTTATGTTCATGATATTGCAAAAATAATTATTATCTTTGACATTCAAAACAAAAATAATGGGTATTGAGAGCAATATTTTTGATGAACCCGTAGTTGTTCACGGCGTTGAGGATGGTTATCACGACTTTAATGTCTTGACAACCAGTGCTCACTCTGTGCTATATCGAGCCTCAAAGCGAGGTAAGTATTTTATAGTTAAGACAACAAAAGACAACTCGGAGCGTCAGCGTCAAATGCTTAGTCGTGAGTATGAGCTGTCGAAGGGTTGTTCCCACCCACATATTGTCAATACCATAACCCTTGAGAGCGATCTTGCAGTAGGCGAGGGTATCGTCATGGAGTATATCGAGGGAAGAACGCTGCAACAATTTCTCGATGAGAAACCATCTAAGAGTGAGCTTAATAGGGTTTTCGGTGAGCTTCTATCGGCGATCGACTATATCCATAAGCGTGGCATAGTGCACAACGACCTCAAGCCCTCGAACATTCTTATCACCTATACCGATAATAGCCTCAAGCTAATCGATTTTGGACTCGCCGATAGCGATGCCGAGTTTGTCATGCAGCGATTGGGGTGCACGTCCCAGTATGCCTCCCCCGAACTTATCGCTCGTGAAAAGAGCATCGATGCTCGTAGCGACATCTACTCCATAGGTGTCATCATGAGCGAGATGTTTGGCAATAGCCATATTGCCCGCCGTTGCATGAGTGATGACCCCGAGCATCGCTATGCAAACATCGCATCCCTTCGTAGAGCCTATAGTAATTCAAACCCTCTTAAATGGTCCATCATAGGCCTCATTGTAGTACTAACTATCATAGTAGCAGCAGTAATAATCTCTCCCAAGCAGCCTGCAGCAACACCACATGAGGTGAGAGTTGAAACCAGGAGTAATGAGGAGAGAGATTTGTTGGCGGAGCTGGAGGAGGGCTTATATGATATTTATAATGATATTAGTGATAAAATATCTCAAGAGGTATACGCTGAGTTTGCGGCTACACATGTGTCACAAATATGGAGCCGTAATGAAAATCTTATGGATACTCTTATAGCAGAGTGCAGTGATGATAATATGAAATCGCTATTGATAAACACTGATGATAGGCTATTTTTGAACTATTATAGTGATTTGATGAATCAGGTAACACAACTTCCATACTATTGTTTAAGCTCTATACCTACAAAGGAGAAGGACTTCTACACCTATTTAATAGAACATAATCTCCCCTATGAGCCATATGATGGGGAGTAGAAAGACAAAATAAGACAATTTTTTCTAAAGGTAAATTTACTACTTTTGCGGGAGCAACAGTCCTTAAGTAGTATAAATGTTTGCATAGTAAAATAAATTTCTTACCTTTGTATTAAGAAATATTGATACGTGCAAGATTTTTTGTACATCTCGCTGATGAACCTAGGAAATTCATTTATGGTATGAGATGACAAAGAGTACTGCTATTATGCTCGGCTACATACGTGTAGTCGGGCGTGTTTAGCGTGGGCTGTTGCTTTTTCTCTTTACCACGGCTTTCCTAGGGCCTATCAGCGGAGACTTAGTATTAGTCTACGCTTTTTTTGTGTCTATATGTTAGCATCCCAAAAGAAGTTAGGACAAATAATAGTGGAAATATTTAAACTTTTATTAACCTTTATTATTTAAAAAGACAATGAAAAAACTTTTACTTTTATTGGGCGTAGGTGGCATGATGGTCGCTTGCGGTGGTGAGCAGAAGAAGAACAATGATGAAGCCTTTACCATGGATGACTTGTACGTAGACACCTATGAGGATGAAAGCTACGATGAGATCTATGATGAGTCAACAGAGGCTGAGAGTAACGACGAGGATTACAGCTATAACTCGTTGATAGAGTATGCCGAGGCTATGGTTAAGGCTGCTCAGGAGGGCCGTTGGGATGATCACGATAAGATCAACCTTGCGAAATTTGCGTTTGAGAATACGTTAAGCGAGAGCGAGTTGGATCAGCAAATCGACGATCGCCAGGAGTGGTTCCATGAGAATGCAGCTCTATGGCGCGAGTATGCTAATCTTTCTGATCAGCGTCGTAAGGATATGTGGAAGTAGTAATGAACTTCTAAATGTTACAATGAATAACCTAAACACTTTTAATATTAATCTTTAAAATTCTAAATTATGGCAGAAAAAGTAAAAGGCGGATTTGGCAAGAGCACTTTCGTATTGGGTATCATCGCTGTTATTATGGCACTTCTTCCACTCCTTTCAGCGTGGTTCCTTCTCATCAACTGGTTGTTGTGGATTGTAGCTATTGTGGGTGTTATTCTTGGTGTCTTCGGCATCATTAAGAATCAGCAGAAGGCTATCGTGGGTACAGCATTGAATGTCCTAGCTGTTATTTTGTATATCGTTATTGGCAATAGCGACTATATGGCAGAGAAGGCAGCTAAGGATGCAGCAGACACCGTTAGCTCAGCCGTTGAGATGAGCAGCAGCGTGAGCAACAGTGTTGCTGATGACAACAACAATACCCAGGATTGGTAGTATTTGTTGCTATAGCACACATAATATTTCGTAGTTAGGGGGTCTCCTGCATGCGCAGTGAGCCCCCTTCTCTTTTATAAAAAGGCAATATTGCCATTTTTATTTAAAAAATAGGATGATGCGTTAATAATGTAAGTTATTGATATACAATAACAATGTAAAATAATATAAAAAATATTTTAAAAAATATTTGGTGGTTTAGAAAAAATGCTATACTTTTGTCCTTTGGAGAGGTGGCAGAGTGGGCGATTGCGGCGGTCTTGTAAACCGTTGAGCTGCGAGGCTCCGGGGGTTCGAATCCCTCCCTCTCCGCTCGATCACAATGCAGAACGGATGACGAAAGTCATCCGTTTTGTTTTTGTGTCTATGTCTGAGTGCAAGCAGAAGGGATGGGCGTTATGCGGAGCGACCATCGGGAGCGTAGTAGCCAATCCCTCTCTCCGCTCGATCACAACGCAGAAGACAGGCAGAGTGCACAAAGCCACATGAGCTATGCCTACCCACACCTTTTCACTCTCTCGATATCGCTGCGTTTTTTATCAGTCTGAAATTTCGGTGGGGATATTTGATAAAATATATTATCTTTGTAGTATAAGTAAGCTTAGTCAGCAGGGTATATAACCAATATGATAAACTAAACTGCTTAACGCAAAACACTTTTGCTACCTCCACAGAAATGATTTTGAAATAATTCCATTATCTTTGCATTTGGGATGGATACTTTTAGATGAAACAAGACTATTATAAAATAGAGTATGAAGAAACTTATATTCATCTATTCAGTTCCCAATGTTAGTTAAAGCAAGAACTTAATTGAAATATAAAAACAAAGTAATGAAGCCGCTTGTAAAATATAGAGGAGGTAAATCCAAGGAGATACCTAACATCATGCTCCATATTCCAAGGTTTAAGGGAAGATATATAGAACCTTTCTTTGGCGGTGGTGCGTTATTTTTTTATTTAGAACCAAGGGAAGCTATTATTAATGATATTAATTCAAAATTAATGTCTTTTTATCGTGGCGTAAGAGACAATTTTTCTATCTTAAGAAACGAGCTTGACGAAGTTCAAAAAATATATGAGAAGAATAGGGCAGATTTTGAAGCCCTTAAGTCTCTATTTCCGAATGATAGAGTTGAAGATAAAAATGAAGAACTCTATTATTCTATAAGAGAAATGTTCAATGGCCTTACAGATAAAATTTATTCAGACGCATTATTGTATTATTTTATAAATAAAACTGCATATTCAGGAATGATACGATACAATTCAAAAGGAGAATTTAATGTTCCTTTTGGAAGATATAAAAATTTGAATACTAATGGAGTATCATTGAGACACAGCAGATTGCTTCAAAGAGCTGAAATATTCAATGTTGATTATAGTGAGGTATTTGCTATGTGCCAACCGGATGATTTTGTTTTTTTAGATCCTCCTTATGATTGTGTTTTCTCTGATTATGGCAATGAAGAGTATAAAGATGGTTTTACAGAAGAAGCTCATGTGAAATTAGCTGAAGATTTTAAACGACTTCCCTGTAAGGCATTAATGGTTATCGGAAGAACTCCATTAACTGAGAGATTGTACAACGGTTATATTGTAGATGAATATGAAAAAAGTTATGCCGTTAATATTCGAAATAGATTTAAATCCGAAGCAACTCATATAGTTGTTGCCAACTATACAAAACGATGGGAGGTTGAAAATAGATATGAGTATGCAGAAGCAGAAATAAATCAATTACTATTATTTGAAGCAGCAGTTCCATATGGCACGAATAGATAGTCAAGTGTTGTTTTTAACGACATCTCCTAGGACACCTGAAAAGATGATTCCTGAAATAAAGTTATTAATAGAGAATTTTCAAGGTTCTTTATGGAATAGTGAGTCTCAAACCAAATTCATGGATATTCTCCGAGAAGAACAATTCTTTAATGGCAAAGGAGAAAAAGATCCAGCTTTCAGCGCAAGAGATAGAATAAATCGAGCACCAAAGGCATTGGGCTTTGTTAAATTGTATCCAAAAATTGAGGTTACAGCAGCTGGCGATGCACTTATTACCTCAAAACACTCAGAAGAAATCTTTTTGAGGCAATTTATGAAGTTTCAGATTCCATCTCCATATCATACTCCAAGTGATAAAGCAGCAGATTTTTGGATAAAGCCATATTTGGAAATGTTGCGTTTAGTGCGTGTTATGGGTACTCTTAAATTTGATGAACTTCAAATTTTTGGAATGCAACTAACCAACTGGAATGATTTTGATATAATAGTAGAAAAAATCAAAAAGTTTAGACTTGATAAGCTAAACAATAAAGGAAGTTATCGTAATTTCAAGACGGCTGTTCTTTATAATGAACTAAAACAGATTTACTCAATCCGTATAGCAAAAGGTGAGTTAAAGACCCGTGAAAGCAATGATGAGACATTAGCTAAATTCTTGAAAACGCAAGGCTCAAATATGAGGGACTACGCAGACTCTTGCTTTAGATATTTAAGAGCGACGGGGTTAGTTAATGTATCTCATGTTGGCAAATCACTTTCAATTGTACCAGAAAGATTGCAAGATGTCGATTTTCTTCTTAAAAATATTGATAGGAATCCTTGTTTTGTTGATGATGAAATGAGTTATGCGGCATACTTAGGTGACTGCAATCAGCCAATTTTATTGTCTGATAATAGGGATAATATCGTTAAAAGGCTTCAAAGTGAATTTACATATAATTCAGAAGATAAACAGACAACTAAAGAACTGAAAGACCTACTTATTGACTTAACTGACAAACGAAAGGAAGAAACAATTCAAAAACAGATTAAGGATATTAAAGACTATAAACTCTATGATGATATTCAGCATACATTTGAACAAATCAAGGATGGAGATGTATATGATGCTCCTCTTATGCTTGAATGGAATACATGGAGAGCAATGACAATGTTGGATGGTGGAAAAATTAAAGCAAACCTAAATTTTGACGATTTTGGAAAACCATTATCAACTGCTGCTGGAAATATGTCCGATATAGTTTGCGATTACGAAGACTATATGTTGTCAGTAGAGGTTACAATGTCAACAGGACAACGGCAATATGATATGGAGGGTGAACCAGTAAGTAGACATTTAGGAAAACTTAAGAAGTCCTCTAGTAAGCCTTCTTATGCACTATTTATAGCACCAACTATAAATGAGGCTACAATAGCTCATTTTTATGCACTACATCATATGAATGTTAGTTATTATGAAGGAAAATCTATTATCATACCATTAACGATAGCTTCGTTCCAAAAAATGCTAGAAGACTCATATAGGGCTGACTATGTTCCGACACCTAACCATGTAAGAAAATTCTTTGATTTATCAATGACTTATGCAAAAGAAGCTGAATCTGAGGAAGAATGGTATACTAAAATTAATGAAGCGGCGACATGTTGGCTATAAATTGGGGTAATGATACAATACAATAAGTGGTTATCCTATTTGGGACAACCACTTATTGTATGAAGACTTGCCTTATTTAGAACATAACGCCTGTTTCGATATAGAAGGCGAGGCTGTCACCTTTGAAGTTTGTGGCGCCCAACGGCGATAACCACTTGATATTCTGGGTTGATAATCCTAAGCCAAGGTGAAACTTTGACGCCGAAATACCTGCACCGAACTTCAACATTAGGCCACCCTTAACCTTACCATAGCCGTCGCGAACGAAGTTTGAGGTTGCCACAACATTTCCACCCATGCTCAACGATATGTAGGGCGCAATGAGGTCAGAGACTGGGTAGTATCCCTTGACATTACAATAGATAGGGACACAGAGCGTTCCCCATGTTTTGGGAAACGCATCGGTTGAAAGGTTTGAAAGCCTACACTCGTCATAAGCATATTGCAAGCCTACGCCTACGCCCAGCGAGACATAGTCGCTAAGGCGCGCGCTAACAACAGCATCGATATAGGGGCGTGCGAGGTTGGTGTCGATTGCGCCAAACACCTTTCTATGTATCTTACCACCAGTGATATAGCCCACATTAATCTCATACTGCGGCTTGATGGTTGAAGCAACCTTATTGCGCTCCTTCAGCTCTGCTCCATAGCCGTCAGAGGGCATTGAGGCCATAACAGGTATTGCAAAAGCAACAATAGCGGCAAGCGATAGTATAAACCCTTTCATAACCTTATTCTCAACTTAGTCCTATTTCGCGGGGATAGACTCGGCCTTGACCTTGAAGAAGTT
>JAZOLM010000070.1:0-1921 GCA_045652985.1 Alistipes sp. | reverse complement strand
CTGAAGCTTAGCAGCCAAGAACTCACGATTCAAACGTGCGATATGCGCGATAGAGATTGACTTAGGGCACTGTGCCTGGCATGCACCTGTGTTAGTACAGTTACCGAAGCCGAGCTCATCCATCTTAGCAACCATCGCCTTAGCACGACGAGCACCCTCTACGCGACCCTGTGGCAACTTAGCGAGTGATGATACGCGTGCAGCAACGAACAACATTGCTGAACCGTTCTTACATGTTGCAGCACAAGCACCACAACCAACGCAAGCAGCAGCATCCATAGACTCGTCAGCATCCTTCTTAGGAATTGGAATAGCGTTACCATCAGGCACTGAGTTAGTGCGTACTGAGATAAAGCCACCAGCCTGAAGAATCTTATCGTAAGCACCGCGGTCAACAACGAGGTCGCGGATTACTGGGAAGGCTGCAGAGCGCCATGGCTCGATAACGATGGTTGAGCCATCCTCGAACTTACGCATATACATCTGGCATGTTGTCACAGCCTGTGAAGGACCGTGTGCATGGCCGTTGATGTGCATAGAACACATACCGCAGATACCCTCGCGGCAGTCGTGGTCGAAAGCTACTGGCTCCTTACCCTCGTGGATAAGGTTGTTGTTGAGGATATCCATCATCTCGAGGAACGAGGTATCAGACGAGATGTCTGTAACCTTGTAGGTCTCGAAGGCACCCTGTGACTTAGCGTCCTTCTGACGCCATATCTTTAATGTAAAATTCATACTTCAGTTTTTATTAAAGGTTAACGTCAAAATTAGTCTTTGTAGTTACGCTGTGCGCGGTGTACGAACTCGTAGTCGAGTGGCTCGATAGTCATCTCAGGAGCGTTGTCGAAGCCCTTGTACTCCCAAACAGCTGCATAAGCGAACTTGTCGTCGTGACGCAATGCCTCGCCGTCCTCTGTCTGGTGCTCAGAGCGGAAGTGACCACCGCAAGACTCCTCACGGTTCAAGGCGTCGCGTGCCATAAGCTCACCAAGCTCCAAGTAGTCCTCCAAGCGGAGAGCCTTCTCCAACTCAACATTGAATGAATCCTCAGTACCTACAAGCTTCAAATCCTTGTAGAACTCCTTGCGAAGTGCCTGAATCTCAACGATAGCCTTCTCCAAAGACTCCTTAGTACGTGCCATACCTACGTTGTTCCACATGATCAAGCCGAGACGCTTGTGGATATCGTCAGCAGACTGGTTACCCTTGATAGCGAATAGACGCTCGATACGTGCGCGAACACCCTTCTCAGCCTCATCGAAGGCAGGAGTAGATGTAGATACCTTAGGCGCCTGGATCTTCTTAGCGAGGTAGTCACCGATAGTGTAAGGCAATACGAAGTAACCATCAGCCAAGCCCTGCATAAGAGCTGAAGCACCAAGACGGTTAGCACCGTGATCAGAGAAGTTAGCCTCACCGATAGCGTACAAACCAGGGATAGTGGTCATAAGGTTGTAGTCAACCCAGATACCACCCATGGTGTAGTGTACTGCAGGGAAGATCTGCATAGGCTGCTCGTATGGGTTAACGTCAGTGATCTCCTCATACATATCGAAGAGGTTACCATAACGCTGCTTGATAGTCTCCTTACCAAGACGCTCGATAGCGGTCTTGAAGTCGAGGAATACAGCCAAACCTGTCTCGTTTACGCCGAAGCCTGCGTCGCAGCGCTCCTTAGCAGCGCGTGATGCAACGTCACGTGGCACGAGGTTACCGAAGGCTGGGTAGCGACGCTCCAAGTAGTAGTCGCGATCCTCCTCAGCGATGTCTGAAGGCAACTTAGTACCCTTGCGGATAGCCTCAACATCCTCCATCTTCTTAGGAACCCAGATACGACCATCGTTACGCAATGACTCAGACATAAGAGTAAGCTTAGACTGCTGAGTACCGTGTACTGGGATACATGTAGGGTGAATCT
>JAZOLM010000069.1:0-1105 GCA_045652985.1 Alistipes sp. | reverse complement strand
CGTGCGGCCATTCAGCGCCATCGTCAGGAGGTTGAGGAGCTACTAGGTGGCGAGATCATCAAGCGTTATTATTACCATCGTGGCTATTATGCCTATATGCTTCGCTACGATGAGCAAGTGCGTCGTGCCATCGAAGAAATCACCAAACATTAATCATCTATATATAAAAAAAAGAGGTCCCACGACCTCTTTTTTTTATAATCCTCACCTCTCACCTTTAACCTCTAACCTCTAATCTCTAACCTCTAATCTCTAACCTATCTATTACTTCAATCGCAAGAACCCTATTCCAAATCGCTGAACAGCTGCTCGCTCCAGTTCTTCGCGCACCGATGGATCGGCAATGCTGATGAGGGCTTTGGCACGCTCAGCTAGCGGCAGGTTGCGCAGATAGACAATACCATGTTCTGTGGCTATATACTGTGCTTGAAAACGTGTGGTGACTACGCCTGCACCAGGGGCCAGGTTAGCAACAATCTTACTTTGTCCTTTGCTGGTCATACTAGGCAATGCGATAAAGCATTTGCCGCCTTCGCTCAATGCAGCACCATACATAAAATCGTGTTGTCCGCCTACGCCCGAGATAATCGTTTCGCCAATCGAGTCGGCACAAATCTGACCTGTCAGATCGACCTCAATAGCCGAGTTAATGGCCATCGCTTTGGGGTTCTGACGGATGTTTTGTGGGTCATTGGTAAAGGCCACGTCGCGAATAACAAAGTCTGGGTTATTATCCATGTATTCGTACAGATGTTTCGAGCCAAGTACCAGACTACCAAGCGATTTACCTGGATAAATCTTCTTGAGCGAGTTATCGATGATGCCCTTCTCTATCAATGGTAATACGCCGTCGGTGATGGCCTCGGTATGTAGTCCTAGATGCTGATGTCCACTCAGCGCATTGATAACGGCATTGGGTATACCACCCACACCAATCTGCAAGGTAGCTCCGTCAGGTATCTCTTTGGCGATAAAGTTACCGATGCGTGTTTCTATCTCGCTTGGCACGGGCGTGGGCACTTCGATGAGTGGTTCATCGCCGCGACACATAGCAGCTATCTGACTAACATGTATCACCGGATCGCCAAACGTACGAGGCATATAT
>JAZOLM010000068.1:0-104915 GCA_045652985.1 Alistipes sp. | reverse complement strand
TGTGGCGATCTACCTTTGTGTAACAACCTCGCTGATACCGTTTCCCTCTCTATTCTCAACGCTATAAAACAATGGTAGACTTATCTAAAATTAGTAATTTGTTAATTAGTAATTAGTAACAAAATTTATGAGCGCTGATGGTGCTCAACTATTACTAATTTCTCACTACTCTTTACTAATTGATTTGCGCCTCCTCGGCATGACGAGGTTTATTAAAGGGAATGGTTAGGTGTGCTTTTGTGCGCGCCTCACCATACCTTAAATCGCAACAGAACTAAAATAAGGTCGTAATATTTGCTAAATCAATTATTATTTCTTAAATTTGCATAACGTCAAGCATTTGAGATACTAAAACAATTTTTTACTCACTAAAACCTAATCTATTATGAAAAGACTTATTCCTAACCCAAAGGATTTGGGCTCTGTAAATTGGGGTCAGCCAGCTATCGGTAAGGGTAACATTACTAACACAGTGATGGTCCTATTATCGCTCCTAATGGCTGTTAGCGTATTCCTACCATGGTTTAGCTGGGAGTATGTTGCTGATATCTCTGAGGAGACCGCAAAGCTTGAGTCTTATACAAAGCTCGGTATTACTACACTTTGGGGTATTTTTGGTTTTGTTGTTGCGCTTGTTGTGCTATTTGGTCTCTTGTATAAGCAGTATGCTGCTACCTTCTGGTTGTCGCTTGTTGCTGCCCTCTTTGGCTATTTTGGCACTCAGTATATTACCGGTTTCGAGGTCAATGTAAATGGTGATACCTATGTGGTATTTGAGGAGGAGCTCAAGATGTTGCAGATGAAAGATGAGTTTATTCCTGTAACACATGTTGGTGCAAATATCTTTATGATTCTCTCTGTGTTGGTTGCAGCGTTGTCATTGGCATCGTTGTACAGAAAAGAGGAGGAGAGCAGTTGCATTGCAAAGGTGGGTCTTCTTGTATCGGCTATTATCGCAGCTGTTATATGCATCGACGCAGCCCTTGTAACTCCTACTTGCCTCTCTATCGTAGCAGCTAAGATGTTGGCATGGAATCTTCCTTTGATCGCTGTACTCATTATTGTATTGGCGTTCTTTAAGGGTGAGGGTAAGTCGTTGAATTATATCTCCGTAGCACTGCTTGTAACAACATTCTTCTTCACTAGCCCAGCAAATATCTTAGCGAAGTATGGCGTGAAGTCAATGAACGAGTTTATGAATGTCGTAAAGACATACGAAAAGGATCATAATGAGAAAGTTATCGAAAGTGATTCTGAATATAAGACATTGGATAAGACTTTGAAAAAGAATGAGGAGAATGCTTTAGAGGATGAGAAGTCTCCATTAAATATAAATTCATATGTCATTGGAAAATATGAAATAAAATCTAAGAACAGATACGACGATGACTACGGTGAATATTATTACTAATATCGAAGATAGTTGGAATTATAGTCATAAATAAGTATGGGCGAGAAAAACTCTCGCCCATATTTGTTTATTGCTATTGCAAAACGATTTAGTACTTATCGCCCCACAGCGCACGCATGCGCTCGGCAATCTTTGCCTCCTGGGCATTCTGCTCATTAGGCGTATAGAAGCGTGTGCCACTGAGCGACTCGGGTAGGAACTCCTGCTTTACGAAGTTGCCAGCGTAGTCGTGGGCATACTTATAGTCGGCGCCATAGTCCATATCGCCCATAAGCTTCGTCGGAGCATTGCGAAGGTGTAGCGGCACAGGGCGGTTGGTTGTGTCGTTATTAACAAGTGCCAACGCCTGGTTTATGGCGGCATATGCCGAGTTGCTCTTAGGGCTTGTTGCGAGGTATATCGTAGTCTCGGCAAGCGTGATGCGCGCCTCGGGCATACCTATCTTATGCACCGTATCGAAGCAGGCGTTTGCCAAGAGTAGGGCATTGGGGTTTGCCAAGCCCACATCCTCGGATGCCAATATCACGAGGCGGCGCGCTATGAAGCGTGGCTCCTCGCCACCAGCAAGCATGCGCGCGAGGTAGTAGATGGCGGCATTGGGGTCGCTGCCACGCACCGACTTGATGAATGCCGAGATAACGTCGTAGTGCTGCTCGCCCGACTTATCGTAGAGTGCGATGTTCTGCTGCAGGCAGGTGGTGACGTGCTCGTCGTCGATGATGATGTCGCCCTCCGACGCACCAACAACAATGTCGAGGATGTTGAGCAGCTTACGCGCGTCGCCACCCGAGAAGCGGAACATGGCCTCCCTCTCCCTAACCTCGATATGTCGCTTTTGCAGCTCAGTGTCCGTCGTGAGCGCCCTTGTAAGGAGCGTGTCGAGCTCCTCGTCATCCATAGGCTTTAGTGTATATACCTGGCAGCGGCTCAAGAGTGGCGAGATAACCTCGAACGAGGGGTTCTCGGTAGTAGCTCCTATGAGCGTCACGATGCCCTGCTCGACAGCACCGAGCAAAGAGTCCTGCTGCGACTTATTGAACCTATGTATCTCATCGATAAAGAGGAACGCGGGGCGCGCATTGAAGAGGTGCTGGTTCTTCGCCTTCTCTATAACCTCTCTGACATCCTTAACGCCCGACGTCACGGCCGAGAGTGTGTAGAAGGGTCTGTCGAGGGCGTTGGCAACAATCTTCGCGAGCGTTGTCTTGCCCACACCCGGAGGTCCCCAAAGTATGAATGAGGGTACACTCTTCGAGGCGATAAAGCGTCGGAAGACGCCATTATCGCCCACGAGGTGTTTCTGCCCTATATAGTCATCTAACGACTGCGGACGCAGACGCTCAGCAAGTGGTTGTTGTGCCATATTAGTGGTTTATGTTGCCGAGCTTATTAGGCTCGTGCTTATACTTAAACAATACCCAGAAGGCGAGTGCCACAACAAGGGCATAGCCCGCAAAGATTAGCCATGTGGTTGACCAACCCTCGACCTGTGCCATAGGTGTAGTCTGCGAGAATACATAGTGGTCGACAACAACCTGAGCGCCAAGTGTACCTATCGTAGCACCAATACCATTGGTCATAATCATAAATAGACCCTGTGCCGATGAGCGTATCGATGCGTCGGTCTCGTTGTTCACGAAGAGCGAGCCCGAGATATTGAAGAAGTCGAAGGCAACGCCATAGACAATCATCGAGAGGATGAACATCCAAACGCCATCGCCTGGGTTACCAACGCCAAAGAGACCGAAGCGCAATACCCATGCGAACATAGCGATAAGCATAACTATTTTAATGCCAAAGCGCCTGAGGAAGAATGGGATCAACAATATACATAGTGTCTCAGATACCTGTGATAGTGATATCAAGGCATTGGCATGCTGCGCAGCAAAGGTGTCGGCATACTCTGCTATGCCCTCATAAGTTTTGATAAACGGATTGGCAAAGCCATTGGTAATCTGCAACGACACGCCGAGCAACATCGAGAAGATGAAGAACATAGCCATCTTCTTCTGCTTGAAGAGCGCAAAGGCACGCAAGCCCAATGAGTCGACAAATGAGCGCTTCTCCTTAGATGTGTTCACAGGACACGTAGGCAGCGTGAAGGCGTAGCCTGCAAGGAGAATGCCGAGAGCGGCACTCTGGAAGAACTGCATATACGACTCCTGGAAGCCCGCGAAGTCGCATACGAGCATCGCGCAGATAAAACCTACAGTACCCCACACGCGGATAGGTGGGAATGCAGCAACAGTATCCAAGCCGCCCTTCTCCAATGCTGTATAAGCAACAGAGTTAGAGAGTGCAAGGGTAGGCATATAGAAGGCAACGCTAAGAGTATAGAGCGTGAGCAGTAGGTTTACGTTAGGGGTGCCCGATGCAGAGCTGATGACATATGCCGACGATGCCATAAAGAGTGCGGCAAGAAGGTGGCAGATGCCCAAGAGCTTTTGCGCCTGTATCTTGCGGTCGGCGATGATACCAATGATGGCGGGCATGAAGAGCGATACGATACCCTGCATGGCATAGAAGATACCGATGTTGTTTGCCAAGCCCAAACCGGCAAGTAGGGTGCCCATAGATGTTAGGTATGAACCCCACACAGCGAACTGCAGGAAGTTCATAATAATGAGTCGAGACTTAATATTGCTCATAATCAGTGTGTTTTATATATTTCTTTCACGTTTATTGCAAAAATCTTAACAAAGATATGAAAAAATTTTGCAATTTTCTTTGTAAATCAAAAATAATATTCTACTTTTGCACCGTCAAACAGAAACATTGGGCTATGGTGTAATGGTAACACTACAGATTCTGGTCCTGTCATTCTTGGTTCGAATCCAGGTAGCCCAACTAAAAAGAGCGATTGCAATGCAGTCGCTTTTTTTTGTTTTTGAGGCAAGAGGGTAGCCTACGGCTACTGTCGCGAGAGGTGCATTTGTCATGATGCAAGCATCAGTCCATGCCCCTCTCACGCCACAGCAAGCTGTCCTCTTGCACATATCCATTCACACCGTATTGTTGCGCTTCCTGATTCTCACTTGCGGTTGGTTGAGCCGATAGTGTGTGTTATTGCTCGGGCATCGCCCTGCGCAAATTAGGTATCGGCTCTACTTTGTCGCGATATCGCGACTGCAGTTCGAATTCAGGTAGCCCAACTAAAAAGAGCGATTGCAATGCAGTCGCTTTTTTGTTTTTGAGGCAAGAGGGTAGCTAAGGGTGATTGCGCGTAGACTTCACTAATACCCCATACTACTCTTTAGCGCCGTAGGCGCGAACTACTCTTCACTACCCTTACCCTAAACGACCCATTCCTCCCCTCTTCGCAGCTGCGTTCGATACAAGTTCACTAAGTAATTATACTTATTTTTAAATTTTATTAAATATTAATGAGCCGTTATTGTGGTTAATATGGCTTTTTTTTGCTACTTTTGCAGAATAAGATGCCAACTTTGAAGGTGCTTCAAATGGCTGGCGTGGGCTTATGATAATTAGCCCTCTGAGGACACAACAATAATTAACCCATAAAGTTCTCCGTAGGGAGGGCTTAAAGCAACTTATTATGAAGGAGTTATTCTCAAAGCTTGATGCTATCGCAATCAACCTCGAGCAGGGCGATATGCTCGTCGTGAACATCGTTCTAGCGTTTGTGATGTTTGGTGTGGCATTGGGCATCAAGATGCAGACATTCAAAGATATATTCCGCAACCCTAAATCTGTATTGCTCGGCATGGTATTGCAGTGGGTGGGACTCCCTGCCATAACCTTCTTGATTACATTGCTGCTAAATCCCCTTATCACCCCTATGATTGCCATAGGTATGATACTTGTGGCATCGTGCCCTGGTGGTAATGTATCCAACTTTATATCATCGTTATCAAAGGGTAACATTGAGCTTTCGGTGTCGATGACGGCAATAACAACCGCCGCTGCGCCACTTATCACACCAATCAACTTCTTGATTTGGGGTACGTTATACACCAGGTTTGCGGCAGTGAAGAGTGATATCCCAACCCTCGAGATACCTTTTAGCGACATGCTTATGCAGATACTTCTAATCTTGGGTCTTCCAATCGTCTTGGGTATGCTCGTGTCGTACTACCGACCACGTTGGGCTGAGATCCTCAAGAAGCCTCTGCAGGTAGTGTCGATCGTCTTCTTCATCGGTATGGTGGCAGTATTGCTATATAAGGTATTGGGAACGCTCCATGAGCAGCATCTATTGGATAGTGCTGGCGTGGGCATCCTTGCAGTGCTTGCGTTGGTCGTTGTGCACAACGCAAGTGCCTTTGCCACAGGATATTTCGGTGCGAAGTTGTTGCGCCTACCCGAGTTGGACCGTCGCTCGATGACCATCGAGGTGGGTATCCAGAACTCAGGTCTCGGTCTTGCAATGCTTCTCAACCCAAGGATCTTCCCTCCCGCAGAGTGGGGTCCATCACCTGAGGCTACAGGCGTATGTGGCGGCTTGATCCTTGTAGCGGCCCTTTGGGGTGTTTGGCATATCGTTGCGGGACTATCTATTGCATCTGTATTCCGCCGCCAGGATAGAAAACAATAATGTGTTGTAGTATGGCACGTAAAGAGAAAAAAGTTCAAGATTATAACTGGCTCTACTCCTTCTTGCGCCACTATACCGACTTAGTACTTAAGTTGTCGTATCGCCGCGTTAAGTATGTCGGCAGGGAGTTCATCCCCAAAGATGGTGCTATCATATATGCGCCCAACCACACTAACGCCCTGATGGATGCGATGGTCATCCTCGCCATGGATAGAAGCCCTAAGGTCTTCGTGGCGCGTGCCGACATCTTCAGAAATCCAAAGATTGCCAAGATACTCCACTTCCTGCGCATCATGCCTATCATGCGTATGCGCGATGGCATGGATGAGGTGCGCAAGAACAATGAGACCATAGAGAAGGCTGTTGATGTATTGCGCGACCGCGTTCCATTCTGCATCTTCCCCGAGGGTACGCACCAGGCGATGTACTCGTCGTTGCCACTATCGAAGGGTATCTTCCGTATTGCCATGCAGGCGCAGGAGCAGATGCCCGATATGCCGCTATATATCGTGCCTATAGGCATCCGCTATGGTAGCTTCTTCCGCTTCCGCTCGTCGTTGCGTGTGCAGGTGGGCGAGCCTATAAATGTTGGTAAGTTCATCGCCGAGCATGGCGACATGAACCCTAATGAGGTGATGAACCTTATGAAGGATGAGCTTACGGCGAATATGCATAAGTCGACATTCCACATACCCAACGATGAGGACTACGATGCCATATATGAGATATGCGCCACGGTGGTCAAGTCGCAGGTTAAGAATGCCAAGTTTGTGGTTGAGGGCAAGCGCCTACGAGGCATGGATGCTCACTTTGAGGCCAACAACCGCACGGTGCGCGAGGTGTTGCGCCTAAAGAGCGAGAAGCCAGAAGTGGCCGAGGAGCTTATACGATTGGGTAACGAGGCATCGCAGATGCGTAAGAAGGAGCGCATAAGTCTCAAGTCGGTATCTGTGAAGTACACCATCTTCTCGCGCATCATGAAGATATTGTTTGTGCTTATCACACTGCCCTATACACTCCCTGTGTCGATACTCACATTGCCTATTCACTACGTTTGCAACTTCCTCTTCTCGAAGCTCAAGGATTACGCCTTCCGCAACTCGGTGCGCTATGTCGTGAACCTCGTGATGTGGCCGTTGCTGATGATCGTATACTCGATTTTTGCCTATATCTTCTTGCCATGGCAGTGGGCTCTGCCGCTCACCTTGGCACTGTTGCCAGCGCCTATCGTGGCACAGGAGGCATGGCGTGCGATACGCATCTTGGTATCCGACTTCAAGCTATGGCGCAATAAAGAGCTTCGTGCGAAGTATCGACGTATTAAGAGTATTATCAGGGAGAATGTAGCCCAAAAAAAATAGATGGAGAGATTATGAGATTGAAGAGTTTGTTATTTGTGGTTGTAGCATTGTTGATGACAACAACACTATATGCCCAGGAGGAGACTAAAAGTAAAGAGATTGTAAAGACTGGCCTTAACTTCGGTCCACTGCCCGCCGTGGCCTTCGATGCCGATAAAGGCTTTCAGCTCGGTGCGCTGCTGAACATATACAACTATGGCGATGGCTCGACCTATCCTAACCCTATGTCACACTGGTATATGGAGGCGTCGTGGTTCACCAAGGGTTCATACCAGCTTATCTTCTGGTACGACAATAAAACCCTTATCCCTGGTGTGCGCTGGTCATCGGCCGTGACCCTCACTAGCGACAAGGCGATGGACTTCTATGGCTTCAATGGTTATATGTCGCACTACGACCATGAGATGGTGGCCCTCGGTAAGGATAAGAAGAATACCGAGAACTTTATCTATACCCCCAAGTATCGCCTTAACCGCCTTGCATTGCTTGCCAAGACCGACTTCATAGGTAATATCTGGGATAATAAGCTCTTCTGGGAGGCCGGCTACCACTTTGGCTACTTCAAGCAGGGTGCCATAGACCGCGAGAAGATAAATAAGAACAAGAAGGATTATAAGATGTTCCCCGATACCGAGTCCACAATCTATGAGCAGTATCGTCGTTGGGGTCTTATCTCTGATGAGGAGGCTAATGGTGGTATCAATAGCACCATCCGTGCAGGTCTCTTGTTCGACACACGCGATAAGGAGGGCGCTCCCTCACGCGGCGTGTGGGCTGAGGCACACCTCATGCTCGCACCTAAGTGGCTCGGCACAACAAATCCTTACTACCGCTACTCGGTGACCTTCCGTCACTATGTGCCTATCGTCAAGAACGATATCCTCACCTTCGCCTATCGTATCAACTATGAGGGTACTATCGGCAAGTCGGCGCCATACTACGTCCTCCCATACCTCACCACCGTAGGTCAATCCTTCGACCGCGATGGCATGGGTGGCTATCGTAGTGTTCGTGGTATCATGCGTAACCGTGTGCAGGGCCTCGACGTTGTATCTTATAATGCCGAGTTCCGCTGGCGCTTCGTTAGCTTCCCTCTATGGAAGCAGAATATAGCCTTTGGCCTCTCACTCTTCAGCGACGGTACCATGGTCACCCGTGAGCGCGATATGACCTTCCGTGGCGATGAGCAGTATCGTGCCGAGTATGATGAGTATATGGCTAAGGGTAGCGATGCAGACCGCCCACATATCACCATCGGTGCAGGTCTTCGTTTCATCATGAACCAGAACTTCATCGTTGCCTTCGAGTATGGTCTTCCTGTGAGCCGCTTTAGCAGTAACCCTGTGATTAAGAATCAGGACGGCAAGGGCGCTTTCTATATTAATACAGGCTATCTCTTCTAATTTGTTTGGATAGGGCAGACATCTACTGCTGCTAACAAAAATAAATGCGAATGAGATATACTATAACGTATTTCTCACTCGCATTTATTTTTGTCATTTTTTGAGGGGGCTGATTAGGGAGATTAGGGAAATTAAGGAGTTTAAGGAAAAGGGGACCACTGAAAATTTCCGGTGGAGGGAGCGTCAACAAAAGCACGCCCAACCCTCCCCATTAATAAATCAAGTCATGCCGAGGAGGCGCAACCGAGAGGGTCATGAGTGGTATTCGCTCTATGCGCCGACGTGGGCATCTACCGCTGTTTTATAGCGTTGATAATACAGGGGGCAACGGTATCATCGAGGTTGTGACACAAAGGTAGATCGCCACAGAATTGCATAGACCGCCATCTTTATCAGCAAGGTTGTTGGTTGCAATTCTTCGCGATGACGGAGTTTATAAACCTGCGCGAAGCGCACCACACTTTTCACTTTTGAATTGCTCCGGAGGAGAAATGGGGATGGGTAGTTCCGCAAGCGGGGCTTGCTCTGGGGATTATGGGTATTTCCGCTTCGCTCTGTGTATTACCCAGTCTACCCAGGGTGCGCCTTGCGCACGGCTCTACCCACACTACCCAGTCCTACTCAGATCGAAGGGTCTCCTCGATAGTTTACATAGGGAAATTAAGGAGTTTAAAGCATAATCACTAATTTCTTTAATTTCACTAATCTCCTTAAATTCATTGCTATCTTACCTCAAAATTTATATCTCGCACAAGGCACCTTCTAATCCCTAAATTGCGTGTAGGATTTTATAATTCAGAAAAAAATCGTATCTTTACGCGCAGAATAATATAATAGATTAGTATGGAAACAGGCAAAATACAGACATTAAAGGTAGCGCGCATCTCCGACTATGGTCTATACCTCGCCGATGATGAGGGTGCAGAGGTGTTGCTCCCAAATCGCTTCACACGCCTCGATATGAAGGAGGGTGACGAGGTGAAGGTATTTGTATATCACGACTCGGAGGACCGCCTGGTGGCATCTACCGAGACACCACTAATCAAGGTGGGCGAGGTGGCAGCACTCAAGGTTGTGGACAAGAGCATCCATGGTGCCTTCCTTGACTGGGGGCTCTCAGGCAAGCACCTATTCCTTCCTAATCGTAACCAGCAGGGCGCTGTTGTAGCGGGGCAGAAGGTGGTGGTTTATATGTATGTAGATGACCGCACAGGACGTTGCGTGGCTACAAACAAGATAAAGCCATTTATCTACAACGAGGATCCTCTAACTGTTAGCGTGGGCGACGAGGTGGACGTGTTGGTTGCCTTCGAGACTCCTATTGGCTACCGCGTGGTTATCGACAATCGCCACTGGGGTATGATCTACAAAAATCAGCTCTTCCGTCCGATACATATAGGCGACAGATGTCGTGGTTGGATCCGAAAGATTACCGAGGATATGCGTATCGACGTGAGCCTTCAGCAGCAGGGACTCGCCGAGGTGGAGAACTCGGTTGTTAAGCTTGAGGCGTTGCTCAGGGAGCATGGCGGCGTATTGTCTGTCAACGACCATAGCGACCCTTCGGAGGTGGCTCATGTTACGGGCATGAGTAAGAAGGTCTTCAAGCGCTGTCTCGGTATGCTGCTAAAGCAGGGCAAGGTACGACAGACGGAGCATGGCATTGAGTGTATAAAGTAATAGCTAAGAGTTATGGGTGGACATACAGCAGAGAGGGTGTCACGTGAAGTGATAGATAATTATGTCTATCAGCGTTCGCGCCTGGCATATGTCGAGGCGGCAAAGATGGTGTCGGGAAGGGTGCTTGAGATAGGTACTGGCACAGGCTATGGCATCGACATCATAGCTCCCTCGTGTGATAAGTTCACCACCTTGGATAAGTTTAGCTCCGAGGCTACGGCGACGCTACCCGAGAATGTGGAGTTTGTGCAGGCTACCGTGCCACCGCTACCATTCAAGGATGAGTCGTTCGACTATGTCGTCTCGTTCCAGGTTATCGAGCATATAGCCGATGATAGGGAGTTTATCAAAGAGGTATATCGCGTACTGCGCAAGGGGGGCAAATTTATTGTAACCACGCCCAACCGCCCGATGTCCATCACACGCAACCCCTGGCACGTCAGGGAGTACACATCAGAGGAGTTGTATATGCGCCTATCGCAATTTGCATCGGTGGAGTGCAAGGGTGTCTTTGGCAACGAGCGCGTAATGGAGTATTATCAGAAAAATCGCGAGTCGGTGCATCGCATCATGCGCTTCGATATCTTGAGGATGCAGTGGTGGTTGCCAGCATTCATGCTCAAGATACCTTACGATATCCTCAATCGTCGCAACCGCAAGCGTCTGCATAGCGATAACCAGCAGCTGACCGAGTCCATCGTGATGGAGGACTACGAGCTTCGTGCTGTTGGCGAGGAGTGCTTCGACCTATTCTACATAGCAACAAAGTAGCGAACTATGAAGCACCGAGTAACGATACTGCAGCGCGCAATAGTGTGGCACGACATAGATGCTAACTTAGCATCGTTGGAGGGTATGCTCGAAGGGGTTGATACCGATATTGTTGTGCTCTCGGAGATGTTTCAGACGGGCTTTGTCACAGAGCCACACGCAGTGGCGGATGATGGCAGAACACTCAGCTGGATGCAGCGCATGGCATCGAAGATGGATGTTGCGATTGTGGGGTCAGTGATTGTCCGCGAGGGCGATACGTATCGCAATAGACTCTATTTCGTGAAGCCTGACGGCGGGGTAGAGTGGTACGATAAGCGTCACCTATTCTCCATTGGTGGCGAGGGCAGATACTTCAAGGCGGGCACAGAGCGAAAGGTGGTTGAGTGGCGTGGTGTGCGCTACCTGTTGGAGATATGCTACGACCTGCGCTTCCCGGTGTGGAGCCGTCAGCGTGGTGACTACGATGCTATCATCTATACGGCACTATGGCCAAAGCCACGTAGGGAGGTGTGGCGTACGCTGCTCAGAGCGAGGGCTATCGAAAATCAGGCGTATGTCATCGGTGTCAACCGCACAGGTGATGAGCCTACGCTGCAATATGTGGGCGACTCGGCAATTATAGACTACTACGGTAGGGCAGTTGTCGACATGGCAGATGGCGAGGGTATCGCCTCTGCGGAGTTGGATATGGAAGCACTTGTGGGTTTCAAAGATAAGTTTAATGTCGGTTGTGATGCCGATAAATTCGAGATAAGAGTATGACGGTTAATGAAATTATTTTGCTTTTGGGCTCGGGCGTGATAGTGGGTATCATCAATACCCTTGGCGGTGGCGGCTCGATTATTACGATGTCGCTATTTCAGGCCATGGGTATGCCTATCGAGGTGGCTAACATCACCAACCGAGTGCCTGTTGTGATGCAGAACTTCTCGGCTACGGTGTCGTTCATGCGCCAGCGCATGGTAGATTTCCGCAATGGCTTTCTGCTATCAATACCTGCCATACTGGGTACTATTGCAGGTACGCTTGTGGCTCTGCGGGTCGATGAGATGACCTTCAAGATATGCCTAAGTGTGGTCTTGGCGATAATCCTGCTATACCTTATCTTGGATAGGAATAATGCCCCTCACATTCATGGTGGCCACTCGCTAAAGCTCAAGTGGTGGCACTACTTGTTGTTCTTCCTTGTCGGTTTCTATGGTGGCTATATCTATATTGGTCTTGGATTCTTGATTCTTGCCGTCACCATATGGACAATGAACTTGGACATTGTTACGGCTAACGTGCTCAAGGGGTGCGTGATATTTATCTCAACGCCATTCGCCATCATAACAGTCTTTCTGCTTAATCAGTTTGGCGGTGGCTCGTCGATAGATATAGTATGGGATGCTGGTCTGTTGCATGGCGCAGGAAATATCTTGGGCGCTATTGTTGCATCGCACTGGGCTGTCAGCTGGGGTGTTAAATTCGTTAAGTGGTTTACGCTCTTCGTTATCGTTGTGGCGTTTATCGACCTCATGGGTTGGATATCGTTGCAGGGCGTGTTGTCGGGAATGTTGTAGCGTATGGCTAAGAAGCAGATAGAGATTATAGGTGCCAGGGTGCATAACCTCAAGTCGGTGGATGTGACTATTCCGCGCGACAAGCTCGTCGTAATCACTGGTCTTTCGGGCTCGGGTAAGTCCTCTTTGGCATTCGATACGATATATGCCGAGGGTCAACGCCGATATATGGAGTCGCTATCCGCCTATGCTCGTCAGTTTGTTGGTAATATGGAGCGCCCCGATGTGGATCATATCAAGGGCCTCAGCCCTGTGGTTGCCATCGAGCAGAAGACAACAAATAAGAACCCTCGTTCGACAGTCGGTACAGTCACGGAGATTAACGACTTCTTGCGTCTATTGTATGCACGTGCTTCGCGTGCCTACTCACCCGCCACGGGAGAGCCTATGGTGAAGTATAGCGACGAGCAGATATGCAACCTGATGATTGAGAACTTTAACAATTGCCGTGTGGCGTTCCTCGCCCCCGTTGTTAAGGGACGTAAGGGTCACTATCGCGAGCTCTTCGAGAGCATGGCGCGCAAGGGTTATATCTACGCACGCATAGATGGTGTGATACAGGAGTTCTCGGCAGGCATGAAGCTCGATCGATACAAGATACACACCATCGATATGGTCATCGATCGCCTTGTCATCGGTGAGGAGCACCGCGAGCGTATGATGACCTCGCATAAGGAGACAATGCGTCAGGGCAAGGGCACTATGATGCTCTACGACTATGCTACGCACAACATAAAGTACTACTCGCGACACCTCATGTGTCCAACGACGGGTGAGGCATTCGAGGAGCCAGCACCACACACCTTCTCGTTCAACTCGCCAAAGGGTGCATGCACAGAGTGTAACGGCTTGGGCGAGCGTCCAGTATTCGATATGTGCAAAATTGTGCCTGATGGCTCGCTATCGCTACGCGAAGGGGGCATGGAGCCGTTGGGTAAGTATCACAACAATATGCTCTTTGCGATGCTTGAGGTGCTGGGTACACGCTACGACTTCACGCTTGACGACCCTATTGATACCATCTCGCACGAGGGTATGAATGCCATCCTATATGGCGACTCAGAGCCCATGATGCTCAATATGTCGGAGTTCTCGTCGATGGGTGGTACGCGCCTAACGCAGTGGTCGGGACTCTCGGAGTGGTTGATGCGCGACGTGGATGAGGAGACAAAGAGGGGGCAGAAGTGGCGTGATCAGTTCCTCGTTATGCAGCGTTGTCCTAAGTGTGGTGGTACACGCCTAAAGGAGGAGTCGTTGCAGTTCCGCATTGGCGATAAGAGCATTGCAGATGTCTCGGCGATGTCTATCTCGGAGTTCAAGGTGTGGATGGATGGCATCGAGAGCCTTCTGAATAATAAAGAGCAGATTATCGCCCGCGATATAATCAAGGAGATACGCGAGCGTCTTGGCTTCCTCGTCGATGTTGGTCTTGGCTACCTATCGCTGTCGCGTGCATCGCGAACAATATCGGGTGGCGAGTCACAGCGCATACGCCTTGCTACGCAGATAGGCTCAAAGCTTGTCAACGTGCTATATATACTCGATGAGCCAAGCATAGGTCTTCATCAGAGGGATAACCAACGCCTCATAGCGAGCCTCAAGAGCCTACGCGATGCGGGCAACTCGGTCATTGTCGTTGAACACGATGAGGATATGATGCGCTCGGCAGACCATATCGTCGATGTGGGACCATTGGCTGGTCGTCGTGGCGGTAAGATTGTGGCTCAAGGAACATACGAGGAGATATTACAGAGCGATACAATCACGGCGGACTACCTCAGTGGCAGACGTCGCATAGAGCCACCTGTGGAGTTGCGCAAGGGTAGTGGCGACTATATCACACTACGCGGTGCGCGTGGCAACAACCTCAAAAACGTTGATCTCAAGCTTCCGTTGGGTAAGTTTATCTGTGTTACGGGAGTCTCTGGCTCGGGTAAGTCGTCGCTAATTAACGGTACATTGCGCCCCATACTATCCAACATGCTCTACCGCTCGTTGGATAGACCTTTGGAGTATGACGCTATTGAGGGCGTGGAGAATATCGATAAGATTGTTGTTGTGGACCAGTCGCCAATTGGTCGTACACCACGCAGCAACCCTGCAACATACACAAACGTGTTTGCCGATATCCGCCACCTCTTCGAGCTTACGCCCGATGCACAGATTAGAGGCTATAAGGCGGGACGTTTCTCGTTCAATGTTAAGGGTGGCAGATGTGAGGAGTGTCGCGGTGCTGGCTTCGAGACCATCGAGATGAACTTCCTCCCCGACGTATATGTCAAGTGTCGCTCGTGTGGCGGTAATCGCTATAACCGCGAGACCTTGGAGGTGAAGTATAAGGGTAAGAGTATCAACGATGTGCTCAATATGACCATCAACATGGCTGTCGAGTTCTTCGAGAACATACCTTCGATATATCAGAAGTTGCGAGCAATACAGGAGGTGGGCTTAGGTTATCTCACCCTGGGTCAGCCATGCACGACGTTGTCGGGTGGTGAGTCGCAACGTATAAAGCTCGCTACGGAGCTCTCGAAACGCGATACGGGACGCACGCTATATCTTCTCGATGAGCCAACAACGGGTCTGCATTTTGAGGATATACGTCAATTGTTAGTCGTGATCAACCGCCTTGTTGACTGTGGAAATACGGCGGTAATCATCGAGCACAACTTGGATGTTATCAGGGTTGCCGATTGGATCATTGATATGGGTCCCGAGGGTGGTCAGGAGGGTGGATATATCATCGCTGAGGGTACACCCGAAGATATTAAGGCTGAGCCTAAGAGCTATACGGGAAAGTATCTGTAGGGGGCGTAGCTTAAACAATAAAGGAGAAAGAGAGGTGTCTGCCTCATCTTTCTCCTTTTTGCTTTGTGGTTCTCGCTCTTACCTTGTGCCAGAGTAGGTCACGGGGTGCTCGCCACACATAAAGTCGAGCGTCATGCTCCTCTCGGTGATTGTACCTGAGAGGTTGGTGATAGTGAACTTCTCGAAGGGACCGCCCATAGCATAGGGGATGATACCATCGCCCGAGAGTGTGTAGCCGTTCGCCCTCTCTTCGTAGCTCGCCCCCTCGACAACCATGTCGAGCTTTATGGGCATGCCGCTGGCGAACTTAACGTTATACATCACGAAGTTTAGCTTGCCATCCTTAATCTCGTAGTCAACCTCGACATCACTTTGTGTATAGATGGTGCCGTCGTTCTGGTCGACCACCATCGTGCCCTTATAGCACTCGCTATCATCGGGATTGCTGGGGAGGTCGTTGTTAGATCCATTCTCGCACGATGTGATCATCAGAGCACACATCGCTATTAGTAGATACAAATGCTTCATATTCGTTGCTTGGTTTATAGGTTTATATTAACTCTTATGCCGCCATGCAGAGGTGCTCCCTTTGAGAAGAACTCCTTGCCTACGGACTTGAAGTAGAAGGTGTCGTAGTTGGTGTTTGTCATGTTCCTGCCCCATAGTGTTATTGTCGCCTGCTTGAAGCCCAAGGATAGTTGCATTCCGAGGGTCGAGTATAGTGGTTGCGAGAGGGTATTCGCCTCGTTCCAATATATGCGACCTATGCCACGCCAATCTGCCGCGAGGGTTATCTCCTCAATTGGGCTGTTGCCGATGTGCCATGTGTAGCCAACCATGGCGTTTATGGTGTTCTGCGGTGCGTAGGGAAGGTAGTTGCCAGCATAGCTATCTATGCCGTCATCATATTTGCGGAAGCGTGCATCGGTAAAGCCGTAGTCCACACTCGCGCGGAGACCCTTGTTGGTGTAGTCTGCCGATAGCTCCACGCCGAAGCTGCGCGCACGTGCTGCGTTTGACATCATGCGTCCTGTGCTCATGCCCTTGGGTAGCACGGTGACCTGCTGGTCGAAGCACTCGATCCAAAAGAGTGCAGCATCCATGGATAGACCCTTTACGGGTGTGAGGTGCGCTCCGACCTCGAAGTTCCAGCTCGTCTCGGGCTTGTAGCGTGTTGCCGAGGCACTGTCGTATGTTGTGGTTGTACCAGCGCTCTCAAGCTCTATGCCGAGATCGTCCATCATGTCGTTCATCATCCTCACCTGAAGGATGTCGGAGAATATCTGCGTGTTGAAGCCTCCCGACTTATAGCCTCGGGTGATGGTGGCGAAGATGTTGTTGCTGCGATTTATGGTGTAGCGCACGGCAATCTTGGGTAGTATCTCAAAGAAGGTCTGCGCATCACGCCCCTTGAACTCGGAGTAGAGACTCTTATACTCGCTCATCGTCAAGTCGAAGAGGTAGGGTATCGTGGTGTTGGAGTTATAGCGCATCGCGACGTGCTCCATATCGAGGCGCAAGCCCGCTGTTATCTGCCAACGATCAAGGTCGATTACCGACTGATGATATAAAGCTGCTCCGTAGGTGGAGATGCTGAAGTCGCTATTTATAACAAAGTTATCGCACCCGAAGGTCATGTTGTTGTCGGGGAATACCGTGTGCAGACCATTGTTTATATTCCCCAATATGAGCTCGTTGATGCCATCCTCCTTGAAGGTCACGGGCGAGGACATATCGAGCCACTTGGCGAAGACGAAGGCACCTGTTAGCCACTGCCACCTTTTGCCATTGGGGCGATTGCGGATGACGATATCCTCGGTTATCGAGTGCTCGCTCTGTCGCTGCTGCATGGTAAACATCGACTTAGGGCTGAAATCCTGGTCAAGGATCATCCTATCCCAAAGATAGCTATACGATGTCACGCTACTAATCTCAACCTTCTCGCCACTATGCTTTGCCACAAAGCCCTCGTTTACGCTCATGCGCTCATAGCCCGAGGGGTCGTTATATGCTATTGGTGAGTAGGTGTGTGTGGCACCATCATAGGGGTGATAGGCGTAGCCTCCCTCGTTGGTGTAGCTTGCCGAGAGGCTATTGTCGAAGTTCCAGTCGTGCTTACCTATCCACTGGGTACGTAGGCGTAGTGAGGCGTTGTCGCCACGATCGCATATCTCGTTACGATAGGTGTTCTCGAAGAATCCTCCGCTATGTGAGTAACCGCCAGCGATAGATATACCAAAGTCATCCTTTGGCTTGGCATAGTAGGCTACCGAGGCACGCGCCGAGCTTATTGTCGAGTATTCGGCCATGGCACGCACACCCTGCCATACCATAGGCGATAGGGTGGTTATGTTCATCACGCCACCCGAGGTGTTGCGACCGTAGAGCGTACCCTGAGGACCACGTAGTAGCTCTATGCGGCGTATGTCGTAGAAGTCGAAGTCGTAGCTATTCTTATTCATCACAGGGACCTCGTCGATGGTCATACCCATGACAGGCTGGTCGATACGCGAGCCGAAGCCGCGGATATATATCGACGATGTGATGCTTGAGCCGTAGTCGGGTTGATAGAAGTTGGGGGCTATGGTGGATAGCTCCTTGGCGGAGGTGACGCCACGCTCTTCTAACCGCTGCATGGTCATTGAGGTGGATGATATGGGCAGAAGGTGGTAATCGCCACTCTTAGGCGATGCAGTAATCTGCACACTATCTATATGGTATAGCGTGAGTGAGTGCTCCTGAGCATATGCCTGCAGAGCGCACAATGTGAAGATTATTGCAAGCAGCCTTTTCATCGGTGCAAAGATACCTTGTATATTAATAATAAACAATCCCCAAAATAGGGGATTGTTATTCGTGGAGTAATGCCCACCTACTATCGGCGACGCATACCGCGCATCTGCTTCATCTGCTGTCGGATGCCACCGTTAGCCACGCTCTTCATCATCTTGCGTGTATCCTCAAACTGCTTCATGAGGCGGTTGACATCGGCAACAGTAGTACCCGAACCCTTAGCGATACGCTCGCGACGACGTGCATTGATAATCTCGGGAGTCTCACGCTCGGCAGGGGTCATTGAGTTGATGATAGCCTCGGTCTGCTTGAAGGCATCCTCGGGGATGTCGACATCCTTGAGCATCTTACCCATACCTGGGATCATCGAAGCGAGATCCTTCAAGTTACCCATCTTCTTGATCTGACCAATCTGGTCGCGGAAATCGTTGAAGTTGAACTGATCCTTGATGAGCTTCTTCTTGAGCTTGCGTGCCTGCTCCTCGTCGAACTGCTCCTGTGCGCGCTCAACAAGTGAAACGACATCACCCATGCCCAAGATACGGTCTGCCATACGCTCTGGGTGGAACACCTGCAAGGCATCCATCTTCTCGCCAGCAGAGATAAACTTCAATGGCTTGTCGACTACCGAGCGGATAGAGATAGCGGCACCACCACGGGTGTCACCATCGAGCTTGGTGAGTACAACGCCGACGAAGTCGAGGCGGCCGTTGAACACCTTAGCTGTGTTTACAGCATGCTGACCGGTCATCGAGTCGACAACGAACAGGGTCTCCGATGGCTTCACTGCAGCCTTGATAGCGGTAATCTCCTGCATCATCGCCTCGTCAACAGCAAGACGACCTGCGGTATCGATGATTACGGTGTTGTATGACTTTGAACGTGCATACTTGATGGCGTTCTCAGCAATCTGAACTGGGTTCTTGTTGCCCTCCTCGGTGTATACCTCCACGCCTACGGTCTGACCCAAGATCTTGAGCTGGTCGATAGCCGCAGGACGATATACGTCACCTGCTACGAGCAATACCTGACGACCCTTCTTGCTCTTGATGTGTCCAGCGAGCTTACCAGAGAAGGTAGTCTTACCAGAACCCTGAAGACCGGCGATGAGGATTACGGCAGGGTTGCCCTCAAGCTTGATGTCGGTAGCTGTGCCACCCATGAGGAGTGCAAGCTCGTCGCGCACAATCTTGGTGATCATCTGTCCTGGCTTCACCGAGCGCAACACATCCTGACCCAATGCCTTCTGCTTCACCTCGTCGGTAAAGGTCTTAGCCACTTTGTAGTTAACATCGGCGTCGATAAGCGCACGACGTATCTCTTTGAGGGTCTCCGCAACGTTAATCTCGGTGATGCGTCCCTCACCCTTTAGAATCTTAAACGATCGTTCAAGTTTCTCGGTTAGATTTTCAAACATAGTCTATCTCGTTTAATTATTTTCTTCGTTGAGTGTGCAAAGATATAGAATATATCTTAATTATCCAACTCTATGACATCTTTATACCAATTTGTCTGCTGCCAACCGTTGGGATATGCCTTGCTTGGTGCCGATGTCGTAACACCTGTATAGACCTCTCTGTCGATAGGGTAGGTGCCAAAGGTGCCATATGCAGAGTAGAATGTGTCGAGGGTGTAGGTGGCGATGATGCACTGCTCCATAGCTTGGTTGAAGGCACTCTTGGCTGCATCGTCCGTAGCCACAACATTCACCCACTCGCCAAAGTCGTAGAAGTGGTGTGGATTTTGACCCTCGTAGGTCTGAAGCTCCTTTTCGTTGTAGTCGCTCTTGGCGCTTGCCATAACACTCTTCGTTGCCTCGGCAAGAGTCTCTATTTCATCGCATTTGAAGACGCTAATTGAACCACAACGTGCGCCTCCTGTGTACTCGCTCTCGTAAAATTTGTGGTAGCTACGTGCAGCACCCACATAGTCGGTTTCGGCACCGTAATCCTTGAAGAGGTAGGGGAGGGTGCGGTGGTATGGGAAGCCATTGCCCATAATCTCGCATGGCGAGGCGATGATGTAGTTTGCCGTGTGGCGGAGGTCGTAGATCGCCTCGATGTTCGACATGAAGCATGCGTCGAAGAGTATGTAGTCGATCTCCACATTTGAGCATTTGATGCCCTCTGCCAACTCGTCGATGTTTACCTGCACGTTGTTCTCGCCAAAGGCACGTGTTACCTCGGCGCCAATGGCTGGTATCCATGGGTTATAGCCAGCGCTCAATGCCGAAACATCCCTATCGCTATTTATTATCTCACGTGTTATCCACCCCTGACCGTGACCTGCGAAGATGATGCCGTAGCGCTCGGCAGGTGCTATCTCTGCCATGGCGGCAATATGCTCGCCAATCTTCTCGGGAGTGATGATGCTCTCCGTGAGTGTTATATCCTTGATGCGTACTTCGATGCACTTACCGTTCGTGATGTCGTAGTATAGCTCGCCGATATAGCCGCTATTCCTACTCTCCTGACGGAAGAAGAGTACACGGTTGTTATTACCCAAGATGCCTGTATCGATGGCACGGGCAGCATCCGCAAGGTTGATCTTGAAGTAGCGACCGAGGCTGGTGCCGAAGAAGTAGAACATAAGGGTGTGGTTGGCGGTGGCCGAAGCTGCGCCATACTGTGTGATTCGCGCCTTGGCGGTGACGCACCCTGGTGCCGAGATAGTTATTGTCGCGGTGCGGGTGCTACCTTCGTTATCCTCGACACGAACACGAACCTCGCCTATGGTCGAGGTGTCGACAACCTCTGCCCATGCCTCGTTGCTTGTTGCGGTGAACTTGGTGTCGGAGTTCATTACATTGTCGTGAACGGCGTAGCTGAGCGTAACCTCCTGCGCGTTGCTTGTGCAAATGGCATCCTTCGAGACGCTTATTGCATATATTGTCTGTGGTTTATCGCCGCACGAGCTTATCGCCAGAAGCGCGAAAAATAGTGTTGCTATGGTGTATAGTTGTCTCATTTGAAAAAAGTTTGGGCGCAAAGATAGCAAATTATTGCTAACTATTTATACTCGCGAGGCTTAAGATTGTTGAATTGCCATGTGTTGTCGCGCTTGAAGGTGTAGTCCTCGGGCTTGTTCTTGTAGATGCGGCTATAGTCGAAGTAGAAGCCCTTGATTTTGTCGTGCGTCTTTTTCACCAGTGGGATATACTCCACCGAGCGGCTGATAATCTTGCTCTCGTTGTAGGCATAACCCTTGGATGCGACCACATCGTAGGCGTGTGAGAACATCAGGATGTGCCATGGCGACTCCTCCTTGAGCCCCGTTCCGGATGACTCGATGGTGCGTAGTATGCCATTGAGGTGGTTGTAGTATTGCGACTCGCGATGGCTATCGCCAAGTGCCCCATAGGCGTATGCCATTAGGTTGAGTACCTTGGGGTTAAATGGGTCCAACTCCATCGATGCTGTACCACTCTCGATAAGCGCTTCGAGCTGCCCAACGGTGGGGTTTGAGGGGTTCATGTTGCTCAATATGGCAAACATGTCGTCGAGAGCTTTGTTTGTTGCAAAGGGGCGATAACCCTCCTGATAGATATAGCCATAGTAGAGGTAGAAGTACTCGTCGGCGGTCATCTCCTCGGTGCCTATGCGATACTTCATCATCAGGTTGGTGTAGTAGTAGGGCGACGATGTGGAGAGTGTCTGACGTAGGATGTCCTCCTCCTCGGGGATGCGTGGCTCGGCAACCTCTTGCGCACGGAGCGAAGTGGCTATAAGCAGTGTCGATACGAATAATAGCAGTAACTTTCTCATATGAATAGCTAACGTGGCAACTACCTCAAATCGTACGTCTCGATGGCTCTTGTGATATCATTTTTGAGCGACTCGGTGAACTCCACAAGGGGTAGGCGTACCTCGGCGGTGGTGATGCCCATGGCTGAACACATGCCCTTGACACCTGTTGGGTTACCCTCTCTAAATAGTAGGTTAATAGGCTCTGTAAACTGCTTCATCTCACCCTCCGCTTTAGCTATGTCGCCACGCATCGCATCGTGTATGCATGTGCAGAATTTCTCGGGGAAGGCGTTTGCTGCAACCGAGATAACGCCATCGCCACCGCGCTTGATAAGCTCTACGGTGAGACCATCATCGCCCGAGAGAACTAAGAAGTTCTCGGGACGTTGGTCGATGATTTGCTGCATCTGCTCGATTGTGCCACAAGCCTCCTTTATTGCCACAATCTTGTCGGTGGCGTGTGCAAGGCGTAGTGTAGTCTCAGCGGTCATGTTCATGCCTGTGCGGCCAGGTACGTTGTAGATGATAACCGGCACTGGCGATGCCTCGGCAACGGCCATGAAGTGGCGATATACGCCCTCCTGCGATGGCTTGTTGTAGTAGGGGACAACGCTGAGTATGGCAACAACGCCCGAGAGGTCGAATGTCTTGAGTTGCTCTACAAGGTCGTGGGTGTTGTTGCTACCCATGCCTGCGACGATTGGCACGCGATTGTTTGTATGCTTGACGATAAATCGCAATACCTCATCGCGCTCCTTGAGCGATAGTGTGGCAGTCTCGGCAGTGGAGCCAAGCGCCACGATATAGTCTACGCCACCAGCGATGACATGGTCAACCATGCGTCGTAGTGCGTCATAATCTACGTTGTAATTCTTGAATGGGGTGATTAGCGCTACACCCACACCCTTAATCATGTTCTGTATCATAGTCGTAATGTTTACATTCTCTAAAACAATGTGCCTTGTATTGGTTTGCTATCTATCTTAGTTGCAGTCTCTTCGTTTGTTTGATGTGAAGGCTCGCTTGAGGATATCATCGCTACGAACTCCGCCTCGCTAAGGATTGTTATACCTAACTTCTCCGCCTTCTGACGCTTTGCTGGTCCCATATTCTCGCCCGCAACGATGAAGTCGACGTTGGCAGATACCGCAGCGAGGTTCTTGCCTCCGTGGGCCTCCACCAAGGCCTTCATGTCATCGCGCGAACGTCCCTCGAACTTACCCGAGATAACCACACTCTTACCCACAAGGGCATTGGAGTCTAAACGCTTCTCCTCCATCACAAAGCGTAGCCCCGCCTCGCGTAGTCGTGTTATGATATCGCGGTTGGTATCGTTGGTGAAGTACTCCACAATGGCGCTCGCAATCTTGGCTCCCACCTCCTCGGCCTCGGCAAGCTCCTCGACAGAGGCTGCAGCTATGGCATCGAGCGTATGGAAGTGTGAGGCGAGATATTTTGCCGTTGTCTCTCCAACGAAGCGTATGCCAAGGGCGAACAACACGCGCTCGAAGCCAACCTCCTTGGATAGTCTGACACCCTCCAAGATGTTGGCTGCCGATTTCTCGCCAAGGCGTGGTAGTGCCGCGAGCTTTATTGGGTCGAGCGAGTATATGTCGGCGATGTTGTGTAGAAGCCCATTCTGCCATAGTAGCTCGATGGTCTCACCACCTAAGCCCTCGATATCCATTGCCTTGCGGCTGACGAAGTGGACTATGCGTCCGATGATCTGTGGAGGACACTCGCTCTGGTTGGGGCAGTAGTGCTTCGCCTCACCCTCATAGCGCACAAGCTCTGCACCGCACTCGGGGCAGTGGGTGATATACTCAAATGGTGTGCTATCTGCGGGTCGCTGGGATAGCTCAACGCCTGTGATCTTAGGGATAATCTCGCCGCCCTTCACCACATAGACCATATCGCCCACGCGGATGTCGAGAGCAGCAATTTGGTCGGCATTATGTATCGAGGCGCGCTTTACGGTAGTTCCAGCAAGTTGCACTGGCGCGAGGTTGGCAACGGGGGTTATGGCACCTGTGCGACCTACTTGGAAGTCGACGCTGAGTAGCTCGGTGAGTGCCTTCTCTGCTTGGAACTTATATGCGACCGCCCAGCGTGGAGCCTTAGCTGTGGAGCCAAGGGTGCGCTGGTTGGCATAGCTGTCGACCTTGATGACGATGCCATCGGTAGCATATGGGAGGTTTTTGCGCTCTGTGTCCCAATAGTTTATAAATGCCTCAATCTCCTCTCGCGTGTGGCATATTGCCGTATGTCGCGATATATTAAAGCCCCAGCTGCGTGCCGCCTCGAGGTTCTCGTGATGCGTGGCGTGGGGTAGTGCATCGCCCGCAAGCTGGTAGAGAGTGCAGTCAAGACCGCGGTGTGCCACCACCTGTGATGACTGATTTTTGAGTGTTCCAGCGGCTGCATTGCGAGGGTTGGCAAAGAGTGGCTCGCCTGCTGCCTCGCGCTCACTGTTAAGCCTATCGAATGAGGCATAGGGCATGATAATCTCGCCCCTTATCTCGAAGATGTCGGGGTAGCCCTCGCCCCTGAGGCGTAGCGGCACAGAGCCTATGGTGCGCACATTGTTGGTCACATCGTCGCCACGACGACCATCGCCGCGTGTTACGGCGCGTAGTAGTGCGCCATTCTCGTAGCATAGAGATATGGCGGTGCCGTCGAACTTAAGCTCGCACACGAAGTCTACCTCGCCAATCTCCCTTACGATGCGCTCTATCCACTCGCCGAGCTCCTCCATCGAGTAGGTGTTGGCAAGCGACTGCATGGGGAAGCGGTGCTCCACACTCTTGAACTCGGTCGTCAGGTCGCTACCTACGCGCTTGGTCGGTGAGTTAGGGTCTGCCGCCTCGGGGTGCTTTGCCTCTAACTCCTGCAATTCGCGAAGCAGGGCGTCGAACTCGAAATCCGAAATCTCGGGTGTGTTCTCAACATAATATTTGTGGCTATGGTAGTCGAGGAGCGCTGTTAGCTCCCCCATACGCTTTATGTCGTTGTGTGCACTCATTCTCTTATATATACAAATATGTGGTAAAGTTACACAATTTGTTTGTAACGGCGAAGAAAAATCGAAAAAATAAAAAAAATATTGCCCAATGTTTGCACATTATCAAATTGTGATTACATTTGCCGAAAATTTTAGAGAATATGGCAGTAAATAATACGAAGAAACGACTTGTAACAAGCATCCACAACCTCACCCCTGAGCAGCAGGCAGAGGTTAAGGCTCTCTACCCATTGGGATTTTCGGAGGTAATGCAGCGCATCGATAAGCCAGATGGCACCTTCTTCTGCGTTGTGCCCTACGAGACTGAGGATACATACTACCTCGTGAAGATTGACGTGAAGGTTGACGATGGTCAGGATGACGATAACGATGGTTACTACGATGATGATGATTTGAAGGGTGCCGACGAGCTCGCAGATGCTGCGGACGAGCCTTCAGATGATGACTTCTAAGTCCTTTTTTATATAATAGATTATGGCTGTGTGGTTAATACCATGCAGCCATCTCTTTTTTTTATGGTTTTATATTTGATGCAGATGTAAACCATTGAAAATTAGCATAATGCAATACTTTTCATGGGCGCACTTTGTTTTGTATACGTAAATGTCTGATTTTCAATGAGTTGAAAAATTGGCAAAATCATATTTTCATCTTGCTGATTTTTAGCATATTACGTAATGACTCGCTGAAAAAATCGAGGCTCGAAAATTTGGTCACGTTCAATGTTTTCCCTAACTTTGCAGTAGCGAAAAACAAAACTTATACTACTATGAAAAAGATAATTCTACTAATTGTGGCGATGATAGCACTCTTCGCATCAACAGCGATGGCACAAGAGCAGGAGAATAAGGTAAAGTATCATGGTGAGGTATTTGTGGCTGGTGATGCAAGTTGGTCTAATGTGATTTACGATGGGCAGAAGGCGAGCGATACAAATCTACTTATGTATGGCACATCACTGCATACCATCCACGGCGTTAAGATTGGCGCCTACTTCTCTATAGGTCTTGGCCTTGGTATCGACTTCATCATTGATGCCGACGAGGAAACTGTGGGTAGTGCAGAGCTTAGTGGATTGCTAATCCCTACCTACTTAGATTGTAAGTTCTGGATACCTACCAAGGGTAAGGTGACGCCATTCTTTATGGCAGAGGGTGGCGGTTCGTTTATGATATACCCACAAACCATCAGACCACTATATGGTGCGGGCGTAGGCTTCAAGGCTGGTAAGTTTATGATGTCGCTTGGCTATATGAACGAGGGATTTAACCTTCGAGACTTTATCTATGAGAGTGACGACTTGAAGTTCTATCAGCATAAGCTACAATTAAGAATAGGTGTTGCCTTCTAATGGCGGCACGATTTTAGTGTCTGTTCAGGGTGTAATAACTAAAACACTCTGAACATGACACATCTATTTAAGACTCTGTTTCTTGCTGCAGCAGCAGTATCTACTAATGGCTATCACTCAATAGCCTGCACTGGCATATCGCTCACGGCTGCCGATGGTAGCTACATCCAGGCACGAACTATAGAGTGGGCGAATGGTCCGCTGAAGAGCGAGTATGTCGTAATACCGCGCAACGAGAGGTTGCAGTCATACACGCCGACAGGTGTCAATGGCGTGAAGTTTACATCGCGCTATGGCGTGGTGGGTCTCGCGGTGGTGGAGAGGGAGTTTATCGCCGAGGGTATCAACGAGGCTGGCTTGTCGATGGGGCTCTTCTTCTTCCCGCACTATGGTAGTTATGAAGCGTACGATGCAACGAAGAGTAGCTCGACACTCGCCGACTTGCAAGTTGTGCAATGGGCTTTAACTCAGTTTGCTACAATCGACGAACTAAAGGAGGGCATGAGGCATATTCATGTTGTCGGTTTGGAGCGAAGTGCCGTTGTGCATTGGCGCATAGGCGAGCCCTCGGGTAGGCAGGTGGTGATGGAGATTGTCGGTGGCAAGGTGCACTTCTACGATAACTTGGTGGGGGTGATTACGAATGCTCCGGGCTTTGAGTGGCAGTTAGCTAATCTCAACAACTATGTCAACCTGCGCCCCGGTAGTGCCACAAGCTATCAGCTTGGCGGTGTTCAGTTGCAACCTATCGGTGGTAGCTCGGCAATGCTCGGTCTGCCTGGTGACTTCACACCCCCTTCGCGCTTCGTTAGGGCAGCCTTCTTCCGCAATAGCACCCCTCAGCGTGCCGATGGCATTACCACGGTGTTGCAGTGCTTCCATTTGCTGAATAATTTCGATGTTCCGATAGCCATGGAAAATCCCAATGAGAAGAGTCTGCTGAGTGCCACGCAGTGGACATCGGCCATCGACCTTTCGTCGCGCAAGGTCTATTACAAGACGGTGTACGACAACTCAATACGTTGCATCAGCTTAAGCGAAATTGACTTTGCGAAGGTGAAGTATCAGTCGCATCCATTAGACGAGGTGCAGGAGCAGCCGATAAAGCATATAGATATTATATAATAGTAAGAGTCCGACGTTGTATCGGACTCCTCTATTTATTTGCCATCGCAGTGTGGGCAGTGCCCATGCTCCTCCAAAACGGTGTGCGGAATGTTGCCGTGCGAGATAATCTGTATCGGGCAGTCGTAGTTCTTTAGCTGCTCCGAGGTGATTACATTTGAGTCGTGACGATGCACATGGCGATTGACGCAGACAATAGAGCGTACGACACTCGATATCGTGCCCAAGTCGTGCGACACCATGATGATTGCCATCTGCTCAGAGAGGTGGTGTAGGATGTTGTATAGCTCATTCTCGAAGCGATTGTCCACAAAGTTCGTAGGCTCATCCAAGACAAGCAGCTTAGGCTTCGAGGCTATAGCTCGGCAGAGCATCACGCGCTGTAGCTGTCCTCCCGAGAGCTCGCCTATGGCGCGATTGTGCAGGTCGCTGAGCGACACTAAATCCAATAGCTCGTCGACACGCATCTTATCCTCCTTAGTATAGCGACCAAAGATGCCACGCTTGGACTGCAAGCCCGATAGTACTACCTCGCTAACCGAGATTGGAAAACTCTTGTCGAAGGAGGATACCTGGGGTAGGTAGCCGATATGTGGCTTGCCACCACGGCATATCAAAGAGGCATAGTCGATGCTTCCTGAGTAGGGTATAACGCCCATTATCGCCTTTATGAGGGTGCTCTTGCCGCCTCCGTTAGGACCGATGATGCCGATGAAGTCGTCGGCGTATATGTCTAAGTTGACGTGTTCAAGTGCAACCGTGCTGTCGTAGCTTACCTTGAGGTTGCGGATTGATATAACCCTATTATCGCTACTCATTGCCCTTGCAAATTATCTCTGTTACGCGCTCAATCTCAGCAAATATATCTGCCGATAGTGGGTCTGTTTCGACCACCCTTGCCCCAATCTCATCGGCGATGGAGCGCACCTTGTCGGCGCTATACTGTGGCTGGTGGAAGATGACATCAATGCCTAATCGCTCGCCCTTGTTGCACAACGCTGTTAGCTGCTTGGGCGTTGGCTCCTTGCCGTCATGCTCGATGGCAATCTGCTCAATGCCATAGTCGCGGGCGTAGTAGGTATATGCAGGGTGGTATATCATTATCGCCTTCGCGCCACTCTGCTCGATTTGCTGCTGACACTCCTTGTCGAGGGCATCGATGCGCTGAAGCATCCTATCTGCCGCCTCGGCATACTCCTTCCTATCGGGGAACTCCCTAATGAGGATGTCGCGTGCATTCTCCACCATTATGCGTAGCGACTTTGGCGAGGTCCATATATGGGGGTCTACGCCATGGCTATGGTGGTGTCCGTGTGAGCAGCTGCCCTCGATGAGGCTTATGCCATCGCTAAGGTCGATAACCTTTGATTTGTTCTCTATCTTCTCGACTATAGACTGCTCGAAGCCGATAAGACCGGTAGAGAATATCAGTCGCGACTCGTTAATCTTCGCTAACTGCTTGGGGGTTGGCTCATAGGTCTCGGGACTTGCACCATCGGTGACTATCACCTCGACGGTAAAATCACCACACGTAAGCTCCTCGATGATAGCCTTGAGCGGTGTAATGGTCACATAGATGGTCTTGTCGCCCTCGTTATCTCTCTTCAACGAACAACTCGAGAGGAGCAATATTGCGGATATAAGTGTGAAAAATATTCTCATCATTATGAATTTTTGTTGGGCAAAGTTATAAAAAAGTGTGCAAAACTCTTGTTATTGTCGACAAAAAAATCGATATTTGCACAATGAAATTAAAAACATGTGCAAAATGATTAAGAATATAACCGAAAAAATCAAGTATATCGGTGTCGATGATACTGATATAGATCTCTTTGAGAGCCAGTATGTTGTGCCCGATGGCGTATCTTACAATTCATACCTTATCCTTGATGAGAAGGTGGCCATCATGGATACCGTAGATCCTCGCAAGAGTGAGGAGTGGATGCAGAACCTTGAGGTAGCATTGGAGGGTCGCAAGCCTGACTACCTTGTTGTTCAGCACCTTGAGCCCGACCATGCAGGTACAATCGGCAAGGTGTTGGCGAAGTATCCCGAGATGATTGTTGTCGCTTCGGATAAGGCTGTTAAGATGTTGCCACAGTTCTTCTATGATACCATTTTTGAGGGTCGTATCATCGGTGTTAAGGAGGGCGGCACACTCTCGTTGGGTGGACGTACACTTCACTTCGCCATGGCTCCTATGGTGCACTGGCCCGAGGTGATGGTCACCTACGATAGCGCCGATAAGGTGCTCTTCTCTGCTGACGGCTTCGGTAAGTTCGGAGCACTCTGCAACGAGGGTGAGTGGGCATGTGAGGCTCGCCGCTACTACTTCAACATTTGCGGTAAGTATGGCGCACCTGTGCAGGCTCTCTTGAAGAAGGCAGCAACGTTGGATATCAGCATCATCTGTCCGCTCCATGGTCCAGTGCTCACCGAGAACTTAGGCTACTACATCGGTCTCTACGACAAGTGGAGCAAGTATGAGCCTGAGACTGAGGGTGTGTTGGTGGCATACGCTTCAATCCATGGCAATACGGCAGAGGTGGCACGCACCTTCGCGGATATCCTTCGAGCTAAGGGCGCTACAAATGTGGTTGTTACCGACTTGTCGCGTTGCGATATGTCGGAGGCTGTGGAGGATGCCTTCCGTTATAGCCGCTTGGTTGTGGCTGCTGCCTCTTACGACTCAGATGTCTTCCCTCCAATGCACGACTTCTTGCACCACCTTGCTATCAAGAACTATTGCAAGCGCCGCATCGGTATCATCGAGAATGGCTCATGGGCACCATCGGCAGGTCGTGCAATGCGCAATATCATCGATAGATTTAAGGATGTTGCCGTGATTGAGGATATGGTGACAATTACATCTAAGATGAAGCCATCGGATATCCCAGCCCTCGAGCGTCTTGCCGAGATGGTGTTGGCTGAGAAGTGTGATCGCTGCTAAGAAAGCTGCCTGGCAAGGCTAACTTTTAGGATATGGGACTGCCTGACAAACCTGTTGGACAGTCCTTTTTATTATGTCTGAGTGGCTCCTGTTGCTTGTTTGAAAAAAAAACTCTACTTTTGTGTAGATTATACATATTTACTATGAGAAATATCCTTATATACACCCTCTTGGGCTTGCTGCTATGCGGATGCCGCTACGATGACTCGGACTTGGTTCATCGCATCGAAAATCTTGAGAGTAGGGTGGCTACCATCGACGAGCAGATAGAGGCGATTAACACTACCATCGATGAGCTTGACGCCTTCGCCTCGGAGTTAGAGCTACTAATCAAAGAGGTGGAGAGCACCGCCGACGCAAATGCCGAGGATATCGCTCAGCTTGAGAGTGCTAAGGGGAGCATCGAAAGTCGCATAGCGGAGCTTCGTGACTATGTCGATAGGGGAATTGCGGAGAATAGAAGCTGGGTTGCTGCTACTTATGCAACACTCTCTCAGTATAAGTCCTTAGCCGAGGATGTCGCCTACATCAAGGCTACGTTGTCGAACTTCGACTCTAAGATAGATGGTCGTATATCTACGTTGGAGGGTGTGATGAAGTATTGGGTAAACTCCCAGCTGACGGGCTATTATACTATTGCCGAGGTCGAAGCACTGTTGGAGAGTATGCTGCAGACGATTGACGATGAGCACACTGCGATACGCGATGAGTTGAAGAGTCTATCCTCGGCCATGAATAGCATGAAGGCGAGTATTGTTGTGGCATACACAAAGGCTATCGAGGAGGCTATAACCCAGAATAGTGGCGTTATTGATGCTAAGATTGCTGCTGAGATAGAGGCTGTAAATAGCCGTATCGATAGTGAGGTGGCAAATATCAATGAGCGCATTGATGCCATCGAGGCTCGTGTCGAGGAGTTGGAGGATGCGTTGGATAGAATTCAGGCTCTTGATGTCGAGTTCGATATTGAGGAGTTGGTATATATCCCTGGCGTGGCGTTCGAATTTGGATATAGCGTCATCGGCGGCGATGATGAGACTACGGTTGAGAGCTTCGGCGACGGAGGGTGGTCTACGCGTGTTACGATGGTGGATGCCTCAACGGGACGCATAAGGGTTACACCAACAGATAGAGGCGGCGAGGGCAAGATTGTTGTTATCGCAACCTCTGGCGTAGGTGGTGTATGCATGAAGTCGCTATACTTCGACGAGGGCGTTGTCAAGAGTGTGATGGATAGCTATGTTGTGGAGTGGGAGGCTGGAACAATCGATGTTACGCTGACTACCAACATGACCTACGATGTAAGGGTGGCGGAGGATGCTGCCGAATGGCTCTCTGTAGTCGATACTCGCGCAGCGTTTCGTGACGATGTTCTTACCTTTGCCGTAACCGAGAATGGCGAGGAGAGTAAGCGTAGCGGTATTGTGGAACTCCTCTATGGCGAGGGCGAGGTTGTGTATTGTTTTGAGATTATCCAGAAGGTGCAGCCCCTAAGCGAGCCTATTATCTTTGCCGATAGTGCTGTTAAGGGGGGGTGCGTAGAGAGGTATGACCTTAATGGCGATGGTGAGCTATCATATAAGGAGGCAGCCAAGGTTGAGTCGTTGGATGCATCGCTACTGCGTAACATCACCGAGAGTGTTACCTCATTTAATGAGCTTCAGTACTTCGTTAATCTCGCGTCAATCCCAAGTAGTATGTTCAAGGGGTGCGCAAATATGCAGAGCATAACCCTCCCCGAGACAATAACATCAATCGGGGAGTATGCCTTCTATGGTTGCAAGAGCCTTGAGCGTATGGATATCCCAGCCTGTGTGACAAATATCGGTAAATATGCCTTTTACGGCTGCGCAGCCATTAGCGATATCGAGATTCCAGATGGTATTAAGACGATTGGCGATAGTACATTCTATGGTTGCGAGAGTATCGATTTTATTACCATCCCAAGCAGTGTTATCTCTATCGGCAATAGCGCATTTATGGGGTGCAAAAACCTCCAAAACATCACACTCCCCAATAGCGTCACAACGATAGGCGGCTCTGCCTTTAGGGAGTGTAGCTCCATGCGAAACATATATATGTCGGATAGTGTTTTGTCGATGGGCGAGGGCGCTTTCAAGAGGTGTAGCTCGCTTACGGAGATATCGATACCCGACTTTGTGACACAGATCAGCGATGAGATGTTCAGCGGTTGCGCGAGCCTAAAAAATATCACCCTACCACAGGGTGTTACATACGTCGGTGCGAATGCCTTCCAAGGCTGCAGTAGCCTGCAGAGCCTTGTTATCCCCGAAGGCGTGACACAGCTATCTGATTACATTCTATCGGACTGCACTAATTTGAGCACTATCTCCATCCCAAGTGGTATTTTGGAGATTGGTAAATTTGCATTCTCTGGTTGTAGCAGCTTGCAGAGCCTCTCTATCCCCGAGGGTGTTACCAAGATTGGCGAGTATGCATTCAAGAATTGCAGTAGCATAAGCACCATACGCCTGCCTGAAGGCATTGATATGATTAAGGAGTATACGTTCTATGGATGCTCAAACTTGCAGAGCGTGAATATCCCCGATGGCGTAACATCGTTTGGCAATTATGCCTTCTACTCATGCGCCAATCTAACACAGATAGATATGCCATACGGAGTAATATCTATCGGCAACAGCGCCTTCTACGGATGCGCTATGATTAGTAGTGTAGATATTCCCGATAGTGTCACATCAATAGGAGAGAAGGCATTCTATATGTGTAGCTCCATGCAACGTGCAACGATAGGTAGTGGCGTGATCTCTATTGGTGGCTCGGCCTTCTCAGTATGCTCAATGCTCTCGGAGGTATATTGTACACCCGTGACACCACCCTCGGGTGCTACCTATATGTTCGACCGCAACGCATCAGACCGCAAGATATATGTCCCTGCCGAGTCGAAAGAGCGTTATGTGACGACTAGGTATTGGAGTAATTATGCGCAGTACTTGGTCGGATACACATATTAAAATAGACTAAAGTGAAAAGTTAGGTCTCTGCAAAGTGTGTAAAACTTACGTGAAGCGCACCTACTTTTTGCATCATTACCCCCACTTTAAAACAAGAGGACGCCCAACACATTGTGTGGACGTCCTCCTTTGTTTCGGTGTGGATTGCACTACTTCGCAATAGGCATCTTATCCAAGCGACGCTGGTGACGACCACCCTCGAACTCGGTCTCAAGCCAAATGTTAAGCATCTCCAACGCCTCATCGTTGCTGATGAAGCGAGCAGGCATGCACAATACGTTTGAGTTGTTGTGCTGACGTGAGAGCTTTGCAATCTCTGGAATCCAGCACAATGCAGCGCGAACGCTCTGGTGCTTGTTTAATGTCATTGAGATACCCTCGCCTGAGCCACAAAGAGCAACACCGCGCACCAACTCGCCGTTGTCGATAGCCTGGCCAAGAGCATGTGCGAAATCAGGGTAGTCGCATGACTCCTCAGAATGTGTGCCGAAGTCAACAACCTCAAAGCCCTTAGATCCGAGGTAGCCTACCAAAAACTCCTTAAGATCGAATGCTGCGTGGTCGCAAGCAATACCAATTTTCTTCTCCATGTTGTTATAGTTATTTAGGTTTGTCATTACTCCTTTGCGGCGCGCTTACGGTCTACCTCCGAGAGAAGTATCTTTCTGAGGCGGATAGCCTTAGGTGTCACCTCTACATACTCATCCTCGCGGATATACTCGAGAGCCTCCTCCAAAGAGAAAATTACGGGAGGCGCAATCGAGGTCTTCTCATCCGAGCCCGACGCACGCATGTTAGTGAGCTGCTTAGCCTTGGTGACGTTTACGGTGATGTCGTTTGAGCGTGTGTGCTCGCCAACAACCTGACCGCAATATACCTGCTCCATAGGTGAAATGAAGAACTTACCACGATCCTGGAGCTTGTCGATAGAGTAGGCATATGCCGTACCCGACTCAGAGGCGATGATAGCACCCACGTTGCGGTTCTCCATCTCGCCCATCCATGGCTCGAAGTCCTTGAGACGGTGTGTCATGATAGCCTCGCCGGCAGTCGCTGTGATCATCGTCGAACGCAAGCCTATAATGCCGCGCGATGGGATAATGAACTCAAGGCGTGTACGCTCATTCGAAGACTCCATATTTACAAGTTGCCCCTTACGTTTAGTGGTGAGCTCGATAACCGTTCCTGCGCAGTCGTCAGGGCAATCGACCGTCATCTCCTCCACAGGCTCGCACTTTACGCCATCGATAACCTTGGTGATAACCTTTGGCTGACCCACCTGAAGCTCGTAGCCCTCGCGACGCATAGTCTCGATAAGTACCGAGAGGTGCAATACACCACGACCATATACTACAAATGAGTCGGCATTCTGACCAGGCTCCACGCGCAAAGCGAGGTTCTTCTCAAGCTCCTTGTCCAAACGCTCCTTAATATGGCGCGATGTGACATACTTACCATCCTTACCGAAGAATGGCGAGTTGTTGATTGTGAAGAGCATAGACATCGTTGGCTCATCAATAGCAATAGGTGGCAATGCCTCGGGGTTTGTATAGTCACAGATGGTGTCACCAATCTCGAAGCCCTCGATACCAACCAAGGCGCATATCTCGCCACACTCGACCTTCTCGGCCTTAGCCTTGCCAAGACCCTCGAAGACCATTAGATCCTTAATCTTTGTCTTGATCTGTGTGCCGTCGCGCTTTGCGAGGGTTACATTCTGACCTGCGCTGAGTGAGCCACGTGTAATCTTACCAACGGCAATACGACCGACGTATGGAGAGTACTCCAATGACGTTACGAGCATCTGTACAGTGCCATCCACGCTCTCAGGCTCTGGGATCTCGTCGATGATAGTGTCCAAAAGTGGGCAGATTGAGTCGGTGCGCTCTGTGGCAACGTGCGACATCCATCCCTGCTTTGCTGAACCATATATTGTCTTGTAGTCGAGCTGCTCCTCGTTAGCGCCCAATGTGAACATGAGGTCGAAGACCTGCTCATTTACCACCTCGGGGCGGCAGTTTGGCTTATCCACCTTGTTGATTACGACGATAGGCTTCTTGCCCAACGACAACGCCTTCTGCAATACGAAGCGTGTCTGAGGCATTGTGCCCTCAAAGGCGTCGACAAGCAAGATAACGCCATCACACATATTGAGTACGCGCTCAACCTCGCCACCAAAGTCGGCGTGACCAGGGGTGTCGATAATGTTGATCTTGTAATCTTTGTATATTACCGATACATTCTTTGAAAGGATGGTGATGCCTCGCTCGCGCTCAATGTCATTGTTGTCGAGAATGAGATCTCCGCCACTCTGCTCGTTCTCGCGTAGGAGGTTGCCCTGCATAATCATCTTGTCCACAAGTGTAGTCTTACCGTGGTCAACGTGTGCGATGATTGCAATGTTACGTAGTTTTTTCACTTGATAGAATTTTAATAGTCGCCACAAAATTACAAAAATTATTCTCAAATAACAATTTAATTCGTATCTTTGTATACCTATATTTGAGTTATGGATCAGCCAAAGGTGGAGAGATTGCTTCGATTGATGAAGCTGATGACCGGAAATGTAAACTATACGGTCAACGATATGGCGGAACGATTGGGTACAACCTATCGCTCTATATATCGCTATATAGAGACATTCAAGGAGGCTGGCTTCGTTGTCCATAAGCTCGAGGGTGGTGTCTATAGGCTTGGTAAGGATAGTAAGCACTTCAAGGATATATCGCAGTTGATACACTTTACGGATGAGGAGGCGCATATCGTAAATCAGCTAATCAATGGTCTAGACGATACAAATATGCTGAAGCAAAACCTCAGAAAGAAGCTCGTTTCGGTCTATGATTGTACCTCTATGGCTAATAGTATTGTTAAGAGCGAGCATGCGCAGAGTATCAACATATTGATTGATGCTATCTACAAAAGACATAAGGTGGTTTTGAGGAATTACGCCTCGTCACATACGGGTGTTGTGCAGGATCGAATAGTCGAGCCCTTCGGCTTCACGACAAACTATGTTCAGGTGTGGTGCTTTGAGCCATCGAGTGGCATGAATAAGCTCTTCAAGACCTCGCGTATAGGTAGCGTAGAGGAGCTTAACGAGGAGTGGGAGTATGCCGACAAGCACAAGGAAGGCTATATCGATATATTCAGAATGACCGGCTTTGAGCAGCGACGCGTATGCTTAGAGCTGGGTATGATGGCTCGTAACCTGCTTGTGGAGGAGTATCCTTTAGCGGAACGCGATATTACGCAGGTTGGTGAGGGTTGCTGGCGACTCGACACGATGGTTTGTAACTATAAGGGTGTTGGACGTTTTGTCCTTGGTCTGATGGAGGATATTAGGATTGTCGACTCGCCCGACTTTGAGGCGTATATATTGGATAAAATAAACTTTATATCAAGCACCATAAAGCATTAGTAATATGAGCATTTGTCCTATTGATAGTAGACTCTCTAAGATATATGTCTGCGCACATGATGAGATACTTGATAACTTGGTGGATGGAAGGCGAGTAATCGTTATTACTGATACGAATATATATGCCAATTACCGCGATTTTATCGAGCGATATTCCTACCTTGTTATTGAAGATGGCGAGGGTGTTAAGACGCTTGATACCGTTGGTAATATATATGAAGAACTAATCAATATGCAAGCGGACCGCAACACACTCTTGCTGGGTATTGGTGGCGGTGTGATAACAGATATAACAGGCTTTGTTGCAGCTACATATATGCGTGGTATAAAGTTTGGCTTTATATCGACCTCGCTGCTTGGTCAGGTGGATGCGTCGGTGGGTGGAAAGAATGGTGTCAATGTGAATGATTTCAAAAATATGGTTGGCACGTTCACTCACCCCGAGTTTGTTATACTTGATGTGGATATGCTTAAAACGCTACCAGCCAGGGAGCTGCGTGCAGGCATGGCAGAGGTAGTTAAGGCTGCGATTATTGGCGATAAGTCGCTTTTTGAGCAGATAGAGAGTCGCGATATCGAGCAGATATATGGTGATAGAGCCTTTATGATAGATATGGTAACGCGCGCCTTGAGAGTGAAGCTTGCAATCGTTGAGCAGGACGAGCGCGAGTCGGGGTTGCGTAGGCTCCTAAATCTTGGACACACCGTAGGTCACGCCATTGAGAAGTGCACACACGAACACAACCACGGCGAGGCGGTTGCTATAGGCATGGTGATGATCGCTCAGGCTGCCGTGCGTAGAGCGATGCTTGAATGCTCTGAGTGTAAGAGAATTGAGAGTGTATTGGGAAAGTTAGGCTTTAGTCTATATACCGATGTGTCTTTAAGAGATATTATCAATGCCATGGTGCAGGATAAGAAACGATGTGGCTCCACGATAAACCTTATTGTGCCTTGTGAAATAGGCAGATGTGAGGTCGTACCTGTGGACTACAATGAGCTTGGGTTTCTGCTATAAGTTCCAGATGCGCCACGATGCCTCTGCCTGACAACGCAGCATTGCAGAGCCTCCAATAACCGATGCGCCGCGCTCGATGCAACGTTGCATAAAGAGTGTTGGTTCAGGGTTATATACAAGGTCAAATATACTGTGGCTTGAGCCTATCGCGCTATAGTCAATCTGAGGTGCCGAGTCGATGTCGGGGAACATTCCAAGTGGGGTGGTGTTCACGAGTAATCTATGCTCAGCGATTATATCCGAGGTGAGATTGTCGTATGTTATGTCGCCATTAGCGGCGCTGCGCGACACGGTTAAATACTCAATGCCACGACGGCGCAATATATAGCTCACCGCCTTGCACGCTCCGCCAGTTCCAAATATTAGAGCCTTGCAGTTAGGTTCTAAATTTAGCATATTAAGTGACAACTCGATGCCCTCAACATCGGTATTATAACCCTTGAGATAGCCACTCTTGATGGTGACGCAATTCACTGCGCCGATCTCTTCTGCTTCGGGCGTAAGTTCGTCGAGGTAGGGTAGTATGCTCTCCTTGTAGGGGATGGTTACGTTCAGACCGCGTAGATGCTCATCACCCTTTATGATGCCCCGTATCTCTGCGATGTCATCAATCTCGATTAATGAATACTCGGCATTAATACCATCGCGTAGAAACTTATCGATAAAGTAATTACGCGAGAACGAGTGACCTAATTTGCGTCCTATTAAGCCGTAATGGTGTCGCATACGCAGTGAAGTGCGAGGTTTGTTGTGTCTGTTAAATCCTCTTTGCCATACTCCAATGTGCCATTCTGCTCGTCGTTGCTCTTCGCAGCCTCTATCTGCTCGACCTTAGGCTTCGACTCGCTCTGCTCTGCCTGGTCGTCATCACCAAAGAACACCAACACAAGGGCGGTAATGCCGATGAGAAGCACGGCAAGGAGTGTTGCAAGTAGGTTTAGATACTTGTCAATGAATGTTTTAATTGGTGCTCCATACTTCCATATAAGCCAAGCTATTAGGAAGAAGCGCATGGCACGAGCTATTGTCGCAGCGATGACGAACATTACAAAGTTAATCTTGCACATGCCCGCTGCGATGGTGAATATCTTGAATGGTAGTGGGGTAAAGCCCGCGGTGAATACCGCTACGAAGTCCCACTCGGCATACATCTGGCTAACCTTGGCGAATGTCGCCTCGCTGAAGATGTGGTCATAGAAGAACTGCGCAAAGGCAGTTGGCTCGCCTGCGGATGTGTACCACGCAAAGTGACCCAACATATAGGCGAGAATACCACCGATGACAGATCCCGCAAGGCAGATTGCTGCAAAGCGGAATGACTTAGTTGTAGCACCTATGCATAGCGCAATAAGAAGAATATCTGGTGGCATAGGAAACCAGCTTGCCTCGAAAAGGGCTATGAAGAATAGTGCGACCCAGCCCCACTTGCTGTCGCTCCATGATAGCATCCAATTATATAACTTCTTAACCATCGTCTAATAAATTTGATGCAAATGTACAATAATTACTTGTAATCGACAACTATTCCACCACCAATGACCAAATTGTTGCGATATAGGACAATAGGTTGACCTTTGGCAGGCGCCCAGGCAGGGTCGCTTAGCCTTACAACATACCCGTCGCCATGATGTTCTATACGCGCGGGTGATGTTGGGTTGACACCGATGCCTCTAATCTTGACCATGATGTCTGTCGATGTTGTCACTTCATTGTCATCAACGACATTACACTCACTTATATAAAGCGCATGTTTATATAGATCCTCCTTCGTACCAACCATTATAGAGTTGGTTGCTGGGTCTATATCCGTAACGCGCAATCCCTCGGGGATGCCCGCCCCACGTCGCTGACCAATGGTATAGTTGGCAATACCACTATGTTTGCCTAAGCTCTTGCCTGTGGCATCCATAATGTTGCCCTCTATCATCGCTATGTTGTGCGATTTTAGAAACTCCGTATAGTGGCACCCCTTAAGAAAGCATATGCCCATGCTCTCGCTCTTATCCTCGAAGTTGCGCTTTGCCTCACTCTTGATGATGTTGCCCATGGGTGTTAGTGCGCGCCTGAGGGTCGACTGCTTCAAGCCCCAAAGGTAGTATGATTGATCCTTAGCGGTGTCTATGCCTTTGGCAACGTAGTAGCGTCCATTATGCTCTTCTATATTGAAATAGTGACCTGTAGCAATATGGTAGATATTCATTATATCTGCCAACTCTTCAAGGCTTTGCCACTTGATGATGGTGTTACATCGTGTGCATGGCGCTGGCGTGTGACCTATGCGATATTCGTCACAGAAGTGCTCGATGATCTCATGTTGGAATAGCTCTCGTTTATCCACAACGACCCACTCGCACCCCAGCTCCTCTGCGCTACGTTGCGCCTTTTCAAGCATTGCCTCATCGCCAATGGTGTCTATCGTTGCAAGCACAACGCGATACCCCGCATCCATGAGTATGCGAGTGGCGGTCTGGCTATCTATGCCTCCACTAAATCCTAAGACAACACCTCTATCCATATATAAAAGGGATGTTCTATAAATTAGGTTGTGCCTAAAAAAAGTTAGGGCCGCCCGACATGGTCGGGCAGCCCCAATGTTATAGCTTCTCGAACTCCTCGTCGATGTTGCTCTGCGTCTGCTGCTCGAAATACTCGGGCTTGTGCTCCTTGATGAAGTCTATCATCTCGGTAAGACCCTCCATAAACTTGCCGAAGTCCTCCTTGTAGAGGTACATCTGATGGCGTGAGAAGGTGCTTGTGCCATCAGCGTTTGTGCGCTTGCGCGACTCGGTGATGGTTAGGAAGTAGTCGTCACCACGAGTGGCCTTAACATCAAAAAAGTAGGTTCGCTTACCAGCGCGAACAGCCTTGGTGTATATCTGCTCGCCAAAATCGTCGTGATCGCGACGTGGGGTGAATTCTGAACTCATACGGGTTAATTCTATTTTGGGGTTATTTGTTGTTCATCCAACGAAGATAGTAACTTTTTTTAGAATATCCAAATTTATTTTACTCCTCCATCCAATATTGCACTATATGTCGCTATGTCACTGGCAATTTCAATAGCACGTCGTAGCGTCTGGTCAAAGCGCAGACCATAAATATAGTGACGTGCACTGCTTGCGTAAAGCTGCTCTGCCATGGTGGCAAGTAGCATCGTGTTGATGAACTCTTGGTCTATCTCCGAGAGCTCATCTTTGTCGCAACCCGCAGTTCGATAATATATATCCTTGAGGCGATCATCTATATTATAACCATCGCTGAAGTTATCGACGGTAGGGTACTCCTCCAATATCGTTTCGGGGCTAACCATATCCCAAAAGTCGATTACGGCGTGCTCGAACGCAGCATTAGTGACCGACTTGGCTACGGATTGTGATATGCGAACGCCATCGTTGCTGATATAGACATCTGGGGTGATGCCTCCTCCGCCATAGATGGTCCTCCCATATTTCAGCGTCTTGAATGTTGGCACGTCATCATGAGCGATAGAGTCTGGGTGCATAAAGCGATCCCTATTTGTGTAATACGCCTCTCGCTCGCCTCTATCGTATGGTCGCTGGATGATGCGCCCTGAGGGCGTTTTGTAGTGGGCGATGGTTAGGGTAAATCCCGAGCCATCCTTAAGGTCTATCATCCTCTGTATTAATCCCTTGCCAAAGCTTGTATGACCCACGACTACGCCTCTGTCATGGTCCTGTATGGCGCCGGCAAATATCTCACTTGCCGAGGCACTGTTTTCGTTGATAAGCACAACAATGGGAAGATGTATGGTCACTCCTTCCTTGCGCTTTTGGTATGTCACATTGTTACTCTTGCCCTCGGTGCTAACGATGATGTCACCCTTTTCGAGGAATAGCGATGTTAGGTCGATGGCACCATTCAACGCACCGCCGCCATTATCTCTCAGATCTATGACAAGAGAGTTTATATCGCCAAGCTCCTTGTAGGCTGCATAGAAATCGTTGCAAACGAGCTTTGTGAATGATGATATGGCGATATAGCCAACATCGCCAACACGATATGCTGAGCTGATTGTGCTGGTTTCGATGTCGTCACGTCGGAGCTTTATATCGATGATATCTGGTGAGTTGCGTCGTAATACCTGAAGTCTTACTTTGCTGTTTTGGTCACCTTTGAGGATGGTGGCGATGCTGTCGATATTGAGGGATACTATGCTCCGATTGTCGACGGCTATAATGCGGTCGTTGGGGCGAATATCGGCGCGAAGTGCTGGGGAGTTATCCATCACAGAGCGAATAACCACCGTGTCGTTGTGTACGAAATATTTAATGCCAATGCCCACCTGCTTGCCGCGAAGACGATTGCGCGCCTGTTTCATCTCCTCCTTCGTTAGATAGTTGGAGTGTGGGTCAAGCTCCTTTAATGTGGCGCGGATGGCCTCTTCAACCAAAGGCTCAAGAGACACATCCTCCACATAGTTATTGCGAATATAGGAGTAGACATAGTTGAGCTTCTGTATCTGTTGCTGTTCTGTAAGCTGCGCGGTGACGCTACCACAAAATAGAAGTAAATTAGCAACTAAGATAACAAAGGCTCTCATATGGATAATCAATCAGTTACAACTGCTCTACAAGCTCGTCGAAGCTCACCTCCTGCTGCTCGCCGCTCTGCATATTCTTCAAAGTGGCGACACCACGCTCAAGCTCGTTTGAGCCGATGATAACAACATAAGGAATACCGCGACGGTTGGCATACTCCATCTGCTTCTTCATCTTGCCCATGTCGGGGTATATCTCTGCTGCTACACCCTTGTCGCGGAGCTTAGAGATAAGACGCATTGAGCACACCTGCTCCTGCTCGCCGAGGTTGGCAAAGAGCACCTTTGTTGAACAAGCTAACTCTGCAGGGAAGAGGTTAAGACCGAGCATAACATCGTAGATGCGGTCGGCACCAAATGAGATACCCACGCCCGACATACCTGGCATACCGAAGATGCCAGTGAGATCGTCGTAGCGACCACCACCCGAGATAGAGCCAATCTGGAAGTCGTTTGCCTTAACCTCGAAGATTGCACCCGTGTAGTAGTTCAGGCCGCGAGCCAGCGATAGGTCGAGTTCTGGGGTGAGATTGATGCCAAGCTTCTCGATATGCGAGAATATTGTGCGCATCTCCTCGATACCGAGCATGCCGGTCTCTGAAGAGCCAATAACACTCTCCAACTGTGTTAGCTTCTCGGCATTAGTGCCGCTAAGCTCAAGTATTGGTTGAAGCTTTGCAATAGCCTCGTCGTCGATGCCACGCTCGCGTAGCTCCGCCTTGACATTATCCAAACCAATCTTATCGAGCTTGTCGATAGCCACGGTAATATCGATCATCTTATCGGCGTGACCGATGCTCTCTGCGATGCCAAACAATATCTTGCGGTTGTTCATCTTAAGAGTTACCGAGATGCCGAGCTTCGAGAATACGCGTGCTACGATATCCACCAACTCGACCTCCGAAAGCAACGACTTAGAGCCGATGACATCGACGTCGCACTGGTAGAACTCGCGGTAGCGACCCTTCTGTGGACGATCAGCACGCCATACGGGCTGTATCTGATAGCGCTTGAATGGGAAGACAATCTCATTCTGGTGCTGCACGACATAGCGAGCGAAAGGTACTGTGAGGTCATATCTGAGACCCTTCTCCGAGATCTTAGATGCCTGGCGTAGCTCCTCCTCCGAGAGCTTTGCTCCGTAGTCGCCCGAGTTGAGAATCTTGAAGAGTAGCTTGTCGCCCTCATCGCCATACTTGCCGAGTAGGGTAGATAGGTTCTCCATAGATGGAGTCTCGAGTGGAGCGTAGCCGAAGAGGCGGAAGACGCTCTTGATAGTGTCGAATATATAGGTGCGGCGCATCATCTCCTCGGGAGAGAAGTCACGCGTACCCTTAGGTATAGATGGTTTCTGTGCCATATTTTATTACTGTTCTGCCAATAGTTTCTTATACTTCACGCGCTTAGGTGTGGTATCCTCACCCTGTGCCTTCTTCCATGCCTCGTACTCCGAGTATGAGCCCTCGTAGAAGACAACCTTAGAGTCACCCTCGAATGATAGGATGTGGGTTGCGATACGGTCCAAGAACCAACGGTCGTGCGAGATTACCACGGCACAGCCAGCGAAGTTCTCGAGACCCTCCTCCAAGGCACGCAACGTGTTGACATCGATATCGTTGGTAGGCTCATCTAAAAGCAATACGTTACCCTGCTCCTTGAGTGCAAGTGCAAGGTGTAGACGGTTACGCTCACCACCAGACAACACGCCGCACTTCTTCTCCTGGTCAGCGCCGTTGAAGTTGAAGCGACCCACATATGCACGAGCATTCACCTGACGGTTGCCAAGCTGGATAAGGTCGGAGTTCTGCGAGATAACCTCATAGACGGTCTTCTCGGGGTCGATAGACTTATGCTGCTGGTCTACGTAGGCGAGCTTCACGGTAGGACCTACGCGGAAGCTACCAGATGTAGGCTCCTCCAAGCCCATGATCATGCGGAATAGGGTGGTCTTACCAGTACCGTTAGCACCGATAACACCCACGATACCTGCTGGTGGTAGTGCAAACTCGAGGTTTTCGTAGAGCACTCTATCGCCAAAGGCCTTGGTCACGCCCTGCGCCTCGATGACGAGGTCGCCCAAACGTGGACCATTAGGGATGTAGATCTCGAGCTTCTCCTCGCGCTCCTTGGTGTCGGCATTCATCATCTTGTCGTAGGCTGAAAGACGAGCCTTAGACTTGGCATGACGACCCGATGGTGACATACGCACCCACTCCAACTCTCGCTCCAAGGTCTTGCGACGCTTGCTCTCCTGCTTCTCCTCCATCGCCATACGCTGGGTCTTCTGCTCCAACCAACCTGAGTAGTTGCCCTTCCAAGGAATACCCTCGCCACGGTCGAGCTCAAGGATCCAGCCAGCTACGTTATCGAGGAAGTAACGGTCGTGTGTAACGGCGATAACGGTACCCTTATACTGCTGCAAGTGCTGCTCCAACCAGTCGATACTCTCGGCGTCGAGGTGGTTAGTAGGCTCATCAAGGAGCAATACATCGGGCTGCTGCAACAAGAGGCGGCATAATGCCACACGGCGACGCTCACCACCCGACAACACGCTCACGTTCTGATCGGGATCGGGACAGCGCAATGCATCCATGGCGCGCTCCAAGACGCTATCGAGCTCCCAGCCATTCACCTGGTCGATCTTCTCGTAGAGCTCGCCCTGACGCTCAACAAGACGTGCCATCTCGTCGTCATCCATTGGCTCGCAGAGCTTCATGTTGATATCCTCGTACTCCTTCAAGAGGGCAACGGTCTCGGCTGCACCCTCCTCGACAATCTCCTTAACGGTCTTTGTTGGGTCGAGCTGTGGCTCCTGCTCGAGGTAGCCGACGCTGTAGCCTGGAGAGAATACCACCTCACCCTGGAAGCTCTTGTCGATACCTGCGATAATCTTCATAAGGGTTGACTTACCCGAGCCGTTAAGACCGATGATACCGATCTTTGCGCCGTAGAAGAACGATAGGTAGATGTTGTTCAAAATCTTCTTGTTGTTGTTAAGCACCTTGCTCACACCAACCATCGAAAATATAATTTTCTCGTCTGCCATATATAGTTAGTTTTTGATTATTCGTGTATATCGCGCAAATATAATTAAAAAAAATGAAAAACGGAAATGGAAATCAAATTATGCGGTAGTTTGAGCCAATATCATGGGACGCTTTGGCTTGAGTTTTGCTCGCTATGTGTGCAAACCTTAAAACCATTACACTATGAAAAACAGACTAAAGGGAACTCTTACGGAGGAGAATCTATTGAAGGCATTCGCGGGCGAGAGTCAGGCTCGTAACCGCTACACGTTCTTTGCATCGCAAGCCAAGAGGGATGGCTATGAGCAGATAGCCTCGGTCTTTGATATCACTGCAGATCAGGAGAAGGAGCACGCCAAGCGATTGTTTAAGTTTATGGAGGGCGGTGTGGCGACGATACACAACGTCACCTACCCCGTAGGTATTATCGGTACCACGGAGCAGAATCTTGTAGCAGCAGCCGATGGCGAGCATGAGGAGTGGGAGGTGATGTACGCCTCGTTTGCCGAAACAGCCATAGCCGAGGGCTTTCAGAAGATTGGTCTTACGTTCAAGTATATAGCTGAAGTAGAGAAGGAACACGAGAGGCGTTACTTAAAGCTACTCAGCAGATTAACCGATGGTGACTTCTTCCGCCGCGATGGTGAGATAGTGTGGCAGTGCCGCAATTGTGGCTATGTTGTCAAGGCTAATAAAGCGCCTAAGGTTTGCCCATCGTGCGACCATGAGCAGCGCTTCTTTGAGCCAATGGCGAATAACTATTGACGAAGTAGCTTGTCGGTGTCCGACATGAATGTATTGTATCTACCGCGTGACGTGGCTGACATGTTGATGGTGTCGCCCACCGAGCGCGGTAATATCTTATATCCTGGGCATAGCACCCATACGGGATGTGGTGTGGTGCTAAAACGCAGACCCTCAATGGTGTCGCATCGTATCACCTCAATCTCTGCAAGAAGACCGCCATCGCTATATCGCCACTGTTGGTTCGATACAAGGTTGCCTAATGAGTAGTAGGTGATATGGGTAGAGTCAGCCTCGTAGGGCTGTATCACATGAGGGTGGCTGCCGATGATGATATCGACACCCTCGCGACGAAGCATGGCGGCAAGGCGCTTCTGCTCGTCATTTGCCGAGCGTTGATACTCGATGCCCCAATGCATACAGGCGACAACGCAATCGACGCTATCGCGAGATATCGAGCGTACGTCGCGCTGAATGGTCAGCGTATCTATTTGATTGACCATGCGCCCCTCGGGTATGGGCATACCATTGGTGCCATAAGTGTAGTTTAGAAGAGCAAATCTAACATCCTTGCACTCAAAGTGATATATATTGTTATCTCGATAGTCTGTACTATCCTTATAGACGCCTATATGTGCTATATTTCGCCTTGTAAGCTCATCGATGGTCGTATCTATACCTTTACCATACCTATCGCAGCAGTGGTTATTGGCTAACAGCGCTATGTCTATTCCCATATCAACCATCGCATCAGCTACGGCTATAGGCGAGGCGAAGAGTGGATAACCGCTACATCTGCCCGATGAGGAGATGGTTGTCTCGAGGTTTAAAACGGCAATATCGGCATTACGAAACATTGGCGCTATATGCTCAAATGATGCGGTGTAATCGTAGCTGCCATCACTCTTTCTTGCCGCCTGCACCTGGGGCATATGTTGCATTAGGTCGCCACCAAACACTAAGCGCACTGTATCGCTGGTTATCTGTGGCTCATTGGTGGGTGAGCTCTCTATATGGGGCGCGGGCGTATTTGCATCGACCTCTGTCACCTCGCTGCGTTGGGCGTACCACAGCGATAGTAGGGTGGCACAAATGATGTATAGTATGTCGATGCAGCGTCTCATAAGTGAGTCCAAAGATACAACTAATATTGAAAAACAGCGCGATATACCGACTATTTTTTTTACAAAAAAACTCAATGTTATGCTATCAGTAGATAAGAGATATGCAAAAGGCGTCATTTATGCCGTTTTGTCGTCGATAACCTTCGGTCTAATACCGCTCTTCACCGTGCCGCTGCTGCGTGTGGGTATGGGTGCTGAGACGATCCTGTTCTATCGTTTTATGTTTGCGGCGCTGATGATGGTTGGCGTTGTGTGGCTTAAGCACTACGATATGAAGATTAGCTTTAGTCAACTAAAGGTAGTCTTCGGCTTATCAGTGCTTTATGCCATAACGGCAATACTGCTTATCGAGAGCTATAAGGCGATACCGAGTGGCATTGCTACGACCATTCACTTTCTATATCCTCTTGCCGTGACGCTCATTATGTCGTGGTTCTATGGCGAGCAGTCTTCGAAGATTACATATATGGCTCTTGCGGTATCTGTTATTGGTGTCTTGCTCTTGGCGTGGGGTAGCCATGATGGTGGTGATTTCCGTATTGGTGTGCTACTTGCCTTAGGTACGGTTGTGAGCTATGCGCTATATATCGTCGGTGTGATGAATAGCCGAGCATCGCAGTTAGACCCGCTCATATTGACTATGTACGTATTGCTGATATGCGCTGTTTTGTTCTTTGTCTACGCCATACTCACAACGGGCATAGAGCCTATTCACAGCTATGTGGAGTGGCGCGATTTGATTATGGTGGCGCTCGTAAGCACGCTTGTGTCGGACTATACGCTGGTGCTGGCAATTAAGAATATAGGCTCGACGATGACCTCTATACTCGGCTCGATGGAGCCCATGACGGCGGTGGTTATTGGTGTTATCTACTTCGGCGAACACTTTGACTTGGTGAGCATTGCTGGCGTTATATTAATCATCGTTGCAGTTGTGATGGTGATAGTGCAAGGTGGGCAATCTAAACAACAAAAACAGAAAGGGGCCGACTAAAAAGTAAATTAGTCAGCTCCTTCTCGTTATGAGGTTGAATAATAAGATGTAGTTTTAAGCTTGCGAGCGTAATGATAAAATACACTTTTTATTCAGCCTCCTATTGTTTATGCTCTTAATGCTCTATCGTAGCGATAGCCAGTTGATGTTGACGCGGCCAGCCATCACACCTACACGCATCACGCTCTCTCCCTTCGCGGGGGTGATGTATACAGATATTTTTTGTCTAACGGAACTTAGGATATCGTTAAATTTCTTAACATTCCCTAATTTCGGTAACCCTCAAAGTGGCCATTGTTTGAACAAAAAATGGAAGTATATAGCGTCGCATAGCACTAACGAGCAATAAACAACCATCCAAAACGTTACCCTATAAGAGATACGAATATTTAATAGCGCCTGCTACTTCTCTATATTTGATACTTGGGCGGGCCCTTAAACCTGTTGTTATATGAAATGGCTATTGTTGCTTTGTTTGCTACTTTGTGTAGAAACCTCGTGGGCACAAACCTCTGGTGAAACTCTTGATGTTGAGAGTATCAAGCGACGTTCGGTTGCAGTGAAAGATAGTGCTGCAGCTATCTGTGACCTTCAGACGGCACATTATGGTGATTGGGACGATTTGCCAATTGGTGCGATACATCCTACTGTTGATTCGTTGCTGACCCCGACAATAAAGGCGGAGCTACTTCAGCAGATAAACATACGCTGCGCACAATTGGGTAAGGATACGCTGCTAACCTCTGATTTGTTTTACATATTACGTCCCTATATCGACTGGCTGCACGACACCGACCCACACTATCGTATAGGTGCCAGAATACCAATTGACGCTCGTGTCTACAAGACCAAGAGGGACTTCCTTAAAAAACGTCGAGGTCTTGGTTTCAACTTGCTGATGGTTGAAGATACCTTAATTGTAAACACCTCCGTAAACCCACTATTTCATAGAGGAGATATGATTGTTGCGATTAATGGCATAAAATCATCCGAAATGTATGAATACAATTACCACGATCGTTACATCTCGCCTGATTTTTTGCTGCAAAACTACTATTTTCAGCATCTTCCAAAGGATTATACTGTACAGCTAATTCGTAATGGTGAGCTGATGACGATAACAACAGAGGGTATGAAGTCCCAAAAAGCCTCTTCATCGTTAGCGTTTGAGGAGTCAATGGATAATAATATTCGTATATACGACTCGGCTAAATGTGGTTATATCGCATTGCCAAAGTTCACTCGTTTTTATAATCCGAGAATTATCAAAGTATTGCAATCAAATATTGAAAAGTTCAAGGCGAAGGGTTGCAAAAACATAATCCTCGACCTCAGATACAATACAGGTGGTAGTGGGTATATGTTTGATAACCTTTTATCTCTGTTTATCAATCGCCACACAATCCCCTATATGAAATCGCAAAGAGTTAGAGTTTCTCCGCAAACTGAAGCCGACTATGAGTTTATTACGGAGGATATGATGGGGCAAACAATCGCATTACCCGATAGTTGTGTAGTGAAGACGATTGACCTCAATCCCGAGTTATATATGTGCGATGATGTGCATATCTACATTTTAATGAGCAAAAATACATCCTCGATAGCAGCTTCATTCTGTAACATATTGCAATACAACGAATCTGCTACATTAGTAGGAGAATCGCTTTGGCGCAATGCCCTTCGTTATGGGGAGGCCGTGACAGGAGATGTATGGTTTTCGTCGCTGTTATACGAAACATCCGTATCGACTACTGAGTATGATGAATATACCCTTGCTGTTGATGGAGTATTGATGCCCGACATTGCTATTCCATATGTGGCCGAAGATTACCTTTCGGGGAAGGATGCAATGTTGGAGAAATTGTTGGGTATTATAAAAAATGAGACTGTAAGACAATTTAGTTATCCCATTGACATAGAAAACAAAAAAGGGGCTGACTAAAAAGTAAACTAGTCAGCTCCTTCTCGTTATGAGGTTGAATAATAAGATGTAGTTTTAAGCTTGCGAGCGTAATGATAAAATACACTTTTTATTCAGCCTCTTTTATTGTAATGCTTATGGTAATTACATCTGCACATGTATTAGTTTATGAATATCTTCTGTTGCTATCTCCCCAGTGATTACCGATGCTCCATATTGACCTTCTGCAGAGATAACGAGTATGATATTGGTTATCTTCTCATCCTTGCTGAGTGTATATACGGTTATCTGCTCCTCGGTTGAGTTGTGAGAGATAAGCGTCGATGCATTACACTCCTTAGCGATGGTGTGGGTGGCAGTTGTAATCTCGTTGCCGAGCTCTTTATTCTCGGTCATGATTAACTCGATAAGCTCAATATTCTTAAGCTCCTCCTCTTGCTCGCCCATAAGTGCCATCATATTCTTGTCGATGTTGATGACCGTTACATTCTCGTTATTGCCATGCTGGGCAACAAGATTTGAAAACTCTGGAATTTGTGCCATGGCACCCAATGGTAATGCCATGAGCATAAGTGAAATAATACGTTTCATAATAACAAATGCTTAATATGGTTATATATTCATGTTCATAATTGAAGATGCGTTGCTTATCTCTATATCTTTGCCCGTTAGCACTACCATAACCGCCTTATGGCTATCGGTGGTGTGGATGAGCATCTTAGTGATTTTGTTAGTGTTGTCATCTACCACGCAATAGATCTTTACACGCTGCGAGTTCTGGATCACTGATAGGATTTGCGTCATCCCCTTTGTATATTCTGCTACCTCCTTATTAAAGTCGGATATTAGGGCTTCACTCTCGATAGATATTGCTGATAGTGTGTCTATACCATCACCGCCACCCATGCTGCGTATCATCTCCTTAGATAGCTCAATTGTTGCACATCCATCTATCGAAGAATACTTCTCCATTAGGGCTTGATCCTGTGCTACACATAATAGCGGTATACAGGTCATTATCAATAATATTAAACGTTTCATGTTACCTTTTTTTTATGTTAGAACCATATACCCATGCCTGCTGATAGACGTCGTGCTTTAGGACCTGTGCCACTCTTAAACATGTCGATGAATGAGTAGTTGGCAAAGGCGTATAGACGTTTCCATCCTATGCGTGCTGTAGCACCAACTTGTATTGGGTTTAGTGTTACTTCATCATCAATAATCGTCTTGGGGAACTTATACTTAAGGCGTGAATTTATTAATACATCGAGTGTTACACCTGCAGATATAAAGAACCTGCTACCATTGATATTCCAGTCGAGCGTTACTGGAACATGGAAGTATGATGCTTCAAGTTTTGATTTCTTAATCTTACCATCGAGTGCAACAGGACGCATCATACCATCCTCATACTTCATGGTGTAGTCGCCAGCAAAGGTGTAGTTTTCGCATGTAAAACCAAATGATGTAGAGAGAACTAATGAGCGTGACTTATTGAGTGGTGCGTTGATTGTACCTATATTCATCGTTACGTGAACAGCCTTATTACTACTGAACATCAGTGCATTTGCCTCTTCTGGTGTGTATGCCGAGTAGTCTAATTGTGTCAGAATGCTGGCGCCGATCTCCATAAAGGCGTGGTGGTTGAACGAAGGTGAACCTATACCCATGAAGCCATAGTATGCTCTCTTTCTGTATGACTCTGAACCCTTCGACGTTACGGTGATGTTTGATTTATTCTCACCACTTCCAAAATCGAAGTACATACCGTTGAGCATAAGACGCATTTTTCCATCTTTGTTACTGATGCTATTGTCTGCCGAATTGCCAATATACAAGGTATTGTCTTGCTCCTTGTCTGTTTGGGCGTAGATAGATGTTGTGCAGCCTACGATAAGTGCCAATATTATAGTTAAACGTTTCATATATATGTGTTGTTATAATTATTTGATACTTTGTATGTTGAGCTTTTGTATTTGTGCCATGGCTAACTCCATGTCGTCTGCAACACCGCCCAGTATTCTGTTCGCTTGGCTATATGCATCGTCCATGTTTGTAAGTTGTACTCCATTTACATGGCACACAATGTCGTATTGCATTACTGTGGGCGTGGGCTTTGGCGCTGGCGTAGTGATGTTCTCAGTGGTCGACAATGGTGTTGTGAGCATGATGACTATTGCAGCAGCTGCAGCAGCTATGGTCGCACCTCCTATTATTGGTAGTATCCATCGGTTGCGATGCTTCACCTCATGTTTAGCTTCAGGCACCTTAACCTCTTGATTGGCGGTAGTAACGCACAGTATAATCTTCAGCGCAGCATACTCCTCGGGAATATCCTCCATATTTGCGGTAAGCTCTCGGAGCTCTCGTTCCTCGTCGAGTGTGGTCTCAGCCTCGAAATACTTGTCTGCTAATATTTTAAGTCTATCTAACTCCATAATTCATTGCTTTTATTAACTCCTCTCTCACTCTTTTGCGCGCTCTCGATAAATTCATCCTGACGCTTGTCTCATCACACTCGGCGATAGCGGCTATCTCATCGAATTCGTAACCCTCCACATCGCGCATATGCATTATCAGTTGCTGCTTGGTTGGTAGCGAGGCTATTATGCGTTGTGTTAGCGCCGCCATATCGCTAATGTCTATCTCTTTGTTGCCATCCGTTGCGCTGTATGTCTCTATAGTTAAGCCGCGTTCTCGCTGCCGTTGTCGCAGACGGTCAATGGCGAGATTGTGGGTCATACGATAGATATATGCCTTTGGATGTTCGCTATGCAGTACTGCGTCGCGAGCCCTCCATACCCTCTCATAGACATCTTGTAGAATATCTTCCGCCATTGAACTATCGCCAACGATGCGTAGGGCAAGACGGTATGCTGTATCTTTAACCGACGCTATGAGTGTTGTATACTCTGTTGTCTTCACTATTCTCCCTTTTTAAGTTCGTTTGCTAATATAACGATTATCTTCGCAAAATGTAACATGGGAGGTGTGATTTTTTTTTTGGAAGTATGTGGACTTTCCCTCGTCGGTGTGGCGCTCTACTCGTTTTGTAGGTGTGATTGAGAGTATTACGTGGCTATTCGCAGAAATGGATGCGATAAACATACGGTTTTTTTTGCTAATGGAAAAATTTTTATATCTTTGTGGCGTCAAAATATTTTTGACAGCGTTGCTCGGATGGTGGAATAGGTAGACACGCCGGACTTAAAATCCTGTGGGCAGTAATGCCCGTACCGGTTCGACCCCGGTTCCGAGTACGAGAGAGGCTTTACGGCCTCTCTTTTTTTATTTTATGCGATGGGTCTGCGGTGCAGACAATGCAAGTGTAATATATATATAGTGTTATTCTTAGGTTAATGTGGGTTACCATGCGATTGACTCTGCCTATATTAACTTACCTTAACTCATATTAGCCCATCCCTATTGCTCCGTAGGAGCGAAGTATTAACCTTTGCTCGCTACTCATTACTATTTAAACATAAAAGGCGGCCCGAAGGTCGCCTTTTATATTAGTCTCTCAACTAATAAAAATTATTTCTGAGCGAAGAATGCCTTGATCTCATCCTCCTCCAAGATGTTCTGAGTCTGGAAAACGTAAGCACCAGTCTTCTCTGACTTAACCATCTTGATACACTTAGTGTACTTCTTAGCGGTACCCGTCTTAAGGGTTGCAACTACTTTCTTTGCCATAGTTTAACCTACTTTTCAAAATTACTTAATCTCACGGTGTAAAGTTACTCGCTTCAAGTAAGGATTGTACTTCTTACGCTCCAAACGGTCAGGAGTATTCTTCTTGTTCTTGGTGGTGATGTAGCGTGACATACCTGCTACGCCGCTCTCCTTCTGCTCGGTGCACTCCAAGATTACCTGCACTCTGTTACCTTTCTTTGCCATTTTCTGTTACCTTTTTTTAGTAAACCTTCTTAGCAGCCTTAGCCTCACGAAGTGCAGCTGCAAGACCCTTCTTGTTAATTGTTTTGATACCCGCTGCTGATACCTTCAAAGTGATCCAGCGGTTCTCCTCCTCTGACCAAAAACGCTTTGTTCTCAAGTTTGGAGAGAACTTACGCTTGGTACGGATGTGCGAGTGAGAAACATTGTTACCCACCATCGCTACCTTGCCAGTGATTTCACAAACTTTCATTGTACTTTTTATTTTAACTTAGTGCCACCGTGGCACAAAAGCGCACAAAGATAAACAATTTTTGTCAAACTGCAAACTTTGCGCGCTTTTATTATAAAATTTTATTAAATATCGTACTGTCGCTATAGCTTAACCTTCAGCTCATAGGGTCTACCACTGCACGATACCTTTATTATATGCTCGCCCTTACCGAGGTACTCGCTTGGTATATATGCTGTGGTGTGTCCAGAGAATGCTGCGTTACCTGCGCCATTGTCGATATCTACCTGCCATGCATCCGGAGAATGTAAATATATGGCGTTCTCAGCTTTATTGTATATAAATCTGATATTCTCGGCCACTCGCTCAGGTGTAGCGCATATCTCTATCTCATCGTCAGCCTCGGAGTTATATGCTCTTGCCCATATCCACTCGTCTGAGTCGCTACTCTTGAAGTATATTCGAAGAAGATCACCCTCCTCGATGTCGTCAAGAGTCACTACTACGGGATAATCTTCGTAGTAAGAGTACCATATGTCGAGACCCTCTATCGTCGCTGTATATAGCTGCTTTTTCCACTCTCCATTCTTGTTGCAATGAACAAGTGTGACCTCACCGTTGAAGACTCGAACACCACAATTCGAAATGTAACCAAGCGTCACCGAAAACTCGCTATTAGCTGCATACTTGGTTGCATCCGACGTGATACCTCGCAAGGTAGTACCATCACCAAAGGCGTAAGAGTATAGCAGAATGTTATCTCTATATTTTGAGGTGCCATCCTTATCAGGCTCAAGGTTGAGAAGAGTAACCTGGCTATTATAGTACTCAATCTCGGGGAAGAGGAAGTGACCATTGCCATAGCCTCCCCAGCCGAAGTTGAAGTGGAAATAGTTGCCTGGTGCATAACCGTCGACAACAAAGGCGTGTCCACCTTGGTCGCCACTTCCGCTGTAGTATGTTGGACCGAAGTTATTGAGGTTTTCGCGCATTATATCGTACCAATCATCGCTATCATAGCCATCGCGATAGGCAAGGCGACACTGCTTAGAGTAGCCAAAGTGGTTGATAAGAGCCTTGGGGACATCTATATCGTAAGCACCCGAAGCATCAGGATGATACTGCATATGCACCGCCGTACCCACATCCTTCATCAATGCAGCCACAGCATTAGCCTGTGTGTTGTTAAAGCCGTTGTTATAGTCGGCAAGCATATTACTATATTCATAGGCGCGTCCGAGGGTGTTTGCCGCTATGGTGTGCGGATGACCATAAGCATCCTCATAGCTATATTCAGGTGTTGTGCCAACGCCTTTCTCGGGCCACTTATTGTAGTAGCATATGATAGATATTGCCGTAGCAACACATCCTGTTACGGCGCGATTACCATCAATCATGGGCGCCTTACGGTTGTAGGGGTCGTATTGATTCCAAAGAGCTGTATCGTAGAGCAATTCACCACCATAGCGCGTTGTGGCAGTTGTGTTAGTATTCATTTGTAGCGTACCCTTGCGTACTGCCTTTATCTGTGCGCCCCACGCGTCGATAATCGCCTTGGTGGCTTCTGCCATATTCTCGCTATCAATCGTCGTGTCGAACGAGTAGGCAATAATAGGCGCGATGCTGTCGTCACCAGCAATGATAACAAAGCCGTCGTTGTCGCCACGCGTATATATGTATATAAGTGCGTCGTCAATATCGTTGGCTCTACTTACGGGCGCAGAGATTGACTCTCCAGCCCATTCGAGTTCGATAGTCGCAGCTGAGCGTGTTATGCTATTCTTAGCAAAGAACTCCTCGGCAATCTCTCTTGCGCGAGCCTCACCAATAGGCGCAGCACTAAGGATGAGCGAAGTGCTTAATAGAGTAAGAAGTAGAAATATCTTTTTCATACTGAGTCGCGTATTAGAAGTTAGTGAGGTCTATCTCGCTGATACCCGCACAGCTACTTAGGTATAGCTGTGTGGCATTTTGAGTCTTGATGGTTACGCTGTGACTACTTTTTCCATCATCATATGTGTAGTACTCCATAACATCCTTAAGCGCGGTGATTACGTTGTCACCCCAATATACATATCCAAATGTTAGATACGAGGATGACGCATCTAAGACGTAGGGGGCATATATCCTCTCGCCCGAGTGCTTTAGTGTGGCTGTCTGCCACTCCACCTCGGCGTTCGTATCTATGGTTGTCATGGGTTGGATGGTGTTACGAGCAATATCCACTCTTGCCGATGTAGACTTTGCATATGTGGTACCATCTGTGAAGGAGATTGTTATATTAAGACCCTTCTCGAATACAACAGGAACAAGCGAGAAGTAGAACTGCGTAGGCTCATCGGTAAGTTGCACGCCATTACCGCAATTGATGACCTTCGAATATGACTCATCACTATACCAATTCGCCAACTCGATATTCTCCAAGCTGATATATCTCAAACCACTAAGAACCTCATCATTATTACCATCGAGGGTTATGCTCTTCACACGCTTGTCACCCGTGAGTGATATGCGAAGGTAGCCCATCAGGTTCTTAAATCTGAAGTTAGTCTCGTTTCTGCCTATGCCGAGCATAGCATTGCTATTGGGGTCGTAGCTATTGTAGTGATAGGTCTGCTCAGCAGGGACATCAAAGAACACCGCTATGCTTCCGTCACTAAAGCTTCCTCGTCCAAAGTAGTTGCTGTAGGGGTAAAAGGCGAAATACTTGCCACTGAAGTCGTACTCTGGCTTCTGCGTCCATTCACCAAAGTAGCTAAACGAGCCACTTCTGTCACCCGTATTGCCGTCAAAGGTCCATACGTCGTAGACATTGTCGCCGTAGCGCACAATCTGATCCCCTTCGGTCCATACGGTCTGCTTATTGGCATTAAGCTCGACACGCGTCTGCACATCTTCCTCGATGGTCGCATGAATAGTCTCCTCCCTCCCTTTTTGAGGTATGTAATCGGGGCGCAGTAGATCTTCATTAATCACCGTCTTAGTACACGCCGATACAACTATCGCAAGCAGCGTTAATATAAAGAAACGTCTCATTATATCCAATCTATCTCTTCATTTTCAACTGGGTCTTCTATGGAGTTCTGATATCCATGCTCGCATGCTACTTGTAGCTCCTCCAACTCCGGAGAAGCGTACTCTCCAATCTTATTCATCGTTGTGGTCGTTTAGTTCTTATTTGCCTGGTTGCGAAGTAAATAGCGATATACTCTGATCTCATCTGGATCGCCCATCTCCTTGCCTTCGACATCCGAGAGCTTCACACAAAGCTCCTTAGGCTGGCGAGAGTTGATCTGGCATGATGAGAGCTTCATCACTATGTTGCACGATGCGTGTCCCGTGTCGCAGGTGAGGTTGGTGCCGACACCAAACATACACTTGATACGTCCCTCGCACGCCTTTTTAATCTCCACGCACTTCTCAAAGTTGAGCGAGTCGCTGAAGACGATGCTCTTGGTCATTGGATCGATACCAAGCTCCTTGTAGCGGTTGATTGCAAGGTCGATAAAGGCGATGGGGTCGCCCGAATCCTGGCGTACACCATCGAAGAGACATGCATGCTTCTTCGAGAAGTTCTTGAAGAATACCTCAGAGCCAAAGCTGTCGGTGAGTGCTGTGCCGAGGTAGCCGTCGTATACCTTCACCCAGTCCTCCATCGTGAGGTAGTTTGCCATACGAGGACCACCCTTAACGGCTGCGATAAACATAGGCAGCTCGTGTGGGTAGGTGCCAATCATCTTCATGCCAAGCTCCATTGCGAGGTGACAGTTCGATGTTCCGGTGCAACCACAAGGGTTATTCTTAAGGTGCTTGATGACCATGCGCTGCACCTCATATGAGAAGCGGCGGCGTGTACCGAAGTCCGAGAAGATGAGGTTGTTGTCACGCGCTATCTGCTCCTTTACTTCAAGTCGCTTCATCATAGCCTCGGCATCGTAGCTATTGCGTTGGTGGAACAGCTCCGACACTGTGGCGAGGATTGGTATCTCGTAGAGCGTAACCTTATACATATAGTCGGTGACGTTGATCTGCAGATGTCTCTCCTCGTCGAGCCACACGTTAATCTTTGAGGCGTCGAAGTGGAAGCCCTTGAGCCACTCGAAGTAGTTCTGAGGGATATACTTGCAGTTGTGAATCATATATTGGAACTCATCCTCCGAGAGGGCGATGCGCTCCAATGCTTTGAACTCAGCCTTCAGGTCCTCCAAAAAGTCGTCGTCAAACTCGGTCTTTGCTCGATCGTTAAAGGTGAACGTTCCGATAGCCTGTGGATATAGGTTGAAGTAGGCGTACGACGTCGTGAACTTATATAAGTCAGTGTCTAAGATTGAACGAATCATATCATCTATTGTGTTTGTGGTTATTCTCGTGTTAACTCCTCATAGAGCATCTCTATGGTGTATGCCGTGGCACGGCTGATTATCTGCGAACGGTCTAAGCCGCAGTTGCGCATTACGGCATAACTTCCCTTAGGTGTTGCTATCGCCATCCATACTGTACCCACGGGCTTCTGCTTGCTGCCACCCGCAGGCCCAGCTATGCCGGTGGTCGCTATGGCGTAGTCGGCGCCCGACACTTGGCGTGCGCCCTCTGCCATCTCGAGGGCTACAACCTCGCTAACAGCGCCGAAGCAGGCGATGTCATCCTCGCGAACGCCGAGGATATCGCGCTTTGCCTCGTTAGAGTAGGATACAATGCCCGCCATGAAGTATGCCGATGCTCCAGCCATAGCTGTGAACTTCGAGGCGATGGCGCCACCCGTGCAGCTCTCTGCCACGGCGAGCTTCATGCCACGCTCCGTAAGTATGCGGTGTATGTGTTGTTCGACGGTAGCACCCTCAAAGCCAACGATGTTATCGCCAAGCAGTGGCTTTAGCTGCTCGAAGTGCCTATCTATCTCCGCCTCAGCGCTACTCCTATCTACGTCGTATGCCGATAGGCGTAAGCGCACCACGTTGGGCGCTGGTAGATATGCCAAGTGCAAGTAGTCGGGTAGGGCATCCTCCCATGCTGCTATGCGCTCGGCGAGTATCGATTCGGCAATGCCACGAGTGATGAGCGTGCGGTGAACGATAGATTGCAGCTCGAAGCGCTCCTTGAGGCGAGGGACAACCTCGTCCTCCATAAGATGCTCCATCTCGAATGGAACGCCCGGAAGAGAGATAATAATCGCACCCTCTGCATCCTCAAACCACATACCTGGGGCTGTGCCGTAGGCGTTGTGAAGCACCGTGCAGCACTCGGGAACCATCGCTTGACCTCGGTTTAGCTCCGTAAACTCAATGCCACGACGAGCCAGCAACGAGCGTATATGTTCGCCCTCCACCTCGTTGTATATCAGCCTTGAGTTGAAGTATGAAGCAAGGGTGTGCTTTGTGATATCATCCTTAGTGGGACCAAGGCCACCCGTGATGATTACAACTCGAGAGTCCTGCGTAAGACGCTCGAGAGTTTGGGTTATCGCCTCGGCACTATCGCCAATGGATAGCTTTTCGGCGATGGTGATGCCAATGCCGTTAAGATGTCGAGCTATCGAGACGCTGTTGGTGTCAACAATCTGTCCGATAAGTATCTCGTCACCTATGGTTACAATGCTTGCGTTCATGATTGCGAGCTATTCTGTTTTATTACTCTCTTACTCTCTTCTGTGGTGTCGATGACTTGGTTCGCAACGATGTATTCCGAGCTCTCCTTAAGTAGTCTAAATCCATTCTCTCGAATGCCGGAGTTGAGCGCCACCAACGAAGCCCCAGCATCCAACATCGAGGCTATGTCATCGGGGGTCATCATGCCACCAGAGCCTATGATAGGGTAGTTCCCCTCGGTTCGCTTTGCGATATACCTAACGATGTTTATGGCGTGCTCAGTAAGCATTGCTCCAGAGAGTGCTCCCGACGCATCGGGGCACATGTTGTTTGATCCTGCCACCGCCTCGATGCCATCAAGTGGCGTCTCGATAAGTATGTCAACAATGGTATCTATCTCCTCATTCGATAGGTCTGGGGATATCTTAAGAAGTATAGGTCTATAGTCGAGCTGTCCACGTCTAAACTCAAAGAGTGGCTCGATTAGCTGAAGGATCTCTTCGCGAGAGCGTGGCACAAAGCGCTTTGCCGAGGTGTTGCCCGCAATGTTAATGGTGAAGAAGTCGACATACTGATACATATTTCTGAATACGCGAAGGTACTCCTTGGGTGTATCGATGCGCTGTGTGGCGGTGAGCTTGCCTATGCTGCAACCGATGATAAGACTATCGTTGCTCTTGTGGCAATCACGTATCTTCTCCAACACATACTCCATACCCTTGCTCGGATAGCCGCTATTGTCTATGTATGAGCTGCTATCTTTCATGCGACGTAGTCTGGGACGAGGTGTGCCTGGCTGTGCCTGGCAGGTCACCGCTCCAATCTCCACAAATCCGAAGCCCATGGCTGCGATTTCACCCACGCATCGTGCGTTGGGGTCTATTCCTGCGCCAACGCCTATTGGGTTACGAAACGTGAGACCAAAGACGCTCTTTGCCATCTTCTGATCTCGGGGGGCAAGAGCCATCTTAAGCCACCAGCGCCCTGTTGGCAGCTTGCCGACAAAGCGTAGTCCTGCCATGCGCAGATTGTGCGCTGGCTCCGCAGGGAGGCATCCTATGATATGTTGAAATATCGACTTTTTCATCTCTAATTTTGTGATACGCGTCTATATTATTGCAAATATAGGAAAAATTTATCCATTATGGATATCTTTTGTGGGATTTTTTAGCGTATCAATCTGTGTGTTACGATAAATTAGAAATATTCGTTGCGATAATCGTAGTTGTTGCGCATATCCTCAAACGACTCAGGGTGCGACTTTAACTGTGTGGTTTGTTCTAAAATAGGACAATAGTCGTCGATGGTATTGCATAGCTCCGACCACTCTATCTCCTTGGGTGTTGTGGGGATGATATCGCTTGGATACCATGTCAATAACGGAAATCCGAAAAACGAGGCTAAAGCTCTAACCGACATCGCAGTTGCATTAGCCTTTCCCTGCTTTGAGTAGCCTGCAATATGTGGTGTAGCAAGCGCTGTTCGTTGTAGTACATCGGGGGTTATATTAGGCTCGTTCTCCCATACGTCGAAGATATATCTATTCGACCTTTTGACTATTTCGTTGTTGTCTACAACAGCGCCTCGCGAGGCGTTGATGATGGTCGTGTTGCCACCCATGATATCAAGTAGCTTGCCGTTGACAAGGTGCTTTGTTGTGCTATCGAGTGGCGTATGCAGAGTTATGATATCGCACTTTGCGGCGAGCTCCTCGATGGGGTAGAACTCACCCCCTTCGCGCTTTGCTCGTGGAGGATCGCACGCCATCACATTGAAACCCCAGCGCTTGGCATATTCGACAACAAGAGAGCCAACGTTGCCAACACCAACAACTCCCAATGTGTAGTCTTGAGGCGAGCGGTTATCGGTCATACAGACGTGTTTGAGCGAAGCTGCCACCCATTGCAATACGCCACGGGCATTGCAACCTCCTGCCGAGGCGATGATTATGCGCTTGGATAGGCAGTATGGAATGTCGATATGGTCGGTGCCGATGGTGGCTGTGGCAATGAATTTTACCTTGGAATTATCAAGCAGAGCCTTGTCGCAACGAGTTCGTGTCCTAATGATTAGGGCGTCGCACTCCTTCACGCTCTTTGCCATAATCTCAGATGATGGCAAGTAGTCGACTTCTGCATATGGCTCCAATACACCCTTGATGTATGGTATGGCACTATCGATGATAACTTTCATTTCAGTGAGGTTTACTCTGTAAAATTTTAACAAAGATAGTGAAAAATAAATGAAAAATTTATATATTTGCATGATATTTTAATAATATAAGTGTTTACTAATTTATTGAACACCCCCAATATGTTTGGCAAAGAGTTTGACCCCAATACTATCACACCCGATAACGGTTGCTATTTCGGTATACCATTGGCTCCGGAAGATGCTGCATTGGTGCTTCTATCTGCCCCATGGGATGCTACTGCCTCACTGCGTTCAGGCAGCTCCTATGCGCCAGATGCCATTATTGAAGCGTCGCGATATGTGGATTTTTACGAGCCATTAGCACCCAATAGCTGGCTGAAGGGCATTGCCACAGCCCCAATTGACTACTCTATTCAGGACCTATCTCATAGATTACGCCCCGATGCTGAGCGCGTAATTAAGCTCCATGATGAGCTCGGCATGTCGGTATTAGACAACCTGATGTACGAACGCCGTTTGCGTCGTGTAAATGAGGGCTCGGTGGAGATTAACAATAACATCTACTCTCAGGCATCACACTGGTTTGACAAGGGCAAGATTGTTGGTCTTGTGGGTGGTGATCAGTCGGTAACATACGGCATGGTTAAAGCCGTTGGATGTAAGTACGACGGCGTTGGTCTCGTGCATATCGACTCAAGGTGTGATATGCATGAGGCGTATCAGGGCTTCGATTTCTCTCACGCCTCTACCATGTACAACATCTTGCGCGACGTGCCACAAGTGAAAAAGTTCGTATCGGTGGGTGTGCAGGAGTTTAGTCCTATTGAGTGGGAGAGAGCCACAAGCGATAGCCGCGTGAAGATGTTCACCGCACAAGATATGTGGAGAGAGCAATTCGAGGGTACAACATGGGCAAAGATTGTGAATGATATTATCAACGAGCTGCCCGAGAATGTATATCTCGCCCTTGATATCGATGGGCTAACGGGCGAGTGCTCACCCAACAAGAGCCGTATCATGACCGGCGGTATGAGCTTCCATCAGGTGGTCTATCTCATGGATCGCATCATTGCATCGGGTCGTCGTATCGTTGGTTTTGATATAACCGAGGTGTCTCCAAACATGGATAATAAGGCCGATATGCGCCTTGTAGCACGCTTGTTATTCAAGATGTGCAGCATAGCGCTAAAGAGTGTCGATAATAATAACAAGTAATTCTAATACACAATGTTGATATTTAATAAGTTTAGACGCGTAAAGCGAGCCCACATATTATCGCAGCGCGGTCGTAACTTCCTACAGGCGCCATGGGCTGGTGGAATTATCCTGATTATATGCGTTGCCATTGCGATGCTTCTTGCCAATCTTCCCGGCACGCATCAGGTATATCACGACTTCTTGCAGATGCCATTCGGTTTGGCTTATGGTGACGATATATTCCCTAAGGGTATGACCGTGGAGACCTTCATCAACGATGGTCTGATGGTTATATTCTTCTTTAGCGTGGGACTTGAAATACGTCGTGAGATATCGCATGGTCAGCTATCCTCACCCAAGAAGGCGATACTACCCGTGGTAGGCGCTATCGGTGGTATGTTGGCGCCAGCGCTAATCTATATGAGCATCAATCATGGCACTATGGTGGCGGATGGTTGGGGTATCCCAACCGCTACAGATATAGCATTTGCCATAGCTATCATGTCGCTGTTGGGCGATAGAGTACCAATCTCGCTTAAGGTCTTCCTTACGGCCCTCGCCGTTGCTGATGATCTTGGTGCAATCTTGGTTATCGCCATATTCTACGGTCACACGCCAAATCTCATGCTATTGGGCATTGCCATAGCCATTATGGTGGGTGTCTATATCATGCGTCGCATGGGTGAGTTCCGCATTATTGCCTACTTAGTACCCGCCGTCGTAGTGTGGATATTGTTCTACTATTCGGGCGTACACGCTACAATATCAGGTGTTGCAATGGCGATGTTGATACCAACAAAGCCTCGTTATAGCCGCTCATACTATCTGCATAAGGCGGATATCATTGAGAAGGGTATCAAGGATGCAGATAAAATTGAGGATGAGTATGAGGCAGACGAGGAGCGCATGTATCATCTGCGCCGCATGAAGCAGATATCAGATGGTGCATATGGCATGAGCCATCGTATGGAGCACCTGCTTATGCCATATGTAAACTTTCTTATTATGCCAATCTTCGCCTTAGCAAATGCCGGCGTGCATATCTCGTCAGCAGAGTATTTCAATATATTCATGCACTCTTCGGAGATGGGCTCTATTGGTATGGGTATCTTCTTTGGCTTGGTTGTGGGCAAGCCACTTGGTATCACGTTGCTCAGCTATCTGGCTATAAAGCTCGGTATCGCCGAGAAGCCAGCAGGGGCTACGATGAAGATGCTGATGGCCGTGGCGTGCTTGGGCGGCATCGGCTTTACAATGTCAATATTCGTTGATAACCTCGCCTTCCAGGATCCATCATTGAAGGTCTTTGTTGACATGGGTAAGATTGCCATTCTGATGGCATCGCTAACAGCTGCGGTTGTCGGATCCATCATGATTATGGCAGAGAATAAGAGAGAGAAAAAATAGAAACGTATGAAGAGATTATTTTATATCGCCATCGTAGCGCTTGCTATGGGCACGACGTCGTGCAAGGATACCGCCTCTAAGGGCAGTGAGGAGCCCGTTATGGCGGCGAGTGTCGATTCGATGTCCTATGCCTACGGTATGGAGATTGGACGCATGCTTAAGGAGGTAGACTCTACGCTCAATATCGATCTGGTGTGCATGGGTATTAAGGATGTCTATAGCAATGCACCAAAGCTCACCGATGAGGAGGCGCGCTATGCCATGCTCAAATACATGTACTATGACGAGTATGAGCGAGTAAAGAGGTATGAGGACCAGTTCATCGAACAGCTATGTGCAAGCGATAGAGATTACCACTCTACACAGTCTCGTCTAACATACAAGATCAGAAAGATGGGCGACACTCAGCGAGGTCCTAAGGCATCTCGTGATACTCTGCGTGTCATGTATCGAGTTTTGGACCAGGTGCGCGTTGTGGATACAACATACTATATGAGTGACACCTTGCGTATCGCTTATGGCGATTTACCTAAGGGCGTTCAGGAGGCTGCCAAGCTCGCTGGTCGCGGTGGTCATATTGAGGCGTGGGTGCCATCAGTATTGGCATTCGGCTCTGCCGGTTGCGACTCTTTGGGTGTTAAGCCTAACACTATGCTCTATTATGAGCTCAAGGTTATTGATGTAGAAAAGTAGCAGTTATGAGATATATTAAAAGACTTTTGGCAGCAGCGCTATGCTGCGCAATTGTTGCGTGTGGCTCACAAAACAACTCAAATAAGACGACTGATAAGTCAGCCGTTGAGTCTGCTTCAGAGTCAACGGAGAAGGTCGATAGATTATATAGTATCGGCTTAGAAAACCGTATTTATGATGACCCTGCGGCTGAATTCGATACTTTGTCCTATGTCTTGGGTATGCATCACGCATTGTCGGTGCAGTCTCTGTACTTGGACGCAGACATGGATCGCGAGCTGATGATTAAGGGTTTCATCGATATCCTCGATGCAGAGAGCCTCGATTTAGATGCTTTATACGATGATGTTATTCGCGTTAATGAGTTCAATGAGTGGTGCTATAGACCATATATCTCGCAGAAGCAGCGTAATGCCACACTTCGCCATATAGACCCCAACGCTGAGGTCGAGGAGCCTAAGCTCTACACCGGTACGTTTAAGCACGAGGATATTTGCCTGTCGCTTGGTCGAAGAATGGCTGCGGAGTTGCGCATGATGCAGGTTTCGGCAAATAGACGATGGGTTATGCAGGCATTTGACGATGCGGCTGCACTCAGTGACGGTGTGTCGTTAGATAGCGTGATGCAAATCTCTATGAGTGACATGAAGAGGGTGCAGAGCTCTCAGGAGTTGTCGCAGAGGATCAATCCTCTCCTTATTGAGCACTCTAAGCTATGGATAGACAACGTATCGAAGCAGGAGGGTGTCGTGGCGCTATCGAGGGATGATGAGGAGACTGTCTACTACAGAGTTGATGATAGCGGTAACGATAAGCGTCCTACCTCGCCTAAGGATTCGATCTACATGGAGTACTCGTTGTATAGCTGCTATGGGTTGCCTATTGAGTCAACAAAGAGCATGATAGAGGTCTACGACAGATATGCTGCGCATATTAACGCTGAGACATCTATCGATGAGGCGAAGCTGCAGGAGGCAAACGAGGAGATTAAGCTTCAGCGCGATATTACCGCCTCGGGAGGTCTAACACTACAGTCGTTCTATTTTGATGTTGTAGGCGAGTGTATACAGAAGATTGGTGAGGGTGGCAGCATCACAGTATGGCTTCCAGCCTCGCATATTTCGAATGTGGCTCTCGGTAGCCGCAACCTCGTATACTCTAACATGGGCGGTGTGATGACCATACACCTTAAGAGGGTAGTGCCAGAGTCGGAGCAGCAGATTATTAAGATGGTTCCTACGCAGATAAAGACGATGAATGACAAAAGATTAAGACCCGTAACAAAGCCTACTAAGAAGTAGTGCATCTTGTTATATAACTTCTGATAGACAGGGGGTGTCCACAAAGTTCGTGGACACCCCCTATCGTTTATACGTAGGCGCGATGTTAGAAGTTATACTGCATAAGTAGACTCACTCTATTTGCGGAGCCCTCCCTGCCATCCATATTCTTGCGCGAGCCGTAAAGATACTCCACGGCAAGCGTGAAGCTCTTATGAACATTCAGGAAGGCATTGCCAAAGATATACTGTCCGCGATGGTACTCATTGTCGGCGAGGTAGCCATTGTGCTTCTCAAGACCAACCTCCGAATAGCCTCCTGCGACCCAAAAACGACCAGGTAGGATGTTTACCTGTGCTGCTGCCTGCCAGCCCCACATAGGCATTGTCTGTATCTGCGTAGGGTTCTCAGGGTTGTACGCCACGTCGTATGGCGAGCCTGTAAGGTCTTGTATGTAAGGAGTTATACCCTTGCCATATACACCATTCATATAGATGTCAACCCAGCGTGTTGCGCTAATATGACCACTAAGCTGCACACCCCAGCCCACCTGTGTGGTGTTCTTTGCGGCGGTTACATTGTGCAGGTACATATCACGTATCACGCCCGACAAACGAAGGTGGCTCGACTTGTTAGCGCCCCAAGCATACTGTATGTAGGCTATTGCGTCGGGTACGCGCTGTCTAATAGGGGCAAAGTGCTCACCATAAGTACCATTAACCTTCGGTACTTCAACTGCTGCTCCAAGTGTAAGGTGGTTGCGTAGGAAGTTGTGTTCATAGCGTATCATCTCCGTGAAGTTGAAATTATAGGCGTTTGGACCCTCAAAGTCGATAGTCGTTGGCGCCGCTTTCAGGTCGCAGAAGGTGGTCACATCGCGACCAATTGTGAAGCCCATAAACTGCATATATGCTGAGCGTAGGCGTGGTATGTAGCTACCTGCAGAGCCACCCCTAAAATCCATAGCGCCATAAATAACAATACGTCCTACTGGACATCCGTTGATTATCGCCTTGGCGAAGATGCGTGATGTCGAGGCATCCATCATCACGCGCTGGCGGTTAGCGAAGCCTGACTTCATAGGGATGTCATAGGTAACAAAATCGATGTTATCAATCACCGAATTAAAGTCATAGCTTGTACGCAGGCTCACATAGCCACCCACGGCAAACGAGAACTTATTGTCGGGTGAGGCAAAGATGAAGTTCGGCTTATGGCTCTGCCTAAAGCCACGGCGATCCGTCTCACGATAGTCATCCACCACACGAGCATGGATCTTAGCTCGGTCGTGCTTACTGTCACCATCGCGAGCCATGATAAATACCGCCGGCGTGTACTCCTTCTCCTCGATAAGCACTATCTGCGCCTTGGTTTTAGGGGATGTTATCAGCATAGCTGATAGCAGGAGAATAAATAGTCTAATCTTTTTCATGGTAGTAATGTTTTAGTTAACCAAAAAAGTTGTTTGCCACGTAACGACAACTTATATGCCAAAGCGCGGATAGATGATAGGAAGCCGTTTTGAATTTTGATTTGCGCGATATTTGCTTACACCTCTAAAAACACCAAGCCATGCGACAACTTCTTATCATACTCTTCTCTTCTATCTGCTGTGGGGCTGGGGCTCAACAACAGTTAACTCTTAACGAAGCCTTTCGCCTCGCATTAGAGCACAATAAGATGCTCGATAGCCGGCGTAGCGATGTTACAACGGCATACTACGAGCTGCGAGCAGCACGAGGTTTATATTATCCAAAGGTTGAGCTTATTGGAGCTTATGTGCTGACTGACCGCGATATGGATATTAACCTATCGGGTAAAAATGGGGTCATAGAGAGTGGCGCTAATACCCTTATAGGTCAGGGTATAGCTAATGGACTCATCACCCCGGAGGTTGGAGATATGTTACGTTCGCTACTATCCCCGCTCCGAGCTCTTAATCTCAACTACACCCTGCAGAAACGCTCGTTTGGTCTTCTTGCTGCCAAAGTCACCATGCCCCTATATGCAGGTGGGCGCATTCGTGCTGCAAATAGGGCAGCAGCGATTAAGTTGAGTATGACTGAGTATAAGTTAGATGCCGCCAAGAGTCACCTATATACAACTTTAGTTGAGCAGTACTTTGGCGTTGTGCTACTGCGTTATGCGGTAGAAGTGCGACACGCTGTTCTCAATGCTGTAGTGAAACACTTAGAGGATGCTAAGGCGTTGGAAGAGGAGGGTATTATTGCCCATAGTGAGGTATTGGCAGTAGAGTATAGGCTTGCTGAGGTTAGGCGAGACTTGGCGAGCGAGGAGCATCGTCTACATATGGCACAACGAGCACTAAACACCACTTTAGGTATCAAAGACGAGGTCGTGCCGATAGATGAATTGTTTATAGGTAATAGCAGCCTAACTATTGATTATTACATAGATAACGCTATTAATCTAAACAGTGCATTATCTGATGCAAAACTCAATATTGATCTTGCTCACGAGGGTGTGGTGTCAGCTAAAGCCGAACTGTTGCCCACGGTGGGTATTATTGGCGGCGGATCTCTTTATGACTACCAGCTATCTGATATACTACCGCGCTGGGTAGTGGGCATTGAGGCGAGTATAACGCTCTTTGATGGACTATCGAAAGAGAACAAGCTACGTGCTGCAAAAAGCAGGGTAGATAGTGTTAATAGTGCAGTCGAAAATGGTCGAGATGAGATAGTGTTACTCACAGAGAATGAGTACTATAATATGATAAATGCTCTATCCGACATAGCTGCATCACGAAGCTCGATAGCCACGGCTGATAGTTACTATTATTCGGCTTTGGAAGGCTTTCGCGCTGGTGTGGTCTCATCATCTGACCTAATAGATGCAGAGGTAGCAAGGGCCGCTGCAATGCTCACTCTCCTTAATGCATCATACGAATATTGTTGCTCGCTTGCTCGTCTACTTGAAGTCTCCGCCTTGAGCCATACGTTTGACACGTATCGTGAAAATGGCGAGATTATAGATATTAAAAGTGGTTTAATTAATCAGTAGTAAACATATGAAATTCAAACGTAAATCAGTGATTATATCAACATTGGTCTTGTTAGTATTAATAGCTCTTTTTGTGATTGTTTATCGCCACTACCCTAAGGTTGATGCGGCGGTTATTGAGGGTCATATTGAGGCGACGAGCTACCACGCCTCCTCAAAGGTGGCGGGACGCATTGATCAGATGTTTGTTCGCGAGGGTGATTGGGTTGAGAAGGGCGACCTACTATATATTATATCAACACCAGAACTCGATGCCAAGCTTATACAGGTGGATGCACTACGTACTCAAGCAGAGGCTATGAACGAGGAGGTGGAGCAAGGTGCGCGAGTGGAGCAATTGGAGGCATTGCGCAGCTTAGTAAGTCGTGCCGAGGCGGGAAGAGCGCTTACAGAAGAGAGCTTCAGACGCATTGAGGCATTATATTCTAAGGGTGTTGTACCTCGTCAGCAGTACGATGAGGCTTTGGCAAATCTCAACGCCATGAGAGCCTCTGAGAGTGCCGCGCAAGCAGAGTACAACCTCGCACTTGCAGGTGCTACACGCGAGCAACGTGAGGCAGTATTGGCTAAGGTCACACAAGCTCAAGGCGCAGTAGATGAGCTTGTTGTCTATATCGCAGATCGATATGTCTACGCCCCAGCCTCAGGGCGTGTGACATCCATAATTGCACACGAGGGCGAGCTTGTTGGCACGGGCTATCCGGTTGTCACAATACTCGATACTCACGATGTGTGGGCGACGTTCAATATTCGCGAGGACGACATCCATGGCGTGGATGTGGGTGAGAGGTTTATGGCGTATCTCCCGGCTCTTGATACTCATTGCGAGTTTGAGATATACTATATCGCCTCCGAGGCGGACTTTGCAACATGGAATTCAACACGTGCTAAGGGTGGTTACGATTTGCGCACTTTCAAGGTTAGAGCACGCCCAGTAAATAGCGATGTAATGCCTTTGCCTGGCATGAGTGTAATTGTTAGAGGTAACAAACTATAATATGCAGATAATTAGGGGTATATATACAGCATTCAAACGTGAGGTAATCGCCATAATAAGAGATAGGCTATACCTCATATCGCTCGTCGTACTCCCTGTGGTAATGATGCTCTTCTTCGTGGTATTCTTCGCGCATGGGAGCATCGATAATCTGCCCATTGCCGTTGTTGATAACGACCACTCTGCGATGTCACGCAGGCTTACAACCATGATAGATGCTACGCGAGGTGTGGAGGTTGCCATGTCAGCAAACTCCACCAGAGAGGCTCAAGCGGAGGTGCTTAAGGGTGAAATCTACGGATACGTTGTTGTTCCTCGCGGCTTCGAAAGTGGTATTATCGGTGGAGAACCACAAATTGTCGATGTCGTTATCTCGGGCGCCAACCTATCGGCCGCAGGCATCCTGCGTAGCAATATCCAGGAGAGTGTGACTACGCTTTCCTCAGGCGTTGCTATATCGAAGCTAAGGGCTATGGGTGTTGGTGAACATGAAGTGATGAGTGATGTAATGCCAATTAACGCATTGACACACATTGTTGCAAATCCATATCTGAATTATGGATACTACCTTGCACCGATGTTTATGTTTGTGGGCGTTGTGGTCTTCACAATGCTGCTGAGTATCTATGCCGTAGGGCGCGAACTGCGCTATGGCACGGCTTGCGAGTGGCTAACCTCCGCCTCCAACTCACTATTTGTGGCGCTTGTCGGCAAGTTGCTCCCCGTAACCATTGTGATGACGCTTATAATGGGGCTAATATATGCGTTGCTGACCTTTGTCATGGGTATGGCGTTTTGTGGCAGCACTCTTCTGCTGATGCTCATATCGCTACTCTTCATTCTCGCCTACCAGTCAATAGCCATTGCCATTGTCGCCATTACTGCCAATATGCGCCTTGCACTATCGCTGGGTGGCGGATATGCAGTGATGGCATTCACCTTTTCGGGCATAACATTTCCTACTATTGCGATGTATGGCGTCGCTCAGGTGCTATCGCACATATTCCCGTTCACCTACTTTAGCAAGTTCTTTATTAACTATGCTTTATTCGGTGCTGATATAAGCTATTCGAGCATTGATATTATGTATATTGTAGCGTTTATATTAACTGTTGCTTTATCTTGGCGACGCCTTGATAGGGTAGTTCGCAATAGCGAGTATTGGGGTAGAGATTGATATGAAAAGATTGTATAGATGGATAGCCGACACGGCAAACCAGGCGAGGTGTGTAATGTGGGATGAGCTGCGGGTTGTGTTCGCAGATGGCGGAGCACTCCTTCTATTAGGCTTTGCCATGATGATATACACCGTTATATACTCCACGGCATATGGTGCAGAGGTGGTTCGCGACATCCCGATTGTCGTTGTTGATGACGATAAAAGCTCTACGAGCAGGGCACTCGTCGATGGTCTTGATGATGGGCCCGATACGTGGGTGGCATATGAGGCCGCGAATATGGCTGAGGCTCGGGATCTACTCTTTCGGGGCGAGGTGTTTGGCATTGTCAATATTCCCGACGGACTGGAGGGTGATATACTCGCTAATAGAGCGACAACTGTAGCCCTAATCATCGATGGTAGCCATCTGCTGCTCTATAGCCACATCCTTGAGCAGGCTGTTGCCGATGTGCTGACTACAGGCGCCATGGTGGAGGTGGGGCGCGTCGTGGCGAGTGGCGGTAGTGACATCGAGGCTATGGGTATTGTGTCGCCCGTGACCACGAATGTCGAGATGCTCTACAACCCAGATTTGGGCTATGGCGCGTTTGTCATGCCCTCAATTCTTATCGTCATTATACAGCAATCGATGCTTATTGGCATTGCCATGTCGGCGCTCCATGCTGCGCGTAAGAGAAGAGCTCGATTGGCTTGTAGTCCGTTTATAACAGTGCTATCTAAGATGTTGGTCTATATTGTGATATATGGCTTTAACTTACTCATTATTTTAGGTGTTGTATGGCATATTTTCGGCTTGCCATACTTCGCAGATAGCTTAGACGTGGCGCTACTTATGTTTATATATATGATTGCCACATCCTCCTTGGGTCTTACACTCTCGCACCTATTCAGCCGCCGCGAGTCCACGATAATGGTGCTATTATGGACCTCAATTCCCATACTCTTGCTTGCCGGTATCTCTTATCCTCGCGAGGCGTTCCCCGAATGGATGTATTACGTTGGACGAATACTACCCAGCAGTAGCGCCGTTGACGCATTCATCAAGCTATGCACTATGGGAGCCTCGCTTAGAGATATTCTCCCCGAACTCTCGACCCTCACTGTGCTTGCGATATTATATCTACTTAGTGCAATAATTAGCGAAAGTTATGCTTCGAAACCTAAAAAATTAGCACAACGCGATGGTGCGTAATAAAAATTTTACTAATTTAGTGGTCACAAACCTAAAACCTTAAAACTTTACAACTATGATTATTGGAGTACCCAAGGAGATTAAGAACAACGAGAACCGTGTTGCTCTAACACCAGCAGGCGCCATGGAGCTTGTGCGTCGTGGTCATGAGGTATATATTCAAGCGGGCGCTGGCATAAATAGCGGCTTCCAGGATGCCGACTATGAGGAGCAGGGAGCAAAGATACTTCCTACCATCGAGGATGTCTACGCCATAGCTGAGATGATAGTTAAGGTAAAGGAGCCTATTGCCCCTGAGTATAAGCTTGTTCGCAAGGGTCAGATTGTCTTCACATACTTCCACTTTGCAAGTAGCGAGCCACTAACACACGCCATGATTGAGAGCGGCGCGATATGCTGCGCTTACGAGACTGTGGAGTGTAAGGACCGCTCGTTGCCACTTCTTATCCCTATGTCGGAGGTTGCTGGTCGTATGTCTACGCAGGAGGGTCGCTACTTCTTGGAGAAGCCACGCGGCGGTAAGGGTAAGCTTCTTGGTGGCGTCCCAGGCGTTAAGCCAGCACGCGTCTTCGTTATCGGTGCCGGTGTTGTAGGTACTGCCGCAGCACGCACCGCAGCAGGCACAGGCGCAGATGTTACAATATGCGATATTTCACTTAAACGATTGACTTACTTGGCAGATGTTATGCCTAAGAATGTCAAGACGTTGATGTCTTCGGAGTACAACATACGTCAGGAGCTCAAGCGTGCCGACCTTGTCATCGGTTCGGTACTCATCCCAGGCGCTAAGGCACCAAAGCTCGTTACGCGCGACATGCTCAAGGATATGGAGCCAGGCACCGTCATGGTCGACGTGGCTATCGACCAGGGTGGCTGCTTCGAGACCTCGCGCCCAACAACCCACGAGGATCCCGTCTACTATGTTGACGGCATTCTCCACTACTGTGTTGCCAACATCCCTGGTGCAGTGCCTTACACCTCTACCTTGGCACTCACAAACGCAACAATGCCTTATGTCATCCAGCTTGCCAACAAGGGTTGGAAGCAAGCATGTAAGGATAATGAGGAGTTGCGCAAGGGTCTTAACGTCGTAGAGGGCAAGGTTGTCTATAAGCCTGTCGCTGAGGCTTGGAACCTACCATACGAGGAGTTGGCATTGTAATCCGAGATAGATCAATAATATAGGGCTTTCCAGAGTGGAGAGCCCTATATTTATTCTTATTTATTTGCCTCGCGCGCCATGAGCATTAGCGCCATGGGTATGTGACAGTAGCCCGCGGGATTCTTGTCGAGATAGTCCTGGTGATACTCCTCTGCAGGGTAGAACGACTCGAGCGGACATAGCTCCACGGCGATAGGCTCATCGAGCTCCTCGGCTACGGAATTGTATATGCGCTCGATGGTGGGTAGGTCCTCCTTGTCGGTGTAGTAGATGCCCGTGCGATAGCGTGTACCGCAGTCGCCACCTTGCTGGTTAAGCGATGTAGGATCTATCGAGCAAAAGAACATCTTTATTAAGAGTTCCAACGACACAACCTCCTCATCGTAGACTATATGCACCGTCTCGACATGACCCGTGGTATCGGTGTATACCTCCTCGTAGAAGGGGTTTGATGTCGCTCCATTGGCATATCCAACATCGGTTGATATAACGCCTCTTATCTGCTTGAAGTAGTGCTCTGTACCCCAGAAGCAACCACCTGCTAAATATATCTCCTTAGCCATTAGTATTCGATGTTATTCATCACCTCTTGCAGCTTATTTAGGAAACCCGTTGATATGGGGCCATCCATCTGCGTATGATGGAACTGAAACGATAGAGATAGGGTAGTCTTAAACCACCCCTTGCGATACTTGCTCCACACGACAAAGGGGTTGTTCCAACAACCAGCATATACGTTGACCACCGCGTCGAGCTCACACTTCGTAAGCGCCGATGAGCCGATAACCATGTAGTCGTCGCCGAGCGTTATATCCTCTGTGCTACGGCTCGCCTCCTTGGTTATACGCAGATACTCCTTTTCGAAGTCGTGTATATCCTCCTTGAAGGGTATGTCGCAGGTGTTTATGCCACCGCTCTCGGTCATCACAATGGTGTTTATGGCGAGGTTGTCGAACTCCATCAGCTTGTCGCCCACGGGTAGCATATAGAACTCCTTGAACGACGATGCCGCCTTGACCACAGCATAGCACATCAGCATATTTAGCTTCACACCCTTGCGCTTGGATATGCGGCGCAGGCGTGTTATGTCATATCTCTTTGTCATTGTAACCATTGGCATTGGCGCCTTCATCCACAATTCGAACGCCTTGGCACGCGATGTTGTCTTGGGATCTATCTCTCTCATGTTGTGTTTTTTAGTAGAACTACTTATTTAATAGGTGGCGTATTGCCGCTATGGGGTCGTAGATTATCATGCGTGGGCCTGCCCAGCGCATAACATTGCGAATCTTCTCGCGCATATCTGGCTTATAGCAGTGTATGGGACAGCGCTTGCAGGCAGGCTTCGTTTCCTGAAACTTACAACTATCCAATCGCTTATGCGCATACACCTCAAGTGCTTTATACTCCTCGGACAGCTCCTTTGCACCCAACTTCTTACGGCAGTAGAGTGCTATCATCTTCGACACTATGCGCTTCTCTCTATCTATCTTTGTCATCGTTTAGCTTAATTTTTGATTGCAAAGATAGGTGAAAAATCAAAATATACACTACCTTTGTATATTATAAACCCCAATTATTATGAGTTACTTATTAATACTTCTTGCAATCTCGTTTGTCGTATCTGCCGTAGGTTGGATATACTTCATCTACTTCTTCAGCATCGGCTACGGTCTATCAATCTCGGCGTTGTCCGTCGCCACCGCCATCATCTTCCACGAGCAGCTAACACTACCCACAACGATATTGTGTGGCGTGCTCTTCATCTATGGCTTGCGTCTTGCGCTCTATCTGTTCCTACGAGAGAAGCGCTCGGCATCCTACAAGAAGATACTCTATCAGCCCGACAACACCACAAAGAAGCCCCTCTTTGTGATGTTTATGATATGGATATCGTGCGCATTGCTCTATATCGGTCAGATGAGCCCTGCGAGCTTCTACCTATACAACATGAAGCATCTTGCCCCAGTTAACGAGGCATGGGCATGGGCAGGTGCTATCGTGGCTACACTCGGCGTGCTTATCGAGATTATCGCCGATGCCGAGAAGAGCGCCGCGAAGAAAATAAACCCTAATCGCTTTGTCGACAAGGGCTTGTATCGCATCGTCCGCTGCCCCAACTACTTTGGCGAGGTGCTAATGTGGACCGGCAGCTTCATCATCTGCTTCGGCTCGTGCTGCACCGCAGGTCAGTGGGTCATCGCCTCATTGGGCTACATTGGCATCGTCTACGTCATGTTTAGTGGTGCTCGCCGCTTGGAGCTCCGCCAAGCCGAGGTATACGGCAGCGACCCCGAGTTCCAGCGCTACATCAAACGCACACCACTCATCCTTCCACTTGTGCCCATCTACTCTGTGGCACGCCACACATGGCTGAAGGGTTGATTTAAATAGTATAGACTTAGTCTCTAATATACAGAAGACTAAGCCTATATTTTATTTATACGATATTGTATTAATATATCTCCTCCAGGAGCTTTGCTAAGCGAATGCCACCCTTCAGGAATTGCTGCTCGATGATGGGAGTATACATCGCCACATAGTCATACGACAGGTTGACGCCACTGGGTGAGTTGGCATAGACATCGCGCGCAAGCTCTACGGTCTCCTCAATCCAGTCGTTGGGCGTGCCTTGCGACATCGCCTTCACCTCGCTCTTCGAGGCGCGGTCCACCTGCTCCTGCCACTCCGTATGGCTCCATCGGCGTGCCGACTCCACAATCTCGCTATCCCATACCGAGTGTAGCTTCTTCTGACTGCCGAAGTACTTCACCTGTGTGCCATTACCACCGCGATCGCTCTTGCGCCCCGCGTGCATCGGACAGTGCATATCACCAACCAAGTGGATGAGCATCATTAGGTTTGCACGCTCCTCCTCAAGCGTTAGCTCACCCGACTTTAGGGCTGCTACGATGTCGTTTATTGCCACCACCACATCGCCCTTAGCCTCCTTCGCCGATGCGGCATACGACTCCTCGTTGGCATCGACATTCACATAATGCCACGTCTTGGTGTAGGCATACTCATCGGTATGACTCGCGTTGTCCATCCAGTTGGCATAATATACCATCGAGTGACCGCCAAGCACCTCCTGCACCTTTTTAAGAGTCTTCTTCGACAGATGCTTCTCGGCGATATATGCCACAGTATCATGCCCCTTAGGTCCCCATGCAAACGCTATAGCGGGGATTAAGATTGATAATATTATAAATAATACTCTGCGCATAGTTGTAAATTATAATGTTCGTTTGTGCAAATATAAGAAAATTATTTATATCTTTGTAATATCAATGGGATTGTACTCATTGATGACATATTATTGATGAAAGTGTATTAGCTTTTATTCTTGGATGGAGATCTGGAAAATTTTCAATGGAACAAGAATAGCAACACACTCGTCACTCCGTATTGTATAGTCTGGGGTGTTTATTGCCCTACGCTCAATACGAGTGTGGGGTATTGTTTATTTGTTCCATAGGTATTCCAGAACCTCCATTCAGATAGACTAATCGACTCCACACTTTCTTTTTGTACTAACCCATTGCTCATAGGGGTCGTAGCAATAGTATTACACACAAACAATTATGAAACTACTTTACACCTCGTTGGCAGTGCTTGCTATTGTCGTATCATCGTGCCGACCTATGACCTATGTGGAGGAGAGTGTTCAGGTGGCTGTTACTGAGACCTTCACCGACTACTCGGAGAGCACATCACGAATCTTGGATGCAGAGTCTAACCTCTTGGTTATGCCCGTTGTTGCTAACCTCGATGTAGAGAAGAAGAAGTTTGTACACGTTGAGCGCGATGCTTTTGCCGATATTAAGGTTACAAATGCCTCTATTTCGAATATTGATAAATACAAGCGTACCGCTTTGGGCCGTGCAACAAAGGCGAGTGGTGCCGATATATTGATTAGCCCAAATATCGAGGTGGTTACCGAAGATGGTCGCTTTGTGATTACTGTAACTGGTTACCCTGCAAAGTATAAGGACTTCCGCAATGCTACAACCAAGGATATCGAGTTGGTCAAGGAGGCTAATGAGGTTAACGACGGTGTTAGCATGATTGTTAATGATATGCTCAATGTTAAGGTTAATAAGTAGTTATGAGAAGATTCATATTGCTATTTGCACTATTTGTTATGTGCAGTAGCGCTGCCTTTGCCCAAGAGGATAAGATAACACAGGGCGTGGTTACCACAACCACCAATACCACATATACCACCGTAACACAAACCAAGCAGGTGCGTATGTCTGACGAGGAATGGGCGGAGTATAAGCGCCAGAAACGCGAGGAACGTAAGGCTATTAGAAATGGTACAGATGACGCTGCAACCATTCAGAATTTTGCCGACGGAAATAAGTGGGGCGTAGGTATTCGTGTTGGCGGTTTGAGTTTGGTAAATATTGTTGGTAGTTATAACGTTACTAAACTAAGTTATGCTGAGTTACGATTTGGCCTCTGTTATTGCCCCTATACAGCAACAAGCGCAGATTTCACAGCATTATATAATTGGCGAATTGTGAATGCTGAGTGGACACCAAACATAGGTCGCTCATTTATAGATTTAGGTGTAGGTATTAATGCTGGAGGAAGTGCATATGGTGCCTATGTAGGTGCAGCTCTAATGGCTCGCATAGGCATAAACTTCTATAAGGTGCCAATGACTCTATCTTTTGACTATACTCCTTCAATAGGATTAGTGAAATGTTATGATGATTGGTATTTTTTTGTTGATGAATATAATAATTATTATTACAAGCGTTTTAATGACTTTGGGTTGATTAACTTTGGTATCACTTGTACCTACAACTTCTAAGCAGGTGTACTGTTAATATTAAAACGGCAGCGGATATACCACTGCCGTTTTCTATTTTAGGGAAGTTAAGGAGGTTAGTGAGAGTAGGGTATTGTTTATGCAGTTTCGCTATACTCCTTAAATTCACCTATACAAAAGAGACCACCCAACGGATAGTACAATAGGTACAACCTTGGGTGGTCTTATCTTTTAAGAGGTGTCGCAGATTGCGACTTGCTAACCGAATTACTGGTTCATTGTTGCAAGAAATTCGTTGTTGTCCTGCGTGAGGTTCATCTGCTTCTGCAAGAACTCCATAGCCTCGACAGTGGTCATATCGGATAGGTACTTACGCAACACCCATGTGCGCTGCATAACGCTCTGCGAGAGGAGCATATCCTCGCGGCGAGTGCTCGATGCGATGACGTCGACAGCAGGGTAGATACGCTTATTTGAGAGCTTGCGGTCGAGCTGAAGCTCCATATTACCCGTACCCTTGAACTCCTCGAAGATCACCTCATCCATCTTCGAGCCGGTGTCGATAAGTGCTGTGGCGATGATTGTTAGCGAGCCCTTCTCCTCGGTGTTACGCGCCGCACCAAAGAAGCGCTTAGGCTTGTGCAGGGCATTGGCATCAACACCACCCGAGAGCACCTTGCCCGATGCTGGCTGCACCGAGTTATAGGCGCGTGCAAGGCGTGTGATAGAGTCGAGGAAGATGACAACATCGTGGCCACACTCCACCATGCGCTTAGCCTTCTCGAGGACCATCTCGGCAACACGCACATGGCGCGACGCCTGCTCGTCGAAGGTCGAGGCAACAACCTCTGCCTTGACGTGGCGCGCCATCTCGGTAACCTCCTCAGGGCGCTCGTCGATGAGCAGTACAATCATATATACCTCAGGGTGGTTGTCGGCAATGGCGTTGGCTATAGACTGCAGAAGCATTGTCTTACCTGTCTTTGGCTGCGCAACGATAAGTGCTCGCTGACCCTTGCCTATAGGCGAGAAGAGGTCGATAATGCGGTTAGATAGGGTATTGTGGCCATTTCCCGTGAGGTTGAACTTCTCTGAAGGGAAGAGCGGCGTTAGGTACTCAAACTGCTGACGGTCGCGGATATAGTCGGGCTTAAGACCGTTGATAAGGTCTACATGCACCAAGGGGAAGTACTTCTCGCCCTCCTTAGGTGGACGTATCATACCGCTGATGGTATCACCCGCCTTAAGACCGAAGAGCTTAATCTGCGATGGTGACACATATACGTCGTCTGGCGAGTTGAGATAGTTGTAGTCTGCTGAGCGCAGGAAGCCGAAGCCGTCGGGCATAATTTCCAACACGCCCTCGCCCTCGATAACTGCCGTGAAGTCATCCTTGGTGATCTCCACCTCCTGTTCCTCACCCTCAGCGATATCATCATTCGCAGCAATCTCGTCGTTGGCACTCTCGGCGATGCTATCATCAGCCGCTGGCTCCACAACCTCAGTCTCAGCCTCAGGCACATGAGCCTTCGCCTGATGCTTAGGCTTGCGACCACGGCGCTTGGGCGCTGGTGCCTCACTCTTGACCTCCTCAGCAGCCACCTCGGGCTCTGCCTGTGCCACAGCCTCCATTGGCACTCTCTCTTCGACCGCTGGTTGCTCGCTCTGGCGTGGTGCATTACCCTCCACCTTAACGCCACCCATACGTGGACGACGACCGCGGCGTGGCGCAGCTGGAGCCTCCTCTGCAGGGGCTGACGATGCCACCTCTATAATCTTGTTGATAAGTTCATTCTTCTTCATCGTTGATGGGACGATGCCCAACACACGTGCAATTTCGCGTAACTCATGGATGGTTTTACCCTCCAACGTTGATAACTCTTGCATAAAATATAATCTGTGATTTTGCCCCACATTGTTAGGAGCAGTGACGAATACTTGATTAAGTGCTACAAATATACGAAATTTTTCTTTATCTCAAATATTTTCAAACATTTTATCGATAAATATGCCATATGGCTCCTCAATTATAAATTTATTTCCTAAATTTGTAAATCGTTACGAATAAAATATTGTGATTTACTATGAATATCATCTTTAAGTATCGCATGCTCAGCGACGAGAGCGACAATTTCGTTCGCGACTTTGAGGTATACCCCGATATGACTCTCACGGAGTTTCACAACTTCCTAATCAAGGCACTACACTATGACGACTGCATGGTCTCTATCTTCAAGGCTGATGCCGAGTGGCGCGTTGTCGAGGAGTTCTCGCAGCTCGACCTTGGCGAGGATATCGAGGGCATGCCACGCTCGATGGATAACGTGCGCCTTATGGAGGTTACCCAGGACTTCCACGAGCGCATGATCTACACCTTCGACATGCTCAACAACCGCTCCTACTACATCGAGCTTCTCGATATGCAGCGCCCACAGAGCGACTTGGATTATCCTCGTGTTGCCTTCGAGCACGCCCCTGTGCCCGACCAGTACGACCCCGAGGCTACGGAGCAGGCGGGCTCTATCTTCGATGAGATGATGAGTGACTATAACGAGTTTGATGGCGACGATAGCTACGATGATGAGTACTAAACGAGGCACGCTCATAGTCGTTGTAGGTCCTACGGGCTCGGGTAAGAGTGCTCTTGCGGTAACTCTTGCTCAGCACTATGACGCACCTGTGATATCCACCGACTCGCGCCAGTTCTTCCGCGGTCTTGCCATAGGCACTGCGCAGCCCACCGCCGAGGAGCTCGCCGCCGCCAAGCACTACTTTATTGCCGACCGCGAGGTGGAGGATGACAACAACTGCGGCAAGTATGAGACCGAGGCACTGGCACTCCTCGACGAGCTATTCCAGAAGCACGACTATGTCATTGCCGTGGGTGGCTCGGGGTTGTATATCCAGGCGTTGTGCGAGGGCATGGATAATCTTCCTGAGGGCAACGATGCACTACGCGAAGAGCTTAAGATGCGCCTTGAGAATGAGGGCATAGAGTCTCTTGCAGCGCAGCTTCGTGAGCTCGACCCTGAGTATGCGAATGTCGTAGACATACAAAATCCTGCACGAGTGATGCGCGCCCTGGAGGTTTGCCTAACCACTGGACGCCCATACTCCGAGCAGCGTAGCGGTGAACACAAGGAGCGACCATTTAATATTGTCAAGGTGGGCACTGATATGCCACGCGACGTGCTCTACGAGCGCATAAACCGCCGTGTTGACATGATGGTTGAGCAGGGACTCGTCAATGAGGCTCGCGCCATGTATCCCAAGCGCCATCTTAACGCTCTGCAGACGGTAGGCTACCGCGAGCTCTTCGACCACTTCGACGATAAATGCTCTATGGAAGAGGCTATTGAACTTATCAAACGCAATTCACGCCGCTACGCCAAGCGCCAGATGACATGGTTTAGACGCGACGCGTCGATAGGGTGGTTCTCACCCCACGACACCCAGAGCATCATCGCCTTTATTGATGGTAAACTGTAAATGGGAAATACTTATAATAAAACAACGCGGGTATCTTTTTTAATACCCGCGTTTTGTTTTATATAAAGTTGACCAAATAGTTATCTACTCTTTGAGTTCTAATCAATGCATATTCTTACCCCTTTTGTATAAGAATATCTCCTCGCGTCCGAAAGCGCGAGGAGTAAAGAGTAAAGCTTTTGCCGCAATCGACAAGCCTAAATCCTAAAAAGTGGACACGGCACGCACAAAGTAGTAGCTGCTCTTAATGCTGTTGTAGGTGGCGCCATTGTACATACTGACAATCCACGCACAGAACTCAGCGTTGTCTGCATCCTCCGTCGACCAATACAAATCACTAAGTTCAATACCACCATGTTTTGCCAATGTAGAATTAATCGTTGATTTATTATTGTAGATAGTTTGCAACTCATCCACAGCTGGCAGATACCAATCCTTTCCCTTATTGCGACACCAAACAATGGCTTCAAAATATTTTCTATCCGAGCGACTCATTATCTTATCAGTATTAGCCTTGCCGTTATACTCATCATTAGCTCCCGTTTTTGTACCATTAATCCATTCTCCATTATCAGTCACATCAACACGCGAGTCCCAAGGTGCTGAGGTCACATCTAACGACACTATCTTACCATGGCGACCGCCATCCGACACCTCAAAGACAACGCCCTCCTTGCCATTCTCGTTGTAGTAGTCACCAACCTCATATGTCTTTATATTCTGTGTACTATCTGTGCTCTTTAAATTCTCCTCATTATTCCCACCTAACATAAACAACACACCGCCAACAACCAACACTCCAAGAAGCCATATCCACCAACGGCTCTTTTTCTTCTCGTCATCCGACTTCTTGGGCTTCTCGGTGCTATACTTTGGAGTCCACTCCTTCTTGGGTGCTTCAGCCTTGGGTGTATGTGCTTCGCCAAGCTTTGTGCTCTCGTCGGGTATGTTCGCTGCAGCAGCAGCGATAACCGTACTCTCGGACTGAGGTGTTGGGATGATTGGCGCAACCTTCTTGCTGTCATCAAGGAGTGCCACAAACTCATCCATGCTATGTGGGCGTCTCTTGCGCTGTACCTCCATCGAGCGCTCTATGGCGTTGCGTACATTTGCCGATAGGTGTGCTGGCAACTCGGGTAGGCCATCGTCAACGATGGCAGCAGCCTGAGGTGGTACGCAGCCAGTAACCAAGTAATACAATGAAGCTCCCAACGAGTAGATGTCGGTCTCGGGCGAGAACTCCTTGACACCGCCCTGCTGATACTGCTCCATAGGTGCAAAGCCGGCACTGATACCCACGGGCGTAGAGCTTGTCTGGTTACCCTCGGCGTCGTACTGCTTCGAGAGACCGAAGTCAATCAAAATGGGTCGTCCATCCTCCTTGCGCAGCATAATATTTGCGGGCTTCACGTCAAGGTGCATAATCTTGCGCTCGTGGATATAACCCAAAGCCGATGCTGCCTGCTTGATATAGTCGACAGCAACGCCCTCAGCGAGAGCGCTACCGTTGCGCTTTACCACATCACTTAGCGACTCGCCCTCGATGTACTCCATAACGTAGTAGGCTGTGTTGTTCTCGGTAAAGACGTCGAAAATATGGATGATATTTGGATGGTCGAGCTTGGCGATGGTCTTAGCCTCCTTGACAAACTTAGCCTTGTATAGGTCCATAATCTCGGCGCTGCCCTGCGTGCCAAGAGAGATGCTATGTGAGTCCTCGTCACGTTTGTAGTACTCCTTAGGGAAGAACTCCTTGATGCATACCTTACGCTCGGCCATAACTTGCTCAGCAAGATATGTGATGCCGAAGCCACCCTGACCGAGGACATCTATGATGCGATACTTATCACCTTGTAAAAATGTACCGGGTTGTAGTCTCATATTGTTTGTGGTTAATGATTTAATAGACAAAATTAAACATTATTTTCGAAATAAACAACACTCCGTAGGGACATTGTATAAAAATAGTGCGAGTGTCACTGCCACCCGCACTACTTATATCTATTATGTATCTGTTTGAAAGCACTACTCGTTTAGTTCTAACCAGCGCATCTCCTTTTCGTCTATTGAGGCGATAATCAGCTCTATACGTTTCGACACATCTTGTAACTCTTCAAATGGTAAATCACCCGACGAAAGCTTCATTTCAAGTTCTTCGCGCTCCTCAGTGAGTGTTGCCAACTCCTGCTCTATCTGCTCCAACTCCCTCTGCTCCTTGAACGACAACTTACGCTTCGAGGTGTCATGGCTACGCTGCTGCACGGGCTTTGCTGGTGTTGCGGCACGCTCGGCATGGCGGCGCTCCTCCTCCACCTCGCGCATATACTCGCGGTACTCGCTATACTTACCCACGAAGTCCTTAATCTTGCCACCGCCCTCGAAGACGAAGAGGTGGTCGACACACTTATCGAGGAAGTAGCGGTCGTGCGACACCACAAGAAGCGAGCCCTTAAACTCCATGAGGTACTCCTCCAAGACATTGAGCGTCATGATATCGAGGTCGTTGGTAGGCTCATCGAGGATAAGCATATTGGGGTTGCGCATAAGCACCGTCAGAAGGTACAACCTGCGCTGCTCGCCACCGCTGAGAATATCCACACGCTTATTGAACGTCTCGTGTGGGAAGAGGAAGCGAGTGAGGTATGTCGTTGCCGAGAGGGTAGTGCCGTCCGACGCCTTGACAACATCGGCGATATCCTGCACGCACTCTAGCACTGTCTGTCCAGGCTTGAAGCTAATACCCTTTTGGGTGTAGTAGCCTATGCGCACGGTCTCGCCAATCTCAATAACACCGCTGTCGGGCGTTATGTTACCACACATGAGATTTAGGAATGTCGTCTTGCCCACACCATTATGGCCCACAATGCCCACACGCTCACCGCGCGTAAACTTATAAGAGAACTTATCGAGCATCTTGCGCTCACCGAAGCTGAGATCAACATCCATACAGTCGATAATCTTACGGCCAAGACGCGACGAGGCAACATCAATCTCAACACTTGATGTAGAGAGGTTTACCGAGGCACGTTCCTTGAGATCATAGAAGGCATTGATGCGATAGCGAGCCTTGCCCGTACGTGCCTGTGGAGTGCTACGTATCCACTCAAGCTCACGACGTAGCAGGTTGCGCGACTTGTCGACCTCGGCCTGCATATTTAAGTAACGCTCCTCGCGCTTCTCAAGATAGCTCGAGTAGTTACCTCGATAGGTGTATATCTGCCCGCGGTCAATCTCCATGATGGTGTTGCACACTCTATCTAAGAAGTATCGGTCGTGCGTAACCATAAGGAGTGTGCATCGCGAGCGCTGCAAGTAGCTCTCCAAATACTCGATAATCTCAATATCTAAGTGGTTTGTCGGCTCATCCATAACGAGGAACTCGGCATTCTGCAACATCATGCATGCCAATGCCACACGCTTTGCCTCGCCTCCCGACAACTCGCCCATAGGCTGGTCTATACGCTCAATCTTCAGTGTTGATAGCACCTGACGAATATTCTGTTCGACACTCCAGCCGTCACAGGCATCCATGGCGGCGATGGCGGCATCGATACGCTTATTATCGCCACTCGCCATGGCGTGCTCATACTCCAAGATTGCGGGCGACAACTCGCTGAGGTGTGCATATACCTCCTCAAAGATTGTTCGCTTAGGATCGAAACGCATGGTCTGATCGAGGAATGCCACCTTGATATCCTTCATGAACTTGACATCGCCACCGCGGTCGGAGCTCTCTACGCCTGCCAATATCTTGAGTAGGGTAGACTTACCCGTACCATTCGGTGCTACAAGGGCTATCTTATCGCCCTCGTTTATATTGAAGCTAATGCCCTCGAAGAGCATACGGTCGCCATACGACTTCGATATATTCTCTACCTGAAGAAAACTTGCCATTTACTTTATATTTAAATCAAAAGCCAATCTCTCGCCACTATCGTAACGAACTATGCCACAGTATTGAAAGCCGAGTTTTTCAACGAGTGCCAACATACGGATATTGCCGCGGTGGGTGTCGATACGAAAGCCGTCCATGCCATTAGTATGCGCAAGCTCCATGGCATGGCTCATCAGCTGCATGGCAATGCCCTGTCGGCGCAGTGTGCCATCGACGCACAAGCGATGCACAACGACATATCGCTCGTTTGTATGCCATGCCTCATCAGGAAGCTGCTTGTACGCCTCCTCGCCCGTGAGCGGTATGGCGGCATAGCCTATCGTACTATTATCCTCATCGACGACCACCCAGCCGATGCCATTTGCAATATCCAAGGCGATATCTCCTCGTCGCGGATAGCCATCCTGCCACTGGTCAATATCCAGCTCATGTAAAGATAATTGAGCACTGCGAACAATGCTCAATATCTTATCAATATCCTCTACTGTGGCTCTTCTAATCATCGTTTACGTGAGATTTGATTAACCTTATGATAGATGATGAATATGTTGAAGGCAACAATAGCCACGGTTAGTATAACACCAGTAATATATGTTGGTGCCATCGATGTAGTCACACCCGTACCGAGGAAATCCTCAAATACTGGAATAAGGAAGTGTGCTCGACCAAGGGCAATTATCACGAAGCTCGCAACCATAATCGATATATTGAGCACGAGTGTCATAATTATATATGGCATTGATACCATCATCGGTGTGTGACCAATAAGTACCAAGTTCTCGAGCTTGTCGATATTCTTCTGCAGCAAGAGATAGATGCTCAGTGTTAGAATGATGATCGACAACAGACAGAAGAGTATACCAATAGCCACGACTACCGCAACGCTGCGCTGAAGAATGACCATCGCCTTACCACTCTCCGAAGGCTCACCCTCGCTAACATAGTTGTTCTCATCGAGAAACGCGATGAGTGATGGGTCTGAAGGATTTTTAACCTCGAGAATCAAGCGCGATGGCTTTTCACCCTTTACGCCTTCACCCTCCTCTGTCGCAACCTCGGTGTTAGGCAGAACATAGTATTCGTTTGCCCACTCCATAAACTGCTGAGGCACAAGGATCGTGTTGATGCGATCGCTCAATCCCATAATCTTACCCACATACTTATCTGTACGAGCAACCGTAATGCGACCTGAAATAGTATCTCGGCACGTGCCTACAATCTCGAGATCCATCTCCATCTCCTGGAGACCCTCCTCGCTAAGCTGCACCGGAGTTGCTATCGTTCGGCTGAAACCGAAGTTAAACAAGTTGAGATAGTTGCGCGGAATGATGATAGGAATGGTTATTGGCTTCTTACGCTCCAATTGTCTCAACTCCAGCTGATCGTCCGTAGCTATTGCCGACAAGTAGGTCTGACGCCTACTCTTAACCTCCTCAATATCGACCTGCCACTCATCAAGATCGACATCAATAAACTGGTCGGGCACTGACTCGAAGAACATCAACGTGGTAAATGGCGTTTGTCCCAAGTTAAGTTTCGAGCGCACCTCAAAGTTTGATGCTGTGAAACGACCCACATTGATAACACCCTCCTGCTGAAGTATCTTCTCAATCTCCTCCTCACTAAAGCCATTGTCTTCGTTCTTCTTGCCAGTGCTCTCCACCACCTTCGAAATGGCAACATAGTCACTACCAATCAGCGACTCCTCGCCACCATTCATAAGTGGCTTCGCATCACTATATATCTGTACTCCTGCCAATATGACGACCAAGCCAATCAAGTTGGCGATGAAGAATACAGCCAACTCAAAGATGCTAATATGCTTACGCAGAAGCTTCCAAATTAGTCTCATAAATCGTAAATCTTATCGTAGTCTATATTCATATGCTTGCCAATAGATGTGGCAATGATTGTCGCTCCCTGACGCTCAGCCTCTGCTAAGACAATATCGCGCATGATGTCGCTATTGCGATCATCGAGGTGCGATATAGGCTCATCCAAGAGAATAAAGCTAAAGGGCTGACATAGGGCACGTATAAGTGCTACGCGCTGCTGCTGACCATACGACATACGGTCCATGCGTGAGTTCACCTTATCAGGAATTCCCAGCTGCTCGAACCATCCCAATATAGTCTGATTGCTCTGCGTATTGTACATGCGATTTTTGATGAGCACATTCTCCATTGCGGTGAGCTCGCCGAAGATGCGTAGATCCTGGAAGAGAATGCTTATCTGTCGCTGTCGGATATGACACCAATCGCGAGTTGAGAAGTCGCGCACGTCCTTGTCATCGAAGAGGATATCTCCACGATAATCGCCGCGCGAGCCATACAAATAGCTACACATAGAGGACTTACCTGTACCAGACTCAGCGCGTATCAAATACTTCTTGCCACGTTCGAATTCAACATTCGAATGCCAAATATCCGAACGGAGATCTTCGCGCATGGCGAAAATCTCCGGTACGGCATTTATTAACTTTATACTATCCACGTATTTAACGATTAGTTTGTTCTATTACTAATAACAAAGTTGATAATCTGTGCCAATGCGTTGGTCTCAGAGTCGGTAAGAGCGAGAACAAGCTCCGCGCTATTATTATTGCCAACACTTAACCATGCGCCATCAAGCATGTTAACACCACTCTTAATCATTTCATAATCCTTATACGAGTAAGAATTGCGCAACTCATCCATAAACTTCTTACCCAATGGTGATGTTAGGATATTCTGGATGTCAACAGCGATGTATGCGATACTGTTATCAAGTCTATTAGCCCATTTTGACTCCAAAGACTTAGATATAGCGTTGTTGCATGATGTGTTAAGACCCAAGTATAGTCTATTATCGATCTGACCGATATCCAATCTCTGATCTTCCGCCTCCATGTAGTAGCCGTTTGCCGATTTCTTAAGACCTGGCAACATCAATGCAAGGTTCTCATAGATATATGGATTAGTAGTATTAGCCATTGCAAAGCCCTCGATATCGTAAACTGTTGTAGGATAGTACTCATCCCAGTAGTAGTCATACTCGAACGACTCCTCCACATTGTAGTAGTTAAGAGCTACTGTTACATCGCCATTGATTGACTCCAACGCATCATAAACAGCTGGAAGTATATTAGCGTCAATACCCAATGACTCACAAATCATCTCCTTCATATCTGGTGTCAGCACCTCCTTAAAAGCTGCCACCAAATTAGGACCGTTAATGCCAACATTAGCAAATCCGAAGGCATTGTGTGGGATATACTTAAGGTGGGCGTTATCAAGGGTATTCCATATGTCATAACCACTCTTTACACCCTCATAGCGTGTATCAAGCACAATGCGTCCATTCTCGAATGTTAGACCCATAACAGACTTGATATCTTCACCAACCAGCTCAATCATTGCATTAAGATTTGCAAGTTCATCCTCGCACTCCATAACCTGCTCCATAGCAAACTCAGCATCATATTTATAGCCATTCTCTCGGCACTCATGATACATCTGCTTATACTCCTCGATTCTGTTCTGGAAACGTGCCTTCTCGAAATCAAACAACTCACCGCCATTGATATAGAGTGCTATGTCGCGATCACCAAAGAGCGACAAATCGAGCTTTGCACTGTTAAGTGTAGACTCAAACAACTCATAGCTTGCATCTTTTGCATCATTGTTGGTAATAGCAAATACAAGATTTCTATAATCGTAGCCCATAGTAACATAAACACCATCATCATACCCATTGATATAGCGCACTCCATTACGCTCCTCCAATGGAGCTTCAGCCCTTGATAGCAACTCATCGAGGGTATTTGCGTTTGATACCTCTGCAACAACTACACACTCGAATACCTCCTCATTATCAACGTAACCAGTGGTATAAGTAGCATAAATAGGCTTGCTAAACTTGATACCCGACTCATCGAGATCAACAATTGCCTTTCTCACATACTCCTGCAAATATGCATCTTCAATCTCTGCAATAGCCTTAGTAGCGATCAACTTGCGCTGATTCTCTGTAAGACCGCTCTTCTTTACAATATCATCAACAGATATGTAGGCAGCGAACGCTACCTCCTTATCCATCTCAGCTAAATCAAAAGCAACTGATGCTGGAGCTTCCACATTTGCCCTGGCGATTTCACCATTACCCAGCGTGTTCTTATTATCATCCTTCTGCTCTTCAGCCTGCTTGGGCTCCTCTTTCTTCTCCGATGCACAAGCCCACATACACGTTGCTGCTACAACGAGTAATAAAAATCTTGTTAGATACTTTTTCATAATTATTTGTGTTATTTTATTAAATTTATTCGATTTTCGTCGTTGAATATTACGCCTCACACTAATAACGATAGTTACGCAGCTTATATTCTATCACAAAGATAGAAAAAAATTTTTAATTCCCCACATAGCATATTCACTTTTTAAAGCGTAATAGGTATGATTACCTATTGGCTATTCATGAAATAATAATTAAATTTGCGCGATTTTAGTTGCGAATAATTAATAGAAGACTCCAAATATATTATGGAAAATTTCAAGCCTACAAAGTACACATTGCAGTGTGTTGCCACCAACCGTGAATTCGAAGATAGTGGTTGGATTTTGGATGATGCTGAATGTAAGCAGCCATCATTGGTGCGTGCTAATTACGAGAATAAGCAACTTGAGCTCAAGCCCGATAGCTATGGTCTCTATAAGTTCTGTGATTGGCTACCCGTAAAACGTATACTGCAGGGCTCATCAGCGCCAGTGACATACAAGAGCGAGGCTTTGGCAAAGCATCTTGGCTTGACAAATCTTTGGATAACCCTCAGCGGTTATGCTCCTGAGCGCGGTGTAAAGATGACCACCTGCTCGTTCAAGGAGACGGAGGCCTACAGTGTGTGTGCGCGCATTGCAGAGCAGGAGGAGCGTGTATTGGTGGTTGCGTCGGCAGGTAATACCGCTCGCGCCTTTGCCAAGGTATGCTCCGATAATAACATAAAGCTACTTCTTGCTGTTCCATCCGACAACCTTGATGCACTGTGGTTTACTGAGCCACTGAACGATTGCGTGAAACTCATCTCTTGCGAAAAGGGTGGCGACTATTTCGATGCTATCAACCTGTCGAACATGGCGCTTAAATCTCACAAGTTCTATGCTGAGGGTGGCGCAAAGAATATCGCACGTCGCGATGGCATGGCAACAACAATGCTATCTGCAGCAACCACCATTGGTCGTATTCCAGACTACTACTTCCAGGCCGTTGGTAGTGGCACAGGTGCTATTGCCGCGTGGGAGGCTAATATGCGTCTTATCGAGGATGGTCGCTTCGGTAGCAATCTCGCCAAGTTGATAGTCTCTCAGAACGCTCCATTCGTGCCAATGTTCGACGCATGGCGTGCAGACTCTCGCGAGATGCTCCCTTACGACGCAAAGAAGGCGCGTCGCGATGCGGAGCTTATCGACGCCAAGGTGCTATCCAATCGTAAGCCCCCTTATGGCTTGGCGGGCGGTCTCTATGATGCACTCAAGGCTACGGGCGGCGATGTTGTGGTGGCAACAAACGCTCAATCAAAGCGTGCTTGCAAACTCTTCAAGGAGTTGGAGGGCATAGACATCTACCCAGCGCCAGGTGTAGCACTCGCCTCGCTAATCAAGAGGGTGGAGGCAGGCGAGATCGACAAGGATGCATGCATCATGCTCAACATCACAGGCGCAGGTGAGGAGGCAGCAAAGAAAAACCGCGAATTGTGGTACTTGAAACCATCGAAGGTATTCCCTCTTACCGCAACGCTTGACGATGTTGTAACCTATGTAGAATCATTATTTTAAGCTATGTTATATCCAATAAAATTTAAGCCTCGCGTCAAGGAGCGCATATGGGGTGGTCATGCAATATTAGAGAAGAGAGGCAAGGATCTATCTCGCCTCGACAAGAGTAAGTTATATGGCGAGAGTTGGGATCTGTCATCTGTAAAGGGTGATGTGTCGGTTGTCGCGAATGGCATGCTTAAGGGCAACAACCTCGAAGAGATTATCGAGGTCTATATGGGCGAGCTTGTTGGTGAGCAGATCTTCGAGCGCTACGGCTTAGAGTTTCCGCTGCTTATAAAATATCTCGACTGTAACGATAAGCTATCTGTGCAGGTGCACCCAGGCGACGATCTCGCCATGGAGCGCCACGACAGCTTTGGCAAGACCGAGGCGTGGTATATAGCAGATTGTGAGGATGGCGCTGCTATATATCTGGGTTTCAAGGATCTAAATATCACACGTGAAGAGTATATCGCGGCAGTATCGGAATCTCGCCTTGAGCCACTCCTTAACCGCATAGAGGTGAAGAAGGGCGATGTATTCTTCATCCCTGCGGGCACGGTACACGCCTTGGGCGCTGGCATGCAGGTTGTCGAGGTGCAGCAGACTTCGGATGTCACATATCGCATCTATGATTGGGATAGGGTAGACGCCTCAGGCAAGGGTCGTGAGCTACACACCGCCTTGGCTGTTGACGCCATCGATTTTGAGTCTGATGCAGACCTTCTCCACAAGCAATATTCGCTATCAAAAGGTGGTAATGCTAAGATAGTTGAGTGCCCTTACTTCACGATGAACATGATCGACGTAGATGGCAGCAAGCAGCTCAACCGCTCTATGCTTGATTCATTTGTTGTCTATATCTGCCTCGAGGGCTCGGTGACCATATCAATTGATGGTGGTGTAGAGAGCGTCAATGCCGGCGAGTTGGTGCTAATACCTGCCGAGGCATGCGATATTGAGATCAAGGGCAACGGTCAGCTAATGGAGGTATATATAGAGCAGAAGTAAAACTAAGGGGTGAAAGATAGGCACGTTTCGTGTGTTATGACGATGAAATGCCGAACTTTTCACCTCTTATTTATATGTCATGGAGGCACTTCTTGAATATGGATATATAGGGCTATTCATTGGCTCATTCCTTGCAGCCACAGTCGTCCCGTTCAGCTCCGACATCCTCCTCTTGGGCATGCTCCTGGCTGGTGGCGACCCGATACTCACAGTCGCCATTGCCACCATTGGCAACTGGTTAGGCGGTCTCACCTCCTACTGGTTGGGCTGGCTCGGAAAGACAGAGTGGCTTGAACGCTGGTTCAGAGTCAAGCGAGAGACAATCGAGCGTCACAAGGCAAAGGTCGAGCGGTGGGGCGCATGGCTTGCACTACTCACATGGCTACCCATCGTAGGTGATATATTTGCGATAGTCCTTGGTTTTTACAAAGCACCCTTTTGGTCCTCTGCATTGTGGATGTTTGTCGGCAAGTGTGGACGCTTTATCGTCTGGGCGCTGCTTAAGATATATTTCGTAGCATAGCAATAAAAAAAAGCAAGGCGCACCTTAACTGTTGCGCCTTGCTTTTTACTAAATACTCCGCTATATTAGTAAACCTCGCTTGTGCAATCAAGGAGTGAGTACTCACCCTCGTAAACAACCTTGTGGTTATGCTGAGAGTAGTCGATCTGAAGAGTGATGTCGAGAGTAACCTTGCCATCCTCAACGATGAGTTTACCTGTCTCGTATTTAATCAGACAAGTACTGGATCCACTGCCATCGTTAACCTGATACCAGCTGAAAGACTTTGTAAAGGTGTTAGCATAACCTGAGTTTGTAGCGTCAAACTCATACTCACCATCAGGAATTACGATGTTGTTCATATCAGTTGGAGGAGTCGATAAATATAGGTCAACAAAGTAGTATGTAGCCTCTGGAGTAGTGTACATATTGTTCTGGTCCAAACCCTTATCTGAGAATACGAGGTAGTAGTTGTACATACCGCTAACGATGCCGTAGTACTTACCCTCAAGCTTCTCGATCTTAATCTCCTTGTTTGTTGGAGCCTCGTTCAATGCCTGAACGACCTTCACCTGCAATGTAGTCTTGTCATAGGTGATGGTGATATTACCCTCACGCTTAACACCGTCAGGATTCTTCTCAACAGTGAACTGAATCTTACCCTGCTGCTTGTAGTCGAAGTTAATAATCCAATCTACATCAGCCTCAGCCTTTACCTCAGCACCCTCTATCATCTCCAAGATCTCATACTGGATTAGCCCCATTGCACTACCGCTACCAACATTTACAGTCTCGCTAGTGATAAGTTTAATCTGCTGATCGCTCTCATCGCCGCCGCCATTATTAACAACTGGCTCACATGCTGCAAAAAGAAGCGATGCAATGCTAAAAAATGCTAAAAACTTCTTCATTTTTTAATAATTTATTAATTGTTATTTATACATTTGTCGAGTAATTACACACAACTTTGGGCAAAAATACTGTTTTGTCGAATAATTAAATATGGGTACAATGAAAAAAATAATATTATCACTCAGCTTATCACTCCTCTCATTGTGCGGTTATTCGCAGAATAGAGTTGATTTCGACACACTAATGCGCGACTACGGCCTTGTGAATATCCACGATATCGACAAAAGTATCATCGTCGATTTGAAGTACTCCACCGATGATAATTTTGTTGGAGTAGATATGTATGGATCATTGAATGACGCCTACCTCGAGGCCAACTTTGCCAAGCGCATAGTCCGTGCACAGAAGATACTACAGCAGCGACACCCCGAATACACTCTTCTTATCTACGACGCAGCACGTCCGATAAGTGTTCAGCGTGCCATGCGTAAGTGTGTGGAGGGCACACCCTTAGAGTCATTCGTTGCCGACGGCACAAAGGGCGGACGACACAACTATGGTGTCGCCGTGGACCTTACGATAGCGACCCTCGATGGCACCCCCTTAGATATGGGTACACCCTTCGATGACCTGACGTCTGCGTCATCCGTCAAAGGGACACCAGACACCGATGAGGCTGCCACACGCACACCAGAGGTATATCGCAAATACCTCATGGAGCAGGCGCGAAATGGTGTTATCAGCCACGCAGCAGCAGAGAACAGAGTATTGCTCATAGAGATAATGTACGAGGTTGGATTAGTGCCATATCGAAGAGAGTGGTGGCACTTTGAAGAGTTAATCTCTATGAGCAGCACGCGCATCACATACAAACTCCTTGATTTTTAAGCTATACACCACGATTAAATCAACAAATTGTTAAATTCTCTTCTTATCCCACTTGGCATATTTCAGATAGAGCAAGCAGATGATGCCAAGGAGTATGCCATACAAAATCTCAACACTCCATACCAACTCTACTCTTGTGGAGAGATTTGTTATTGCAACTATGAACAACACATATATCACCAATATTACGGCCTCTAAGTAGAGCGCTGCCGAGGTATTGCCCGTACCTGATACAGCCTCGAAATAGGCGTTGCCCCAACCTTGGAATATTGTTGCACAACATATAACAAGAATTGAAGGATGCGCAAGTTGCGCGAAACTCACATCGTCAGTATATATTCCAGCTATCTGCATGGGGAAAATTGCAACAATTGCTATAATCGGTATTGTGCATAGCAGGTAGTTTTTCAGCACTTTGTTGATTATTGGGAAGACCAAATCGGAGCGTCCTGCGCCAATAGTTCTACTTACGAGTGTGTTTGTTGCTGTGGCAAATGCGAAACATGGCGTCACAAGAATCATGTATATGCTTCTCACTATGGACGATATTCCTGTGGCCGTCTCTCCCATCTTCTCTATCATTACAAAAAAGACAAACCAAACGCTAAAGGATAGTAGTTTTTGCACCATGGTAGGGGTAGATATTCTCAATATCCTGCCCATCAACTCTGGCTCGATGCGATGAAGCCTAAACATTCCATACTCTCTCTTTTGAAGAGTGACGTAGCTATATATTGTAAAGAATACAAATGCCGATACCTCGGCAGCAAAAGATGCCAAAGCAGCACCACCTACACCCATCTTTGGGAGGCCAAAATTACCAAATATTAAGCAATAGTCCAACACTATGTTGACAAGAGCCATCACGATTGTGGAGTATGTGATAACCTTTGTATTAGATAACCCTACGTATAATGCTCTATATAAGAAGTTAAAGCACACGAAGACTATGCCATATTGGCGATACTTGATATAGTCTAAGGATGCATCATAAATATTGGGAGAGTCGATGAGCCATAGTAGAAGTCTATCCGAGAATAAATAGAGTATGGATAGTAGTAGCAGACCTAATATTAGCACGAAGAGTGAGCCATGGGTGAAGATAATACCAATTCTACCATAGCTCTTCTCTCCAAAGCGGCGCGCCACAATAATCTGTATGCCCGTCGCAAAGCCAGCAGCAATTGTTGTGAAGACGAAATAGAATAGTCCAGCAAGCATAGATGCACCTAAGGCGATTACACCAAGGTGACCCAAGAATGCCGTATCCGTAAAGTTGATAATCGTCTGAGCCATATATCCCAGCATAATAGGCAACGCGATACGCCAAACCTCTCTATTGGTTATTTGAGCCGTCATACCAAATCTTCTCTTTATTCATCTTGCTAATAGGCAAAGATACAAATTATTTATATTATAAAAATGGCGTAGGTGCAAACTATAGGTTTAACACATACGCCATAAATGATAAGAGTCAACTATCTCTACTCTGTTTTGATGACTATCTCATATTTATGTGATGGTTCAAACTCCACGTCGTACAACAGAATAAAATTCTCATCTACGACGCTCTTGCCCCACTTATCATCCGCAAGACGAGGGCTTTTCAATCGCTCGGGGAAGATGTAGCTGAATGGCAAATCCAAGACATGCTCCTGCTTGAACTTATCGCCACGCATCTTCTCCATTGAGAAGTTCGCTCCGGTAGTAATGGTGACAACATACTCCTTGCCACGACGCTCCGATGTTACGGTATAGTCCTGCTCACCAGCACTCTGCAAGCGCACCTCCCACTTAGGATCACCATAGTACACCAATACATCGCGATCGTGCCAGAAACCCATCATATCCCAATCCTGAGCATTATCCATATCAATCTCGCGACCTACAGACTCCGAAATGCGATTAGCCGCCGTAGTTAGCTCCTCCATAAACTTATCAAGGTAGTCATACTTCACATCTATGAGCTTTGGAGTCCACTCGCTGTGCTGATACATAAGGTCCTGCTGGTTGATATAGACAGCCTCAGCCAAGGTGTAACGCTCGGGGTTCGTCACCCAATACTTCATCGCGCCCCAGCCATTGCGACCATGCCATGTAGTTACGACATAACCAACCATCGTCGCAGCATTCGAGCCATTCATCCATGCAGCAGCCATGCTCTCCTTGGTGTTATTCATATCACCAATAAGACAGTTACCAATAGCTGTATATACACGACGCTTGCCCGACTCCTGCAAATCCCACGTGTCGCCCGTAAATCTATCCTCGGCGTAGAGTCTACCATCGCGAGGCTTCAAATTACCCAACGAATAGGGCATCTCGAGATTTTTCTGTGTAGCGTGTGCTGCAGTGACAATAAGGTCGGGGTTATACTCAGCATACAACTCCGTAAACTTTGGCAGTACCTGCTCTAGAGCTACCATGCCTGTTACAATCTTACTATTGCGACCACGCTTCTCACCCCAAAGACCCTTGGTATGGTCATCAACCCATGCGTAGTTATCGAACCACTTTGCAGAGTTAAGCTCCATGATTGTAGCCACAGCATCCTTCACAACAAGAGGCTCTGTGCTATTCTCCACCATACGCATTGCTGCAGCTGCATCGTAGCCTGTGATAATACCCCACATAAAGTCGGCATATATATCCTCATCTATATCGCGGCTCACATGATGAAAGTCAATAACATAGTCACGACCAATATTCTCAGGCATATCGACAACGGCAACATATCGTGGATTTGCTCGCTTTAGCGCCTTAATAGCCTCGCATGGTGAGTCATTGAAGATGATAACCTCCGCATTATGCTTCTCGGCCAAGGCTTCAACAACCTCGCGCCACTCGCCACTATCATTCACACACTTCGATACAAGCACAACATAGTCGCTCTTAGGCTTAGCTGCATAAGTGTAGGCGATAGCAACCATCGATAAGAGTAGTATCGCAAAAATCCTTCTCATATTACTTACTATCTATTAGTGAACGAATATTCTGAATTAGCATACCAACTGCCACGGAGTTAAAGCCACCCTCGGGAATGATAACATCGGCATGGCGCTTCGATGGCTCAACAAACTCCTCGTGCATAGGCTTTACCGTAGTTAGATATTGATCAACGACCGACTGCATGGTACGACCGCGCTCGATAACATCGCGCAATATGCGACGAGCAAGACGAACATCGGCATCTGTATCGACAAATACCTTAATATCCATAAGGTCGCGAAGCTCCTTATTCTCAAATATTAGGATACCGTCAACTATAATAACCCTTGAGGGCTTAACAAGCACACGCTCCTCGGTGCGATTATGGTCAACAAACGAGTATACGGGGTGCTCGATAGGCACATTGCTCTTCAATGCACGGATATGCTCCACAAGCATATCTGTGTCGAAAGCAGCGGGGTGGTCATAGTTTAATTTTGTGCGCTCCTCATATGTAAGCTCGGGGTGCGCCTTATAGTAGTAGTCGTGACACAATGTCGCAACATCATCGTTCTTAAAAGCCTCCTGTAGGCGTTTTACCAATGTCGACTTGCCAGAGCCTGTACCTCCGGCAACGCCAATGATTGTTACATCCATAATTGTTTATGCATTAAAAAGGGGTCGCGCAAAAGCACAACCCCAAGATATTTATTATGCGTCGATATTTGCGTAGTGGGCATTCTTCTCGATGAACTCTCGACGAGGTGGTACCTCATCGCCCATGAGCATTGAGAATATACGATCAGCCTCAGCAGCATTCTCCACAGTCACCTGGCGCAAGATACGTGTCTCAGGATTCATTGTGGTATCCCACAACTGCTGGTCGTTCATCTCACCAAGACCTTTGTATCGCTGGATGTGAACACCCTTAGAGCCAAACTCTGCAGTTATCTCGTCGCGCTCCTTATCTGTCCAGCAGTAACGCTCCTGCTTACCCTTCTTAACAAGGTACAATGGTGGGGTAGCGATATAGATATGTCCATTCTCGATGAGCGCCTTCATTTTACGGAAGAAGAATGTAAGCATGAGGGTTGCTATGTGCGAGCCATCGACATCGGCATCGGTCATGATGATAATCTTGTCGTAGCGCAACTTCTCAAGATTAAGAGCCTTGCTATCCTCAGCCGTACCAATCGATACGCCAAGAGCGGTAAACATATTCTTAATCTCCTCATTCTCCCACATACGGTGCTCCTGTGCCTTCTCCACGTTGAGAATCTTACCACGCAAAGGCATGATAGCCTGGAAGTGACGGTCGCGCCCCTGCTTTGCAGTACCACCCGCAGAGTCACCCTCGACGAAGAAGATCTCAGCGATAGAGCGGTCGCGGCTTGTACAATCGGCAAGCTTACCAGGAAGACCAGCACCCGACAACACTGTCTTGCGCTGCACTGCCTCACGAGCATTACGCGCTGCATGACGCGCCTGAGCTGCAAGGATAACCTTCTGAACGATTGCCTTGGCATCCTTTGGATTCTCCTCAAGATAGTGGCTCAAGGCTGCCGACATAGCGCGGTTTACAGCACCTGCGATCTCATCGTTACCGAGCTTGGTCTTGGTCTGACCCTCAAACTGAGGCTCTGCAACCTTAACTGATACTACTGCTGTAAGACCCTCGCGGAAGTCATCGCCGTTGATATCGAACTTCAACTTCGCAAGCATGCCACTCTCCTCGGCATACTTCTTCAATGTACGAGTGAGCGCCGAGCGGAAACCAGTGAGGTGAGTACCACCCTCAATGGTGTTGATATTATTTACATATGAGTGAACATTCTCCGAATATGAGTCGTTATACTGCATGGCAACCTCTACAGGAACGCCGCTCTCCTCGGTATCGAGGTAGATGATGTTCTCGATAATCTTCTGACCACGTGTAGCATCAAGATACTCCACGAACTCAGATAGACCATGCTCCGAGTAGAAGTGCTCCGATAGTGGGTTACCCTCCTCATCCTTCACGCGAAGATCGGTAAGCGTAAGGTGAATACCCTTATTAAGGAAGGCAAGCTCACGTAGACGATTTGCCAAAATCTGATACTTATACTCAGTAGTAAGAGAGAATATCTCTGCATCGGGCTTAAATGTCACGGTAGTACCACGATCGTCGCAATCGCCAACGATCTCAACCTTTGAGGTTGGCGTACCCTTTGAGTATGTCTGCTTATAGATCTTGCCGCCACGATGAATCTCAGCTATAAGTAGGGTAGAGAGCGCATTAACGCAAGATACACCCACACCATGGAGACCACCCGATACCTTGTAGCTACCCTTATCGAACTTACCACCGGCGTGGAGCACAGTAAGAACGACCTCCAAAGCCGACTTACCCTCCTTCTCGTGATAGTCAGTAGGGATACCACGACCATTATCCTTTACGGTAATCGAGTTATCCTCATTTATAGTTACATAAATGTCGGTACAGTAGCCAGCGAGTGCCTCATCGATAGAGTTATCCACGACCTCATATACAAGGTGGTGAAGACCCTTTTCGCCAATATCACCAATGTACATTGCGGGGCGCTTACGCACAGCCTCCAAACCCTCGAGGACTTGAATATTCGATGCCGAATACTCCTCCTCGTGTTTCATCACTTTTTCCTGTTCGATACTCATATATTTGATGTATATTTATATATTCTATATAAAACGCACAAAGATAAGTATTATAATTGAAACTTCAAACACCTTTAGTCATTTATTTTGCAATAAATTTTCACCACCAAAATTGGCTCTCCCATTCGTCACCACTATTCAACCACTCATCCAAAAAATCGCTATTTTCATTTGCATATATCGCACAAAATATCTATTTTTGTATCTATGGATAAGATTAAGAATGTAGTTTTTGACCTTGGTGGCGTGGTCTTCTCCAGAGATCCTCGCAAGTTCGAGCCAGAATTTATAAAGTTTTTTTCATTCATCGCACTACCCCAAATGCCCGAGTTTTGGGAAGAGTACGATCGTGGTGTTGTGACCTACGACGAGGTGGTTCGATCACTTGCCGCATACAATTCATGCGACGAGGAGTTGGCCGAAAAAAATCTCCATCGCTCAATCCTCACACAGGAGGCAATACCCTCTACCGAAGTCCTTATCAAGGCTCTCAAAGATGCTAAATATAAACTTTATGTACTGTCCAATATGTCGCTGGAATTCATAGAGTTTCTGCGCAAGCAGCCTGTCTATAAAAATTTCGATGGCGAGGTGGTTTCATGCGAGGAGCATATCATAAAACCAAACCCCGAAATCTATCGTCTACTAATCGATAGATACAACCTCAATCCATCGGAAACGATATTTATCGATGACCGCAAAGCAAACATTGAGGCAGCCATAGGCGAGGGCTGGCATGGCTACCACTTCGATGCCCACGACCCCAAGGCGAGCTGCGATGAGCTAACCAAGATGCTATTGAAGTAATACTAACAAATATATAATAAGGTATGACACTAAACCTAAAATTAGAGTATCAAACCCACTATGGCGAGGAGCTATTTATGGTTGTTGACTCTACAAAGCAGAAGGCCTACCCTATGCAGTATAGCGGCGAGGGTGTATGGTCTGTAGCACTTAAGCTCACTGCCGAGCAGGAGTTGTGCTACCATTATGAGGTACGTCGTGACGGTGCAACAACACGTCGCGAGTGGGGTGGTTACAACCATCGCATTGCACTCGACAAGAAGGCGACGAACATTCGCGTCATCGACCGCTGGGCAGATATGCCTGCTGACCGCTCGTTCCACTCATCGATGTTCACCGATGGTGTCTTCGCACGTCCAGCACGCAAGAAGGCTCAGGGCGCCGCTGACGGCTATCTTACAATTCGTGCCGACATCGCCGTAGTACGCTCAAACGAGAGCGTAGTGCTTGTTGGTGAGGGCAAGGCTCTCGGCAACTGGGATGTTAAGAAGGGTGTGGTAATGGACGACGCACAGGCACCTATCTGGAGCGCACGCATCAAGGCACCAAAGAGCGCCTTCGCATATAAGTTTGTCATCGTGAATAGTGAGTCAGGCGACGTTGTAGCATGGCAGGCAGGCAATAACTACTATTGCGATGTTCACGTTGACGCTGACGAGGCTGTCGTTATCGAGGGCTTGCGCCCTCAGTTCGATCGTGCAGCATGGCGCGGTGCTGGTGTGGCAATTCCAATCTTCTCATTGCGCTCAGAGTCGAGCTTTGGTGTTGGTGAGTTCAACGACATCCGTCTCATGGTTGATTGGGCAGCAGCAACAGGTCAGTCTATCATTCAGATCTTACCTATCAACGACACCACAATGACCGGCACATGGCAGGACTCATACCCATATAATGCTAACTCAACATTCGCTCTTCACCCACAGTTCTTGCACCTTCCAGCCGTTGGTAAGCTAAAGAGCAAGAAGGATATGGAGCGCTTCGAGGCTCTTGGCAAGGAGCTCAACGCTCTTCCAGATGTGGACTACGAGCGCGTGAATAACGCCAAAATTGAGTACCTACACCTCATCTTCGAGCAGGATGGCGCAAAGACCATGGCATCGAAGGAGTTCAAGGCATTTATGGCGGCGAACGAGGAGTGGTTGCGCCCATACGCTATCTTCTGCGCATTACGCGACGAGAAGGGCACCCCCGATTTCTCGACATGGGGCACGATGGCGAAATACACCAAGGCCAAGGCTGCAAAGTATGAGAAGGAGCACGCCGAGGCTGTTGCCTACAACTACTTCGTACAGTACCACCTATCAAAGCAGCTCCGTGAGGCACGCGACTATGCACACGCTCACGGCGTAGTTCTCAAGGGTGATATTCCAATTGGTATTTCACGCACCAGCGTCGATGCATGGGTATACCCTGAGCTCTTCAACATGGACTCATCAGCGGGTGCTCCACCCGATGACTTCTCTGTAATGGGTCAGAACTGGGGCTTCCCAACATACAACTGGGCAAAGATGTCGGAGGATGGCTATGCTTGGTGGAAGGCTCGCTTCGTGAAGATGGCAGAGTACTTCGACGCATACCGTATCGACCACATCCTCGGCTTCTTCCGCATCTGGGAGATTCCATTGGATGCCGTAAACGCACTGCTCGGTCGCTTCAACCCAGCGTTGCCTTACTCTTACGATGAGATTGCATCATATGGCTTCCGTTTCGAGAGCTGGCATGTGGGCAACGTTGCCGAGACCGACAACGTACTCTTCGTGAAGGATAAGATTCAGAAGGGCAAGTTCCACCCACGTATCTCAGCATACTCTACAGATTGCTACCGTTGGTTGAGCGACGACCAGAAGGAGGCTTACGACCGCCTATATAACGACTTCTTCTATCGTCGTCACAACGACTTCTGGAAGTGGGAGGCATTACAGAAACTGCCACCACTAACCGAAGCCACATCTATGCTTGTATGTGGCGAGGACCTCGGCATGATTCCAGACTGCGTACCATCAGTAATGTCGGGCGAGCAGATCCTCTCATTGGAGATCCAGCGCATGCCTAAGGATCCTAAGGTGGAGTTTGGCTCAACATACGACTACCCATACCTCTCAATATGCACCACAGGCACCCACGATATGAACCCATTGCGTGCTTGGTGGGAGGAGGACCGCGGCGTCACACAGCGCTTCTACAACCAGGTACTCGGCGCATGGGGCGAGGCACCATACTTCTGCGAGCCTTGGATTGCGGAGCAAGTGGTCGCTATGCACCTCAAGTCACCAGCAATGCTCACCGTATTGCCATTGCAGGATTGGTTGGCTATGGATGGCAGCTTGCGCAGAGAGAACCCACACGACGAGCGCATCAACGTGCCTGCAAACTCACGCCACTACTGGCGCTATCGCATGCACTTCACACTTGAAGAGTTGCTTAAGGCGGAGAACCTTAACAATATGATTCTCCAGAAGATTGCCGAGTCGGGCAGATAGTCAACTATCACCATCATCATTAGGGGTGTTGCAACAATTATTGCAACACTCCTAATTATATATATGTGTTAAATATTGTTCGTTTCGGGAATTATGTTTAACTTTGTTTCAACAAACAACTATTAACCAACATAGACCTATGCAACTACAACCGGGCATCTATCTACAAGGTGACAAATATCGCATCATACGCACATTGGGCAATGGTGGCTTCGGCATCACCTATCTTGCCGAGCATGAGCTCGCAGGACGTAATGTCTGCATCAAGGAGTTCTTTCCTAAGGAGTTTTACAATCGCGATGAGGACTCACGCAGTATATCTCTTGGCTCTAAGGGTAGCGCCGAGATGATGGATGCCTACAAGCAGAAGTTCATGAAGGAGGCGAAGACCATCGCACGTCTCGACCATCCAAATATCATACACATCCACGACGTCTTTGCCGAGAACAACACAGCCTACTACGTCATGGAGTATATCGAT